>CAJUJM010000056.1 GCA_910586755.1 uncultured Lachnospiraceae bacterium
AAAATGAAAGAAATTCAGAAAAAGAGTAAGGGAAGGGAATAAATTACCAAAGAGTAAAACGAAGGAAAAAAACGCTATATAGCCTGTAAAATAAGACTGTACAGCGTTTTTCTGTTTTATAAACTGTCAAAGACGGGATTTTTCCTGCGGATTCAAGGGTTTGGTGAATTTTTACCAGCAGATTTTTTTGGACAAAAAAGATACATTTAGTATGTTGAAAAACAAAAATATACAACATATGGATTAATATGCAATATTTTAAATATTATAGAAGAAAGTGTCGGAAAATGCACAAAAAATACAAGAAAAAGATCTTTAATTTGTTCACTATTTATGAAAAGTATGGTATAATAGAGGCATTACTAAATTTAACAGCAAGAGGTGATAACGTGATTAAGAAAGAAATGATAGCCATGCTTTTAGCTGGCGGACAGGGAAGCCGCCTGGGAGTCCTGACTCAGAAAGTGGCCAAGCCGGCGGTATCATTCGGGGGAAAATACCGCATCATTGACTTCCCTCTCAGCAACTGCATCAATTCTGGAGTTGACACAGTCGGAGTTCTGACTCAGTATCAGCCGTTACGTTTAAATTCTCATATCGGAATCGGGATTCCGTGGGACTTAGACCGGAATGTAGGAGGTGTTACAGTTCTGCCGCCTTATGAGAAAAGCAAGGGCAGCGACTGGTATACCGGAACGGCTAACGCTATTTACCAAAACCTGGAGTATATGGAGAGCTATAATCCGGACTATGTTCTAATCCTTTCCGGCGACCATATCTATAAGATGGATTATGAGGTTATGCTGGATTATCACAAAGCGAACAATGCCGACATTACCATTGCTGCTATGCCGGTTCCGATTGAGGAAGCCAGCCGGTTTGGCGTAGTAATTACGGATGAAAGCAACCGGATTACGGAATTTGAGGAGAAGCCTCCGGTGCCCAGAAGCAACCTGGCATCTATGGGGATTTACATTTTCTCCTGGCCTGTATTGCGGGATGCCCTGATTAAGATGCAGGATGAGCCGGGCTGCGATTTTGGCAAGCACATTATCCCTTACTGTCATGGAAAAGGCGACCGTATTTTTGCATATGAGTATAATGGCTACTGGAAAGACGTAGGGACACTGGGCTCTTATTGGGAAGCGAATATGGAGCTGATTGATATTATTCCGGAGTTTAATCTGTATGAGGAATATTGGAGGGTTTATACCAAGAGCGATATTATACCTCCCCAGTACATCGCTTCTGAAGCAGTGATTGAAAGAAGTATTATCGGCGAAGGCACTGAGATTTACGGCAAGGTTTATAATTCTGTAATCGGCGCTGGCGTTACCATCGGAAAGGGCGCGGTAGTTCGTGACTCCATTATTATGCAAAGCAGTAAGATTGGAGAAGGCGCGGCTGTAAATAAAGCCATTGTGGCGGAAGACGTATGTATCGGTCAGAATGCAGAAATCGGCGTTGGCGAATATGCGCCCAGCACATATGATCCTAAGGTTTATCAATTTGATTTAGTTACCATCGGTGAACACTCCGTAATCCCGGATGGCGTGAAGATCGGCAAAAATACCGCTATTTCCGGCCTCACTGAGGCGGCAGACTATCCTGATGGAACATTGGCAAGCGGAGACTACATTATAAAGGCAGGGGGCATAAGATGAGAGCAATCGGTATCGTTTTAGCAGGCGGCAACAGCAAGAGGATGCGTGAGCTTTCCAACAAGAGGGCAATCGCAGCAATGCCGGTGGCTGGAAGCTACCGCAGCATTGACTTTGCACTGAGCAATATGACCAATTCCCATATTCAGAATGTGGCTGTATTTACCCAGTATAATTCCCGTTCCTTAAACCTGCATTTAAGCTCATCCAAGTGGTGGGACTTTGGCAGAAAGCAGGGAGGGCTTTTCGTATTCACTCCCACGATTACTGCGGAGAGCAGCGACTGGTATCGCGGAACAGCAGACGCATTATATCAGAATCTCTCTTTCTTAAAGAACAGTCATGAGCCTTATGTGGTAATTGCAGCCGGAGACGGCATTTATAAGATGGACTATAATAAGGTTCTGGAATACCACATTGAGAAAAAGGCGGATATTACGGTTGTCTGTAAAAAGATGTCAGAGGGTGAGGACGTTACCCGCTTTGGCTGTGTAAAGATTAATGATGACGGGCGTATCGTAGACTTTGAGGAGAAGCCTATGATATCGGACGCAAATACCATTTCCTGCGGCATCTATGTGATCCGCCGGCGTCAGCTTATTGAACTGATTGAGCGCTGTGCGGCAGAAGATCGCTATGATTTTGTAAATGACATTCTGGTTCGTTACAAGAACTTAAAGAGAATTTATGCATATAAGATGGACACCTATTGGAGCAATATCGCTTCCGTTGAGTCCTACTATAAGACCAATATGGACTTTTTAAAGCCAGAGGTAAGAGACTACTTCTTTAAGCAGTATCCGGATGTTTACTCTAAGATTGACGATATGCCGCCGGCCAAATATAATCCCGGCGCTATTGTGAAGAACAGCCTGATTTCCAGCGGCTGTATCTTAAACGGTATGGTTGAAAACTCTGTCCTGTTTAAGCAGGCGTATATTGGAAATAACTGTATCATCAAAAACTCCATTATTTTGAATGATGTATATATTGGGGACAATACAGTGATTGAAAACTGTATCGTTGAGAGCCGTGATACCATTCGTGCCAACACAACTCATATCGGAACCCCCGACAATATTAAGATTGTTGTGGAGAAGAATGAGAGGTATACCATATAAGACGAATACAGCCGGTATAGCGGCGCGGGGGCGCTGCCAGGCAAAAGACATCGCAGTGGCGAGAGAAGATTGATGGAGGGGTTACAGTATGCAGATTACAGATGTAAGAGTGAGACGAATTGAGAAGGAAGGAAAGATGAAAGCAATTGTTTCCATCACCCTGGACAATGAATTTGTCATCCACGACATTAAAGTAATTGAAGGAGAAAAAGGCTTGTTTATTGCAATGCCCAGCCGCAAGGCGGCGGACGGAGAATATCGGGACATCGCACATCCCATTAACTCCGGCACCAGGGATATGATTCAGAGAGTGATTTTAGATAAGTATACAACGACATTGCTGGAAAATCCGGATGAGGATGGGGTTGTGTGAATTCGGAGAGTACCTTTTCCAGGGAGGGGCACCGCCCCTTCCTTTTTTTGTGCATAAAATCCCCCGCCCATGTCTATAATGAAAATAAATGGACAAACAAGGCGGTAAAATAATGAAATTTTGGGAACGTATCGCTGTGCACACACAGCAGGAAATATATTATTACGATACACACCGCGGCTTTGATGCCAGAAATCTGGCGGGACGGCTGTATGAAATGATATTGGACGAGCTTGACAGAGGAAAAAAAGGCGTAGTCTTCCTGTGCATCGGCACAGACCGATCCACAGGAGACAGTCTGGGACCGCTGATTGGATATAAATTAAAAGGAAGACAGAACCAGGATATTCCGGTATTCGGCACCTTGGAACGACCGGTTCATGCCATGAATCTGGATGACTACATGCACTTTTTGCAGGAAGACTACTCGGATTATGTGGTAGTGGCCATTGATGCGTCGGTGGGAAAGTCCGACCATGTAGGTTATGTAACTTTGGGGCGAGGGGCATTAAAGCCGGGACTGGGAGTCAGCAAAGAATTGAGAGAGGTAGGCGACATTTTTATTACCGGCATTGTAGGCGGCTGCGGGAATTATGATCCGTTAATGCTTCAAAGCGTCCGTCTGTCTGTGGTAATGCGCCTGGCAGACTGTATCAGCGAAAGTATTTGTCTTGTCGAAAAGTTATGTGTAAATGCAGCAGTGGTTTGACAGGATTCGCAGACTGCTTGTGCTATTCTTAATGAGATAGAATAGGAAAGCAGGGTGAAGTGTTATGGGAGAATTGTATAATCCATTCCCCAAATTGCCAAAAAATATCCGGCAGATCGGGGAACGGGACCAGATGGTCCGGCTGTATGTGGAAGATTATGTAAATACGTATTTAAAGCGGCTGTATCCGGCAGGTGGACAAGATCTGCGGATAGGGCTGCTTTTAGGCAGTGCAGAGGAGCATGAGGGCGTGCCATTTATCTTTGTAGACGGAGCCCTGGAGATGGACGGAGTAACCCAGGAAGGAGAAGTGGTTGCATTTACGGAGGAAGCCTGGAAACGGGCATATCAAAATATAGAAGGGCAGTTTCCAAAAAGAACGGTTCAGGGATGGTTTTTGTGCGGAACTCCCGGATGCACGTTAAGCCCGCTAAACTACTGGAAGCAGCACAGCCAGTATTTTAACGGAAAAAATCAGATTATGTACTTAAATGGAGGACTGGAAGGGGATGAAGCAATCTACATAACCTCCAGAGACGGGTTTTATAAATTGGAAGGCCATTGCATCTACTATGAGCGGAACCAGATGATGCAGGACTATATGATTTCAAGAAAAGATAATAAACGGGTGGAGGCCGGAGGCAGCGACCCGGTAATCCGGGATTTCAGACAGAAAATGGAGGCCAAAAAGGTTCAGGCAACCAACCGAAAAAACACCATAACTGTTTTAGGCGGTCTGTGCAGTGCTTTGACAGTGCTGGTTTTGGCCGGAGGCGTTACCATGTTCAATAATTATGAAAAGATGAGGGACATGGAAAGTGTAATCGCCTCTGTCCTTCCTGCCGGAGCAGAAGGGTGGGAAAGCCTGAGAGGACAGGGAAAACAGGCTGAGAATGAAAAGACTAAGGGAAAAACAGACGGCTCAAAAACGGAAAGCCGCCCTGAAATTATAATTGAGCAGGTATCCGGAGATGTATTTCCCACTGAAGATTCTGCAGAAGAGGCTGAGCCAGTGGGGGCAGAAGGAGTCAATTCAGGTATTGAAACAGCTGGCGGGAATGCAGAAACACCTGAACAGGAGGAGCTTTACATAACCACAGAAAACGGACAGGCAGTTAACAGTCAGACCGCAGCGCCTGAAAACAGCGGAGAACAGCAGGCGGATAGCAATGCGGCGCAGGGAGAAGGAGTTCAGGTATCCGTGCAGCCTCTTACAGAGCCGGGAACAGGGCAGATGTATTATACTGTTCAGGAGGGAGAAACCCTGTACGGAATTTGCTTTAAACTCTACCAGAGCGTCAATAATCTGGAAGATATTTGCGCCTGGAATGGCCTGGAGAATGAAGATGTAATTGTTGCAGGAAGGCAGCTGATTGTACCGGAAACTGCGATTCCGTAAAAACATTGAAGCTTCCGAATAAAAATTTAATGCGTTTCTTCCCGAAATGTTGTATACTGAAAGTAACGCCAGTAAGGCGGCATACCGAGGAGAGACAAAAAATGAGTGATTTAAGCTCCATGAATCGGGAAAGAAAAAAGCAACAGCTTCGACGGCAGATGATTACCAACTATGAAGCAGAGCGGTCCGGCAGGCTTTCAAGGGAAGAGACAGCGGCAAGTAATCCGCAGTACATGAATCAGGGCGATGACCTGGAAGAGGTAAAGGAAGTAAAGAAAGCCCATAAAAGAGTCATCCGCAGGAGGACAGTGATAGCTGGCGTGATCCTGTTTTTTTTAGCATCCGCAGCCGGAGGATTTTACTATTGGAAAAATTATTATCGATTTCAAAATTACCGGGTGAGCTGGGAGGTAAATCTGACAACTGGTGAGAGCGGTATGGAGAGAAGCAACGCCAGATACGTGAATTTTGGAAAAAATGTTTTAAAATACACACGGGACGGCGCATCCTATATTGATAATAAGGGGAAAACCGTATGGGTTCAGACCTTTGAAATGAAAACGCCTATTGTGGCAGTCAACGGATCTTTTGCAGCAGTCGCGGATCAGCAGGGCAACAGTATTTATATTTTTAATGAAGATGGTTATCAGGGAACTGCCTCCACCCTGCTTCCTATTGCAAGGGTTACCATATCCGGAAAGGGAGTGGTGGCAGCGGCTTTGGAGGACTCCAAATCCAGCTATGTTTCTATGTTCAAAAGGGACGGAAGCGACTTAAAGCTTACCATGAAATCTACTCTTTCGAAAAATGGATACCTGATGGACTTAAGCTTTTCCCCCGATGGAACTCAGCTTATCTGCTCTTATGCCTACATACAAAACAGCACGTTAAGAAGCAGAGTGGTTATCTATGACTATTCAGAAGAAGTGGGAGCAAATATTCCCAACCGGATTGTCAGTGGAGATGACGAACATTTTGTAGATAAAGTGGTGCCCAGAGTTCAGTACCTGACAGAGACAGAAGCTTTTGCCTGTACGGACAAAGGGGTGGCATTTTTCTCATCAGAGAACAGGGCAAATCCGATGCTGACAGTTCAGACCGGGGAGGAAAGGATAGAAAGCCTGTTTTATTCAGAAAAATATGTGGGACTTGTAACCGCTAACAGCGCAGGACCAGAACCGGAAAAGCTGGTGGTATATCGGAGCGATGGTACGAAAGTATTTGAAACGGGAGTGGACTATGCTTATTTATCCGGAAATATTGATGGGGATTATGTGATCCTTTATAATGATAATTCTTGTAAAATTTATAACATGCGGGGAGTGGAAAAGTTCTCAGGGGAGGTAGATTTCCAAATATCGCAAATTACCTGCGGCAGTCTGCCAAATCAGTTTATTTTGACAGGAGCGCAGAAGATGCAGGCTATTACGCTTAGATAATGCTTTCAGCGGTAAGGGGGTCAGGTATTTCCTTGCAGGCTGAACTGTAACAAACTAATAAAGAAAAAGGAGCGAAAGAAATGGGAAAAGTATGTGTTGGAATCGATGTAGGGGGAACGACTGTTAAGCTGGGCTTGTTTGAGACAACGGGCCGTCTTATGGATAAATGGGAGATTCCTACCCGGACCGAGGATGGAGCGAAAAATATCCTTCCGGACATTGCTGCTTCTATTCGGAGAAAACTGGAAGATTTGGAGATTGAAATGGAAGATGTGGTAGGGGCCGGAATGGGAATTCCCGGGCCAGTGCTTCCGGATGGCTCTGTAACCCTGTGCGTAAATCTGGGCTGGAGAGACATGAATCCTCAGAGAGAGTTGAGCGCCATGCTGGACGGGCTTCCTGTAAAGGGCGGAAATGATGCCAACGTAGCTGCGCTTGGCGAGATGTGGCAGGGAGGCGGAAAAGGCTTTAGCGACATTGTCATGGTAACCCTGGGAACCGGCGTAGGCGGCGGAGTGATTATTGATGAAAAGATTGTTGCAGGCAGACACGGATTAGGCGGAGAAATAGGCCATATCCACGCCCGTGACGAAGAGACTGAAAGCTGTAACTGCGGCGGCGTAGGCTGTCTGGAACAGATTGCCAGCGCCACAGGAATTGCCAGAGAAGCGCGCCGCAAAATGGCTGCAGAAACAACACCGTCTGTTCTCCGGGAAAAGGGCGACAGTGTAACCGCTAAAGATGTACTGGATGCAGCTAAAGCAGGAGATGCCCTGGCAGACGAAGTAGTGGAGATTGCTTCCCGTTACTTAGGTCTGGTTTTGTCCCAGGTAGCTCTGACAGTAGATCCGGAGGCGTTTGTAATTGGCGGAGGCGTTTCCAGAGCAGGACAGTTTCTGATAGATAAGATCGATAAGTACTACCGGAAATACACGGTAATTTCTAAGGATGCCGGAATTATTACTCTGGCAAAGCTGGGAAATGACGCCGGTATTTACGGCGCGGCCAGAATGGTTTTGGATTAAAGGAAAAAGCGGCAGGAAGGAGATGACGGTAACTCCTTCCTGGGTAGTGTAAAATAGTTTGTGTTTTTGGAAAAAAGTGGCTCCTTTTGGGTAAGAATTCAGATATGACAATTCTTATCGAAAAGGAGTATTTTTATGGCAGTCGCTAAGGAGCAAATCCGACAGATTATTTCAGAAAACAA
>CAJUJM010000057.1 GCA_910586755.1 uncultured Lachnospiraceae bacterium
ATTTATAGTCCATATCCTTGCGGGTATGGGCTTTTTTCATATCATAAGGATGATTTCCTATGATATAAAAAAGCAGAGCAAAAAAGGAGGAAGCATGAATTACAGTACACAAATGGATGCCGCCAGAAAAGGAATCCTGACCCGGGAAATGAAACTGGTGGCGGAGAAGGAACACTTTAATGAGAAGGAGCTGATGGCTCTGGTAGCAGAGGGGAAAATTGCAATTCCGGCAAATAAAAGCCATACCTGCTTAGATCCTAACGGAATCGGTTCTATGCTGAAAACCAAGATCAATGTAAATTTAGGCGTCTCCAGGGACTGGAAGGATCTGGATATGGAACTTTTAAAGGTAAAGGATGCGGTGAAGATGGGAGCAGAGTCCATTATGGATCTCAGTTCTTTCGGCGATACCCGGGCCTTTCGCCGCAGGCTGACGGGGGAATGTCCAGCCATTATCGGCACTGTGCCCATCTATGATGCGGTAGTCTATTACCACAAAGCGTTAAAAGAAATTACTTCCAGAGAATGGATCGACATTGTAAGGATGCACGCAGAAGACGGAGTGGATTTTATGACCATCCATGTAGGAATCAATAAACAGACTGCCAGGCGGTTTAAAGATGCAAAACGCCTGACCAATATTGTTTCCCGTGGAGGATCCATTATCTTTGCATGGATGGAAATGACAGGATGTGAAAATCCCTTTTATGAGTATTACGATGAGATCCTGGACATTTGTCAGGAATATGACGTGACTATGAGCTTAGGGGACGCCTGCCGTCCCGGCTGTATAGAAGATGCCTCAGACATTTCCCAGATAGAAGAGCTGGTGACCCTGGGGGAGCTGACCCGCCGGGCCTGGGAAAAAAACGTACAGGTAATCATAGAAGGTCCGGGGCATATGCCTTTAAACCAGATCAGAGCCAATATGGAGATTCAAAAGACCATCTGCAAAGGAGCTCCTTTCTATGTGCTGGGTCCCCTGGTGACAGATGTTGCCCCGGGATACGACCATATTACGGCAGCCATTGGCGGAGCCATTGCAGCAGCTTACGGGGCGGCATTTTTGTGCTACGTAACCCCGGCAGAACACCTGAGACTGCCTGATGTCAACGATGTAAGAGAAGGAATTATCGCCTCGCGCATTGCCGCCCATGCGGCGGATATTGCCAAGGGAGTTAAGGGAGCCGCCTGCTGGGACCGGGAAATGAGTATGGCAAGGAAAAATCTGGATTGGGAGAGAATGTTTGAACTGGCTATTGATCCGGAAAAAGCAAGGGCTTACCGGGCATCTGCCAGGCCGGAGAAAGAAGATACCTGCTCCATGTGCGGCAATTTCTGCGCTGTGAAAAACATGAACCGGATTTTAGACGGAGAGATTGTCAGCATTTATGATGAATGATAGGAGGAAGGAAAATGCGAAGCATTTCTTAAAATGCCTTCCGACGACTTGGCAGGTGACGCCGGGCGGCGCGTGCCGATTCATTATTATACTAGGAGGAAACACTATGAAAGGAAATATAAAGAAACTTGTAATCAGCGCCATGCTGGCGGCGGCAGCAGTAGCCATGTCCGGATTTTCCATCCCCATAGGGGCGTCCAAATGTTTTCCGGTACAGCATCTGTGCAATGTAATCGCCGGGGTATTTTTAGGCCCCTGGTACGGCGTGGCCATGGCATTTACCACCTCTTTGATCCGCAACCTTATTGGCACCGGAAGCTTGCTGGCCTTTCCCGGCAGTATGGTGGGAGCCTTCCTGTGCGGATACCTGTATCAGAAAACCGGTAAGCTGGCGGCGGCTTATTTTGGAGAAGTCTTCGGAACCGGAATTCTGGGAGGAATCCTGTGCTACCCGGTAGCCATGCTGCTGATGGGTAAGGAAGCGGCGCTGTTTATGTATGTAATGCCGTTTCTTATGAGCACCTTGTGCGGCACCGCCATGGCCGTTTTTTTCATAGGCGTCATGGAAAAATCAGGGGTATTTCGTTACCTGACCAATCTATAGTAACCTGCATGCGCCCGGCAATGGACGCACTACCACACAGAAAAGTCTGGCGGGCGCATGGGGCATACCTGAATGCATGCCGCCTATTCGGCGGCGGATTTTCATAGTAAACCTGCATGCGCCCGGCAATGGACGCACTACCACACAGAAAAGTCTGGCGGGCGCATGGGGCATACCTGAACTTATGCCGCCTGTCGGCGGCGGATTTTCATAGTAAACACGAGGGATAGGCATGAACATGATAGAACAACTGAGAAAACAAACCCCCAGAGTCCACTGTATTACCAACTATGTCACTGCCGGGAGCGTGGCAAACTTTGTTTTGGCATCAGGAGGTTCCCCCATTATGGCTTCCAGTGTCAAAGAGGTGGAAGAGGTTACCGCAATCTGTAACAGCTTAGTAATCAATCTGGGAACTTTGGAAGAGGCGGCTGTTCCGGCTATGATTCTGGCCGGAAAAAAAGCGGCCGCTTTGGGACATCCGATTATCCTGGATCCGGTAGGAGCAGGCGCTTCCGGATTCCGCCTTAAAACCGCTTTGTCCATTCTCTCCCGGATTCCCGTAACCGTGATTCGGGGAAACGGAACGGAAATTCGGATTTTGGCAGAGATGGGGGGAGATTCCTGTGGAATTGACGCCGCCCTTTCGGACAGGACAGAGCCCGGGAATTGGAGGGAAAAGGCCAAAACAGCCGCAGGTCTTGCAAAGCGCTATGGCTGTATTGTGGCAATGACAGGGGAACTGGATTTGGTAACAGACGGGGAGCGAATCTGCCGGATAAAAAACGGTCATCCCTGGATGGCGAAAATTACCGGAAGCGGTTGTATGCTGGACGGTCTGCTGGGAGTCTGGCTGGGGGCTGCAGAAGCCAGCAGCATCAGTACAAAGTCTGCCTTTTTTATCACGTGCCAGGCCCTTTCTGCCTACGGTATAATGGGGGAGCTGGCTTATGAAAGGACAAAGGCAGCAGGAGGGAATATCGGAGTTTTTAATCAGGCTTTTATGGATGCCGGGGCCTTGCTGAAGGATCAGGATTTAGAAAGCCGTAGCAAAATAGGCTGGGGGTTTCTGGAGGAGGAAACAGAGTCAGGAGACCACGGGAAAAGCTCAAATTTGCTTTGGACAAAAGAGCGGGTAGAAAAAGCTCTCTGTCTTTACGGGGTCACGGATCGGAGATTCACCAGGGACTTTAAAGAGTTTCTCGCTCAAATTGAGGCGGCCATAAAGGGCGGGGTCACCATGATTCAGCTTCGGGAAAAGGACATGGAATTTCCGGAGCTTTTTAAAGAAGCCGTAGAAATAAGGAAACTTACCAGAGAATACGGGATTCCCCTGATTATTAATGATAACCTGCTGGCTGCCTTAGCCTGCGGGGCTGACGGCCTTCACATCGGACAAGGGGATATGGAGGCAAAAACCGCCCGGATTCTCTTAGGGAGAGATAAAATTTTAGGTGTGACAGCCAAAACACCTGCTCAGGCCCGGGAGGCAGAAAAGGCGGGAGCCGACTATCTGGGAAGCGGAGCGGTTTTTGGGACAAATACCAAGCCGGACGCAAAATATATGACTTACGAAACCCTTTATGAGATTTGCCGCAGTGTGGACCTTCCGGTGGCAGCCATCGGCGGGATTGACTGGGGGAATATAGAAAAGCTGAAAGGGAGCGGCATCGCCGGGGTGGCAGTAGTTTCCGGGGTATTCGGGAAACCGGATGTGGAAGAAGCGGCCAGACAATTAAAGAGGAAGGCAGAAAAGCTGAGAAAAAGCAAATGTAACAGTTCAGGCAGCGGAAAGGACCCAGAATGAGAACAGCATTGACCATAGCCGGATCCGACAGCAGCGGCGGAGCCGGGATTCAGGCAGATTTAAAAACCATGAGCGGGTTTGGGGTTTACGGTATGAGCGTTATCACTGCTGTCACAGCCCAGAATACTCTGGGGATAACCAGAATCCGGCAGATAGAGCCGGAGATGATAGAGGCCCAGATAGACTCTGTGTTTACGGATATCTATCCTGACTCGGTAAAGCTGGGCATGCTGGGGGACAAAGAAGCGGTGGCAGCGGCAGCCCGTAAACTTAAAGAATATGGAGCTGGTAATGTTGTCCTGGATCCGGTAATGGCTTCTACCAGCGGCAGCAGACTTCTGGAGAAAGAAGCCATTGAGATTATGAAAGAAGAGCTTTTGCCTCTGGCAGATTTGGTGACGCCCAACCTGCCGGAGGCAGAAGCTTTAACCGGAATGAAAATCCGCACCAGAGAAGAAATGGAGCAGGCGGCCGGAATTCTGGGGAAATTTTGCCCGGGAGTCCTGATAAAAGGCGGACACATGGCAGGCGGCCCATCCCCCTGCGCTCAGGCAGAGGATGTGCTGTACACACATGGAAAGCATCTATGGTTTTCGGCGCCCTTTCTTGTCACTTCCAATACTCACGGAACCGGATGCACCTTATCCTCTGCCATTGCCTCCTGCCTGGCTCTGGGCTATTCCCTGGAGGAAAGTGTTAAATTGGGAAAACAATACTTAACTGCCGCCCTGTCCTCCTGCCTGAATCTGGGCAGAGGAAACGGACCGCTCCGCCATTTTGCCTTCACTCCGCCACAATCGTAACAATCATCCGGTTAGGCAGGCAGGCGATAGTAGAGCCGTTCTGGCTCTGTTTTCCCTGCCGGACGCAGACTTTGTCCGGACAAGAGGCAGATTCACACCAGATTTCCCCGTTTTTTATAATTAAATGATTGGTTTCCCCATGAAGGCCGGTGACAAGAAACTCCTGATCCTTTTTTAAATCCAAAGAGGCGATTACTTCCCCGTCTGCAGATACCCGGGCAATAGCGGCCGGGGCAGAAAACAGCAGCTTTTGTCCCAGAGCCCATGCTGAGGCAATGAGAAAAAGAATGATTACTAAGATAAGTTCCCGTTTATATTTCACGTCTTGTTTACTCCTATAGAAGGTAAATAGAATCCCTAACTGCTACAATATTTTAGCATATGAAAAAGGGAAAATGCAACAGGAAAAGAAAAGGAGTTAGCCCAGGTTAATTGACAAAGCCTGGGCTTATTTATTACAATGTCATATATATCAAAGGAGCGAGTTTTCCATGACAAAAAGAAATCATGCCTCCCCGGCCGGGAAAGTGGCATTATATGGAATTTTAATTTCTCTGGCCTTTATTTTCAGCTATATTGAATCCCTGTTTCCCATTAGCCTGGCGGTTCCCGGGATAAAGCTGGGACTGGCAAACCTGGTGGCGGTGACAGGGCTTTATACCATAGGCGTTCCGGGAACCATTGCAGTAAGCCTGGTGCGTATCGTCCTTTCCAGCCTGCTGTTCGGAGCCGGATTTTCTTCCATGATGTATGGACTGGCCGGCGGGGCGTTAAGCCTTGCGGTGATGATTATCTGTAAAAAATGCCATTTGTTCAGCCATGTAGGCGTCAGTATCCTGGGCGGGGCCGCCCACAATCTGGGCCAGCTTATAGTGGCGGCATTGGTGTTAGATACTTCTGTATTCGTCTATTTCCCTGTCCTTCTCATTGCGGGAACCATAGCCGGGGCCTGTGTAGGGGTACTGGGAGGAATTGTCACAGGCCGAATCAAAAAATATGTAGGGCCCATTGTGTTATCACAGCAAAACAGGTATAATAAAAGATAACACGGGGCAGAAGGAAAACCGCAAAAATAAGCGTCTCCTGCCCGGAAACTTTGAAAACCAGGAGGAATTGCCATGGTATACGATGCAATTAAAGGATTGGTAGAATACGGCTTAAAGGCCGGGCTGATTACAGAGGCAGACCGGATCTATGCCACCAATCAGATTCTTGATGTGATGAAAATGGACGAGTATGAGGAGCCGGAAGGACCGGCAGAGTCCCGGGATCTGGAGTCGATTTTAAAGGAGCTGCTGGATGCGGCCTGCCAGACCGGCGTGATTCCGGAAGACAGTATTACCTACCGGGATTTATTTGATACCCAGCTGATGAACTGTCTTATGCCCCGTCCCAGCCAAGTGATAGAAGCTTTCTGGAAGCACTATGACAACTCTCCCCAGGAAGCCACAGACTACTATTACAAATTAAGCCAGGATTCCGATTATATCCGCCGTTACCGGGTTTGCAGGGATATGAAGTGGAAAACTTCCACCCCCTACGGCGATTTGGATATTACCGTCAACTTATCCAAACCGGAAAAAGATCCCAAAGCCATTGCTGCCGCCAAGTCAGCCAAGCAGAGCGGTTATCCCAAGTGCCTGCTGTGCCGGGAAAATGAAGGTTACGCAGGCCGCGCCAACCATCCGGCCAGAAACAACCACCGGATTATTCCCATTACCGTCAACGATTCCCAGTGGGGGTTCCAGTATTCCCCCTATGTATACTATAACGAGCACTGTATTGTGTTTAACGGACAGCACATCCCCATGAAGATCGAAAAGGCAACCTTTGTAAAGCTGTTTGACTTTGTAAAGCTGTTCCCCCACTATTTCCTGGGATCTAATGCGGATTTGCCCATTGTTGGCGGATCTATTTTAAGCCACGACCATTTCCAGGGCGGCCGCTACACTTTTGCCATGGCCAAAGCCCCCATGGAGAAACGGTTTATTATGGAAGGATTTGAGGATGTGGAAGCAGGGATTGTCCACTGGCCCATGTCCGTTCTCCGTCTCAGAGGCGAAGATCCGGATCGGCTTATTGAGCTGGGAGATAAGGTTTTACAGGCGTGGAGAAGCTATACAGATGAAGATGCATTTATCTATGCAGAGACCGAAGGAGAACCTCACAACACCATTACGCCCATTGCCAGAAAATCAGAAGGCGTTTATGAGCTGGATCTGGTGCTGAGAAACAACATTACCACCGAAGAATTCCCTTTGGGCGTATACCATCCCCATCAGGAATTGCATCATATTAAAAAGGAAAATATTGGTCTCATCGAGGTTATGGGCCTGGCAGTTCTTCCTTCCAGGTTAAAGACCGAGCTGTCGGATTTGGCAGAATACATAATAGAAGGAAAGGATATCCGCAGCAATGAGACTCTGGAAAAGCACGCGGACTGGGTGGAGGAATTCCTTCCCAAATATGACAAAATTACCAGAGACAATATAGATGAGATTTTGAGAGAACAGGTAGGCCTGGTATTCTCCAGAGTCCTGGAGGATGCGGGTGTTTACAAATGCACAGAAAAAGGCCGCCAGGACTTTGGAAAATTTTTATACAGCCTGGGATTTACAGATTCAACTTTAAATCCCCGTCCTTAATCCAACCAATCTTTCTGAAGATATTCCCGAAAATCCAGGTAAGTATAGCGGGAAGAAGGAAACATACGAAAAGGATGCCAAGCCACATATTGGCGCCGCCTCCCATGGAAGTATAGATGCCGATAGGGCCTACCAGGCCGCAGGTGCCCATGCCGGAGGCGGTGTGAATATTCGTCAGCTTAAAAATTACCGTAGCTACCGGTCCGGTGACCATGGAAGCCAGAGTAGGGGGGATCCAAATCTTAGGGTTCTTTACGATGTTCCCCATCTGAAGCATGGAAGTGCCAAGGCCCTGGGCTAACAGGCCTCCCATCCCGTTTTCACGGAAGCTTAAGACTGCAAAGCCTACCATCTGGGCGCAGCATCCGGCAGTGGCGGCTCCGCCTGCCAGGCCGTCCAGGGTGAGAGCGATACAGATGGCAGCGCTGGAGATGGGAAGAGTTAAGGCGATGCCGATAAGGGCTGAGACCAGAATTCCCATAAAAAAGGGCTGCATTTCCGTGGCGGTTTTTACCATCATACCAAAGCCGTTCATAAAGGCGGCCACTCCGGGCCCTACAAATTGGGCAATTAAAACGCCGGAGATAATGGTAACGCCGGGGGTTACCAGAATATCTACCCGGGTTTCTTTGGATACGATTTTTCCAAGCTCCGTTGCCACAATGGCAGAGGCCAGGGCTCCTACCGGGCCCCCAAGTGCGTTTCCGGCAATGCCTACGGTAGCGGCGGAAAACAGTACCAACTGAGGCGCTTTTAAGGCATAGGCGATGGCAACGCCAAGGGCGGCTCCGGTAGCGCTTTTGGCGTAGTCTGAAATTACTATAAATGCCTGGATCTGAGTTTTTTCGCCGACAGTGGCAAAGATTGTGCCTATCAAAAGAGATGCGAATAAACCAAATGCCATGGCACCTAATGCATCAATGAGATAGGTCTGGACGGTGATGTTGACATTCTTACGTTTTAAGAATGCTTTGACTCCTGTCTGTTCCATAGGAAATCTCCTTCTATGTATTATTGTGCACACATTTGGCTTATTGCCAAAGCAGTTAGGTGCATTTTATCAGCAGACAGAAGAAAAAGCAAGCTTTTTTTACAGATTGACAGAAAAATAACAAAGAATAGCCGTTCAATCTGATTAAAGGGGGAAAGCTTATGAAACAGAAAATCTGTCCCATATGCGATGGAAGATTAAACGGAAACTACTGTCCGGTCTGCCGGAAGTTGGTAAAAAAGCCATTGGAATGGGATACAGACTATTATTTAAATGAGGGACGGAAGGAGGCGACAGTCCGGTCCGGCCTTCCTGCAGGAAAGGAAATGCCTTTGGGAAAGCCGCCCCGCCGCCGTTCCAGTGCAGGATTGATTATTACACTGATTATTTTCGTTTTGGTTATCCAGGTTTTAGCCGGAGCCTTTTTCTGGCCAGCCATATTGGATGCAGGAAAGACGGTTTTTGCACCGGAAGCTGAGGAAGAGACGATAGATGATTGGGAAGACATTTTTGATGAAGAGGAATTACTGCCGGAAGAATCGGAAGAGGAAAAGAGTTTTGGCTATTCAGAAGAGCTTATTTCAGAGGAAGAGGCCATTGCCTCCGGAAAACGCTGTGATAACCGCCATTTTTCCGCAGTCCTGGAAGAGGTGGAACCTGAGCTGGAGATTTATTTGCTGGAAAAAGGCTTTTTTGTAGAGGAGCAGGAGGAAGTCAGCGTCAATCAGGTTTATCAATACTCCAATCTCCCGTCCGCCCGTGTATTTACAGACTACAGAACCACAAAGGCGTGGCATTTTGAAGAGCCGGGAAGGGAGGATGAGGAGTATTATTCTTCCCTGATGCTGCAATACGATACGGTAACCCATGAGATTCATGATATAGAGGGCTATTTCTATGATGCGGAAAACGCAAAAGAAGCGTTAGAATGGGGAATGGATCAGATTAATACCCTGCAGGAGCTCTCGCCGGAGGAAAGAGGGGATACGGCAGAACAGCTTCTGGCAGACTGTGAAAGCAGCGGAGGAGCCTTGTTCAGAACCTATCCGGTTTATAATAATGTGATGCAGACAGACAGCGACGGAATGATTGTATTCTGGATGGAACCGTCTGTACAGGGAGATTACAGGGAAGAGGAGGATTCACAAGAATCAGAAAAAATTTATGAGGCTCAGAGCGCTGCGGAGAGAAATTATATGAATATAAAGCATTAAAAAAATTATCATATAAAAAGGAGAAAGACTATGGCAGGAGCAAAGTATGTATTTCAGGAGCACTTAATTGAACGGCAGGCAAAGGCGGAGGAAGAGCTTTTAGAGGAGCTGAGAAAGGGCGGTTACACCATTGACAATCCCATTGTCCGTACCAATTTCTACTTTATTGCCCCTCTCACTGCGGTGATTGCCTTCTGTACGGAAAAGGAGACTGCGGTTACCATAACGGTTTTCGGGAAGACCAGGCAGGCCAACATTACCCACACCTTCCCCAAAGCGAAGGAGCATGTGCTTCCAGTTATGGGCCTGTATCCGGAGTATACAAACCGGGTGGAGATCCGGGAGTACCGGGGAGCTTCCCATGTGGTGGAAATTGAGATAGGCAAGCCTGACTGCGGAAATGGCTTCGTTTATTCCATGGACACCACCCCGGAGTATCTTCAGGACAACTGTATTTTCTTAACGCCCTCCAGCGGCGAAAAAGCTTCTGCCTATGACTATGCAGGAGACCTGAGATGGTGTTTAAACATCAAGTGTGTATTTGATATGAAACGGTTAAAGAACGGCCATATCCTTATGGGAACAGACCGTCTGATCCAGATGCCTTACTATATGTCCGGGCTTTACGAGGTCAGTCTCTGTGGCAAGATCTACAAAGAATACAAGATTTTTGGCGGCTCTCACCACGATGCCTTTGAGATGCCGGACGGCAACCTGCTGTGCCTGACCGAGGATCTGCGATCCGACACGGTTGAGGATATGTGTGTGCTGATTGACCGAAAAACCGGCGCCATCTTAAAGACCTGGAAATACAGCGATTTTATTGAGCCGGGTATGGGAAAGAGCGGAAGCTGGTCTGCCCATGACTGGTTCCATAATAATGCGGTGTGGTACGATGAAAATACCAATTCTTTAACATTCTCCGGCCGTCATGTGGACGCTATGGTTAATATTGATTTTGAAACCGGAAAGCTTAACTGGATCATCGGCGATCCGGAGGGCTGGCCTCAGGAGATGGTGGATCAATATTTCTTTACGCCTGTAGGGAATAATTTCGGCTGGCAGTACGAGCAGCATGCCTGTTTAATCACTCCAAATGGAGACGTAATGTGCTTTGACAACCACCACTGGGGCTCCAAAAACAGGGATAAGTTTCTGTCTGCAAAGAATAACTACTCCAGAGGCGTCCGCTACCGCATTAACACCAAAGATATGACTATTGAGCAGGTCTGGGAGTATGGAAAAGACCTGGGCGCAGAGTTTTTCTCACCCTATATCTGCAATGTGGAATACTATAATGAGGGACATTACATGGTTCATTCCGGCGGCATTGCTTACAACAAAGACGGCGGGGTTTCCGAGGCCCTGGGTGCATACGAGCCCATGATGGGCGGAAGCCTGGAATCCATTACGGTGGAGATCTGCGATAATAAACCTATGATGCGCCTCCATGCCAAAGGCAATTACTACCGGGCAGAAAAGATGAAACTCTATGGGGAAAATGAAGTGTTAGAGCTGGGGAAAGGCGAGATTGTAGGAGAGCTTGGAGTGACAAAAGAATTTGATACCCAGATTCCGGCAGAATACACAGGAGAGCTGCTTCCCGATAAATATGCGGCAAGAATCGAAGAAGAGTTTGATCGTTTTATCTTCCACGCAACCTTTGAGAGAGGCCAGGTAGTGATGCTGATGGCAGAGCAGGGAGAGGAGGCTCATGGATATTATATTTCCACCACCGCGGTTCCTCAGCTTGCCATGTGCTGCGGCAGCTTTTTAGAGTCCGATGAGCGGGTGACCAAGACCAATGTCAATAAGATAGGCTTAAAGGGCGAGTACGATATTCGGGTGATTGTAGAAGATAAGAAGTATGATACCGGAATAAAGATCCGCTGCTAAAAAACAACAGAGGATACTGCAAAATGGAAGGGAAAGCCGTTTGGCGGCATTTTGCAGTATCCTCTGTTTCTTTACGAGATACTTTTTAAGGCCTTTTTAAACTGATCAATAAACAAAACAACCGTAAAGGTAACGGCGATGATATCGGCTGCAGGCTCTGCCATATATACAGCCATAACCTGGTTGCGGGGAAGGAGCCTGGGCATGATGAAAATCAGTGGAATCAGGAGAACAAACTTTCTCATAATGGCCACAGAGATAGAAGCCCTGGCATTTCCCAGAGCGGCAAAAGTAAGCTGGCAGGCCATCTGGATGCCGAAGATAAACAGACAGGCCAGATAGATCCGAAGGGCGGTCCTGGTAAACTTAAGCAGCTCCGGGTCAGAGGTAAACATGCCGGCAAATACCTGTGGAAACATCATAACACAGAGCCAGAGAACCACTGCATAGGTAAGGCTGACCTTCAGCAGAAGGGAGTAGGCTTTTTTCACTCTGGCAGCATTTCTGGCCCCATAGTTGTAACTGATAATAGGTTGAGCGCCCTGTCCCAAACCCTGGAGAGGCAGCATGGCAAACATCATAACACTGTTTAAAATGGTCATGGCGCCCACAGCCACATCCCCGCCGTATTTTAACAAAGAAGAATTAAAACACACAGAGATAATGCTTTCGCTGGCCTGCATGATAAAGCCGGACAGCCCCAGGGCCAGACTGGGGGCAAGGATGGCGGCCTTTGGAAGCAGATGACATCTTCGAATCCGCAGACTGGTCTTTTTGCCAAAAAGGAAAAACAGCACCCAGGTACAGGACAGGGCCTGAGACAGGATGGTAGCCAAAGCTGCGCCCTGAACTCCCATCTGGAAACCGAAAATCAGGATGGGATCCAGGATGATATTGCTGACAGCGCCAATCAGCACGGACACCATGCCTGTCTTTGCAAAGCCCTGAGCAGTGATAAAGGCATTCATTCCCAGAGTAAGTTGGACAAAGATGGTGCCCAGGGCGTAAATACTTAAATATTGGCTGCCGTAGCTTACTGTATTTTCACTGGCTCCGAAGGTTAATAACAGGGGGTCTTTCCACAGCAGCAAAGCTCCGGTGAGAACAGCGGATACGAGAATTTGAAGGGTAAAACAGTTTCCCAGAGTCTTCTCAGCAGACTCTATATCTCCTTTCCCCATAAAAATGGAAGCTCTGGGAGCGCCTCCGTTTCCTACCAGCGCAGCAAAGGCCGATACAATCATAATAATGGGCATACACACGCCTACGCCGGTTAAGGCCAAAGCTCCAACTTCCCGGATATGACCGATGTAAATCCGGTCTACGATATTGTAAAGCATATTGATAATCTGAGCTGCCACAGTGGGAAGAGATAAACGAAGCAGAAGCTTCCCTACCGGCTCGATCCCTAAAAAGTCTTTTTCATTTCTGGTATTCATGAAAGTTCTCTCCTTTTCATTGCTGCTTTTGTGTTTTCTATGATCTTTCCGTTTAGCTGGTGGTACAATTGGCGCTCTTCACTGGTAAAGCCGGAAAACAGTTCCTCCTGAAAACAGATCCGGCTGTCCTCAATGGCTTTGGTAATGGGATGGGAGGAGGGAAGGAGAGTCAAATGAATGACTCTCCGGTCTGTCCGATCCGGAGTGCGCTTTAACAGGGATTTTTGGATCAACAGCTCTACTGCCTGGGATACGTTGCCCTTGGAAAGCATACGCAGCTCCACAATATCCCGGGCCGTATCAAGCCCCGGATTGTTGTACAGAAAGCTGATAATGTTTGCTTCGATTAAAGTCAGGCCGTATTCCTCACAGATATTCTTTAACAGAGTTTCGTGAAGTTTTATAATCCGCCGCAAATTCATTAAAAAATCGGTGGTCCGTGTCATAAAAGCCTCCTTCGTAATACCTGCAGAATAGTTCTTTTTATAATAGTTCTTATTAGAACTTATTTACAACAAGTAATTATACATGAATCTGCTGTTTTGTCAAGCAGGATGAAATGGAAACCATGGCTATTTCCTTATCAGCCGCCTTTCTAACAGAGTGATTCCCTGATAGATCACCACCGAAACTCCGCATAGGATCACGATGGATGTTACCATCAAAGTCATCTGGAATACCTGAGAGGAATAGATAATCAAAAATCCCAGGCCGGCTTTGCTGGAAAGAAACTCCCCGATAATTACGCCTACCAGGCACAGCCCGGCGTTCACCTTCATGCTGCTGATAATGAGCGGAACCGAAGCGGGAAGAAGAACTTTTAAAAGTACATCCTTCTTGCTGCCTCCCAGAGAGTAGATTAGCTTTACCTTATCGGAATTAATCTGGGAAAAACCGGTATAAAGAGTCAGAATAGCGCCGAAAAGAGCTACAGACACGGCGGCGACCACGATAGTTCTGGTCCGGTTGCCCAGCCATACAATCAGGATAGGGGCCAGGGCGGATTTGGGCAGACTGTTGAGCATAACCAGGAAAGGCTCTATGACTTCAAACAGGGTTTGGTTGGACCAGAGCAGCAAAGCGGTTCCCAGGCTTATGGCAATAACCAGGAAAAAACTGAGCAGGGTTTCAAATAAGGTGACTCCTGTGTGGTAAAACAGACTTCCGTCCCTGGCCATGGACCAAAGGCAGGAGAGAATCAGGGAGGGGGAGCTGAAGATAAAACTGTCGATAAAGTGAAGCTTTGCAGTGATCTCCCAAAGGGCCAGAAACAGGATAAATAACAGGATGCGGCCGGAACGCACCACAAAGCGGTGGCGGGATTGACGGACAAGATATTCAAGCTGTGCACTACTCATGGGTCTGGATCTCCTTCCATAATTGATTAAAATAACCGGCAAATTCCGGCAAATTCCGCCTCTCTAAAGGGCTGGCGGTCCCATACTTTTCAGACTCGAAACGAATGGGTACAATTGCTTTTACCTGTCCGGGACGTTTGGTGAGGACCAGAACCCGATCCGCGATACTGATAGCTTCGGACAAATCATGGGTAACCAAAATGGCGGTTTTATTAGCGGAGCGGATAATGGTGCTGATATCATCACTAACCGCAAGTCTTGTCTGATAATCCAGCGCAGAAAAAGGCTCGTCTAAAAGCAATAAGTCCGGCTTTATGGCCAATGTGCGGATAAGGGCAGCGCGTTGGCGCATACCGCCGGAAAGTTCAGAAGGCCTGGAATGTAGAAAAGAGCCCAGACCATAGTCAGAAAGCATTCCGGCAATTTCTTCTTTTCTCTTAGGGGTAAGACTGCCGGAAAGCTCCGGTCCCAGACAAGCATTAGACAGGATGGTTCTCCACTCAAACAGGTGATCCTTCTGCAGCATATATCCGATGTGTCCGCCAGCGCCTGGCCGCTTTACTTCTTCACCATCCAGAAAAATTTTCCCCTTGTCCGGGGTCAGGAGACCGCAGATCAGGGAAAGAAGGGTAGATTTGCCGCAGCCGGAAGGTCCTACTACAGCCAGAAATTCACCAGGAGCCATGGAAAATTCAATATGAGAAAGGGCCAGTGTCTCACCTTCCATACGGTGGTAGGAACAACTGACCCCTTTGACCTCTAATTTGGGTATCATAGATTTTGCCTCCATATGATTTTAGGGGGATTATGCTTTATCATATGGGAGCAGAAGGGAGAAAGTGAATGGAGCAAACCGGTTGCAGACGGCTTTTTTGTACCGGGAAGAAATAGAAAAAGCCTCCTAAAGGTGGGGGAACTTTTAGGAGGCCTGGGACAGAGGATAGGTCTGACCCTGTATTATGGCAACAAAAGATTGATAGTAAGCAAATATAATTGTTTCTCTATACATAAAGCAATATACCATATTTTGGAAAAACAGGCAAGACGATTTATTATATTTTTGTGATATATTTCCAAAAAAAGCGGGAAAATCGGGTATTTTTGTGTGAGAAAAAATATTGCGCGCGCAAATATATTGCTTTATAATAGTGGTATTAGGTCATATCTATATGCGTTTAAAAATCGGAGGTGAGATTGTGGAGACCATTAAATGGCTTTCTGTCACGGACCGGCATACCAAAATGTATTTGGATAAAAGGCTGGAGCCTTTGGGATTAAACAGCAGTCAGCATATGTTTGTGCTGATGATCTGCGAGGAGCCAGGGCTCAGCCAGGAGAAGATGTTTTCTTCTTTTTACCTTCACCCAAGCAACATTACCCGGGCGATTGCCGCCCTGGAAAAGCAGGGGTTTTTAATCCGGCAGCCCAATCCGGCGGATAAAAGGACCTGCTGCCTGATTCCCACAGACAAAGCAAAGGAGACTTATCCCAAGATCAAAGAGATTGTCCAAAGCTGGTATGACATCGTACTGGAAGGCTTTACCGTGGAAGAGAAAAGACTTTTAGACCGGCTGGTACGGCGGACCGGACAGGCGCTTCTTGATATTATGCGGGAGGAAGCCAGGGAAAATAAATTCTAAGGAGAGGATAGAATACAATGAACGAAGCACAACAAAAGAAAAACAATCCTTTGGGATACGAAAAGCTGTCCGGGCTTTTGGCAGGCTATGCAATTCCCAGCATTATCGCCATGTTGGTCAGCTCTCTCTACAATATTGTAGATCAGATTTTTATCGGACAGGGGGTAGGCTATCTGGGAAACGCGGCAACCAATGTGTCGTTCCCCTTAAATACCATCTGCATGGCCATTGCCCTTTTAATCGGAATCGGCTGCGCTTCAGGGTTTTCCCTGGAGTTAGGCGCAGGAGAGCCGGAAAACGCGGCCCGGTATGTGGGAACGGCAGTTAGTATGATGGCAGTGGCGGGAATCTCCTATGCAGCGATTATTCAGATCTTTTTAGAGCCATTGCTAAGAGTATTCGGCGCTACCCCGGCGATTATGCCTTATGCGGTCAGCTATACCAGGATTACCACTCTGGGAATGCCTTTTCTTATCGCCACCAACGGCTTAAGCAACCTGGCCAGAGCCGACGGAAGCCCCAAGTATTCCATGACTTGTATGCTGATTGGAGCGATTATCAACACCATTCTGGATCCAATCTTTATCTTTATATTTAAATTGGGAGTTGCAGGGGCCGCATGGGCTACCATTATCGGACAGATTATTTCCTTTGGCGTGGCGGCCAGATATCTGTGGAAATTTAAGAATATCCGGCTTAAGAGAGAATATTTCCGTCTGGAAAAGGCACGCTGCCTGACAGTGGCCGGTTTGGGAATGAGCAGCAGTTTAAACCAGCTTGCAATTACCTTGGTGCAGATTGTACTAAATAATTCTCTGACCTATTATGGGGCCATGTCAGTTTACGGAAGTGAAATCCCCTTGGCAAGCTGCGGCATTGTTATGAAAACCAACGGGATCTTGATGGCAGTCATTATTGGGATCTGTCAGGGCTCTCAGCCTATTTTAGGCTTTAACTATGGAGCTAAGCAATACCAAAGGGTGAGAGAAGTATTTAAACTGGCAATTTCCTGCGCCCTGGCAGTATCCTCAGCGAGCTTTCTCATGTTTCAGATTTTTCCCGGCTATATTATCTCCATATTTGGTTCCGGAGATGCCAGGTATATGGAGTTTGCAGTAAAATTTATGAGAACCTTCCTGTTTATGGTTATTATAAACGGCGTTCAGATGCTTAGTTCCAGCATGTTTTCCGCTATTGGAAAGCCCTTAAAGGGCGCGCTTTTATCCCTGACCCGCCAGGTGTTTTTTGTAATTCCGCTGATTCTGGTTCTGCCCCTTATATTTGGCATTGACGGCATACTGTATGCAGGACCTGTGGCGGACGGCGCTGCCTTTCTTCTTTCTGTTTTCCTTGTGAGCAGGGAGTTTAGAAAAATGAGGGAGATGGAGAAAGAAATCGTATAATCAGCCAGCTTTCCATAAAATGCATAGGGGATGCTGCAAAATGAAATAAAGGGACTTTCTGTTGGCAGATGTCCCTGGTTTCATTTTGCAGCATCCCCTTTATGCGTCTACGGTGGTATCCATTAAATATTCAAAAAGAATCAGAACCCGCGCATAAAAATAATTGGCGGTGAGATTCCGGTCATCCATAATTTTGTCATCCAATAACACGAATGCAGGATTTGAATATTGTGCGATGGGGGAGGAAGGAACGCCGGTAAAGGAAACGATATCCAGTCCTATCTGATGAGCATCACAAACCGGTTTTACGATGGTATCAGTAGCTCCGCTTTTGCTGATAGCCAGCACAAGGCCGGCATTTAGCGCATTGGCTTCATATACCTCGTAATTGTTGGTGGCAATGGCCTGGAATCCCAGCACCAGCATTTTGCGGGCAATAAAGTCACGCAACGGAGAACAGAAACCGGTGCCTGCTACCAGAATTACTTGATGTCTGTGAGCGGCCAGAAGCTGAGTAAACCGGGTAATACAGGCGGTAGGAATCTCTCCGATGAAAGAGGTAATGTCAGATGCCAGAGCTTTGTTGTCGATTTCGTTTTGAACCAGAAATTCCAGACGGTAAACCATATCAGTGTAGCCCGTGTATCCCAGCTTTTTACTGAGCCGGATCAGAGAAGCCGGAGATACAAAATGTCTGGCAGCAAAATCTCTGACAGTATAATGAGCCCGATTTTCAGCAGCCTCTAACAAATGATCCAACAGAAACTGCTCGTTGTCGTTTAAATGATATCTGGCAGACAGTTTATAGATGTCGTGTTTCATAATATCCCCCTAGTAGTAGTTACATATAAACGGAATTATATGATAAATACGCTATATTTTCAATGCTGTGATTACAAAAATAATAAAAAAAGTGAAACATGTTTCGGAATGGGTAAAAATGTTTAAAAAGGCTGTGAATCTATAGACTTTTTTATCTAAAATGATATACTTTGGTCTATCGAGAATGGGATGGCGCCTCCCCGAATCGGAAAAAACGAGAAAGAATGGAGAATGATATGAAACAGAAGATGATGGATGCAATGCAGAATTTTTCCAAGTCTCTCATGGGACCAGTATTGTTTCTTCCTATTGCCGGTATGATTCAGGCATTGTCCTCTGTGATGAGCAATACGACATTTGTAAATGAGGGCGGACCCATCTATATTATCGGCCGGTTTATCAATGGCGGTATCGGAGCGATCCTTGGAAATCTGGGAATTTTGTTTTGCGTGGGAATTGCAATGAGTATGGCAAAGAAGCGGAAAGCAGATGCAGCTTTTGTAGCGCTTGTCAGCTATCTGGTGTGGCTGTCTGCCAATTCCCGCTGGCTCAGTGTTGCCGGTATGGTAATCGAAGGGGCCACGGCAGGAGACTTGTACGGAACCGGGCAGACCATTTGCCTGGGCTATCATGTGACGGACATGGGAGTATTTCTTGGTATGATTTTAGGCGTTGTGGTGGCTCTGGTACATAACCGCTTTATTGATACAGAATTTGACGGGGCATTTGCTTTGTATGGTAATAGTAAGTTTGTATTTGTGGTGCTGCTTCCGGTGGTGCTGGGGATAGCGGTAGCGGCGGCTTATGTGTGGCCGGTAGCGGCAGCAGGAATCAACGCCCTGACTGGAGTGATGTCCGGCGCAGGTGCTTTCGGAGTATTCCTGTACGGATTCCTGAACCGGATTTTGATTCCCACAGGACTTCACCATTTGGTATGGTCGCCATTTTTGTATTCATCCATCGGTGACAGCATGATGGTGGCCGGAGAACAAATCGTCGGTGCAAAGCCGGTATTTCTGGCGCTGCTTGGGGATACCAGTATTAGCTCCATGCCGGAGTCGGCCCGTTTTCTGACCTATGGATTGATGAAAACCTTTGGCGTAATCGGCGTAGCCGCAGCGTTTATTGTGACAGCAAAGAAAGAGAAGAAGAGTGCCACCCGCGCACAAATTATTCCGGCGACCCTTACCGCATGTTTGGTAGGAACAACGGAACCACTGGAATTTACATTCTTGTTTGCAGCCCCGGTTTTGTGGGTAGTTTACTCTGTTCTGGACGGCCTGTTTCAGATGCTGGTTTATATTATCGGAGTACGCGTTTGTGCAACTAACGGAATTATTGATTTTCTGGTTCTGAACCTTCCGGCAGGCGTGGCCCGGACCCAATGGCCTGTATATGTACTGGTGGGTCTGGCAGAAATTGTAGTAATGTTTTTTGTATTTAAGTTTTTAATTGAGAAAATGAATCTGAAAACGCCAGGCCGGGAAGACGGCCAGGAAGTAGTGGATCTTCAGGCCAATGCAGCGGCGGTAAAACAGCAGATCAGCGGAGGCGTGGCTCAGACTGCCTCAAAGAAAGAGGATGCTCTGGCAGAGCAGGCTGCTTATGTAATCGAAGGGCTGGGAGGAGCCGCCAATATTGAAAATGTAGAAAACTGTATGACTCGCCTGAGAGTGCAGGTGACAGATATTTCAGCAGTAAAAGATAAAGAATGGTTTAAGCCTACAGGCGCGGCGGGACTGGTAATAAAGGGCAATAATATCCAGATTATTTATGGACCAAAGGTTATGAAAATGAGAGCCGCAGTAGATCATGCCCTGGGCCGCAATGAGTGAGGAGGAAGGGAAATGCGAAGCATTTTCAGGATACCTTCCGACGACATGGCAGGAGACGCTAAGCGTCGCGTGCCGATTTATTAAACAAGGAGGAACAAAATTATGAAAACATTTAAATTAGTAATTGCGGGAGGCGGAAGCACTTATACGCCGGGGATTGTAAAAAGCCTGCTGGCGCAGAAAAATCAGTTTAAATTAAATGAATTGGTGCTTTATGATATCAATAAAGAACGCCAGGAAGATGTGGGCGTGATCGTCCGCCATGTAGTAGAGATGTTTGACCCAAAACTGAAGCTGACTTTAACCACAGATCCGAAGGAAGCTATGACCGATGCAGATTTCATCTTTGCTCAGATGAGGGTGGGTCTGTATGCTATGCGGGAGCAGGACGAGAAGATCCCGTTAAAATACGGCGTTGTCGGTCAGGAAACCTGTGGGCCGGGCGGATTGGCTTACGGACTGAGAACCATCTATCCTATGGTAGAATTAATCGATTTCTGTGAAAAATATGCGAAACCCACATACTGGATTGTCAACTATTCCAATCCGGCGGCTATTGTGGCAAAAGCTACCTTCCGCCTGCGTCCAAATGCCAGAATTTTGAATATCTGTGATATGCCGGTGGCAATTGAGCGGAATATGGCGGAGATTCTGGAATGTGACCGCCACGATCTGGAGGTGGATTACTTCGGGCTGAATCATTTTGGATGGTTTACCAAGGTTCGGCTTAAGGGGGAGGATGTGACGGAAAGGCTAAAGGCTTATGTAGCTAAACATGGCTATATGCCTCAGAATGAGAAGAGCGATGTAATGCACAGCGATCCTTCCTGGCTGCATACCTACGGCAATGCACAGCATATCTGCTCGGCATTTCACGATTATCTGCCGAATACCTATATGCAGTACTACCTGTTGGGGGACGAGGTCGTTGAGAGCAGTAATCCGGAGCATACCCGCGCCAATGAGGTTATGGAAGGCCGGGAAAAACGGATTTTTGATGCAGTAAAAGACTACCGGGAAGGAAAAGAGGTAGATTTGACAAAGTTTTTTGGCGGCGTCCACGGAGCGTTTATCGTGGATGTGGCTATGAGCCTGGCCTTTGACCTGCGTAAAAGATATTTGGTGATGGTTGAAAACAACGGAGCAGTCAGCAATCTGCCGGATGATGCCATGGTAGAAATCCCGGCTTACATTACTGACCGTGGCCCGGAGCCGGTGCGGGTAGGGGAGATTAAAACATTCTATAAAGGGCTGATTGAACAGCAGGAGGCTGTGGAGAAGCTGATTGTGGAGGCTGCGATAGAAAATTCCTATGAGAAAGCCCTGATGGCATTTACCATGTCAAAGACCGTTCCCAGCCTGTTTACAGCGAAAAAAATTCTGGATGATATGATAGAAGCCAATAAGGGGTATTGGCCGGAGCTTCGCTGAGAAGATGCGCTAGTGTAAAATAGGTAGTATTTTTGGGAAAAAATGGATCCTTTTGGGCGCAAAAAAGACGCATGGTTTACAATTCACTGTTCCATGCGTCTTTACGCTGTTGTGTTGACAGCTTCTGAAAATAAAAAAGGTAAATAATATTCGGTTTTTATATCTTCTCTTGAAAATGCTAACTTATCTAAGCACTGGTAAAACATACAGTAAAATTATATTATCACTACATACATTAAACAAAAGATATTGGAACAACACTACCCTCAGTGGACAAGGGGCCCCTTTCCGCCTATCGAAAGCAGTTCGCTAAAAAGCGGTAACAGTAATCCCCAAAGAAAAATCAGCACAAGCGGTATATCAATATTTTTTGAGTGCATTATTTTTCTTTGTAATAAGATCGCGAAAACTCAAGAAAAATACCTCTTGCATTTTCTATAAGAAAGTGTTATAGTTGGTACGATAACAAGATGACAAATGGCTGAAAGAGTGGACGTAAGTCCACTCTTTCCGTTTGTCCGGCTGTAAAAGCCAATGAAAAACAGACAGAACGGAAAGGTGGTGCAGAGATGACCAGAAGAGAGCAGTATGAGGCAAAAACCGAAGCCTTCCTCCTCCCTCTTATGGAGGAACACGGATTTGAATTAGTGGATGTGGAGTATGTAAAGGAAGCAGGCACCTGGTATCTGAGGGCCTATATTGATAAAGAAGGCGGGATCACGGTAGACGACTGTGAGGTTATCAACCGGAAGCTTGGCGACTGGCTGGATCAGGAAGATTTTATCCAGGAGAGCTATATTTTAGAGGTCAGTTCCCCGGGCCTGGGAAGGCCTTTAAAAAAGGAAAAGGACTTTGTAAGAAGCATGGGCAGAGAGGTTGAGGTAAAGCTTTACAAGGCCATAAATAAGCAGAAGGACTATACCGGCGTGCTGGAAGCATATGATAAGGATACCGTTACTCTGGGGATGGAGGACGGAAGCCGGATTGTATTTGACAGGACAGGAATTGCACTGATTCGTTTAGCTTTTGATTTTTAATGGAGAAGGAGCATTAGGAGGATAACCATGAACAAGGAACTATTATTGGCGTTGGAAATGCTGGAAAAGGAGAAGAATATCAGCAAGGAGATCTTATTAGAGGCAATTGAAAACTCTCTGCTGACTGCCTGCAAAAATCATTTTGGCAAGGCGGACAATGTAAAGGTTACAATTAATCCGGAAACCTGCGATTTTTCTGTTTACGCAGAAAAAGAGGTGGTGGATGAAGCAGAAGATTCCATGCTGCAGATTAGCCTTTCCGAGGCCAGAATGAAAGATCCCAGATACGTTGTAGGCGACATTGTCCAGGTGCCTATTGAGTCCAAAAATTTTGGCCGTATCGCAACCCAGAATGCCAAAAACGTTATTTTGCAGAAGATTCGAGAGGAAGAGCGCAAGGTTCTCTTTAATGATTACTACAGCAAGGAAAAGGATGTAGTAACCGGTATTGTGCAGAAGAACCTGGGACGCAACATCAGCATTAATTTAGGAAAGGTAGATGCTGTTTTAAACGAGAGCGAGCAGGTAAAGGGTGAGATTTTAGTTCCTACTGAGCGGATTAAGGTATACATTGTGGAGGTAAAAGATACGCCGAAAGGTCCCAGAGTTTCGGTATCCCGAACCCATCCCGACCTGGTAAAGCGCCTCTTTGAAGCGGAAGTTGCCGAGGTAAGGGACGGAACCGTGGAGATTAAGGCCATTGCCAGAGAGGCTGGCTCCCGTACCAAGATCGCCGTTTGTTCTCATGACGAGAATGTAGACCCGGTAGGAGCATGTGTAGGTTTAAACGGAGCCAGAGTAAACGCTGTTGTAAATGAGCTGAGAGGGGAAAAGATTGATATCATCAACTGGGATGATAATGCGGCGTACTTAATTGAAAATGCTTTAAGCCCTGCAAAGGTAATCTGTGTTGTGGCATATGAGGAAGAGCGGGAAGCCCAGGTAATTGTTCCGGATTACCAGCTGTCCTTAGCAATCGGCAAGGAAGGTCAGAACGCAAGGCTGGCGGCTCGCCTTACCGGATATAAGATTGACATTAAGAGTGAGACCCAGGCGAAAGAGTCCGGCCTGTTTGAAGAGATGGGCATTGAATATCAGGAAGATATGGAAGACATGGAAGAGAACTACCAGGATGATTATGAGGACTACCCGGAAGAAGAAAGTAACCTGGAATAGCAAGGAGTGGTAAAGTGAGTACAGCAAAGAAGATACCTTTGCGGCAATGCATCGGCTGCGGTGAAAGCAAAAATAAAAAAGAAATGATTCGGGTTTTAAAGACGCCGGAGGGAGAATTTACCATAGACGCTACCGGAAGAAAAAATGGAAGAGGCGCCTATTTATGCCGGTCTATGGAATGCTTTGAAAAGGCTGTAAAAGGAAAGGGTTTGGAGAGATCCTTTAAAATGGCAATTCCGAAAGAAGTATATGAAACCCTGCAAAAGGAGATGGAAGAGCTTGGATAACAGACAGAAAGCGTTAAATTTGCTGGGCCTTGCAACCAAGGCGGGAAAGACAGCCAGTGGGGAATATTCTACAGAAAAGGCAGTAAAAACCGGTAAAGCCAGCCTGGTGATTGTATCGGAGGAGGCATCGGACAATACGAAGAAGATGTTTACCAATATGTGTACTTACTATAAAGTGCCGCTTTGCGTGTTCGGAGGAAAGGAAGAGCTGGGCCACGCCATGGGCAAAGAGATGAGGGCGTCTCTGGCTATATTGGACGAAGGCTTTGCGAAAGCCATGGGGAAACAGATGATACTGATAGGAGGTAGTGAGCATGAGAGTAAATGAGTTAGCAAAGGAAGTAGGAAAAACTCCCAGAGAAGTGATGGATCTGCTGGAGAAACATAATATTAAAAAGAGCGCCCTGTCAGGGCTGACAGGAGAGGAAGAGAGACTGGTAAGAAGCCTTACAGCGCCTAAAAAGGAGGAAACTCCCGGAGACGAGGCAGCTCCGCTTAAAAAGAAAGTGGTAGCCGTATACCGGCCTCAGAATTCCCAGCAGCTTAAGAGCCGCCCGGCAGGGGCAAAACCGGCAGGGGGACAAAAGGGAAGCGCCGGTTCCCGTCCGGCAGCGCCGGCCCAGCATATTGGGAAGCCTGTGGAGCAGATAAAAGAGGCGGAAGCAGTAAAACCGGCGGAAGCGGCAAAACCGGCGGAAGCGGCAAAAGTCCGGGAATCCCAGACTCCCCGTCCGGCAGCGCCGGTTCCGGAGGTCCTTTCTGCTTCTGCGCCTGTGAAAGAAGAAAAAGGTTCCGTAAAGTCTGACAGTCAGCAGCGTCAGAGCGGCTCCGGGAATCGAGACAGCCAGGGAGGAGCAGGAAACCGGGATGGTCAGGGAGGAACAGGAAACCGCCAGAATGGCTCCGGAAATCGTGACGGACAGGGAGGAACCGGCCGCCAGGGCGGATATGGAAACCGTGACGGACAGGGAAGAGACAGCCGCCAGGGCGGGTACGGAAGCCGTGACGGACAGGGAAGAGACAATCGCCAGGGCGGATATGGAAACCGGGACGGACAGGGAAGAGACAATCGCCAGGGTGGATACGGAAGCCGTGACGGACAGGGAGGAACCGGCCGTCAGGGCGGGTATGGAAACCGAGACGGACAGGGAAGAGACAATCGTCAGGGCGGATATGGAAACCGTGACGGACAGGGAGGAACCGGCCGTCAGGGCGGATACGGAAACCGAGATGGACAGGGAGGAACCGGCCGTCAGGGCGGATACGGAAACCGAGACGGACAGGGAAGAGACAATCGTCAGGGTGGATACGGAAACCGAGACGGACAGGGAAGAGACAACCGCCAGGGCGGATATGGAAACCGGGACAGCCAGGGAAGAGACGGCCGTTCAGGCGGATTTTCCGGCCGCTCCGGCCAGGGGGGCCAGGGCAGAGGCCAGTCTGCCGGAAAGGTATCCTTTGATACCCCGGTACAGGCAAAGCCTTCCAGCGGCCGCCAGAACAAAAACGCTCACAAAAATGATCGCTTTGACAAGAGAGATCGGGTGGAAGACGGAAAGGCAAAGGCAGGAACAAAAGGCGGAAAGCCGCAAAAGGGCGCCTTTATTATGCCGGTTAAGAAGGAAGAGACAAAGGCGGAGGCCGTAAAAGTTATCACCCTTCCCGAAACCATAACCATCCGCGATCTGGCAGATAAAATGAAGATGCAGCCTTCTGTCATTGTGAAAAAGCTCTTTTTACAGGGCAAGATGGTTACTTTAAACCAGGAAGTAGATTATGAACAGGCAGAAGAGATAGCAATGGAATTTGATATCCTCTGCGAGCAGGAAGAGAAAGTAGATGTTATCGCTGAGCTGCTGAAAGAGGAAGCAGAGGCAGAAGAAACCATGATCACCAGACCTCCGGTTGTGTGTGTAATGGGCCACGTTGACCACGGGAAAACTTCTCTTCTGGATGCCATTCGTAAGACCAATGTGACCGCAAGAGAGGCTGGCGGCATCACCCAGCACATTGGCGCTTATGTAGTAGAAATCAACGGACAGAAGATTACCTTCTTAGATACCCCCGGACATGAGGCGTTTACCGCTATGCGTATGCGCGGCGCTCAGTCTACAGATATCGCCGTTTTAGTAGTTGCGGCAGACGACGGCGTAATGCCTCAGACTGTTGAGGCGATCAACCACGCCAAGGCTGCGGGAGTTGAGATTATCGTTGCCATTAACAAGATCGATAAGCCCAGCGCCAACATTGACCGGGTAAAGCAGGAGCTTTCCGAATATGAGCTGATCCCCGAAGACTGGGGCGGAAGCACCGTATGCGTACCGGTTTCCGCACATACCCAGAGCGGTATTACCGATTTATTAGAGATGATTCTCCTTACCGCAGAGGTGAAGGAATTAAAGGCTAACCCGGACCGCAATGCCAGAGGTATTATCATCGAGGCAGAGCTTGACAAGGGCAAAGGCCCGGTTGCGACGGTCCTGGTACAAAAAGGTACTCTTCATGTGGGAGATATTGTGGCCTGCGGCGCATGTTATGGCAAGGTTCGGGCCATGATGGATGATAAGGGCCGGAGAGTAAAAGAGGCAGGTCCCTCTACTCCGGTGGAGATTTTAGGATTAAATGACGTTCCCAATGCCGGTGAAATTTTAGTCAACACCGCAAATGAGAAGGAGGCAAGAAGCTTTGCCGAGACCTTTATCTCTGAGGGCAAGAATAAGCTGATCGAGGATACCAAGGCAAAATTGTCCCTGGATGATCTGTTCAGCCAGATTCAGGCAGGCAACATTAAAGAGCTGCCCATTATTATTAAAGCAGACGTACAGGGATCGGTGGAAGCCGTAAAGCAGAGTCTGGTAAAACTTTCCAACGAGGAGGTAGCCGTAAAGGTTATCCACGGAGGCGTAGGCGCTATCAACGAGTCCGATGTCTCCCTGGCATCCGCTTCCAACGCCATTATCATCGGCTTTAATGTAAGGCCTGATGTAACCGCTAAGTCTATAGCGGACAGAGAGAAGGTAGACGTAAGACTCTATAAGGTTATCTACCAGGCCATTGAGGATGTGGAGGCAGCCATGAAGGGTATGCTGGATCCCATTTTCGAAGAAAAGGTCATCGGTCACGCAGTTGTCCGCCAGACCTTCAAAGCGTCCGGCGTAGGCACCATTGCAGGTTCCTATATATTGGACGGCAAGTTTACCAGAGGCTGTAAAGCCCGCATCACCAGAGGAGGAGAGCAGCTCTTTGACGGCGATCTGGTATCCTTAAAACGTTTCAAAGATGATGTAAAGGAAGTCGCCACCGGCTATGAGTGCGGTTTGGTGTTTGACAAATTTAATGATATTCAGGAGGAGGACCTGATCGAGGCCTACACCATGGTAGAGGTTCCCAGATAAGCTTCTCCCGGCGGTTGCATTTGGCATATCTGAATGCATGCCGCCTGCCTGGCGGCGGACTTTCACAGTAAAGCGAGGTAATGTATGCGAAAAAACAGCATAAAAAATACAAGAATCAACATGGAAGTCCAGAGAGAATTAAGTGAGATTATCCGCGGAGGCTTAAAGGATCCGCGGATCCATCCTATGACCACGGTGGTTTCCGTGGAGGTTACCCCGGATTTAAAATACTGCAGGGCATATATCAGCGTCCTTGGGGATGAAGAATCCGGAAAAGATACCATAAAGGGATTAAAGAGCGGGGAAGGCTATATCCGCAGGGAGCTGGCCCGCAGGATCAACCTGCGTAATACCCCGGAGATTAAATTCATTCTGGATCAGTCTATTGAGTACGGCGTTGCCATGTCCCATCTGATCGATGAGGTGACAAAGGATCTGGATTTGGAAGAAACGGAAGAACTGCCTGAGACGGATATCTGACAGCGTTTAAGGCCCATCACATTAGAAAGGAGAACCGTATGACAGAATTAGAACAGGCCCTGGAAGGTGTAAAAAACGTTGTAATCCTGGGCCATATCCGGCCGGATGGAGATTGCTTTGGGGCTTGTCTGGGGCTTTACAATTACCTGGACTCTGCCTATCCACATGTAGAAGTGGATTTGTATCTGGAAGAAAAAGTGGATAAATTTTCTTATATGAATCATTTTGATCAAATCCGAACCGAAAAAGAAGAACGGATTTATGATCTGTGCATCTGCCTGGACGCCAGCGACATTGAGCGTCTGGGAGATTTCGCCGGGTATCTGGTGACTTCGACAAACAGCGTATGCCTGGATCATCACATTACCAACACAGGCTATGCAAAGGTAAATCTGGTGGAATCTTCTGCCAGCGCTACCTGCGAGGTTCTCTACGGACAATTGGACGAAGATAAGATTACCAAAGAAACGGCGGAATGTATCTATACAGGAATCATCCACGATACCGGAGTATTTAAGCACGGCAATACCACCAGCAGAACCATGGCCATTGCAGGAAAGCTGATGGATAAAGGCATTGATTTTGGCGGCATTATTGACGGAACTTTTTATAAAAAGACCTATATCCAGAACCAGATTCTGGGCCGGGCTCTGATGGAAAGTGTCCGGTTTCTGGACGGAAAATGCATTTTCAGCGTAGTACGCGCCAAGGACATGGCCTTTTACGGCGTTACCGGACAGGACTTTGACGGCATTGTGGATCAGCTTCGGATTACAGAAGGGGTGGAGTGCGCCATTTTCATGTATGAAATCGGCATCCACGAATTTAAAATCAGCATGAGATCCAACCACTGCCTGGATGTAAGCAAAATTGCCCAGTATTTTGGCGGCGGCGGTCACGTCCGGGCTGCCGGATGCACCATGTCCGGCAACCTTTATGACGTGATTAACAACCTGTCCTTACATATTGAAAAACAGTTGGAGAGCACGCCATGTATCACGGAGTAATCAATGTGTATAAGGAGCCGGGATATACTTCCCATGATGTGGTGGCCCGGCTCAGAGGGATTTTAAAACAGAAAAAGATCGGCCACACCGGCACCCTGGATCCGGCGGCGGAGGGAGTTCTTCCGGTCTGCTTAGGCCAGGGAACCCGGCTGTGCGATATGCTGACCGATAAATCCAAAACCTATGAGGCGGTCATGCTGTTAGGGACAGTCACAGACACGGAAGATACCACAGGCCAGGTCCTTGGCAGGTATCCGGTGACAGCGACCGGCGAAGAAGTACAGAAGGCGGCGGAGAGTTTTATCGGCGATTACAACCAGATCCCCCCCATGTATTCCGCCCTGAAGGTGGATGGAAAAAAGCTCTATGAGCTTGCCAGAGCCGGAAAAGAGGTGGAGCGGGCGGCCAGACCGGTTAAAATTTTATCCCTTACCATCACCCGCATGGAACTCCCAAGGGTATGGATGCGGGTATCTTGTTCAAAAGGGACCTACATCCGGACACTGTGCAGCGACATCGGGGACAAGTTAGGCTGCTGCGGCTGCATGGAAGCGTTAAAGCGGATCCAGGTAGACCGCTTTTTGATTCAGGATGCCATGACATTGGACAAGATCGAAAAAGCCAGGGATGAAGGCCGGTTAGGAGAACTTATCATTCCGGTGGAGGAAATGTTTTCCGCTTATCCCGTGGCCCGTACCTGTAAAGAGGCGGACAGCCTGGTGAGAAACGGAAACCCTTTAAAGCCGGAGGAACTTGAGGAAACCGCGGCCAAAGAAGGGGGGCCAGTCCGTGTCTGCGACAGCCGGGGAACCTTTATGGGGATTTACCGGTATGAGGAGGAGCGGCGGTTTTTTAAGCCCTGGAAGATGTTTTTAAACCCGGAGCCCTGACCGGAGAAAGAGGCCGAAAGGAGCAGGAAACCTGCATGGAATACATTACAGGAAAAAAAGAATTTCAAATTCCGGAACCTACGGTAGTGACCATTGGAAAGTTTGACGGCCGCCACAGAGGCCATCAGAAGCTTATGGCTGAGGTAAGACGTTTAGGAGAGCAGTACGGATATAAGACTGGGGTCTTTACCTTTGCCACCGCGCCGGGGGCCGTGGTGGGGGGAGCGCCTTTAAAGGTGATTACCACCAACGAAGAGCGCCGGGCAAACCTGGCAAAAACCGGTATTGACTATCTGGTGGAATATCCCTTTGACAGCCAGGTTTCCCATATGGATCCGGAAGAATTTGTCCGGGTGATTCTTATGGGGCGAATGAACGGCAGAGCCATTGTGGCCGGCACAGACTGCGGCTTTGGCTATAAGCGGGCCGGCAATGCGGAGCTGCTGAAGGCCCTGGCGGTAAAGTACGGCTTTACGGCGGAGATTATTGAGAAGGAACAGGACTGCTGCCGGGATATCAGCAGCACCTATGTAAAAGAGATGCTGGACAAAGGCTGTATGGAAAAGGCCAATGAGCTGTTGGGGCAGCCCTACGCCGTCCACGGCACGGTGGTTCACGGGAAAGGTATGGGCGACAGGAAGCTGGGATTTCCCACTGCCAATTTAATTCCGCCTCCGGAAAAATATCTGCCTGCCTTTGGAGTCTACGTCTCCAGGGTGACTGCAGGAGACAAAACTTACAGCGGAGTTACCAACATTGGCAGAAAACCCACCATAGAGGGGGATAATCCGGTAGGTGTGGAAACCTTTCTTCTTGATTATCACGGCGATCTCTATGGACAGTATATTGAAGTATGCCTGTTAAAGCAGCTGCGCCCGGAAAAGAAATTTGCCAGTTTAGAAGAATTGAAAGCGCAAATCGGGCGGGATAAAGCCAATGCGGCGGCTTATTGGAAAAGCTGCGGGGAATCAGAAAGCTGATTTTCCCGCAGCTTTTTGAGATCCCATCCACTGGGAGCGCTTTTTATACTCCTTTGGGGAAACGCCGTATTCTTTTTTGAAGGCCCGGTAAAAGCTGGTATAGTCAGAAAATCCACATTGGATACAGACCTGGTTTACCGGTTGTCCGGAGAGAATGGCATTTTTAGAGGCATGAAGCCGTTTCTTTAAAATGTACTGATGGAGGGAGATCCCCATATTGTCTTTAAAAATATGGGAAATATGGTATTTGCTGACAAAAAAGAAGGCAGCCAGCTTGTCCAGGCTTAAATCTTCATCCAGATGCTGGTTAATGTAATCGCAGATATTAATGTAGAGAACGTTCTCATAAATTGTACTCTTTTGGTGCAAATTATCATAGAGGATCCGATTGAGCTGCAAAAGAAAGGACAGCAGCATGATTTCCACCGCAGTATCCCGGAAAGGCCGGGAAGAGCCATACTCCACCAGCAGATCAGCCAGGCGGCCTGTCAGCTCCTGACATAAAAGAAAATCCGTGGAAAACCGATACAGACGGTGGTCCCTGGCATAGTCCAGGCCATAGGTAAAGTCCGGATTACTGCGGCGGATGCGGGAGTAAAAGTCCTGGCTGAACCATAAGACATAGCGGCGGTAGCCCGCGTGCTCAGGGCCGAACACCGGCCGGTGAGGCAGACCCGGAGGGATCAGCAGGTAATCTCCGGGATTTAAGACGTAGCGCTTGTCATCAACCTCGTAGGTCACATCTCCCTCCAAAAAGAAATACAGTTCATAAAAGTCGTGGGTGTGGAGGGCCACCTTTTCTAAGGAGCGGTCGTGGTCGCTGTAAAAAAAGAGTTCAAATTCCCGGTTATCCATATATTGACGGGTGATGAACTCCATAGGAGTTTGCTTTTTCATGCACAATGTCTCCTTTTTCTCAAATACAAAGGAAAAATTTATGAATATCTAAGTGTTCCCATTATACTAGACTGGCGCAAGTTTTGCAATATTTCTCACAAGGTTGACCATGGTAATCAGCAGGAATCCTGCTATAATAAAATCATCAAGTAAGGGAAATTCCAAATAAGGAGGTACATTTATTATGAAATTGTCATTCAGATGGTATGGGGAGGACGACAAGGTAACGCTTCAAAATATTCGTCAGATTCCGGGGATGCATTCTATTGTAACTGCAGTGTATGATGTTCCCGTGGGAGAGGTTTGGAGCCGGGAAAGCATTGCGAATTTAAAGAAGCTGACCGAGGACGCAGGCCTGCATTTTGAGGTCATTGAATCCATCCCTGTACACGAGGATATTAAGCTGGGCAAGCCAACCAGGGATCAGTACATTGAGAATTACTGTGAAAACATCCGCCGGGTTGCCCAGGCAGGAATCAAGTGCATCTGCTATAATTTTATGCCGGTATTTGACTGGACCCGTACCCAGCTTGACCATGAACTGGAGGACGGCTCTACTTCCCTGGTATATTATCAGGATCAGGTGGACAAGGTGAATCCTTTGGAGAGTGAAAGCGATCTGACTCTTCCGGGCTGGGATTCCAGCTACACCAGAGAAGGATTAAAGGCAGTGGTTGCCGAGTACAATGCCATGACAGAAGAAAACCTGTGGGATAACCTGAAGTATTTCTTAGAGAAAATCATCCCGGTTGCCGCAGAGTGTGACGTGAACATGGCAATTCATGAGGATGATCCATGCTGGAGCATTTTCGGCCTTCCCAGAATCATTACCTGTGAGGAGAACCTGGATCGTTTCTTAAAGCTGGTTGACGATCCCCACAACGGGATTACCCTCTGCACCGGTTCTTTAGGATGCTCAGGCAAAAACGACGTGGTAAAAATGGCGGCCAAATACGCCGCAATGGGCAGAATTCATTTTGTTCACGCAAGAAACGTTGCGGTTTTAGAGGACGGCAAAGGCTTTGAAGAGAGGGCCCATCTTTCCTCCTGCGGAACCCTGGATATGTTTGCAATTTTAAAAGCCCTTTATGATAACGGCTTTAAAGGCTACATCCGTCCTGACCACGGCCGGATGATCTGGGGAGAAACCGGACGGGCAGGCTACGGCCTTTACGACAGAGCGTTGGGAGCAACCTATATTAACGGTATCTGGGAAGCTTTAGAAAAGATAAACAAATAAATATCAGGAGGAACGTACAATGGGAGTATTTGGCACAGATTTAACTGGAAAAGTATTGGTAATTACCGGGGCAGGCGGCGTTATCTGCGGATCCCTGGCCCACACACTGGCTAAGGCAGGAGCAAAAGTTGCCCTGTTGGATTTAAACCAGGAAGCAGCTCAGGCACAGGCGGATGTGATTACCGCTGACGGCTATACGGCCAAAGGTTACAAGTGTAATGTATTGGAAAAAGAGAGCTTAGAGGAAGCTCATGCGGCTATTTTAAAAGACTTCGGGCCCTGCGACATCCTGGTAAACGGCGCAGGCGGAAATAACGCCAAGGCTAACACTACCAAGGAATATTTTGAAATTGGCGATATTGAGGCAGATACGGTATCTTTCTTTGACCTGGATCAGAAGGGTGTGGAATTTGTATTTAACTTAAACTTTATCGGAACCCTGCTTCCCAGCCAGGTATTTGCAAAAGATATGATTGGCCGGGAGGGATGTACCATCTTAAACATTTCCTCCATGAACGCCTACACCCCCTTAACCAAGATCCCGGCTTACAGCGGCGCTAAGGCGGCAGTAAGCAACTTTACCCAGTGGCTGGCTGTCCATTTCTCCAAAGTGGGTATCCGCGTAAACGCCATCGCTCCCGGATTTTTCGTAACCAAGCAGAATGAGAGACTGCTGTTTAATGAAGATGGAACCCCCACTGCAAGAACTGCAAAGATCTTAGCGGCAACCCCCATGGATCGCTTTGGCGAAGTCAGCGAACTGGACGGAGCAACCTTATTCCTCTTAAACAATGAGGCAGCCGGATTTATTACCGGTACTGTAATCCCCATTGACGGCGGATTCTCCGCTTATTCAGGAGTATAAGAAACCAGGATAAGCAGGTCATACATGACCTTTTGGCCCTGGCATCATAAAAATCAGAGAGGGACAAAATGAAATCAAAAGGCTGAGATTTCATTTTGTCCCTCCCTCTCTTCATTTTACTGAAGAATATCCAATGCCTTGTATTCCGCCACCTTTTCCCCTATCTGTTCCCAGGTGATCTCGGAGCAGAGGAATTCATAATCCCCCTGGATACGGGCCATTTCCGCCTTGATTTGAGGAACATCTTCCAGACTGGCTGAGCCGGTACGGGCATAATAATCCGGCAGAAGGGCGCAGCTTACAATGCCGGTTTCCGGTTCCCCGGGTTCCTCACCCTGACATTTGGCAAGTATCATTTTGAGCTGGCTGTCTAAATAAGCTTCTGCTTCAAGAAGGACTCCCATCATTCCGTTTAAGTCGAAAACCTGGAAGGGAGCTTTGCCGGGAACCTGAATTTGGCTTCCAAGGCCCCAAAAGGCCGGATTATCCCCCAGATCGTAAAGTTCACTGCACAGATTTTTAAGACTTTCCAATTCTTCTTCAGCGGGAGGTTCTTGAAAAGCTTTTAATACCACATCTACGGCCCGGCCCAGCTTTCCCAGCGCTTCACAGCCAGGGGAGGCGGACAACTGATCCCACAATTTTACCAGGCGGGCCAGGGAAAACAGCCCCCATATCCGAGCCCGGGTATCGTCCAGTCCATCTGCCTTTACATTGATCAGTTCAGGAAAATCATTATAGATCAGAGCCTCATCCTCCAATGCCCCAATGCGGCCGGAACAGTCTTCCGTAATCTTTTCCCCTACTTTTTCATAGACGTCATCCCTGGCGCTGTAAATAGTATCTGCCCGGTGGAGCCACAAAACCGCTTTCTCCAAATTTCCATTTTCCATGGCGGCCACTCCCAAATTATAATAGGCCCTGGACAGACCGGGCCAATCCTTTTTTGCCTGGCAGGCAGCCAGCTGTTCTTCAGGACTTTGCTCTTTTTTCTTTCCAAACAAACCAAACATAACACAAACCTCCTGTCACATTTACTGAATGAATATACTTTCCTAAAGGATTGTACCATATCCCCTGGGCTTAAACAATATATTATGGTACAATGTCCGCAAAGGGCAGAGTCAAATAGCCATATGGGCAGCTGCCGAGCTTGCTC
>CAJUJM010000058.1 GCA_910586755.1 uncultured Lachnospiraceae bacterium
AATTCTAATCAGTTCTCTTAAAAATTCTATTTCCCGGCTCTCCGGATTCTCATTTTCTCCCATATACTGCTCCTTATTTTTATAAAATGCCCGGCTGTCTATTACACATCCGGATGTTCATCTAAGCCGTAACAACTCAGTATTTCATTTGCCGTATCCAGGGCTGAGGGCGCACAGCCTGCAATCCATGGAACGTTCCCATTTCTCCTGGCTGGACTTTTTGTGCAGTTCCCTATCAAAAAAGCATTTTCACCGAAATTTTCATCCGGTACTTTTGTACCGATGATTAATTTCATATGGATATCTGGTATTTTTTCAAAAAATCCCATATCATGTAAACGGCTGATTGTGATTGCCGCGCATCCCATGCACCCGCTGCAGGCCTGATAATTTAATACCTGGGCGTTTTCCCCCGGAGGAACCGATGGAACCGCCCTTTGAAACTTACGCTTTATATTTGCAATGGACTCTCCCTGTATTTGAATTTGTGAAGGTTCAGCGGGCCCTATATGGTGTTTTGCAGCCAAATGAATATGCTCAATCTCCATAGGCTCAAATCCCATAATCTCTGCTGAAACCATATCCACTGCCAAAGTATTTCCTCCGGCCAGCACGGTTTTAAAGTTTACCGGCCTTCCTTCTTTTGGCCCCAACCCTTCACCGGCTACTGTGCCGTCCATAACGGTAAGGCCGGCAGCAATCACCGCGCCTAAATCTGCAACCGCCTTATTTACTCCGATATCATGGAAACGCCTCTTCTCAACAGGTGGGATACAGCCTTTCATATTCTTTATTCCAAGGCTGACTTCCGTTATAAAATGGGTCTTTAATACCGGAATATTTACAATCACATCGTAATCAAAATACTTTTTATTTACTTTAACCGATTCCAGAATAAATCCATTTATTACGGGAACATCAACTGTCTCTCCAAGATTCAGATCCACCATCTCTCCACGGTTTTTTCTGGCCACTTCCCCAATCCCGCAGCGCTCCATAACTTCTATGCTGCCGATATGAATCGACCCTGTCCCGTCTCCCACATCCACTCTGGCGGCTCCTGCTTCCCATGCAAGCTTCATAAGCGCATCCAGAACCGCCGGATTTGTAGTAACTCCTTTTGTGTATGGCGCGGGACCTGTCATATTAGGCTTCATAAGCACCCTGCAGCCTGGCTTTACATATTGATTCATTCCTCCAATAAGTTCAATGGCTTTCCTTACTTGCCGCTCTACATTGTCATCTTTCACGATTGACACCAGATAAGAATCCATAACCTCACTCTTTCTTAAGCTCCACAATCATTTCTATCTCCACCGGTGTCCCAAAGGGAAGTTCATTGGTCCCCAGCGCTGCCCTGGCATGTCTGCCCCTGTCTCCAAACACTTCTGTCAAAAGCTCCGAAGCTCCGTTTATCACATAAGGCTGGCCGCCAAATCCCGGGGCGCTGGCCACGAATCCTAAAACCTTCACAATTCTCTCGACTCTGTCAAAGTCTCCTATGGTATACTTTAATGCTGCCAGACAGTTGAGAATCGATTGTCTGGCACATTCTTTTCCCTGCTCTATACTGAGCTCTGCTCCCAGCTTCCCTTCATATAGAAGCTTTCCGTTTTTACGGCAGTCCTGTCCTGAGACATAAACCATATTCCCGTCAAACATTACGGATGGCAGATATTCCGCAACCGGAACCGGTGTCTCTGGTATTTGGATTCCCATTTCTTTTAATCTGTTCTCTATTTTTGCCATTTTTATTTTCCTCGCTTATGATTTATTCTGCTATTTTCTGATTAAGCCAACATATATACGGCAGCGGACTTTTAAATTATACATATCCCAATGCCCTGGGTAAGGCTAAAACCACATCCGGAACATAGGTAGCCAGCAATAACACGATTATTTCTGCTATACAGAAAGGCAATACTGCTTTCATCGTTTTCGAAAGCGGGATTTTCGCTATACTGCTTCCGATAAATAAACATACTCCATATGGCGGAGTCGCAAGCCCAATGGTAATATTCAGAATAAACAACACTGCAAAATGGATCGGATGAACTCCTAAGGATACTGCCAGCGGCGCAAGGATAGGAGCAAAAATCAGCAGGCTGACATTGGCGTCAATACCGCAGCCCAGAATAAGCAGGAATATGTTAATTAAAAGCAACACAAAATATTTATTATTTGTAACAGAAGTAATAAATTCTGCAAGAGCAGCCGGAACCTGTCCCATAGCAACAAGCCAGCCTACCGGACATGCCACCGATGCAATCAGCAATACTGCCCCCGCCTGAATCATGGCTTTCACCATACAATCCAGCAGTATTTTGGGTGTCAGGCTTTTATAATAAAATGCCCCTACAAGAATTGCATATAAAATTGCAATAGATGCAGCTTCTGTAGGCGAGCATATGCCTGCAAGAATTCCCCCCAATATAATCACCGGCATCAGTAGCGCAGGTACTGCATGCATCAGTGCCGATAAAATCTGTTTTGCAGAGTATTTTTCTGTATTGCGTGGATATTTCCTCTTTATACTCAGATAAGTAGCCGGAATCATTAAAGAAATGCCCAGCATTATCCCCGGAACCAATCCGCCCATAAACATAGCAGTGATGGATGTTCCCAGCGTTGCGCCATACAGCACCATTCCAATGCTCGGCGGAATAATTGGACCAATCACAGAAGAACTGGCTGTAACCGCTACGGAAAAATCATCGTCATATCCCTCTTTTACCATTGCCGGAATCAGTGCGCCGCCTATTGCAGACGTGTCTGCAACTGCCGATCCGGATACCCCGGCAAAAAACATAGACGCAACAATATTGGCATTGGCAAGGCTTCCCGGCACCCAGCCTACGAGTACCCTGCATAAAAGTAAAATGTCATCAATAATACCAACTCTTGCCATAAGTTCCCCGGCAAGGATAAACATAGGCACCGCTATAAAAGTAAAACTGTTTACTCCCTGGAAAATCTGCTGGAACAGCATGCTGAAGTCAATACCGCCCCAAAAATGAATGGTTGCAACCACTCCCATTGCCATAGCAAATGCAATGGGAACTCCTAAAGCCATAAAAAAGAACAGAAAACCAAACAAATATACTCCCATTAAGCAGTTTCTCCTTTCATAACTTTATTCCATGTGGATAAATGATCGATGAGCATCTTTAATGTATGGACCGCCATCAGTACAAAACCAATATACAATCCAAGAGCCCACCAAAAATATGAAATTTTTGTAGCAGCCGCCCGTACTCTCATTTTTAAAAGCAGCATATCATAACCGCTGTTCAAAATTACCACCAACACGCTTATAATGCACAGATAGCAGGCAATTTCCAGAAAAAACCTTACCTTTTCCGGCACTGCGTCAATAATCAGGTTAAACTTCACCAGTTCCAGTCTCTTATACGCCACACTGGCCCCGTTTGCCGTCAGCCACAGCATACACATGCGGGCAACTTCTTCAGACCATATTGCCGGAGTCATAAAAGGAAGCCATCTTGTAATAACTCCAACCAGTAGTGAAAACAGCATAATAAATCCTGATGCCGTAGCCAAAATGATCCCTGTTTTTTCACAAAAGTCACTGGATATATTCATCATTTTTATGAAAAGATTTGTACCTTTTACAGTATTTTCAGCACCCATGCAATTCTCCTCCTAAATCCGGCAAAATGCGTCGCCGCCGCCTTTTGCCGGATGCTGCGTAATACGAGAGGGCAACTTATCTGCTGCCCTCTTGTTTCGTCCGGCCGCTGTCTACTGAATGGCCTGAACTCTGTCATACAATTCCTGGGGAATTGTTTTTCCTTCTCCGATAAACTGGGAAACGATGCTTCTTGATGCTTCCAGCCATGCTTCCTGCTCTTCGGCATTTGGCTCGTAAACAGAGACTCCTGCCTCCCTCATCTTATCTGCCACACCGGCTACATCTTTTTCATTTAACTCTCTCTTTATCTGCTCTGACTCTTTCGAAGCCTTCATCACATTTTTAAACAGATCGCTGTCCAATCCTCCTAATTTGTCAATTGCACTTTGACTTAGAACCCGGACAGAAGGACCAAAGGAAAGGGTAAGAACCGTGGTATATTTTGCTACTTCCGTAAATTTATTTGTAAATCCGGGAACAGGGCCGCAATATACGCCGTCAACCGTTCCCTGCTCAAGCCCTGTATAAAGTTCCTGCCAGGCCATGGGAGTAGCGCCGATTCCGCAGGCGCTGTAAAGCGCCATCTCAATCTCCGATCCGGTTGTTCTGACTTTCAGGTTATTGGCATCCCCAGGAGTTTTCACTTCTCTCTTTGCATTAAACAGCCATCTTGCCGCGCCGCCGTCCACATCAAAGGTAATGGGATAGCATCCGATTTCCTCATACACTTTCATAGCTAATTCGTCTCTTAAATCAGAGACTAATACGGCGTACACATGGTCGGTATCCCGAAACATACCCGGAAAATCACAAAAATCCAGAACATGGGTAAACTCGGAAAGATTCGCTGTAGAACACTTTGCCAAATCTAATGTATTTGCCATACAGGCCTGAACTACATCCCCATCAGAGCCAAGCTGACCGGCCGGATAATATTCTATCTTAACACGGCCATCTGTGTATTGGGAAACCAGCTGGATAAACTTTGTATTTGCCTCATATTCTACTGTGCCCTCTACAGCCGCGTCTCCCCACCGTAAAACAATTACATCTTCTGCAGATGCGGCCGCTTCTGTTTCTGTGGACTCTGCTTTCTGTTCCCCTGACGTTTCTGCTGTGCTTGTCTGCGCTGCGCTTGTCTGCGCCGGCTTTTGTGAACTGCATGCGGTTAACCCCATTACCATTGCTGCTGCCAGTAAGATTGAAACTTTCTTTTTCATTCCATTGCTCCTCCTTATTAAAATTGTAGCTGTAAGCTATCTAATTTGAGTTAATCATATTTCTTACTTTTTGTCAATATAATCTTACAAAAATTTGATTTTTTTATTATTTTACCTGTATATAGCCAAATTAATTGTACTTTTTCTTACAAAAAGCTTGATTTTTTATTTTTACTCCCCTATAATATTGGTATCTTTAGATTTTTTATCTGTTTCTGTGATAAGGAGGTTTTCACCATTATGACTTTTATCAGCCAGCAAATTCTGCCACAAGACCCTGTTTCTCTTCTTCAAGAGCTTGTTCGTATTCCAAGTGTTAACGGAGATGAAGAAGCAATCGGAAACTATCTCCACGCCCTCTTTCTTCAATGGGGTTGGGAATCTTGCCTATACCAGGTTGAGCCCCGCAGACCGGCCGTTGTAGCCCGCATAAAGGGCCAAAAACCAGGCAAAACCCTGATGTATACCACTCATTATGATACCCATGTTACAGACAACATGGATATCCCTCCTTTTTCTCCTGATATTAAAAATGGATTTTTATACGGAAGAGGAAGCTGTGATGCAAAAGGTTCCATTGCTGCCATGATAGTATCCGCACTGTCGTTATCTCAAAAGAATCCTGATTTTGCCGGCTCCCTTCTCCTCGCTTTCGTCCCGGATGAAGAATATTTAAACAAAGGCACTACTTTTCTTATGGAGCATGGAATTACTGCGGATTTCGCAGTTGTCGGGGAACCTACAGAATTAGAAATCGGCTTCGGACACAGAGGATGTACCCACCTTGATATTATTACTACAGGCAAAGCATATCACAGCGCTTACCCGGAACGGGGAATCAACGCTATTGAAAAGATGGCATATGTGATTACACAGTTAAGGCAAAATTTTTTCCCAGCCTATCATAACCGCTGTCATGAATATCTGGGACATCCTGTTATCAACCTCGGCTTAATACGCGGCGGCTCCAGAATACATACGGTGGCAGATCAATGCGTCGCCTCTTTCTTAAGACGTGATCTTCCCGGAGAAACCACAGAAGATATCTTATCCGAGATACAACTGTTTTTGGATTCCCTTATGGAAAAGGATCCCTCTTTAAAGGCAGAGGTGCGTTTAAGCACCATCCAGCAGCGTATCCGCCTCCCTTATTTTATCGAGCCGGACCATTTGCTTGTAGATGAATTTGCCAAAAGTTATCTGTCAGTGACCGGTAAAACGGCTGTCCGAAATGTTATGAATTACTATTGTGACGCTTCGATTCTTTGTACGGAGCATGGCATTCCCACTATCATTTTTGGTCCGGGGAGTATTCAGGTGGCACATTCCGCTTTGGAATATATCAGTATTGATGATCTGTGTACTTCCGCAAAAATTTATGAAGACTTTGCAGAACATTATTTGAAAAGCTCCTTTTAGGAAGAGGTTATAGTATGCAGCGAATTTCCTCCATAACAGCCGCCCTGGATAACAGAAAGGCATCTGCTCTCCTGGCGTTTCATCCGAAGCACGTATATTATTTA
>CAJUJM010000059.1 GCA_910586755.1 uncultured Lachnospiraceae bacterium
ACCAAAGAGTAAAACGAAGGAAAAAAACGCTATATAGCCTGTAAAATAAGACTGTACAGCGTTTTTCTGTTTTATAAACTGTCAAAGACGGGATTATACACGAAAAAGGCCGGTTTGGGTAGTAGAATTTTTATTTTTTTCGCCTCACATGGTCTGCTACCAAATCCTGAAGTTCCTGTGCAGTAATACTGCTGCTCCGTATCAGTTCTGCTATTTCTCCCATCTCCAGGTCGTTCAAATCTTTTTCGCACTGGCTACGCTCATTTTTCAGGCGTTTTAAGGCCGCGGAAGTTTTGTCGATCTCCCCATCAATTTTAATCAGCTTATCTCTCAAAATCTCCTTCTGAGTTCTTCTGATCCGTTCTGCCATGTTCCTGTTCCACCTCTTCCTGTTATCTTAGACAGCATTCTGCCATCCTTAACATCATTCTATGCCGTATTTTTTCGGAATATGACTTTAGAAAACAGCTTTTTTACCCCCGGCTCCAAAAGCAGATCAAATACCAGCGCCGCCCCCAGAGACAGAATACTGGTGATGAAAAAGCCACCCAAAAGGCGTACTTTCATACCATGGGAAAGCAGTCCCGGAATCACCCCCGGCGTCACTATCCGGTACAATACCAGCCAATGGATCAGAAGCACGCTAAAGCTGTGCCTTCCTAAGAAAGACAGGAAATCTGCTGCCCATGTAACAGCCTTTTCCACTGACAATGCCAGGACAAAAAACGCCCAGGAAATCCCTGCACTTAGAATGGAGCCATTAAAAATAATCCCCTGATAATCGCTTCTTGCCGTCATTACCCATAAGGATACCGCCCCGCACAGGATTCCAAAGGCCGCCAGAAAACGGTCATACCGGCGCATCCACGGCCGGTTTACCAGATAGCCGGACACAAAAATTCCCAGCCACAAGATCCAATTGAACCAAAGGCTTCCCCCCATTCCTCGGCTTTTTATAACAGTAGCAGCTGTTAATAGAAGAGCTATCATACAGAACAGCCGCTTCTCCCCCTTTTCTCCAAGCCTTCCTGCACACTTTCGCAAAAGAGGGACAAAAAAGTAGATAAGTATCAGGGCATATACAAGCCAGAAATGAGGAGCAACCCTGGAGGAACCTTTTAAGATTACAGATAATGCCTGTTTTATCCATCCGGCTATTGTCAAATCTCCTGTCCAGAAAACCAACATGTAGAGCAGGTAAAATGCTGCCAGAGGAACGGCGATCTTGCCCAATCTTTTCCTCAAAAACCAAAGGGCTGTCTCCTTTTTGTCTTTTATTAACAGTGCCCCGCTGATCATTAAAAACAGCGGATTGCAGGTCAGCAGCACAATGGTAATGGCTGAAAGGATTTTCCAGGAAAGACTGCCAGCCGGAAGGTCTAAAAGCGTCAGGCTCAGCACATGATAAGCCACTGCAAAGTATGCCGCCAAGGTACGGATCAGATCAAAATATACCTGGCGGGCAGGCTGTAAAGCCAGCGCCCCCGCGGGAACAGACACGGCAGATCCTTTGGCTTTGAACCAGGCGTCAGACCAGGCCAGGCAACAGGCCCAAATCAAGAACCAGAAAGCCAGAAACCGGATCAAATTCCACTGGGCCAGGCTGCGGGAAAAGTCAATCTCTCCCCAGGGAACAGCCGGAAAAGCCTCCACTTTCTCCAGTTCAAAGTCTCCGTCCAGATCCAGCCGGAGCTGTCCGTACTCCCGGAGGATTAAGTTAAATTCCGCTTGGGCGCTTCCTTTCTGGATGAAGAAAACCTGAGAACAAACAGCCCCCGCATCCACACTGTAAATCTGGACCTGTATTTCTTCCTCCACCGGTCGAGCAAATTTTATACGCAGCCGTCCGTAAGGAATCTGGAAGTCCTGAAAATAGATCTGGGGATCCCCGCTGATTCTCCGAAAACAGCCGGTCTCTGCCATCCCCGGATTATCCATTCTTTCATCTTCTGCCTGCGTTTCTATCTCATACCCTACAGCGTGAGAAAAGCCTGACGGCCACAGCTCTACAGGCTCCCCGCCTTTTCCGTGATTCACTGCCCTCACGCTCAGAAAGCCTTCCAGCAGCAGGGCTGCCAAAAGGCTTATAATAAGTGCTTTCCAATTGATTTTTTGATATTTCTGACCTGGTTCCATAGAAGAATCTTTCATTTTTATGGCTGCCCGAAATACTGGTTGATTCCGGCTAAAAGGCCTGCTGCAAGAGTATCCAAAGCAGCGTCCGAATGATCGGAAGCCTTATCTCCCAGCTCAATATCAATAGACGGAATTGTGGAGAAAGAAGTCTGGGTTAAATCCATCTCCATGGATCCGTTTGAGAAAATTTTCACTCCAGCCTGGCGCAGGCCGGATACCAGACTTTCCCCCAAGGCATTGTGCTGCTGCCAGTGGGATTTTACCGGCTCCATATTCCGGTAAGAGGAATTGCCGGGAACACTCATATAAAATGCGCCTTTGTCGTTGGCAGTAGAGTCCCAGTGAAGGGCAATATGACAGTCCGCCATATTATTGGCTATAACCGTGCGGGCAATATTATCCAGCTGGATGTCATCGCTCTCCCGTATCATCAGAACATCGTAACCGGAGGCCAGCAGCTTTTCCTTTAATTTCAGAGCCATGGCCAGGGTCACGGTACTTTCCGCAGTGCCGTCTGAAAATTGCATTCCCCCGGAAACTGCCACTGCAGTGGTGGCTCCCGCCTGGGTGGTTCCGCCGGTTACCTTGGGCGTTCCGTCCGGATGACACATGGTTTTCACGCTGCTTCCACCCTTGGTGCCGTGTCCGGCATTGACGCACACTACAATATTTTTACGGTTGCTTTCTGCTTTATAAAGCACAGCTTTTCCTGAATTAATCTTTGAAAAATCCGCATATTTCCACTCTGGATTCAGACTTACTTCCCCTGCCTGGGTTTCTTCCCTGGTTCCCTGAGTATTATCTTTGCCGGAAGTTTCCCCGGCTGTTTCCTTGGTTTCCGGAAGTTTCCCAGCGCCAGTCTCCTGAGCTGGCTGGACAGCGGAAAGGAACTGGTTGGATATATAGCAGATCTGGCCCTGGTACTCAACCCGGCTCCACTCATTTCCTGCCTCCATCCGTTTCATAGGGGTTCCTTTATTGACACGGCCGATTACCGGGGCATCTGACGCCCCTTCCCTGCGAAGATTTACCCTGTCGCCGGTTACATATACCGTCTCGCCTGCTGTCTGATCGGCCGTCGCTGTCTGACTGGCCGCAACCGTCTCCCTGGTTACCAAGGACTCCCTGGGGCTGGCAGAAACGGCAGGCTCTGCTTCCTGGCTGGCTGCCGGCATTTCTATCGGTTTATAGGTTTTGCCACAGCCATTTAATGCCAAGCCGGTCCAAAGGACTACCACTGCAATAGCTGCCGTTTTCACGGTTCTTTGCTTCATAAAATAATTCCTCCTCCTGCAATCCGATCCTCTAAGTAAAACACCACCGCCTGTCCCGGCGTTACCGCCCGCACCGGCTCATCAAAGATACATTCTACCAGATCTTTTCCCGCCTCCCGGATGGTGCACATTGCTCCCTTGTGAGCATAACGTATCTTGGCCGAAAGCCTCAGCTCTCCGCCGTGAAGGCCGTCGATTGCCATCCAGTTAAGCTTACTACACAGGAGGGAATTTGTAAATACATCTTCGTTGTTTCCAATCACAATCTCGTTGGATTCCGGGCGGATTCCGGTGACAAAAACCGGATGGCCCATAGCCAGGTTCAGCCCTTTTCTCTGCCCCACAGTATAATGGATAATCCCCTTGTGCTGCCCTAAAATCCGCCCTTCCTTATCTACAAAGCTGCCGGGAGCTGAAGTTTTTCCTGTATACCGTCTGATAAACCCGGCATAGTCCTGATCCGGAATAAAACAAATCTCCTGACTGTCCGGCTTTTGGGCCACCGGGATGCCTGACTCCTGAGCAATGCGGCGGATCTCTTCTTTGGGATAACTGCCTACAGGCATTAACGTTTTCGCCAGCTGATCCTGGGTCAGGTTATAGAGGGCATAGGTCTGATCCTTAGCGGCAGTGACAGAAGCCCTGACTGTGTACCGGCCGCTGTCAAGCTTTTCCACACGGGCATAATGTCCTGTGGCTACCAGATCCGCTCCAAATTCCCGGCTACGGTTTAACAATGCCTCCCACTTTACATAACGGTTGCAGACCACACAGGGATTGGGGGTTCTTCCCTGAAGGTATTCTTCCGTAAAATAGTCCACCACATGCCGGCGAAACTCTTCTCTGAAATCCATAACGTAAAAAGGGATGGACAGATAATCTGCCACCCTTCTGGCATCCTCTATAATGCCGTCTCCGTGGGCAAGGCCCTGAGGGATTTCGTCTTCCCGGGTATCCCAGGTTTTCATGGTCACGCCTATGACCTGGTATCCCTGCTCTTTTAACAGCAAGGCTGCCACAGAGGAGTCAACTCCTCCGGACAGTCCTACCACTACTTTTGTTCTTTCCATCGCTTTAATACTCTTCTTCCTCTTCATGCTCGCTGATATCGCTCTTGGGCTTTTTCAGGCCTTCGATAACAATACCACTTTTTTCCGCATAATCCCAAAGGGCGGCGCGGATGGCTTCCTCTGCCAGTAAAGAACAGTGTACCTTAACCGGCGGCAATCCGTCAAGAGCTTCGCACACGGCTTTGTTAGTCACTTCCATGGCCTCCTGGACGGATTTCCCTTTTACCAGCTCCGTGGCCATACTGCTGGTGGCAACAGCCGCCCCGCAGCCAAAGGTCTTAAACTTTACATCCCGGATCATTTGGTTCTCATCAATGTCCAGATAAATCCGCATAATATCGCCGCATTTGGCGTTTCCTACGGTTCCCATACCGCTGGGGTTTTCCAGTTCTCCTACATTCCTGGGATGTTCAAAATGGTCCATTACTTTCTCTGTATACATACGCTTCCTCCTAGTGGCTTTTTAAATAGTCCTCGTATAGCGGGGACATATCCCGCAGACGTTTTACAATGCCTTTTATTTTTTCAACTACATAATCCATTTCTTCTATGGTATTTTCCTCTGACAGGGTCAACCGCAGAGATCCGTGGGCAATCTCGTGGGGCAGCCCTATGGCAAGGAGTACATGGGACGGATCCAGGGACCCGGAAGTGCAGGCAGAGCCGCTGGATCCGCAAATCCCCGCCATATCCAGCATAATCAGCAGAGACTCCCCCTCTATAAACTGGAAAGCCAGATTTACATTGTTAGGCAGCCGGTTGGTTCGATGTCCGTTCAGTCTTACATAGGGGACTTCCTCCATAATGCGGCCGATGAGATAATCCCGCAGGCCTGTTTCTTTATCCTGCCTCTCCTTCAGAGTTTCTTCCGCCAGCTCCGCCGCTTTTCCAATCCCCACAATACCCGGCAGATTTTCAGTTCCGGCCCGGCGTTTCCTCTCCTGGGCTCCGCCGTGGATAAAGGATTTGGTCTTGATCCCTTTTCGGATATATAAAAATCCAATGCCTTTGGGGCCGTTAAATTTGTGACCGCTGGCGCTTAACATATCAATGGGAAGCTCATCCACACGGATGGGGATATGGCAGAAGGCCTGAACCGCATCTGTATGAAAAAGCACTCCATGTTCTCTGGCAATCTCCCCTATTTCCTTTACCGGCTGGATGGTTCCAATTTCATTATTGGCAAACATAATGGTAATCAGGATGGTATCCGGCCGGACAGATTCCTTTAACTGTTCCAGATCCACGGTTCCGTTCTCGTCCACATCCAGGTATGTGACCTCAAACCCTCTCTTTTCCAGATACTGACAGGTATGAAGGACTGCGTGATGTTCAATCTTGGAAGTAATAATGTGCTTCCCTTTATCCTGGTACGCCTCTGCTGTGGCAATGATTGCCCAGTTGTCAGCCTCGCTGCCTCCTGCCGTAAAATAGATTTCCTCCGGATTTGCCCCCAGCACATGGGCGATCTGGCCTCTGGCTTTGGCAATGGCTTCCTTTCCAAAGCCAGAAAAAGAATATACTGAGGATGGATTTCCATAATATTGACTAAAATACGGCAGCATCGCCTCTACCACCGGCTGGCTGGTTTTGGTGGTTGCCGCATTGTCCAGATAAATCAATTCATTCATGTAATTACCGCCTTTCCCAGGGAGTATTCTGCCGCAGGCATCTCCCTACACTGTTATTATACACCAATTTCCTATAAATTCAATAGGAATAGTGTGAAATATTCCTGTTATCATTTTCTTTCCCTCTTCTACATATCTTATAATGATTTTCTTTTGCGGAGTTTTTCATGCCTAGATTGTCTGCACTTTCCCCACAAAAACGCGCATTTTTAGCCGGTACTCTCCTGCTTACCGGAACAGGCTTTGCCTGCCGGATCCTTGGCTTTTTTTATCGGATTTTCCTCTCAAGAACCATTGGAGCCGAAGGGTTAGGGCTTTATAATATGGTACACCCGGTGTTTGGTATCTGCTTTTCCGTATGCGCCGGTTCCATTCAGACCGCCTTATCTCAATACATAGCCGCCCACACCAGCCAGGGCAAAGCCGTATTCCGTTTCGGACTGGCAATCTCTATGATCCTGTCTGTTTTCATGGCTCTGGGAATCTGCAATTACTCAGAATGGATTGCCGCCCGGATCCTTTTAGAACCCAGGTGCGCCCCCCTGCTTCCGCTGATTGCCCTGTCAGTCCCCTTTGCCGCTTTTCACGCCTGTATCAACGGATACTACTATGGTATGCAGAGATCCCGGGTTCCGGCCTTTTCCCAGGTAGCAGAACAAGTAATTCGTATGGGGCTGGTGTTTTTGATTGCGGATATCTGGCTGGAACAGGGACGGGAAATCACGGTAGAGCTGGCAGTGCTGGGGCATTTAATCGGGGAGACAGCATCCGCCGGGTTTACTCTCTGCTCTCTGTGCCTATTTCCTCCGCAAAAAGGGAAGCAGGCGGAAGCAGTCTCCTCCTTTTCCCTGTCTGTCCCTCTCATGGCCCTTGCGCTGCCTCTCATGGGAAATCGCTTAGTGTTAAATCTTTTGGGGAGCGCGGAAGCTATCTGGATTCCCAGCAGGCTTCAGGCTTTCGGTCTGGGCAGCGAAGAAGCCTTTTCTATCTACGGCGTGCTTACAGGAATGGCTATGCCATTCATTTTATTTCCCTCCGCCATCACCAATTCCATGGCAGTGCTTTTACTTCCCACCGTGGCAGAGGCACAGGCCGACGGCAATGAGTCCCGCATCTCCCAGTCCATCTCCATGTCCCTGCGCTACAGCCTGTATATGGGGATTCTGTGCATCGGGGTCTTTACTCTGTTCGGCGCGGAGCTGGGTGTCGGTGTTTTTAAGGACTCCTCTGCCGGTTCATTCATGCAAATTCTGGCGTGGCTGTGTCCATTTCTCTATCTTGCCACCACCATGGGGAGCATCTTAAACGGCCTTGGGAAAACCACCACTACGTTTCTTCAGAATATTACAGCCCTGGTTCTGCGTCTGGCTTTTGTACTCATAGGTATTCCCCGGTTCGGTATCATGGCATATCTGTGGGGAATGCTGGCCAGTGAACTTCTGCTGGCTTTCCTTCACCTCACCTCTCTCAAACGGCTGATTTCATTTTCCTGGAATGCAATGGAGATGATCGTCAAGCCGGCGGCTTTCCTGATCATCTCCATCGGGGTTTACTATGCGGTTTTCTCTCTGTGGGATGGGTTTGACAGACTGGGGCTTTTTGTGTCTACCGCTCTCCATATCGGGGTTCTGTGTATGTGTTATGGGGGGCTTCTGGGTGTGTTTCATCTGGCAAAGCACAATTACAACTGACTTTGAAATATTTCAAAGAGGGGATGTCGGAAAACGAATGGACTAATACCATATATTGTGCGGACGCATGAATAAAACCTCCGCATATGGTATGCCATTTTCATTTCCCGACTGCCCCCCTACATTTTTTATATAGCCAACACCATTTTTAATGTCTGATACCAAAGACAGGTCTTATTCCCATAATTGCAATCTCTTTTTGACGGATAATGCTGACAGTGACTACCCCATACTGCTCTTCCTATTTTACCAGCAATGACAAAACCCTTGGCCTGGCTCCCTTTTCATATCTAAAACCTAATGCTCTCCTGATAATCTCCGGAAGATAATATTTTTTATCAGAAATCTTCAAAAAGCCCTGGGCTTCCAGCCTGGATATCTGTTCCCCTGTTAATTGTATTTTATTCAATGTTATAGGGAGCGTTTTTTTCTCTTCCTCTATTTCCATAAATATTTCCAATATATCATAAATATATTTCATTTCAGATTTTATCTCGCTTATTTTATCTTTCGAGCATGGATCAATGGCATTTTTGATATCAGCAGGCATGAGCAAGCGATCCTTATACAGCATATTCATATCCGCATAGGAATCCGACGCATATTTAAGAAATCTTACAATATCTCTGGCTTGAAGCTGGCCTGTAAAATCCGACAATGCTGCCAAAATCCACCGATCAGAAAATGCCTCATTTGAGTTCGCTCTCCCCAGCTTCACACCCCAAAGCCGTGTCAGCTTCTTCACCAGGATATCTCTTGAAGCATTAAGAATATCTATATTTTCTGTCAAAGCCGGATATGCCTTTACTGCCAGCCATAAGGCCAGTCTTAAGGCCTCTGTCTGGCTCCAATTCAGTTCATATTTTACATAGAGATTTCTAAATTGCTCATAATTTGTCTCAATCGCTTCACTTAGCATATCTTTTCTGGCAAATACGATAATTCCTATATTGCCATAGTCCAGATTATCCAGTTCATTAATAAGATCCTGACATATGGAACATAATACATATTTCCATTCCTCCGGTTTTTGAATCTGCATATCCATACAAAGATCTTCCAGGCCATCAGCAATAAAAACTAACTTTTTCCTTTTTGTTTCTAAAAAAGCATCCAGCTCTGATAATGTCTGAAACTGTCCCTCAAAGGGGAAAAGGATTGCTTCTACCCATCTTTGTCTCCATTGTCCTCTAGTCAGCCCTTCTTTCCCCTCTAAATATTCTCTCAGTGTCCTAAAATTCTCATTGACAAATCGATTTTTTATCGCTAATCCATTTAAGCTTTCATTAACATTCGTAATACATTCTGAAATAAGGGAATTGATATTTTTCAAATTCAGGGAAGCTATCAATGGAATAATTAATGTATTATCTGATGTATTATCTTCTGTTTGTTCAATAATCTTCCTAAATCCTTCCCATGTTTTAGCAGTTAAAAGTTGTTTATAAATATAAGTTTTTCCTGCACCTTTAGCACCTGCAACAACAATTCTGGGCAACGTATTTTTAAAATTTCTGGTAATTTCTCTAATGGAAGATGTTGCCAAAATATTTGCACTGCTGTTTCCCTCTGCCGTAACTTCTCCTTTGGCAATTGTATTTAATTTTTTTAAAATTCTTCTTGCCTCATCTTCCCCAAATTCAAAAGAAATTGTATTCTCGGAAGCAAATAAATCCTCTACTAACTGTCCCATTACTGCTGTAATATCTTTATTTTTGAGCAGTCTGCATATGCTGAAAAAGTCTCCTAAAGATACTAAAACTTCTTCAAATTTAAATGGAACAAAGTAATTCTCACGAAGAAACGTATCTGATGTACTGTCAAAACAGCCTTCTATATTTTTTAAGATCTCATCCTCAATCTCAAATATTCTTTCTTCCTCCATTTCTCTTGGTGAATATTATCCTCCTTGGGAGCCACCAGTTTCCCGCTTGAGAGCCACCTGGAAGTTTCCACCTTGAGAGCCACCCTGGACACAAGATATAGTAGTACTGCCTCTGTTGCTCGTCAACAAGCTTTTTCAGTTTCTTTGAATCATACA
>CAJUJM010000060.1 GCA_910586755.1 uncultured Lachnospiraceae bacterium
ATTAAGGAGGTTATGATATATGGGATTTTTAACCAGCTTTGTAGGATATGTGGTAAAAGCGGCAGTTTTTGCGGCTTTGGCATGGGCCGGTATTGTATTGGGCAAGAAATACAGGGATAAAAAGGATTCGCAGAAGGCGAATCAATAATTTGGAGGACTAAAGACGTGCAGAAGTATGGTGTAAACGAATTAAGAAGAATGTTTCTGGAGTTCTTTGAGAGCAAAGGACACCTGGCGATGAAGAGCTTCTCCTTAGTTCCGCATAATGACAACAGTTTATTACTGATCAATTCCGGTATGGCTCCTTTAAAGCCTTACTTTACCGGCCAGGAGATTCCTCCCAGAACCAGGGTGTGTACCTGCCAGAAATGTATTCGTACCGGCGATATTGAGAATATCGGCAAGACTGCCAGACATGGGACCTTTTTTGAAATGCTGGGCAACTTCTCCTTTGGAGACTACTTTAAGCATGAGGCCATTGCCTGGTCCTGGGAGTTTTTAACCCAGGTGGTAGGCCTTGAAGAAAGCCGTTTATATCCCTCGGTCTATTTAGAAGATGACGAGGCATTTGAAATCTGGAATAAGGAGATTGGCATCCCCGCAGAGCGGATCTTCCGTTTCGGCAAAGAGGACAACTTCTGGGAGCACGGCTCCGGCCCCTGCGGCCCCTGCTCTGAGATTTACTATGATCGGGGCGAAAAGTACGGCTGCGGCAAGCCTGATTGCACGGTAGGCTGTGAGTGCGACCGCTATATTGAGGTTTGGAACAACGTCTTTACCCAGTTTGATAATGACGGCCACGGCAACTACACCGAGTTGGAGCACAAGAACATTGATACCGGTATGGGACTGGAGCGTCTGGCAGTGGTGGTACAGGATGTAGATTCCCTGTTTACTGTTGACACCAATAAGGCTCTCTTGGACCGGGTATGCCAGCTGGCCCACACAGAGTATCAGGCTGACCATGAAAAGGATGTTTCACTCCGTATTGTTACGGATCACATTAAGTCCTGCACCTTTATGATTTCCGATGGCATTATGCCTTCCAATGAGGGAAGGGGTTACGTGCTGCGCCGTCTTCTGCGCCGCGCCGCCCGCCATGGCAGAAAATTAGGCATTGAAGGGAAGTTCCTGGCAGATTTAAGCAGCACGGTTATCGGCCTTTCCAAAGACGGCTATCCGGAGCTGGAAGAAAAGAAAGCCATGATCTTTAAAGTGCTTTCGGAAGAAGAGGACAAGTTTAACAAGACCATCGATCAGGGCCTGGCGATTCTAGGGGATATGGAAGAGAAGATGGCGGCTGAGGGCAGCAAAAAGCTGGCCGGATTTGACGCATTTAAATTATATGATACCTATGGCTTCCCTCTGGACTTAACCAAGGAGATTCTGGAAGAGAAAGGCATGGAGGTAGATGAGGACGGCTTTACTCTTTCCATGAAGGAGCAGAAGGACAAAGCCAGAAAAGCCAGAAAGACTACCAACTATATGGGGGCTGATGTAACCGTATATCAGTCTATTGACGCCTCTGTTACCACCAGATTTGTAGGCTATGATCGTCTGGTTCACGACTCTGAGATCACGGTTCTCACCACAGAGGATGAGATTGTAGAGGCATTGACAGACGGCCAAAAGGGAACTATCCTGGTGGACGAAACCCCCTTCTATGGCACCATGGGCGGCCAGCAGGGCGATACTGGCGTGATAGTAAGCGAAAACGGCGAATTTAAAGTCGAAGATACCATTCATTTACAGGGCGGAAAAGTTGGCCATGTGGGGATTATGGTAAAAGGCATGTTCCGGACCGGGGAAACCGTTACCTTAAAAGTATGCGAGAAGATGCGCCGCTCCACAGAGAAAAACCACAGCGCAACCCATCTGCTTCACAAGGCTCTCCGGACCGTTTTGGGAACCCACGTAGAGCAGGCCGGATCTTTCGTAGCCCCGGATCGCCTCCGTTTCGACTTTACTCATTTTTCCGCTATGACAGCGGAGGAAATCGCCAGAGTGGAGGAGATTGTAAATGATGAGATCCGCCATTCCTTACCGGTAGTTACTGAGGAAATGTCTCTGGATGACGCGAAAAAGACCGGCGCTATGGCTCTGTTTGGCGAAAAGTACGGGGATGTAGTCCGGGTGGTAAAGATGGGAGATTTCTCCACAGAGCTCTGCGGCGGAACCCATGTATCGGATACCGGGGCTATCCAGGCGTTTAAAATCCTGTCTGAGGCCGGTATTGCAGCAGGCGTGCGCCGTATTGAGGCTCTCACTGCCGAGGGCCTGATGGGTTACTATAAAGAGGCGGAGAACGAGCTTCACACTGCGGCTAAGACTGCCAAGACCACTCCCGGCGCGTTAAATGCCAAAATTGAGGCCATGTTAGAAGAGATTAAGGTCCTTCATTCTGAAAATGAGAAGCTGAAAAGCAAGCTTGCCAATGAGGCCATGGGCGATGTGATGAATCAGGTTCAGGAAATTCAGGGTGTAAAATTATTGGCCATCAAGGTGGCAGACGTTGATATGAACGGCCTCCGCAATTTAGGCGATCAGTTAAAAGAAAAACTGGGCGAAGGCGTCATTGTCATTGCATCTGTGGCAGAAGGCAAAGTGAACCTGATGGCAACTGCAACAGAAGGCGCTCAGAAAAAGGGCGCTCATGCCGGAAATTTGATTAAAGCCATTGCCGGGCTGGTTGGCGGCGGCGGCGGCGGACGTCCGGGTATGGCTCAGGCAGGGGGAAAGAATCCGGCCGGAGTGGACGATGCGTTGAAGGAAGCAGCAAAAGTTGTAGAACAGCAGCTAAAATGATAAAATCTTCTTGACGTATGGTAAATTTATGATATAATCTATTCAGTGTGAAAAATACCCATACAGTTGTATTACGCACAATTACACAACTGGAGGGAGGTTAGGTGAGGCTATGTCAAACGTAATTGTTAAAGATAACGAGAGCTTAGACAGCGCTTTACGCAGATTCAAGAGAAACTGTGCAAAGGCTGGTATTCAGCAGGAAATTCGCAAGAGAGAACATTACGAGAAACCCAGCGTAAGACGTAAGAAAAAGTCTGAAGCTGCAAGAAAGCGTAAGTATAATTAATGTTGATCTCAGAAGGAGTCATTGCTTCATAGCAATGACTCTCTTTTTGTAAAATTTATCTGTACAATAGATTGTTGAAGAAAAGGATACAAGAGAGCCGGGGGGATTTGGAAATGAAAGAATTTCAATATACGATTCGCGATAAAATGGGACTTCATGCACAGCCGGCAGGTTTTCTGGTAAAAACAGCCATGTCATTTCCCTGTAAAATAACCATCGCAGGGGGGAGCAAAAAGGCAGATGCAAAAAAGATCTTAGCGGTTGTTGGGCTGGGGATAAAATGTGGGCAGGAGATTCTCGTAACAGCAGATGGGGAGCAGGAAGAAGAGGCAATAAAAACTCTAAAAGAATTTTTTGACAAAAATCTTTGATAAACCACGGACAGCAAAGCGTAAGGAGCAGGAACAAATGAAAAACAACAAGCAGAACCAGTTGCTTCAGATTCTTTCGGAAACAGAACAGAGTATTCCCGCCGCAATTCTGGCTGGCCGGCTTGGCATCAGTGAGAGAACGGTCCGCAACTATATTAAAGAATTAAATGACGCCAAGGGCATATCCATTATTTCGTCACACGAAGGCTACCGGCTCCAGAATAAAACATTGATAAAGAATAATGCTCTTTCTACCAATGAGGCGCGGAGCTGGCAGGTGCTCTCCGACTTACTGACCAGTAAAGACGGGATAAATGCCTTTGACGAGGCAGAGAATCTCTTTGTCAGCGCCAGCACAGTGGTTAATATCATCATCCCGCAGATAAAAAGTATGATTAAAGAATATGGATTAACCATAGAGTCTAAAAACTATCAATTTACCCTTAAGGGAAGCGAGCGCAATAAACGGCGGCTCATCGGATATATTGCCACCAGCGATTCCTATAGTTTCTGGAAGACAGACGAATCCCTTGTCCAGCTATTTCCGGAGCAGGATATTGACGGGATTATGCAGGAACTGTATCCGGTTTTCGAGAAAGCTCAGATTTACCTCAATGACTATTCCCTGAACAATCTGATGGTACATATCCTGGTGATACTGATTCGGCTTCAGTCTGGGGATGGTCTGGATGAGCCGGAGGCGCCAACCTCCACAGACGGGCTTTTAGAATCCCTGTATGACAGGGAGGAGATCAAGGTTTTGGCAGACAGGATCTCCGCTAATTTTCTGGAAAATCATGGAATTCAGATTCCTGAACGGGATTACCAGCAGATTTTGATTTTAATTGCCCTGTCCGCAGAGCATGAGACCGTGGATATCCGAAGCATGATAAGCCATGAGTTTATCAGCAATGTAGCTTCCATCCTTTCTCTGGTGTCAAAAAGGTATTGTATTCCGGAATTTGACAATGATTTTATTATGCAGTTTGTTCTTCATGTCTATTACGCTTACCAGCGGTGCGCCTATCAGATGGGGATCCCCAATCCGGTGGGACCTCAGCTGAAAAAGGATTATGCTCCGGTTTATGATATGGCAGTATTTTTTGCCCATAATTTTTCCGATATTTACCAGATAACCTTTAATGAGGATGAGATTGCCTTTATTGCCTTTCACTTTGGGGCTTATCTGGAAAACAGCAAGCAGCACAAAGAGCTGGTAACCTGCACCATTGTAGTGGAATCTTATCATTCCTACTCAAAAAAGCTGGTAAATGAAATCAGTGAAACCTTTAAAGAACGGCTCCTTATTCGAAATGTACTCTCCCTCAACTGCTTTTTGCAGCACGCCACGGTCAGCGATTTGGTCATTACCACGCTGCCGGCAGAAAGTGAAGGAAGGCGCATTGTGCAGGTCAGCCCTATTCTGACAAGAAAAAATCTGGATGTTATCCGGGAAAAGCTGGATGAGATTGAGGAAGAGAAAAAACTGCTGCACACCCGCGCCTTTTTCCAGAGCTTGTTCCATAAGGAATTGTATTTTCGGAATCTTGTCCTTGAGGACGAGGAGGCATATATACGGTTTATGGGGGAACAATGCCTGGAACATGGCTTTATAAAAGAAGCTTTTATAAAAGATGTCCTTTTGCGGGAGTCCGTCTCCAGCACGGCTTTTACGGATGTTTTAGCAATGCCCCACGCTATCAGCCAGAATGGGGAGCAATCTTTTATCTGTGTAGTCCACAATAATATGCCCATCCGGTGGGGCAGAAAAATGGTGCATTTCGTCCTTATGGTGGGGATCGCCAAAGATGAGATGAAATATTTCACTCCTGCCTTTGACCTGATAGTGGACTTGTTCAACTCCACCAATCGGACTATAGAGTTACTGAAAACCAACACATTTGAAGAATTTTGCAGGTGTATTAATTGATCTGTTTAATATTCCACAGCGTCCTTTGGGCAGAGAACCATTGGCACGCTGTGGAATTTTTCTATCTATAATGATTTTTCCGGCAAGGCGGCAATCTGTCTATATTGCCGCCTTGCTGGAAAGAACTTTGTTTTATTTTTTAGAAAAAACATCCTAAAATAGCAGTACAGAGAACAGAAAAATATACAAAAAGAAAGGGGTATTGTTATTATGGTCAGAATTTTACTTGCATGCGGCATTGGAGCATCTACGGGATTTATGGCAGCCAATATGAGAAAGGCGGCCAAGGCGCAGAATCTGGATGTGACCATCCATGCGGTCAGCAAATCACAGGTATCCGAGTACGCGGATAAGATTGATGTTCTGCTTTTAGGTCCTCACTTTTCTGCGGAAGTGCCGGAGTATCAGGAGATGTTAAAAGGTCACAATGTAAAGGTTACATCCATTGACCCGGACGATTATGCTGCTTTGGATGGAGAGAGTATTCTGGAAGATGCCATTGCGTTCTACAACGAAGGCTAAATTCTATGAGATAGGAGAAAATGGTTATGATGAATAAGATTCAAGAGTGGATTGAGAAACATCTCGTTCCCGTTGTTAACAAAATCACGAAAAATTTCTGGTTCAGTATTGTGGCTGACGCCATTCTTTACATAGTTCCATTTTCTATGGTCAGCACCATACCGTCTCTGTGGGCGATTCTCCGGCGGTTTGTTCCGGCTCTTCCGGATATCTCGCCTATCAGCACCTTTTCCTTTGGTCTTATCGGTCTGTTTGTGGCATACGTCATACCATACAACTGTATGAACAAAATAGGCAAGAAGGATCGAGGCATGATTGCCGGCTTTACAGGAATCGGAACCTTTATGATGTGTATGAATTTTGAGACAGTGGAAGACGGCTCCCTGGTTTCCATGTCAAAATTCGGGGCCGGCGGTATGTTTACGGCTATTGTTGTGGGACTGCTTGTGTCTGCTATTTACAAGGCCATGACCAAGTTCTCATTCTTCAGTGAGGACAGCGTGCTTCCGGACTTTATCAAAAACTGGTTTGATAATATTATCGCCATTATCCTGAGCCTGACAGTTGGTTATCTCTTTACCTACGCATTGAAGATCGATGTGTTTACCATGGTTCAGATTATCATGAAGCCGGTAACCGGATTTGCCCAGAGCGCTCCAGGTGTTGTACTCATTGTATTCCTGCAGAATATTTTCTATTTCTTCGGTGTTTCCGGATGGGTGTTTACCCCGGTTACCAGAAGCATCACCCAGGCCGCTATTGCAGAAAATGCGTCTTTAGTTGCGGCAGGCATGGCTCCCAAGAATATTTACGCTTACGGATTCAGCCGTTACCACCACATCGGCGGCCAGGGAGCAACCTTGCCCCTCGCCCTGTATATGCTTCGGGCAAAATCAAAGAAGTACCGTCTTTTAGGGAAAGCCACTTTGGTGCCATCCATATTTAATATTAATGAGCCCCTGCAGTACGGCGCAGTTGTAGGCAATCTCTTTATGTTGATTCCTACCGTGCTGATTGCCATTATTCTACCCGGGTTTTCCTATCTGTGGTTTGCCATGGGATGGGGCACCATCAACTACGTAAACTTTGACATGAACTTTGCGCCCAATGCGGTTTCTGCATTCTTTATGTCCGGCGGAGATATCCGCAATGTGCTTCTGGTCTGCATCAACTTTGTCATCGCTGCACTGATTTGGTATCCATTCTTTAAGGCTGCAGATAAGGCAGAGCTGAAGAAGGAAGAAGAACGCGCCGCCGCCAAAGCTGCAAGGCGCGCAGCTGTCAATGCATAAGCGCTAAATATTGGAAAAAAGAAAAAGGAGGAGCTTGATTATGAAAGATATTAATGCCATTGCCATTGAAGTCGTGATGAATGCCGGCGACGGACGGATGAAGATTGATGAAGCTCTGGCCGCTATGGCGGACGGGGATCTGGAAGGAGCAAATGAGCTTCTTAAGGAAGCGGAAGCCCTGATTGTCAAGGCCCACAATGCCCAGACAGAAGTGATACAGAGTCAGGTCAGCGGAGAGAGTATGGAGTATTCCCTGTTGTTTATCCATGCACAAGATACTCTCATGACCATAAACACAGAGCTGCGGATGACAAAAAAACTGCTTCCCATTGTAAAAATGCTGATGAAAAAGAAGGAGGATCACTAGTATGGCAAAAGCATTTCCCGATAACTTTTTATGGGGCGGATCCACCGCTGCCAACCAGATTGAAGGCGCCTGGAATGAGGGTGGAAGAGGACCTGCTACCTCCGACTTTGCAAGGCTTATCACCAAAGAAATCCGTGATACAGAAGGGACCTTTGATGTTCACGTTCCCCACAATGCGGCTTCCAAAGAGATGGTGGAGGATATGAAGCTTCACCCGGAAAACTGGGAACTTCCCAAACGGAGAGGCATTGATTTTTATCATACCTATAAAGAAGATATCAAGTTGTTTGCAGAAATGGGATTCAAGGTGTTCCGTATGAGCATTTCCTGGTCCCGGATCTTCCCCAACGGGGATGACCCTGCTCCCAACGAAGAGGGACTAAAATTTTATGACGCTGTTTTTGATGAGCTCCACAAATATGGGATCGAGCCCTTGGTAACCCTTTCTCATTTTGATACGCCTCTTCATCTGGCAGAAGCTTATAATGGCTTTGCCAGCCGTCACACTACCGATGCATTTGTCCGCTATGCAGAGACAGTCATGAGGCGCTACAAAGGAAAAGTGAAATACTGGCTGACCTTTAATGAGATTAACAATGTTCTCTCCAATCCCTTTACCAGCAGCGGCGTGATTATGGACGGAGCTCCTGAGCCTGGCTCCTGCAATCCCTATCTGGGCAACTGGCAGTTGAAATTCCAGGCAGTGCATAATCAGTTTATCGCCAGCGCCCTGGCAGTAAAAAAGCTTCATGAGATCGATCCGGAGGCAAAAATGGGGAATATGCTGTGCCGTCTGGAAAATTACGCGGAAAGCCCCAAACCGGAGGATCAGCTTCAGGTTATGTTTGAGGATCATTTTAACTGGTTCTTTACGGATGTGCAGGCAGCCGGAGGATATCCCTATTACATGCAGCGGTTTTTCGATGAAAATGATATCCACATTGAAATGGGACCGGATGATGAGAAGATTCTGAAAGAGGGAGCCGTTGATTTTATTACCATCAGCTATTATATGACCTACATTATGCGTTATAAGGGATCTCCGGTTCCCCAGCCCACAGGCCGCCTTGTGTCTGACATCAAGAATCCGTACCTGCCAAAGTCTGAGTGGGGCTGGACCATTGATCCCATTGGATTCCGGGTTACCTTAAACCGCATTTATGATCGCTACCATAAGCCGATCTTTATTTCGGAAAACGGCCTGGGAGCGGTAGATAAGTTTGATGAGAAGGGGCATATTCAGGACGATTACCGCATTGATTATATGAAGGCCCATGTGGAGCAGATGCGGGAGGCCATTGCCGACGGAGTTGATGTCTTTGGCTATGCATGGTGGGGACCCATCGACCTGGTTTCTTCCGGCACATCGGAAATGACAAAGCGTTACGGCATGATTTATGTGGATCAGGATGACTATGGCAACGGCAGCAAAAAAAGAAAGAAAAAGAAATCGTTCTATTATTACAAAAAGCTGATTGCTTCCAATGGAGCGGATTTAGAAAATGATGTAACCTTTGATGATTGATAAAAAGTAAAAAGAATTATCCCCTGCAATTTTCTGAAAAGAGAAGGGCAGGGGATTTTTTATTACAAAGTATATTCCCCGGAAACTTCCGCATATACTATAAGAAATAAGCATGCGGAAGTGGCGGATGTTTTCAAACTCAAAAGAACTTTTGGTTACATCCTTAAAATTCCCCGGGGATGTCATAATGGGGGAGATGATGCTGTCCTTTGCAGGCCGCCAGGCTCTGCTGGTGGAAAACTACCGGACCATCTTGCTGTATACGGATCAAACCATCCGGCTCCAGGGGAAAAACTGCCGTCTCACCGTCCACGGAAGCCGGCTGTCCATTCAATATTATACCAAAGAAGAAATGAAGATAACAGGGCAAATCAAATCGGTAGAATTTGAATAGGAGGCGGCTGTCCCATGTATTTAAAAGTAATCCATGCCCTAAAAGGAATCGTACAGATACAGCTTACCGGTTTTTCGCCGGAGCGTTTTTTTAATCTGTGCAGCTCAGGTGGAATTGAAATATGGAATTTAGTTTACAGGGAAGGAACCTATTGGTTTTGTATGACTCTGCCGGACTTTTTTAAAATTCGGGCGTATGCCAGAAAAGCAAACGTGCGGCTTAGGGTAACCGAAAAAAGAGGACTTCCTTTTTTTATGAATAAAAACCGGAAGAGAAAGCTCTACGGTTTGGGATTCATAAGCTTTTTTGTGCTGCTCTATACTCTTTCCCTGTTTATCTGGGACATTACCTTTGTTGGAAACTACCACTATACAGACAACACTCTGACAAAATTTTTAAATGAGCAGGGGATTGCCTGTGGTATATTAAAAAGAGGGATTGATTGTGATGAGCTGGAGGGGATTATCCGGACCTCCTTTCCGGAAATCACCTGGGTATCCGCCAGGGTATCCGGCACCAGGCTGATTATTCAGGTCAAAGAAAACGAAGTGTTATCATCCATCGAAAAAGCAGAAGAGATTCCCTGTGACATTGTGGCGGATTCTGCCGGAACCATTACCTATATGATCGTCCGCTCCGGAGTTCCTATGGTGTCTGTGGGAGACAATGTAGAACAAGGACAGATTCTGATAAGCGGGACCGTTCCGGTAACCAATGACAGTGAGGAAGTGGTGGGGGTAAATCTGGTTGCCGCAGATGGGGACATCCGGGCCCGAAGCGTCTATTCCTACCGGAAAACTTTCCCCTTGCTCCACACAGTAATCACAGACACCGGAAGGGTAAAAAAAGGACTGATGGTAAAAGCCGGGAATTTTACCGCCAGGCTGCTGCTTCCGGATAAAAAAGACACCCTGTGGCGGACAGTTACAGAAGAACACCAGCTAAAGCTTTTTGGAGACTTTTATCTGCCGGTTTGGTGGGGGGAGGTTTGTTCAAGGGAAGCCGTATCCTATGAAAGATACTACACCAAAGAAGAGCTGGAAGCTATGGGAAATGAAATCCATGAGATTTTTTTACATAATTTAAGCGAAAAGGGGGTACACATTATTGAAAATAATGTTAAAATACTAGAAGATGCATCTTTGTGCCATGTGGAGGGGGAAGCAATCGCAGAAGGCCCTGTGGGCAGGCCGGAAGAGATTCTTAACAATATGGCGCCAAAGACGGATAACAGCCCGGAAGATTAGGGGCATGAGAACAAAGGAGCTTCAAAAAAGAACATGAGTATTATGGACACAATTATTGACATTCCTGCAGAGCATGAGAAAAATGTGTGCGGCCAGTTTGATGCATATTTAAAAAAGATTGAAAAAACGCTCCATGTTACCATGGTGGCCAGGGACGGCGCAATTAAAATTATCGGGCCGGAGGAAGCCATCAACCAAACCAAAGCGGTGTTTCAGAACTTAATTGAGCTTTCCAAACGTGGAAATGCGATTACAGAGCAGAATGTAGACTATGCCCTGGCCCTTTCCTTTACGGAAAGCAGCCACAAGATTCTGGAAATCGATGAGGACATTATCTGCCGTACCATGGCGGGGCGGCCGGTTAAGCCAAAGACTGTTGGGCAGAAACAATATGTGGATCAGATCCGCAAAAAGATGATCGTATTCGGAATCGGGCCTGCCGGAACGGGAAAAACTTATCTTGCCATGGCTATGGCCATCCAGGCCTTTAAAAACGGGGAAGTGGGGAGGATTATCTTAACCCGCCCTGCTATTGAGGCCGGAGAAAAACTGGGATTTCTCCCGGGAGATCTGCAAAGCAAGATCGATCCCTACTTAAGGCCGCTCTATGATGCCCTGTATCAGATTATGGGGGCGGAGAGCTATCTCCACAATTCGGAAAAAGGACTGATTGAGGTAGCGCCTCTGGCCTATATGAGAGGGCGCACCTTAGACAACGCCTACATCATTCTGGACGAGGCCCAAAATACCACGCCGGCCCAGATGAAGATGTTCTTAACCCGTATCGGCTTTGGTTCCAAGGTAATTATTACCGGAGATCAGACTCAGAAGGATCTTCCTGCGGGAACGGTATCGGGCCTTGACACAGCGGTAAAAATTTTAAGAAAAATTGATGATATCGGATTCTGCTATCTAACTAACAGCGATGTGGTGCGCCACCCGTTGGTTCAGAAAATTGTACAGGCTTACGACGATTATGAAGCGAGGAATAAACCGGCAGGCAGGCCCTGCCCCAAGGAAGGACGAAAGAGAAAATCATGACCATTACCATTGACTATGAGGCAGAAAAAAAGCTTAAAATTCCCTGGGAGAAAATTATCCGGGAAATTATTGAGGAGTCTTTAAGCTATGAGGAATGTCCCTATGAGGCGGAGGTAAATGTCCTTTTAACAGATAACCGGGAGATTCAGGAGATGAACCGGGAATACCGCCAGATCGACCGGCCTACGGATGTGCTGTCATTTCCTATGATTGAGTATGACACACCGTCAGACTTTTCCAGGGTTGAAGAGGAATTTTGCGACTGCTTTAACCCGGAGAGCGGAGAACTGATGCTGGGAGATATTATTTTGTCTGTAGACAAGGTTGAAGAGCAGGCTCTGGCCTACGGTCATTCCACGGAACGGGAACTGGCATTTTTAGTGGCTCACAGTATGCTCCATCTATGCGGTTATGACCACATGGAGGAAGAAGAGCGCCTGATTATGGAAAAAAAGCAGGAAGAAATCTTACAGGAGAAGGGATACAGGAGATAAATGAAAAATCTTAGAAAGACCGTGTTATTGTGGGCCATTATGGCGGCCATAGGATTTAGTTCAGGGGGATGCAAAGGAAAAACCGCAGACGTCTCGGCCACTTTGCCGCCGGAGACCACAGAAGCTGAGACTACCAGAGCAGTGATTCAGATTGTCCAGGAGACTACAGCGGAAGAACCGCCGGAGCCTGACTATTACCTCCCGGAGGATCGGGTAGAAGAGGACGGGAAAATCCGGAGTTTTCTTACCGGGGAGATGATAGATGTAAAGCAGGGAAACCGCAGGCCCCTGGCAGTGATGATGAGCAACGACAAACAGGCTCTTCCCCAGTATGGAATTAACCGGGCCGGAGTGGTTTATGAGGCACCGGTGGAGGGGGATATGAACCGGTATATGGCTCTTATTGAGGATTTTGACGATCTGGAGAGAATCGGATCTGTAAGAAGCTGCCGCACTTACTATACCTATTTTGCCCGGGAATTTGAAGCCATTTATGCCCATTTTGGCCAGAGTACCTTTGCCAAACCTTATCTGGGCAAAGTGGTGGCCAACATCAATGGCATTGAAGGGCTTGGCGGATCCGCCTTTTACAGAAGCAGTGACAGAAAATCCCCCCACAATGCTTATACCAGCGGGAAGAGAATTTTTGAGGCGGCAGAAAAGCTTCAGTATACCTGGGAGTATCCGGCAGACTATTCTGGTCATTACCGGTTCTCTAAGGGGACTGTCACATTAAAAGATCTCCCCGGAGTTATGGATGCCAAAACTGTCAGCCCGGGCTACAAGATGAATCAGGCCAAATTTGTTTATGAGGAAGAGGACAAGCTGTACCACAGGTATCAGTATGGAGATGTCCATTCCGGCGATGAAGGGCCCATTACTGTAAAAAATGTTCTGATTCAGTGGTGTGAATGGGGTCACTATGCCACTACGCCTTATTTGAATATTAATGTACATACGGGTTCGGGCGGCTATTATATTACCAATGGACAGGCTATCCCCATTACCTGGGAAAAAGACGGGGAATTCGGCGTTACCCACTACTATGATCTGGATCATAATGAGATTACTTTAAATCCGGGAAAAACCTGGGTATGTATCATTGCCACCACAGATGCGGCCCAGGTAGTGAAGATTGAAGGATAATGGAAAGAAGAAAGAGACTATTTGATTATGCAGACTAGAAACACCAAAAGCTCCAAAGCACAAAATTTTGTTGTACAGGGAAGTATTTTGGCGGCAGCCGGCATTATTGTCCGGCTTATCGGCATGCTTTACCGGATTCCCCTGATTGAGATCATCGGACAGGAGGGGAACGGGTACTATACTTCAGCCTTCAGCGTGTATTCTATTTTGCTGATTGTATCCTCCTACAGCCTTCCCACAGCGGTTTCCAAAATGGTGGCCAGCCGGATTGCAGTAGGACAGTATCAAAACAGCCACCGGATTTTAAAGGCCGCTTTAATTTATGCCACTGTAGTAGGCGGGATAGCCGCTATGGTGTTATGGCTGGGAGCAGATCTTTTTGCCGGACTTTTAGGGATGCCTTTTTGCCGTCTGGCTTTAAAGTCCTTAGCTCCCACTGTATGGATTATGGCTTATCTGGGGGTTTTGCGGGGATATTTCCAGGGACACAGCACCATGGTTCCTACAGCCATTTCCCAGCTTTTAGAGCAGATTGTCAATGCGGCGGTCAGCATTGGCGCGGCCAGTTTTCTGATGAAAAAGGGGCTGGAGGCGGATCTGGTTTACGGAGAAACCCGGTATTCCAGCGCCTTCGGCGCAGCCGGGGGAACTATCGGAACCGGCGCAGGCGCGGCCATTGCCCTGTTTTTTTTCATTTTTATGCTTTTTAGTTACCGCCCTATTATGAGACGCCAGTCCAGGCGGGACAGAAGCGGACGCCAGGATTCTTACGGCAGGATTACCCTGGTCCTTACGATTACCATTCTTCCCATTGTGTTAAGCAGCACCGTGTATAATATCAGCTCAGTGCTGGACAACTATCTGTTTGCAGAAGGTCTTCGGGCAGCGGGACAGGAAGAGCAGATGGCAGAGCTTTGGGGAGTTTTTGGGGAATATCACCTTTTGTTTAACATCCCGGTGGCCCTGGCCAACGCTTTATCTTCCTCCCTGATCCCATCCCTGGCCAACGCCATAGCCATGCGGGACAGAAAAATGGTACTCAACAGAACCCGGACTGCCATCCGGTTTACTATGATTATTTCCATCCCTTCCGCCGTTGGCCTGGCCGTTTTGGCAGAACCTATCTGCAACCTGCTGTTTGCCAGCCATGATAACAGTCTTTTAGTAAGGCTTATGATGTCAGGATCCGCTGCGGTGGTATTCTTTTCCCTGTCTACTATGAGCAATGCCATTTTGCAGGGAAGCAATCACATGAGCGCGCCTTTATACCACTCGGCGGCGGCCTTGATTCCCCACATCATTTCCCTGATCTTCTTTCAACGAGTAATGGGGCTGGGGATATACAGCGTAGTGTATTCCAATATTCTGTTTGCCCTGGTGGTTTGTATGCTTAACAGCCTGTCAATCCGCAGGTTCCTCCGCTACCGTCAGGATTATAAAAAAACCTTTTTAATCCCCACAGCCTGTTCGGCTGTTATGGGGCTTGTATCTTATGGAGTTTACTTTGGAGTCCACAGCCTGCTTCCGGATAACATGGCAGACAAACGGATTGGCTTAATCCTGGCAGTAGGTTTAGCCATCTGCGGGGCAGTAGGGATTTATGGACTTTTGCTATTGAAATTTGGTGGATTTACTGACAGAGAGTTAAGAGATATGCCTATGGGAACCCGGATTTTGGCGGCGGCAAGGCGGCTTCATCTGCGGTAAATCAGGGAAAAATGGATAATTTAACAAAGATAAGCAGATACTAGCTTTGGAAAGGAGGATTTCCATGAAAAAGCTTGTATACTGCTTATGTTTATTTTTCGGAACCGGACTCCTGTGCCTGGCAATTGCTCTTTCGGTGAAAAAAACGGCTCCTATAGAAGAAACCAGATCCATAACCCCTACTGAGGTGCAAACCCGGCCTATGGACACCATTGTCATTAACCAAAAGGAAGTGGATCACATCTCCACAGAAGAAAGTCCGCCCTACTGTCTGGTGTCTGAGGATGGCTTTTTATTGGTGTTTCGCAAAGATCAGGACAATGTGTGCCTCTATACCCACATCCCTCTTGCAGATTTTCCAAAAGAAGAGCAGGATCGATTGCGGGAAGGCATCTGGTTTTCCACAATGCTGGAGATTTACAGCTATCTGGAATCCTATACCAGCTAGTCCGCAGTATTTTTCTGGAAAATCCGGTATAAGTGTGATATACTATGAACACTTGGCGAGGTCTTATCGAGCCTAGTGAGAATGCATACCTGACCACTTAGCGAGGTTCCTCACGAGCTTAGTGGGAATGGTATACTAGGAACACTTGAGATTTTTCAGGAGGCGTCCCATCATGAAAAACAGGATTTTTATTATCGGCGGAGGAGCTTCCGGAATGGCCGCTGCTTTTTGGGCCGCCAGGGCCGGAGCCGACGTAACCATATTAGAGCATATGGACAGAGTGGGGAAAAAGCTTCTGTCCACAGGAAACGGCAGGTGCAATCTGACCAATGGATATATGGCCTGCCACTGTTTTCGATCCGATGAGCCGGATTTTCCCATGAAGGTGATAGAACAGTTTGGATTTGAGGATACCATTGAGTGGTTTTCCGGGATGGGGCTGGAAGTAAAGGATCGGCAGGGATATTATTATCCGGCTTCCGATCAGGCTTCGGCAGTGTTAGATGTGCTGCGAATGAGCTTAAAGGAGCTTGGAGTAAAGGTGATCTGTGGATTTTCCGTTACTTCTGTTAAGAAAACATCCCATGACAAATGGCAGATTACAGGAACATATAAAGATAAGTCCGGACTGTCCAAACAAGAGACTCTATATGGGGATTGCGTGATTCTGGCCACCGGATCCAAGGCGGCTCCCTCCACCGGATCTGACGGTTCCGGCTATGGACTGGCCAAATCTTTGGGGCACAGGATCATTGACCCTCTTCCCGCTCTGGTTCAGCTCCGCTGCCAGGGAAATTATTACAAGCAGCTGGCCGGGGTCCGGACTGACGCTTTGCTGACGCTGTATGCAGGAGAGAAAGAACAAGCGAAGGAACGGGGAGAACTTCAACTTACGGATTATGGCTTAAGCGGAATTCCGGCTTTTCAGATTAGCCGGTATGCATCCAAAGCCCTGGAGAAAAAAAAGCGGGTTGTGGTAACAATAGATTTTTTCCCGGACAGAACCGCAGAAGAAACCAGACGTTTTTTAGACCAGCGACGGAAGCGGTTTCCGGAACGCGCCTGTGAAGATTTCCTCACAGGTCTTTTAAATAAAAAGCTTTCCATGGTACTGTTAAAGCTTTCCGGCATACGCCTCACGGAGCCCTGCAGGAATATTACCAAGGGCCAGATGGATCATCTGTGCCGTCAGTTAAAAGAATATCAGGCTCTGGTTCAGAGCGTAAATCCCTTCTCCAACGCCCAGGTGTGCTGCGGAGGCGTGGACACCAGAGAGCTGGATCCAAAGACCCTGGAATCCCGGATTCAAAAAGGTCTTTATATTATTGGCGAGCTTTTGGATGTGGATGGTATCTGCGGCGGCTATAACCTTCAGTGGGCATGGGCCACCGGCTGTCTGGCCGGAACCGCAGCGGCCCATTCCGATACCCATAAAAGGAGGAAGAGTTAAGACAATGATTCGGCTTTCACAGGTAAAACTTCCCATATGTCACAGCAAAGAAGATTTAAAAAAGAAGGCAGCCAAAGCTCTTCGGATCTCCCCGGAGGAAATTCAGGAATTTTCTATTGTAAAACAGTCCATTGACGCAAGAAAACGGGAGGAGATTACATACAGTTATGTGTTGGATATTAAAACTCTCCGGGAAGAACGGGTGATAAAGCGGGCGAAAAATCCCAATGCGGCAGTTAAAAAGGCGCCTTCCTACCAGTTTCCTGCTTCTGGTACAGAACCGCTTTCTGTACCCCCGGTGGTAATCGGCACAGGGCCGGCAGGTTTGTTCTGCGGTCTGATGCTGGCCAGGGCCGGGTACGGCCCAATCCTGTTAGAGCGGGGCGGCCCGGTGGAGGACCGGATAAGAAAGGTAGAGGACTTCTGGCAGGGCAGACCATTGGATCCTCAGTGTAATGTTCAGTTCGGAGAAGGCGGTGCCGGAACCTTTTCTGATGGCAAATTAAATACCCTGGTAAAGGACCCTTCTGGCCGCAATGGGGAAGTGCTGAAAATCTTTGCCCAATTCGGCGCAGACCCGTCTGTCTGTTATGTGAATAAACCTCATATCGGGACGGATGTATTAAGCCAGGTGGTCAGAAAAATCCGGGAGGAAATTATTCGTTTGGGAGGCCAGGTGCGGTTTTACTCTCAGGTTACGGATTTTGTCATTATGGATCAGGAGAATGGCTCCCGGAGTCTGGAAGGGCTGATCATTAATGGTACAGAGCGCCTGGACACCCAGGCGGCAGTGCTGGCTGTGGGCCACAGCGCCCGGGACACCTTTGAGACCTTATATAAAAACGGGGTTCCCATGGAGGCCAAATCCTTTGCAGTGGGCCTTCGAATCCAGCACCCCCAGGAGATGATAGATGAATCCCAATACGGCAGGGAAGCTGCCCGAATATTGGGAGCCGCCAGCTACAAACTGACCCATCAGGCATCCAATGGCAGAGGGGTTTATTCCTTCTGTATGTGTCCAGGCGGCTATGTGGTAAATGCGTCTTCCGAGGAGGGACGCCTGGCTGTCAACGGCATGAGTTATCATAAAAGAGATGGGAAAAATGCCAACAGCGCCATTATTGTTTCCGTCACCCGGGAAGACTTTGGAGGGGAGAGCGCCGGACCCTTAAGCGGAATGGAATTCCAACGCAGGTTAGAAGAAAAAGCTTATGAGCTGGGAGGCGGAAAGATTCCCGTTCAGCTCTACAAAGATTTTTGCCATAACCGGCAGTCCACAGAATTTGGGCAGGTAACCCCGGAATTTTGCGGCGGCGTTCAGCTTGCCAATCTCCGGGATTTATTGCCTTTAGAGCTGACAGAGGCCTTTCTGGAAGGAATCACCCGGTTTGGACATATAATTCCGGGATTTGACCGTGAGGATGCCATTCTGGCCGGTATTGAAAGCAGAACCTCTTCTCCGGTGAGAATCCCAAGGGATGAAATGCTGGAAAGCCGGATACGGGGGCTCTTTCCCTGTGGGGAGGGAGCCGGATATGCGGGAGGCATTACCTCTGCCGCCATGGACGGCATTCGCACAGCAGAGGTTCTTGCAAAAAGGTATCAGCCTCTTTCAGGCAAAATGTAGATAAAGGAGATACAAATGGAACAGTATAGCCGCAGCGCGTTAACAGAAAAGAAAAGAATTGTTATTAAAATCGGATCCTCATCCTTAACCCATCGCGAGACCGGGGATTTAAACTTAAGCAAAATTGAAAGGCTGGTAAGAATTATCAGCGATTTAAAAGGGCAGGGAAAAGAAGTAATTTTGGTATCCTCCGGCGCTATTGCAGTGGGAAGACAGGCTCTTGGACACAAAAGCAAGCCGGGAAGTCTGGCGGAAAAACAGGCTTATGCAGCGGTGGGCCAGGCCCGGCTTATGATGGTCTACCAGAAATTATTTGCCGAGTACAATCAAACTGCCGCCCAGATCCTCCTGACGAAAAATATTATGGAAAAAGACTCCTCCCGGTTTAATGCCAGGAATACCTTTGAAGAGCTTTTAAAGCTGGGCGCCATCCCTATTGTCAACGAAAATGACACGGTTTCCACCTCAGAGATTCCTCTGGTAGACAATTTTGGGGACAATGACCGCCTGTCCGCCATTGTAGCCGCTTTAACAGGGGCGGACTTGCTGATTCTGCTGTCCGACATTGACGGTCTGTACTCAGACGATCCCCATAAAAACCCGGACGCCAGACTGATCTCCCTGGTGCCGGAGATTACGCCGGAATTTTTGGCTATGGGGAAACCTTCCTCAGGAAGTGATGTGGGAACCGGCGGGATGGCGGCAAAGCTGGCGGCAGCCCGGATTGCCACAGACAGCGGCAGCGATATGGTAATCGCCAATGGGGAGGATTTGTCCGCCGTTTTAGAGATTACCGGAGGACAGGAAACCGGCACCCTGTTTCTGGCTCACCGAAACCGGGACTTTGACTTAATGAGTTATATTGCTCATGAGTATTCTTGATCTTAAAGCCAAATTGTTTTACATAAAAATATTATGTAAAGTTTAGGAGGAGTTTTTATGAACCAGGAGAAAATAGATCGAATTAATGCCCTTTACCACAAATCCCAGGAGGAGGGGCTGACAGAGGCAGAAAAGCAGGAGCAGGCCGCCCTCAGGAAAGAATATATTGAAGCAATCCGCCGGAATATGCGGGGCGCGTTAAACAATATCTCTATTCAGGAGGCGGATGGATCCATTACGGATTTGGGAAAAAAATATGGAAACAGGGAATGAGAAAAAGCAGGAAATCCGCAAAGAAATTGCCGCTCTGAGAGCTTCTCTGCCTGACCAGAAGAAGGTTTGCTGGGATAAAGCCCTAAAGGAACGCCTTTTTGCCATGGAAGAGTTCTCCTTTCCTTCCCGGGTATTCTGCTACATCGATATCCGGAAAGAAGCGGGCACCAGAGAGATTCTAAAGGAGCTTTGGGACAGGAATATTCCGGTGGCAGCGCCAAAAGTTTTAGGGGAAACCATAGCGTTCTCTCTTATTAAAGGACTGGAAGAAACAAAAGCCGGGGCTATGGGGATATTGGAGCCTAAAAGCTCTGATTATCTTCTGCCTGAGGATGGAGACGTGATTTTAGTCCCTGCCCTGGCCCTGGATTATCAGGGCAGGCGAGTGGGCTACGGAGGCGGTTATTATGATCGCTTTTTAGGGCGTTTAAAGGGAAGGAACTGTTTGAAAATCGGGCTTATCTATGATTTTCAGCTTTTTCCTCAGGTTCCGGCACAGGCTCATGACTGCATTCTGGACCGGATTGTCACACCAACACAGACCATTATTTGCAGGAGGAAATGATAATGTTAATAGAAATGGGAAAACGAGCTAAGGAGGCGGCCAGCCTGCTCAATACACTGGGAAGCAGCAAAAAAGAAGAGGGCCTTAAGGCGGCGGCCAGGGCTTTATCAGACCACAGCAGCCAGATTGAAAAAGCCAATGAGAAGGATATGGAAAAAGCCAGGCAAAACGGGATGAGCCAGGGGCTTTTAGACCGGCTGGCCCTGGATTCCAAACGGATTAACGCTATGGCAGAAGGACTTTTAGAAGTTGCTGCATTAGAAGATCCGGTTGGAGAGGTTTTATCTATGAAAACCAGACCTAACGGACTGATTATCGGCCAGAAAAGAGTTCCTTTGGGAGTGGCCGCCATTATTTATGAAGCCCGCCCCAATGTGACGGCAGATGCCTTCGGTCTGTGCTTTAAATCGGGAAACGCAGTGATCTTAAAGGGCGGAAGCGATGCGCTCCATTCCAACATGGCTATTGCAGAGGCTATCCGGGAAGGACTGTTTTCCGTGGGACTTCCCCAGGATGCTATCCAGCTGATTTCCGATACCAGCAGAGAAACTGCCAGGGAGCTGATGCGGCTGAATGATTATGTAGATGTGCTGATTCCCCGGGGCGGGGCGGGGCTGATTAAAACGGTGGTGGAAAACAGCACTGTGCCGGTAATTGAAACCGGAACCGGCAACTGCCACGTGTTTGTAGATGCAAGTGCAGATTTTGATATGGCCCTTAATATTATTGAAAATGCCAAAACTCAGAGAATCGGCGTATGCAACGCCTGTGAGTCCCTGGTAATTCACCGGGATATTGCAGAAGATTTTCTCCCTCTTTTAGCAGAACGGTTAAAAAAACATCAGGTAGAAATCCGGGGGGATGAGGAAGCTTTAAGGCTGTGCCCCGGGCTGGTTCCCGCTTCAGAAGCGGATTGGGGGCAGGAGTACTTAGACTATATCGTGTCTTTAAAGATTGCAGGATCCATAGAGGAAGCCATTTCCCACATTAACCGGTATAACACAGGCCACTCCGAGACCATTGTAACTTCTGATTATGCTAATTCCCAGAAGTTTTTAAATGAGATTGACGCAGCAGCAGTCTATGTAAATGCCTCCACCCGCTTTACCGACGGAAACCAGTTCGGCTTTGGCGCAGAAATCGGGATCAGCACCCAGAAGCTTCACGCCAGAGGACCTATGGGGTTAAAGGAGCTGACGACCACCAAATACATCATCTATGGAAATGGACAGATTCGGTAAGAATAATGTCAGAATTCTTACAACTTCATTTTCATTCTTTGCAATTGGAATCTTTTGTGATATAATGGCAACTAGACTTTTGACAGCACAAGTGAGGATCATACATGAACAGGGATAGGAACCATGATTTTACAGCCATATTAAAGGAAGCTCCTGAGTCTGAACCGGACAGGCAGCGTTTTTTTATTGCCAAGGCAAAGCTTTTGGCAGAGGAAAAAAGCATCCGGCTTGGACGGCCTTTAACCTGTTGTATCAATACCTTTGGGTGCCAGATGAATTCCAGGGATTCTGAAAAGCTGATGGGAGTTTTGGAGGCGGTGGGGTATGTGCCGGTAGAGGATGAGGATGCAGATTTTACTCTCTACAATACCTGTACGGTTCGGGAAAATGCCAACCAGAGAGTCTACGGAAGGCTGGGACATTTAGGCGCTTTAAAGAAAAAACATCCCGGCATGATTATCGCCCTCTGCGGCTGTATGATGCAGGAGCCTCAGGTAGTGGAAAAGATTAAAAAGTCCTACCGCTATGTGGATCTGATTTTCGGAACCCATAATATTTATAAACTGGCAGAGCTTTTAACAGAGCGGCTTCTTTCAGAAAAAATGGTAGTGGATGTGTGGGAAGGCACGGACAAGATTGTAGAGGAGCTTCCCACAGAACGAAAATTTTCCTTTAAATCCGGAGTCAATATTATGTTTGGCTGTAATAATTTCTGCAGCTACTGCATTGTCCCCTATGTAAGGGGCCGGGAGCGGAGCCGGGAGCCGGAGGATATTTTAGAGGAGATCCGGCGGCTGGCGGCAGACGGGGTAGTGGAAGTGATGCTTTTAGGGCAAAATGTCAATTCTTATGGGAAGACCTTAGAGCACCCTGTCTCTTTTGCGGAATTGTTAAAACAGGTGACACAGATAGATGGAATTGAGCGGATCCGTTTTATGACCTCTCACCCCAAAGATTTATCTCCCCAATTGATTGAAGTGATGAAAAGCTCGGATAAAATCTGTCCCCATCTTCATCTGCCTCTCCAATCGGGAAGCAGCCGGATTTTACATATTATGAATCGCAGATACACCAAAGAGCAATACCTGGAACTGGTAAGGCAGATCCGGCAGGCTATCCCTGATATTTCCCTGACTACGGATATTATTGTGGGATTTCCGGGAGAGACGGAGGAAGATTTCTTAGAAACCATGGATGTGGTGGAACGTGTCCGCTTTGACAGCGCCTTTACCTTTATCTATTCCAAACGCACCGGAACGCCGGCGGCAGAGATGGATGGACAGGTTCCGGAGGATGTGGTAAAAGATCGGTTTGAACGGCTTTTAACCCGGGTTCAGAGAATCTCCTCAGAGGTCTCGGGCCGGGATCTCCACACAGTACAGAAAGTATTGGCGGAAGAGGTAAATTCTCATGACAGCCGCCTGTTAACCGGCAGGCTGGGGAATAATACGGTAGTTCATTTCCCGGGTTCTCCCAATCTGGTTGGAAAGATTGTGGACGTCTACCTGGATGAAATAAAAGGGTTTTATTATATGGGAACTTTAAAACCCGGCAGAAGTGCAAGGAGGTAACAAGAGATGAAAAAGACATTAAAGACAGGGGTGGTTATGGCGCTGGCGTTTGCCCTGGCTATGCCTGTCACTGCATATGCAGACAACGCCTATGAAAACCATGGCCCCGGAATTGCTCTGGAACAACAGGGACAGGAAACCCCGGCCACGGTAAATATGGATTCCGGATCAGAACACGGTCCCGGGGCTTCCGAAAATCCTGCCGGCGGTTCTGAGACGCCTGCCGGGGACGGCGCCGGAGCTGCCGGGGTGATTACTCCCGGGCAGAAAGAGTTTAACGGCGTCACTTTAAATTACGGGGTAGGAAACGGCGGATTTTACAGTAATATGTCATTGGTGTTTAACAGCGGCCTGGGCGGTTCCATTTCCTACACCAGCAGTATCAACAACGGCGGCTGGCTAGGCTGGAATTATGTAGGAGAATTAAACGGCGCAGTTGACGGCAATGCGGATACCCGTATGGAAGCGGTACGGATCGGCCTGTCTATGCTGGCCGGTTACAACTGGGATATTTATTACCGGGTTACCCTGGATACCATAGGCCAGCTGGGCTGGGCCAAAAACGGCGAGATCGCAGGAACCTTAAACAGCGGCCATTATATTACGGATATTGATATCCAGTTAGTCCCCAAGGGACAGCCGGGGCCGGAGTCTGACCGTTACCGGTTCTATTCCCCCTATGAGAGCCGCATGTGGAGAGACGAAGCCGGATCCATTCATTACGATGATCCCAATGGTAACGATTATTCCGGATGGCTGGACGATTCAGAGAGCAGATTCTTTGTATCCAATTCCATGGTGCTTACCGGCTGGCAGTATCTGAACGGATATAAATACTACTTCCGCGAGGACGGCCGTCTGGTGCAGAATGTGGATCCCATTATCGGAAAACAGTCCTCCTATGTTATCAAGGTTAACAAAACAACCAACTGTCTCACCATCTATGCCAAGGACGGAGACAACGGATACATTCTGCCCGTAATGTCCATGCTGACCTCTGTGGGAGACGATACGCCTCTGGGAACCTTTAAAAGTCCGGAGCGGTACCGCTGGCGTTATATGATAGGAGACTGCTACACCCAGTACGCCACCCGCATTACCGGAAGCTTCCTACTTCACTCTGTAATCTTTGAGAAAGAAAACAACCGTACTCTCCGGGCGCAGACCTACAATGATTTAGGCGTTGCCCGCTCTGCAGGCTGTGTTCGTCTGCGTACGGGAGATGCCAAGTGGATCTATGACAATGTACAGGCAGGAGTGCCCATTACGATTTATGAGGATACCACCAGCGTAGGGCCTTTCTACCGGCCTGATGTGGTTCCGGTGCCTAATACTCAGGAATGGGATCCCACCGATCCGGGAGTCCTGCTTCAATAATGATTTTACTGAAACCTTCATGCGCCCGCAGCGGATGCACTGCCATACAGGAAAGTCTGGCGGGCGCATTTGGCATACCTGAATGGATGCCGCCTGTCGGCGGCGGATTTTCACAGTAAAGAGAAAAGGAAGGATTATAACACGTGGCTGGATTATCACCAATGATGGTCCACTATATGGAGACCAAAGAGCAGTATAAGGACTGCATCCTATTTTACCGGCTGGGTGATTTTTATGAAATGTTCTTTGATGACGCAGTGACTGTGTCCAGAGAGCTGGAACTTACCCTCACCGGAAAGGAATGTGGATTAGAGGAACGCGCGCCTATGTGCGGCGTTCCTCATCATGCTGTAGAAGTATATTTAAACAGGCTTGTACAAAAAGGATATAAGGTTGCAATTGCAGAACAAATGGAGGATCCCAAGTTTGCCAAAGGGCTGGTAAAACGGGAAGTGGTCCGGATTGTAACCCCTGGAACGATTACCAGTGCACAGGCATTAGACGAGACCAAAAACAACTACCTGATGGGAATAGTATATCTGGGGGAAGTATTTGGACTGGCTACTGCCGATATCAGTACTGGTGATTTTTTCGTGACAGAGGTGGGTTCAGAGCGGGATCTTTTTGATGAAATCAACAAGTTTTCTCCCTCTGAGGTAGTGTGTAATGAGGCCTTTTACATGTCCGGTGTGGAGATTGATGAGATTAAAAACCGGTATCATGCAGTGATCTCGTCCCTGGACAGCCGGTTTTTCAGTGATGACAGCTGCCGTGAAATATTAAAGGACCATTTTAAAATAAGAGATTTAAACGGTCTGGGCCTGGGGGATTACGAGACTGCTGTTGTGGCGGCCGGGGCTGTAATGCGCTATCTTTACGAGACTCAAAAAAGCACTCTGGAGCATCTGACTGCCATCACCCCCTACACCGTAGGCCAGTATATGATTGTGGATACCTCTACCAGGAGGAATCTGGAGCTTTTGGAAACTCTTCGGGAAAAGCAGAAGAGAGGTTCCCTTTTGTGGGTCTTAGATAAGACCAGGACTGCCATGGGGGCCCGTATGCTTCGGACCTTTATTGAGCAGCCTTTGATTCATCGGGACCAGATCCTGGCCCGCCAGGAGGTAATTCAGGAGTTCAATATGAACTATATTTCCAGGGAAGAGATTAGGGAGTATTTAAATCCCATCTATGATCTGGAGCGGCTTATCAGCCGCATCAGCTATAAAACAGCAGGACCCAGAGATCTGATTTCTTTTCAAAATTCCCTTGGAATGCTTCCCCATATTAAACAGATCCTGACCGAGTTTTCCTGTCCCCTTCTAAAGGAGATGAATGAAGCTTTAGATCCCCTGGAAGATATATACGGTCTGCTTCATCAGGCCATAGTGGAGGATCCTCCAATCGGCCTTCGGGAAGGCGGTATTATCCGGGAAGGCTTTGACCAGGAGGCGGACAAGCTGCGCCACGCTAAGACAGAGGGAAAGACCTGGCTAGCTGACTTAGAGCTTCGGGAGCGGGAGAAAACAGGGATTAAAAACTTAAAAATCAAGTACAATAAAGTCTTTGGATACTATTTTGAGGTAACCAATTCCTTTAAAAACCTGGTGCCGGAGTATTTTATCCGCCGGCAGACCCTGGCCAATGCAGAGCGCTACACAACCGATGAGCTAAAGAACCTGGAGGAAATCATTTTAGGGGCAGAGGATAAGCTTTTTTCTCTGGAATACGATTTGTTCTGCCAGGTAAGGGATCAGGTGGCCTCCCAGGTAGTGCGGATTCAAAAGACAGCCAAAGCTATTGCGGGAATTGATGTTTTTGCCTCTCTTTCTGTGGTAGCCACCAAAAACAATTATGTAAAGCCGGCAATGAATGAAAAGGGAGTGATTCAGATTCGTAACGGCCGCCATCCGGTGGTGGAGCAGATGATCCCTGACGCTACCTTTGTATCAAATGATACCTATTTGGACAACAATAAAAACCGCATTTCCATTATCACCGGGCCTAACATGGCGGGAAAGTCCACCTATATGCGGCAGGTGGCCCTGATTGTCCTTATGGCCCAAATCGGCTGTTTTGTACCTGCAGAGGAGGCCAACATCGGTATCTGCGACCGGATTTTCACCAGAGTGGGAGCATCGGATGATCTGGCGGCGGGGCAGAGCACCTTTATGGTGGAGATGACGGAGGTGGCCAATATTCTGCGAAATGCCACCAGGAACAGCCTTCTTATTTTAGATGAAATCGGCAGGGGAACCAGTACCTTTGACGGTCTTTCCATTGCCTGGGCAGTGGTGGAACATATCAGCAATACCAGGCTGTTAGGAGCAAAAACCTTATTTGCCACCCATTACCATGAGCTTACAGAGCTGGAAGGGACCATGAGCGGCGTCAACAACTACTGTATCGCTGTCAAGGAGCAGGGAGAGAATATTGTCTTCCTGAGAAAGATCATTAAAGGGGGAGCAGATAAAAGTTACGGCATTCAGGTGGCCAAGCTGGCCGGGGTACCGGATTCGGTGATTGCCAGGGCCAAAGAGCTGGTGGAAGAGCTGACAAACGCCGATATTACTGCCAGGGCCAGGGAGATTGCGGAAACCTCCGCCAATATCACCATTCACAAAGCGGTTCCCAAGCCGGATGACGTGGATCTTTTGCAGATGTCCTTTTTGGATGCAGTAAAGGACGATGACATTATCCGGGAGCTGGGGGAACTGGAGCTTTCCCAGATGACGCCCATTGACGCGCTAAACACCCTTTACCGCCTTCAAAACCGGTTAAAAAACCGTTGGGATAGTCATGGGAATCAAGCAGGATAGGAATGGGAAACCAGAATGAGCATTGCAGTATTAGATGAAAATACAATTAATAAAATTGCCGCCGGAGAGGTGATTGAGCGGCCTGCTTCTATTGTAAAGGAGCTGTTGGAGAATGCCATAGACGCCGATGCTACCGCCATCACGGTAGAGATAAAGGATGGTGGAACCTCTCTGATCCGGATAACAGACAATGGCTGCGGCATAGAAAAAAGTCAGGTTCCTATGGCATTTTTGCGCCATGCTACCAGTAAGATCCAAAAGGCAGAGGATTTGGCCTCCATATTATCCCTGGGCTTTCGGGGGGAAGCTCTCTCCAGCATTGCCGCAGTGTCCAGGGTGGAACTGATTACCAAAACCGGAAATGAGTTGACCGGGAGCCGCTACCGAATAGAAGGCGGCGTGGAAATGGGGATGGAAGAAGTGGGAGTCCCGGAGGGAACCACCTTTTTAGTCCGGGATCTGTTTTACAATACTCCGGCCAGAAAAAAGTTTTTAAAACAGCCAGCCACGGAAGGCGGCTATGTTCAGGATTTTGTGGAAAAGATTGCCCTTTCCAGGCCGGATATTTCCATCCGCTATATAAAGGGGAGCAGCAGCGTCCTCCACACATCCGGCAACCATAATTTGAAAGACATTATTTATGAAATTTACGGCAGAGAGTTAACCGCCAATCTTTTGAAAGTAGAAGAAACAAAAGGCCCTGTAAAGATATCCGGCTACATCTGCAAACCGATTGTGGCCCGTTCCGGCCGAAACTGCGAAATCTATTTTATCAATGGCAGGTATATTAAAAATCCTCTCGTCAGCAGGGCCATTGAGGAGGCTTACCGGCCATTTCTCATGAAGCATAAGTTTCCTTTCACGGTACTTCATTTTGCCATAGATTCCAGAGCGCTGGATGTCAACGTTCACCCCGCTAAAATGGAAGTGCGGTTTGAAAATGGGGAAGAAGTCTACAATGCTGTCTATCAGGCGGTATCAAAGGCCCTTCATGAAAAAGAACTGATTCCCCAGATATCCCTGACCAGTCAGGAAGAAGAAAAGCCCCCCAAAAAAGGAGATTTTCCTTTTGCAGAAGAGAAAAAGCGGGTTCCGGAACCTTTTGAAAAAAAGCGTCTGGCCCTGGCAGTTCAGCAGCTAAGAGAACCAGAAGGGCTTTATGGTGAAAAAACAGCCCCTCCTAAAGTTCCCGCGCCTCTTTCCAGGGAGTCAAAAGTCCCGGCTTCTTTCCGCCAGCCAATATCAGAAAAGCCTTCGGAATCAAAACCGCCGGAGCCAAAGCTGCAAAAACCAGATTCCCGGCAGATGGATCTCTTTGACGGAAAACTTCTGGAGCCCAAAGCCCGCTTTCAGCACAAGCTTATCGGACAGCTGTTTGACACTTACTGGATGGTAGAATACCAGGATCAGCTTTTTATCATTGACCAGCATGCCGCCCACGAAAAAGTACTTTACGAGAGGACTATGAAATCTTTAAAGGAGAGAATCTACGATTCCCAGATGGTAAGTCCCCCGATTATTTTGACTCTGACAGTTCAGGAGGAATTGGCTCTTTCCGCTCATCTTTCTTATTTTACCGATATGGGATTTGAGATTGAGCCCTTTGGCGGCCGGGAATATGCAGTAAGAGGAATTCCCTCCAACCTTCTGTCTATTGCTAAAAAAGAGCTTTTGATGGAGATGCTTGGAAGCCTTACAGAAGAAAAGCTCCATGCAAATCCGGAGATCATTTATGAGAGAGTCGCTTCCATGTCCTGCAAGGCTGCGGTAAAAGGCGGACATGCTTTAAGCGCCAGGGAAGCGGATGAGCTTATTGACGAACTGTTGGAGCTGGAAAATCCCTATGCATGCCCTCACGGGCGTCCCACTATCATATCCATGAGCAGATATGAACTGGAAAAGAAATTTAAGAGAATTGTGTAATCAAAAATTAGTTTGTAGAAAAAGAGACAGGAGGCAACCGTGAAACTCCCCCTGATTGTCCTTACAGGCCCTACAGCAGTAGGAAAGACTTCCCTTTCCATCCGTCTGGCTAAAGCGGTGGGAGGGGAGATTATCAGCGCCGATTCCATGCAGGTATACCGCCACATGGATATTGGATCCGCAAAGGTAACCAGAGAAGAGATGGATGGAGTTCCCCACCATTTAATTGATATTCTGGATCCCAATGAAGAATTTAATGTCGTGGTATTTAAAAACAGGGCCAAGGCGGCTATGGAGGAAATCCGGTCCAGAGGCCGCATCCCTGTTATCGCCGGAGGCACAGGCTTTTATATCCAGGCTTTAGTCTATGACATTGATTTTAAGGAAAATGAAGAAGGCGGGAAGATCCGCCGGGAACTAGAAGCGTTGGCTGACAAAGAGGGGGAAGCCTGTCTCCACCATCTGCTAACCCAGGTGGATCCGGAATCCGCCCGGGCCATCCACCCCAACAATGTAAAGCGGGTAATCCGCGCTCTGGAATATTACCGTCAGACCGGTGAGAAAATATCCGTTCACAATGAAACGGAGAGGAGAAAGGAATCCCCTTATCAGCTTTTCTATTATGTGTTAAATGCCGGCAGGGAAACTCTGTATCAGCGGATCGACAGCCGGGTGGATGAAATGATAGAAAAAGGGCTTGTAAAAGAGGTACAGGCTTTAAAGACCATGGGTTGTACCAGAGATCTGGTATCCATGCAAGGTCTGGGGTATAAGGAAATCCTGGATTATCTGGACGGAAAAACCACCCTTGAGGAAGCCATCTATATTTTAAAAAGGGACACCCGGCATTTTGCCAAACGCCAGCTAACCTGGTTTCGCAGGGAACGGGACGTAAGGTGGCTGAACCTTCCCGAATTTGACAATGATTATGACAAAGTGCTGTCCCACATTTTACAGGAATGGAGAGAATCGTTTTTATGAATACCTGCCACATGTATGAGCAATTAGGAATCAGCAAAGAAATTTTAAACTATGCCGCTGCAATAGAGGAATCCTTAGCGGATCGGTTTTTTGAAATAGACGCCACTGCAGAGTACAATCAGCTGAAGGTCATCCACGGGATGCAAAAATGCCGGGTCAGTGACACTCACTTTGCCGCTACTACAGGATATGGATATAATGATGCGGGAAGAGATACCCTGGAAGAAGTTTATGCTCAGGTATTTCACGGGGAGAGCGCTCTGGTACGCCCTCAGCTAATCAGCGGCACCCACGCCCTGCATATTGCCTTATCCGCCAATTTGCGGCCGGGGGACCAGCTTTTATCCCCGGTGGGAAAGCCTTATGACACACTGGAAGAGGTTATCGGAATCCGGGATTCTGTGGGCTCATTAAAAGAATACGGTGTTTCCTACCGCCAGGTGGATCTTCTGGAAAACGGAGACTTTGATTTTGAAGGGATCCGAAAGGCCATAAATGAGAAAACCAAACTGGTAACCATTCAAAGGTCCAAAGGCTATCAGACCCGTCCCACCCTGTCTGTAGCGCGAATTGGGCAGCTTATCTCCTTTGTAAAGGAGATAAAGCCGGATGTAATCTGTATGGTAGATAACTGCTATGGAGAATTTGTGGAACGCACAGAGCCTCTGGATGCAGGAGCAGATATGATGGTAGGCTCTCTTATCAAAAATCCGGGAGGCGGTCTGGCTCCCATTGGCGGTTACATTGTAGGCCGGGCCGACTGTATTGAGCGGGCCGCGGCGCGCCTTAGCGCTCCCGGGCTGGGAAAAGAGGTGGGAGCAAGCCTGGGATTAAACCAGTCCTTTTTCCAGGGGCTGTTTTTGGCGCCCACTGTGGTAGCGGGAGCATTAAAAGGCGCTGTTTTTGCCGCCAATCTCTATGAGCGGCTGGGATTTTCTGTAGTTCCAGACAGCACGGAATCCCGCCACGATATTATCCAGGCCATTACTTTTGGAAAACCGGAGGGCGTGATTGCCTTCTGTGAAGGAATTCAGGCTGCCGCCCCGGTAGACAGCTATGTCACCCCGGAGCCATGGGATATGCCGGGATATGACGCTCCGGTGATTATGGCGGCAGGCGCTTTTATTCAGGGAGCTTCCATTGAGCTTAGCGCTGACGGCCCTATGAAGCCTCCGTATGCGGTATATTTCCAGGGGGGACTTACCTGGTATCACGCAAAGTTAGGGATCTTAAAATCTCTCCAAAAGGTCTGGGAAGCCGGCCTTGTAAAGCTTCCTGTCATGTAACGCCTGTTCCCGCCAAAATCGGGCAAAATACCAGGGAATCCTTCCGGGGGTTGGGAGGATTTTCAGAGATACTGACATCAGTGGTCGAAGAAAACCATGAAAACAGTGTATACACCGGCGGGTTCTTATGATAAAATAGTGGTATTGTCCACAGGGTTTAAGGAGGCTTACCATATGAGAAGCAAAAACTTCTGGATATTACTGCTGCTTTTGCTTACCG
>CAJUJM010000061.1 GCA_910586755.1 uncultured Lachnospiraceae bacterium
CATATCAGCTCTTTTGCGGTTTGCAAATTTATCATCATCCAGAAGACTATCAATATCTTTTTCCAAACTCTTTTTGTTTCTCTCCAAAGACTTTAATTTCTTGTCATAGGAAGCAAGTTCATTTTCAATTTCTGTAACATCAATAGATTTCCCTATCTTCATTTTTACATATTCAACAAACTTTTCATTGTGTACTAACCGCTTTGTATACTCTACGACTTCCTTTTCTATTCGTTCAGATGATATTCCGTTCCTATGGCATTCGCCATATGTACCTGAACGATTGTAGTGACCGCAAATATAGCTCCTTGTCTCCATTTTTGGTGCATCAGGATTCTTTTTCTTATTAACCCAACGATTATAGCTTATAACCATACCCGAACCGCATTCAGGACATTTCAACAAGCCCGACAATAAATGTTTTGGAACTTGTCCTATTTGCCTGTTTCCCCTACAAGACCTGCTTTTTCGCTTCTGCTGTGCCATATCAAACACTTCTTTAGTCACAATAGGTTCATGTGCCTGTTCATCAGACCAGATATAATTTTCTTCATCCTGTTTTCGTAATTTGTATTCCATTTCTCCTGTGTTCTCATTAATACATTCCACAGTCCTTCTTCTGCCAAAAACAATATAGCCTGTATACACGGGATTATCCAAAATGCTCTTGATTGTATGTGTGCTCCAATCGGTAAATTGAAAATCTTCTTTGTTTTTTGGCACAGGTTTTTTGATTCCATTCTTATTGAGATAGTCAACAACCCCTTTGATTCCGATATTCTCATGCACATATTTATCAAAAATTGTTTCGACTATATAAGAATATTCATTTTTTACGAGCCTTTCGCTTTTAAGATCGTAACCAAGCGGAGCGAAACCACCGCACCATCCACCCTGTCTGCTCTTTTCTTCTCTTCCCAACATTGTCTGTACCACAATGTTTTCTCTTTCCATCTCTGCCACTGTTCCTAATATGGTAATCATCAGGCCACCCATATTATTTGAAGAATCAATTCCTTCTTCCTTTGTAAGAAGATTGATTCCATATTTATTCAGGATATTCAGGGAATTTAAAATATCCCTTGTATTTCTTCCGAAACGAGATAATTTGTACACAAGAATATAACCTACTTCAGAATCTTGTTTTGTTACATCAGACATCATTCGTTGAAATTCATCTCTGCCCTCAATAGATTTACCTGATTTTCCTTCTTCTACATAAATTTCTGCAACTTCCAGTCCCTTTGCTTTAGCATATTCTATCAGTTCTCTTTTTTGTCCATCAAGCGAAAAGCCTTGAACTTGTCTCTCACTGCTAACCCTGATATAGATAACACATTTCTTCCGATTTACAAATAAATTGCTAAAATTCTTATTTTTCATACTGTATCCACCTTTCTCTGAAAATATATGTATAGGCAGAAATCAAGCAATCAAAGCAACACAGTTTACTTTTTTTATGTTTTGCAGACAGGGGTACAACCCACTGCCTGCCCGACCTAAAATTTACTGCATACTTCACTAAAATATCTGACAAAACATCAATGTACTGATTGAAATTCACTTCTATAATGTTTTTGCTTTCTTCGTCTACCACAGGGAACTCAATCAATGTATTTCCGTCTTGTTTTGTCCTGTACTGCCTGATTGTCTTAACTTCTGCCATAACACTTTCTCCTTTCTCACAACCTGAAATAGCCATATACTGTGTATTTCTAAGTGCTATTATAGCGCAGTATGAAAGCGGATGCAGCCGAAAATCCATGATTTTCACACGCATTTGAGGGTGATTTTTATATCAAAGAACAAAAGAAAAGAACCAAGATTGTTAGTCTTGATTCTCTGTATTCTTAGGAATGTCCGATTGGAACATTTATATGTTCAATAGCCACACATTCTCCATTCTTAATAATATAACATTCAACATAATGTGGTCCATAAAATTTTGCTGTTTCATGTTTATGCTTATAATACTTTTTTTCAATTTGTCCCCTAATATCATTTCGCTTCTCTGCTTCCGCTCCAACATTTCTCACCTTCCACCATACACTATATGGTTCAGGAACATTTGTAGAAATAACATCAAAGTCTATGGAGAATCCATGTGGCAAAAATCTATTAAATATAGGATGATTTTCAAAAAAACTATTTAGAGATTGGAGCGGAAATCCCTTCGCTTCTACTTTACAATCAACTTTTACATAGTATTGTTCACAAATATTACATACTTCATTTTCAATAAATTCTTCTGTATCTGTATAACTCAAATATGACTTTCTCAAAGCAAAACTTTCTGAAATAACACTTTCATTCGTCCAGAAATCATGTTCAAAAAAACTATGCCATGCATCAATAGCACTTTTTCTATCGCATTCTTCATCAAATAGAACATCTAATTTATCTAATTCTGTTTGAAGTCTTGTTTTCCAATTATTCATTTTAGTCCTATGCTTATCTGTTGTAAGTAATGGCAATGAAGTATCTGTTGGATTATAAACTTCTATACTATTTTCTAATCTGCTTTTAATTCCATGCATCGTATAATAAAATATCTCATCTAATCTATCATAAGATGTCTGAATCTTCTCATCACAAAGTACTGTCTGCAATAACCCACCAGGCATATTTACCCAGGAATCTCTTGACTTGCAAAACATCTTTGATAATCGAATAACTTTTCTTAACTCTTGCCCTTTTTGTTCTATTTCTTGTGAAAACCATTCGTTAATTGCTGCTGGATTTCTTGAAGTCCAAGAGCTGCCTGCATGTTCATATGTATATTCAGTACTGCCAGCTTCTTTAAATCTTCGATATACTGCAAAGTCTATATGATATCCATCAGCATATGTAACTCTAACACAATTAGTCAATGTTTCAGGTTCAACATTAAATTGTGAACATTTCTTTTTCAATGCATCTCTTACAATATTTCTTGCCGCTCTTGAACCTAAATAATCTTCATTATCTTTCAAATTATCTTTTTCAAAAATAATGGCTACATCTATATCATAATCTTTATTATCATTTTGAACCACTGTATGCATTGCCATACTTCCCTGTACTCTTGTTTCTGCAATTTTATATGTTGTATTATTATCCTGATTGTATTCTTTTAATCCATCTTTCAATCTTTTTATATTTATGTTCTTCTTGTTTCTCAAATCATTCTGTTCTTTATTTGGCAATACAACATAATCATTATAGAACTTTTCAAATTCTTTTGACAAATCATACATATATATATTCCCCCTAATTTTTAACTAATTTACCATGTTCATCATTTAATGTATTTTCGGTTAAAATAATGCCAAATGGATATTTCTTATTTCCTTGAGCAACATAATGGTATGCAATAATTTGTTTCAGCCTATTATTGTTTAATGCTATTGCCTTTCCAATTTCCACCGACATACAACTTGGTATAGAAGAAATTAAATGTATTCTATTCAATGCGCCATACTTAACTCCTATGTCTTCTAAACTACATATAATTTGCTTTTTATATTCATTTAATTGCTTCTTTGATCTTATTATATTATCATCTGGATGAGGCAAATATATTTCTATAACATCTATATTCCCAAACTCCTTCATTTGATTTTTATTTATTTTCCTTGTAATAGATATTGCTACAAGAACATCTTTTGAATCTAATTTAGGTACTTGTGGATAGTCAACTAATAAAGATTCATAGTTATCTCCTTTGGTCTTTTCCATCACCTCATAATAGCGATTTTTACCTCTTTCATATTCAAAATACCTCTCTAACTTGCTATCTGCTAAATATGTTCCTGCTAACATTGTATATGGGATTGGTGCCATTCCTGTAAAACAACTTCTAAAATCTTTACTTCTATTTTTAAATTTTAAACAGTCATTTTTTATTTTGTTTACAATCATATTATTTGATTTCTCACTAATTACATCATTTATAATTCCACTTTTAAACACATCAACAAAATCAATGATTATCTCCTTAACTTTAAAATCGTTTAGTTTCAAATCTCGAACATTTTGTTCTTCACTTATTTCAAATTGCGAAAATAGACCAAACATATTTAAGATAAAAATTCTATCTTTAATATAAAACAAGAGGAAAACTCCTAAAGCAATAAACATTATTCCAATTATCAAACTCCAAATATTAACTGCTTCTGTGGACCACTGTTCCCCTAACGATCTCCCAAACAAATTCATTAAATTATCTAATGTGCTTGGAAAAGATGATGACACTAATCCCATTCCCGCAGAAATAAATCCTCCTGACAAAGTATTTTCAGAATTTACATTTAGAAACTTTGATATAAATTCTCCAATTAATACAAATAGTATCATGACTACAATTATAATAGTAATATAATTCATAATTTCTCCTTTCACACCAAATCCAGAGCCAAGAAAAATCTTGACTCTGATTATACAATTATCTATTTCTCAAATCTTTATAGGCTTCTTTTGCAATGGATTCCATTACTGATTCATAGAAAGCCTTATCTTCAAACAATTTAGAAAATGCTTTCATCTGCTCCATATAACAATCCTGTGCTACCTGTTTGAAAATCTCAGGAAAGATTGACTGATTAAATACTTCTTCATCATTCTTCTTTGCCTGCATTTTCAGCTTCTTATTATCTTTCACGCATTTAAAGAAAATGGTTTCTACAATTACTCTATCACTGTCAGTAAAAATACCCTGAAATCTCTCATTGATTTTGCCAATAATGTTCTCCAATAGTTCATCTTCATCTATACCTTTTCCAGATGTTTTTAATGTTTTAGGATTCTCTAATGTAGAAGTTTCCACCGTTGGATTCAAAGAAATATCTCCCTTGAATGTCTGTTCCAATTTGTAAAACTCCAATTTCAGTTTATCTTCCAAATCCACAGATTTTGCATCTACTGCTGGTGGCAACATCTTTTCCAAATACTGTGTGAAATTGAATTCTTTCTGTAAAGAAACATCGAACATTCTGGAAATCTGAGTGATATAGGAATACCATTTATTAAAGTTATGGATTGTCTTCTTGTAATCAAATCTTTTATCTTCCGATAATGCTTTATATCTGTTTACAATAGGAGTCAGCACACTTGCCATTTTGCCCAAATCAGTATCATTTTGTGGAGACTTTTTAAAAAGAATCTTCAACAGCTTCTCTATATCATCATCATTATACAACCCATAACTTCTGAGCATTGTTCTGGTATCATAAATCAGATTCACATTGATCTCCTGATCCAGTTCTGTACACTCAAAATATGGTTCAAATGCTTCCTTTATTTCTTCTGCAGTATTTACAAAGTCTAAAACAAAGGTATCTGTTTTTCCTGCACAAGTTCTGTTAAGTCTTGATAAGGTTTGTACTGCTTTTACACCTTTCAGCTTTTTATCCACGAACATAGTATGTAACAGGGGCTCATCAAAACCTGTTTGGTACTTTTCTGCAACAATCAGCATAGAATACTCATCTTTATTGAATTCAGCAGGTAGCTGAGTATCTTTTATGGTTGTACCATCTTTTCTTTTATTCAGACCTTCCTCTGTATACTCTTCTTCTCCATCTTTCACAACACCAGAAAAGGCAACCAAAATCTCAAGGTCATCGTAACCTTTCAATTCCAAATATCGTTTAAATTCATGGTAATACCTGATGGCATGTAATCTTGATGCAGTAACCACCATTGCTTTTGCATTGCCATTAATTTTATTCTTCGTAACACTTCTGAAAGTTTCAATAATAATTGCTGTTTTCTGTTGAAGATTGTGCGGATGCAACGATTCATAACGTTGAATTGCCTTTAATGCCTGTGTAGCAGGAACTTCTGGATTGCCTGGGGTATTTTTAGCAATCTTATAACAATTCTTGTATGTCATATAGTTTTTCAAAACATCAAGAATAAATCCCTCTTCAATGGCCTGCTTCATACTGTATATATGAAATGCTCTAAATTTACCATTAGTAAGTTTTTCTCCAAACAATTCCAATGTTGATTCTTTGGGGGTTGCGGTAAAAGCAAAGAAAGAGAGATTTTTATGTTTGCCATGTGTAAGCATCTGCTCCACCAGCTTATCCTCATCATCTTTGATTTCCTCTTCCTCTTTGCCTTCTATTTCAGCAAATTCCTTTAATGCTTCTTCTGTATCGGCAAGAGCAGCTTTCAGTTTTTGAGCAGATCTTCCAGACTGTGAATTATGTGCTTCATCTACAATAACAGCAAATCTTCTATCAGTGGTAGCTTTGACTTCCTCATAGATATGGGGGAACTTTTGTAATGTAGTAATAATAATCTTCTTTCCATCGTTAATAGCATCCCTCAAATCAGAAGAATGTTTTTCATCATCTATTTTCTCAACAGTTCCTTTGATATGGTCAAACCCAAAGATTGTATTCTGTGTCTGCCTGTCCAAAACAGTCCTATCATTTACAACAATAACAGAGGTAAAAACAGGTTTATCATTTTTATCATGTAACTCTGACAATTCGTAAGCAAGCCAAGCAATAGAGTTACTCTTTCCCGATCCTGCACTGTGCTGAATCAGATAATTCTTTCCAGAACCATTCTGCTTTACATCTGCAATTAGTTTCGTAACAACATCTAATTGGTGATATCTTGGGAAAATAAGTTTAATACTTTTCTTTTTAGTCTCTACTCCATTTTTATAAACGATTCTTTCATCTTCAACTCTTTGTATAAATTTATGTATCAGTTCAAGCAGATTGTCTTTTGTCAGTACCTCTTCCCAAAGGTAGGATGTAGTATATCCATCTGGATTTTCTGGATTGCCCGCTCCACCTACTTCTCCTGCTCCATTGGAGCCCTGATTGAAAGGGAGAAAGAATGTTTCTTTTCCTGCTAACTTTGTAGTCATTGCGATTTCATTCAAATCAACCGCAAAATAAACCAAAAATCTCTTATCAAACTGAAAACACAATTCTTTTGGGTTTCTGTCATACATAAACTGCTTCTTTGCATTGGCAATAGATTGTCCTGTCAACTGATTTTTAAGTTCCAATGCCACAACTGGAATGCCATTTACAGAAAGCACCATATCTATGCTATTTTCATTTTGAGTAGAATACTTAAACTGCCTCGTGCAAGTTACAATATTGCTATTATAATCATCAATGACTTGCTGGCTCAAACTATTATTTTCTTTAAAAGCAACAATCTCAATCTTTGCCCCTCTGTCCTCAAAGCCATGCCTTAGTACATGCAAAAGTCCAAAAGTATCTACACTCTCCTGAAATCTCTTATAGAACTTCTTTTCTGCATCTGTTCCGTAATTTCTTTCATATCTTTCCCATTGTTTAGGTTGTGTTTTCTTTATAAATGCAATCAATTTTGGTAAATCAATCGCTTTTTCTCTGTCATAGGTTTTTAGATTCCCTTTGGTGAAGCCGCCATGAGAGAGCATGTAACTTTCTAGGTCAGATTCAAATCTTTTCTCTTTTATATCCATAAAATGTTTCCTCTCTTTAATATGTCAATCAACTTTATTCAAATTTCTTTTTAAAAACTCATCTACATTACCACTATTGTATAAACCCAAATAACTACTGTTTATTGTTTCTCTATTTTGTGACCATTTAAATTTTTTAGGAGAATCTTTTTGTAAAGCATCTAAATATTGATTCAATATTCCCATCGCTTCTTTAGCGAACCCATCTAAAACATTTAGCACTTCATAAATATTTTTATTTGCATTTTCAACACCCATCACTTGTTTCATTTCCATTTCTGTATAAGCTATTTGAAAATATATGTATTGTTCCAGTTGATCTTTTAACTTTATAAATTTATTTTGTGTAAAATCATTATGAACAAACATAAATTTATCTTTTTTCTTGAATATACAATAGTCTGTATTGGCTATTCCTCCAAGTCTACTTTGCATAGTTGGCATTCTATATGAAAATAAATTTTTAGGAACTATCAGATTTCTATTCTTTAGCAATTCATCAATATCTCTATGCGTATAATAATAATCACTATACAACATCATCATGGTATTATATAGGAAACATTTTGTCGTATTTTTGTCTAAATAATACTTATAGATTTTTTCTGCAAGCACCACAACCACACCAGTACAAATCCCACCAAACAATGTTAATGCTATGTTATTTGATAATACAAATGTGTTTAGTGCAATTATCCCTGTTTCAATATTAATATTTACACATATTGTTGCTATCAGGGTTAAAACAGCAATAGCCATTAGACGTTTTATAATTTTAATATTCGCACTCATATCAAACTCCTACTCTATCTCTTAATGCCTTGTATCATCCTAAAAATTGCTATTTTAAAACCTCATTCCAAATAATCTTTTTACTTGCTTAAGCATCGTATCATCATCAAGCCCATAAGAAGAAAGCTGTAATAAGTAAATTACCTTTTCAAGAAATATTACATCTAAAGCGGCAGTCTCCTCAAACTCTTTATCCAAATTACCATGTGCAAAATTATTTCTTTGATTTTGAATTCTTGATCCAATCTTAGTATAATCAAACTCTTCCTTGAGGTTATTTATATTGTATAAATATCGACCTATCTCGCTTAACAGAGCATCATAATCCTCCCCTATCTGAACTATTTTTTGCGACAAAGAATCTGATCCGACTAATTTCTGTAAAAATTTATACTGCTTCTTAATTTCACCAGTACTTTCTATAACTTTATTTTCTAATTCTTCCCTCACTTTTTCCTGTGCTTTTAATGTTTTATCACTATGTCTCAATCCCTCTGGATATAAATTTTTAAACATCCACTCAACAGCCGCTGTTATCATAATAAATTTTGAATAATCAATTTTCAAAGAATCTTTATGTGAATCAGGTATATGTCTTAAATATAATTTTTCATTCTCGATATCTTGTAAGATTTTCCCTAGCTTTCCCTTTATTGCTTCATATGTAATATTTCTTTCTTTGATAATTTTTTCATTCTCTATTTCATCTCTTTCATCCATAAAAAGAATTTTCCCAACTTTTCTATATTTTTCGTGGGATTCTTGAGTATATAGCGCAATCTCACTAAAATTAATATTATTTCGATAACATAAAAATCCTAAAAATCTTTTCATAACATAACACAAATGCACTAAAAAATCATAATCATTACTCTCATCAACTAATAAATTAATAGATGAATATAAATTCAAAGGATGACAAGACTGAAAGTTGATTCCACGATATATTGCAAAATATATGCCAACTTCTTTATTTTCAACATTAAAATATTCCGTTGGAGATGTTGTTTCCTCAAAACTCTTTGTTTTACATGATGCAGTACCTTCTTCTGTGAATCCATAACTCTCTATCCCTTGAGCAATATTATATATATAATTAATTTCATCACCCATAAAAGACAGCTTACTTATCGTTGCATTCTTTTGAAATTCAATATAATATTGAACTCTAATTCTTATTTGCGTATTTTTAACTCCTGCATTTCCTGGATATGTTTTAAACAGCACTTCATTTCCATTTTCAGCATTTATCCCTTTTAAATAGTCGTCTTCAAAATTGGGCGGATTTGATAGCCAGCCTGAAACCATCCATCCTTTTCCCAGAGATTCAATCTCCTCCATATATAGCATATCATCTTCCAATCTATAAATATATTTTTCATCTTTATAATCTATTGTTCCGTATAACATTTATTTTTCTTCTCCTTATAATATTTTCAAAAAGATTTAATTTGATGTTTTTCATTGTATGCACTTTTATATCACTCCACCTTTTTCTTTCCTGTTACACATTCATAAATAAGTGATTTTTTATAACTCTCCAAATCTGCAAGCAGTTCTTCTTTTTTAGCAATCAGCTTATCTATTTCAGAACATTTTTCATCAAGATATTCTGCTATTTCTCTCTGTTCACATAATGGAGGCATTGGAATAGTAAAATTAAGAAATTTATCAGCTTGTAATCTCCATCTCCCTAAATTACTCACACCTTGTCCAAGCCCATAAAAAATTTTATTCATATAACACATTTGCATTAAATACAAATAATACTCCTTGCAATAAGCTGATTTATCAATAAAATTAAATACTCTATAATCAGGACTTGTCACACCAGAATATTTTGATACATCTACCCATCCTGTCAACAAATCCATATGATTCATAGCAAAATCTCCAATATCGACTAACTGGTAATTGGAATAACTTTCTGCCAACTGCCCCTCGTTAATTGAAATATCCTTAATCTTAATACCCTTTTGTGTAATAGACAAAATATCATATCCTTCTTTACCTGCAATATCTTTTTTGATATAAAAAACATATTTCAATTTTTTCATATCCCAATGTGCAGGAATTTTATCTATATGCACATTCTCTGTTGCCTTTAATGTAACTGTATCATATATTCCCTTTGTCACCGCATCTGTTATAATTGCCTGTTTATATTTCTTATAATCTTCAATCGTTTCTTTTGTTTTTGCAATAACAGAATCAATTTCTCCAACTTTTTCATCAAGAAAATCTATAATCTTTTGCTGTTCAGCTTCATTAAAGACTACCACTTTAAATCCTTGTAACATAGGTAATCTCACAGAATCTACTGTAGATTTTGCACTTCCTTGATCCATTATCATCGGGAATAAGCCTTCTAAATAATATTTCAAAAAGGAAGACTGAACATATCTAAAATTATTCATTCTATATACCCTTTGGTGACAGGCATATTTACCCTGTACATAATGAAACACTCTCCCTGCACCAACTCCATCTCCAGCCATCAATATAGCTTCTACGTCATCAAAGGAATATTGATTACTTCTTTCTACTTTTGGAGAGCGAACATAAAAAGGATATTCCCCATCATTTTCTCTATTTTGTGTATCCATATTACCTGTTGTAATATCTGCAATAAACCTTAATTGAATCAGCTTAGTATCTTCAGGAATCTCCCCAATCCATTCCACACCAGAATCTTTCATTTGTCTTGCCATTACTCATTACCCCCTTTACCAAATAACTTCTCTAAAGAGGTCATAATTTCTTTTTCATGGTTTGTGATTCTCTCTGCAATTACTTCTGCCTTTTCTGGTGCTTCATACTTATAGAAATATCTTGTAAAGGGAATCTCATAGCCAACTTTTGTTTTGGACTTTTCAATCCATGCTTCGGGATTATATGGCTTTACTTCTCTCTCAAAATAGCTGTCTATATCCTCTGTCAAAGGAACATTCTCAAAATCTCTTTTGGCTGCATCTGCTACTGGCTGATTTTTCTTACCCTTTGTAATTAACTTTCCATCTTCATCATAAGAAGGACTATCTATCTGGATTCTGTTAAAGCCAAAATCTTCATTATTGAAAATCTTACTTTCACAGACTTTACCATCTAATTCATAAGACTTATTTTTGAACTCTCCATAAGCAGTTACAATCATTTTTCTGCATTCTTCTGTAATATCATTTCTCTTACTGCCGATGTTCTTTCTTCTGGATACTACCATCTTGGAAGCATCAATAAGCTGCACTTTTCCCTGTCTTTCTTCTGCCTTATTCTTAGAAATAATCCAAATATATGTAGTAATACCTGTATTGTAAAATACATCCGTTGATAACTGAACGATTGCATCTAACCAATCATTTTCAATCATATATCTTCTAATTTCTGATTCTCCTGATTCAGCAGCACCAGTAAACAACGAGGAACCATTATGGATAATTGCCATTCTTCCATCATCTTTTAGCTTTGCAATCCCATTCAAATCAAAAAGCATCTGTCCGTCACTGATTTTAGGAAGACCAACAGAAAATCTTCCCTGATCTCCAAGTTTCGCCTCTGCTTCCACTGCATTCTTTTCTACTTTCCATTCAATGCCAAACGGAGGATTGCTGATAATATAATCAAATGTATAGCCTTTAAACTTATCATCTGACAGAGTATTCCCCTGTCTCATATTATCGCTGTTACCGCCACGAATCAGCATATCTGCTTTTGCAATCGCAAATGTTTCAGGGTTTAACTCCTGTCCGAATACTTTCACATCTGCTTCCGCATCCAATTCAAGAAGTCTTTCTGTCATACAAGTAAGCATCTGACTTGTACCCATAGTCATATCATAAACAGTCTTTGCAACACCTTCCTCAATCATAGACTTCTTATCTTCTGAAATCAGCAAATCTGTCATAAGATAAATAATATCCCTTGATGTAAAATGCGCCCCTGCCTGCTCATCATAAGACTCTGAAAATCTACGAACTAAATCTTCAAAGATATATCCCATATCAACTGCTGTAATCTTATCTGCTCCCATATATGCTGATGGCTTATTAAATGCTTCAATGATTAAAAACAACATTCCATTATTAGCAAGTTTAGTAATCTCTCTGTCAAACTCAAAATTCTCAATAATATCCTGCACATTATCAGAAAATCCATTAAGATATTCTCTGAAATTCTTCTCTATATGTGTTGCATCATTACACAATTTCTGAAAATCAAAAGGACTGATATTGTAAAACTTATATCCTGATGCAGTCTCTAAAAAACCATCAATTACTTCCAAATGCTTTACTTGATCATAAATATCCCATACTTTCTGTCTTGTTGGTGCAAGTACATCATTAAATCTCTTAATCACGCACATAGGAAGAATCACTTTTCCATATTCATGAGGTTTATAATATTCTCTGATTAAATCAGCAATAGACCAAATAAGATTGGATTTCTCCTGTATATTTGTTGTAGTTTGATTATGTAACTCTGTCATTTTTCATTTTCTCCTTACAGTTCTTTTCATTTTATTATTTCATCTGTCCAATATTCAGGACTTTAATTTCTTCATTATCTTTTTTGCATCTTCTGTTAGGACATATCTGCCCTTTGTATTGTTGTAAATTTGAACATAATCATTGTTGATCAACTCATTCAAGACCATATTTACCTTCGCCTTGCTGCATCCAAGACTATCTGCTATCTCCTGTTGAGTAATAGGACATATTTCCGTATTGTTAATCTCTATCTGATGCCCATATAATGTTTTCAATACCAAATATCTATCATTTGTAAAAAATTCTATTTTGTTCATTACCATCACCTTTTATGTTCAAAAATTTTTCCTATGGTATTATTATAATGCTTCTGTATCAGATTGCAAGCCAATTTGTGTCTGATAACCTTCGACTTTATCTTCGGGTATTCGCTTCCATTCAGAAAATCCAAATAAAGCCAATACCTACTGCATAAACTCTGATAGAGTGGCACTTACAAAGTACACGGGTCTCGCCAACCTAGCAAGTTCCTTGCTGAACAGGTTGTCTCGCCCTTGACGCCCCATAAAAAGCATGGGGCTATCAGGTAAAATGCACAGCAAGCTGCACATTTTAGCTTGGGGACCAGCAACCTGATGCGGGACATTCCAGAAAACAATAACCTCCACTGGAGCTTATTGCTTTCCTCCATTCGAGATGCGCTCGACCCGTTGGGCTATAAAACCTAATCTTTGGATTTATTTTGATGTTTTCTTTCCCTATACAGAAAATGAATTTTGAGCATCTTATAACAGATTATTTCATCTTTTGCCATATTGTTTTATTTATTGAAATATAGTTTTATAAATTATTATATTATTGCATTTTATGCTCAAATTTTCACAAAGCGAATACCCACCATTTATCCTAAAAAAGCAAACAGAATCTCTCCGTTTGCTTATTATTTTCTATTTCATCAATGCTTCAAACATTTCGTCATATCTTTTCAGACTATCAGCATCAAGCTGAATGATGTTTTCTTTAATTCCTTCCTTCTCCCTTTTCTGTTTTGAAGCAGAGGACAGAATATATCTGTTGATTACATCCTGCTGATTATCCAGCATCTTTTTCAATTCCTCATTTTCTATCTTCAAAATATCTACTTCCTCTTTATGATCCGCATTCAGGATGTCAATACTTTTACTTGCTTCTTTATACTGATATAGATTGTTCACCATATCAGAAAGTGTCTGTAAATAATATTTCTGCATAGCAGGCTCATTTTTAATATTTATGAGCATATCTTCCACACTCGGCAAATTATAACCTGTCCTTGCAGGAATATTTGCTCCTGCAATCTTTTTGTTAATGGCTTCTATAGTATCCCTCATCTGATATTTCCAAATATGTACTTTGATACCTGTAGCCTTCTCCAACTGTGCATATTTTATCTTTTGATTTGGATGGCTCTTTTGATAATCTTTTAAAACGTTTAATAATTGCTCATCTGTATATAAATTTGGTCTTCCTTCTGATCGCATATCGCATTTCCTCCTTTCTCCAGATTTAGTGTATAAGCATCCAGTATCATCTCCTGATTAATGAGTGATGCAAGATTTCTACTGACAGTTCCAATTTCCTTTTCATCCTTTAATTGTTCTTTTAACAGTTTTTTCAGAAGTTCTTTTTTTATTTCTATATTTTGAAGATTATTCTGTTTCAGTTCCGAAATGTAAGTCTGTGCTACATCCTTTTCTGGTATGAAATGCTCACAGAACAAGCATTCTTCACATTTGCAGTCTGTCGGAAAATTCGTTGAAGTACATCTTCCTGCTCCATCTTTTACTTTTGGTAGCTGATAGAATTTTGCTCCTAACAGTTCTTTCTCCGTTTGTTTTAATCCCCAATCCACATTATCAGAATAATTTCTATAATACACTTCATTTTTGTTGTTCAGCATCTTTGACAATACATAAGTTTTTGCACTTGTAAATGTATCTAAATGGTTGCAGTATGATAACTGTTCCTCCAAAGTATAATGACCGCCAATTCTTTGTATATAGAGAGGATTCAATCCCTGCATCAGCATATTCATAAAAGCAAGATGCCTTGTATCTCCTAAGCGGATTCTCTCGATTTGATTATCTTTTATAGCTGTTCCAAGTGCTACTATTTCATAATGGTATATACCTTCAACAACATCTTTTTCAAACATCTTAAACAGATTATTGAATTTTTGAAGAGTAATTTTCACTTTGTTTCTTTTGTAATTCTTTGCTAACTGCTTTATATAAAAATTATCTGAAACAAGATAACTACCACCGTCAATTTCATTTGCATAATCTATAAAGTCACTTATGAACTCAAATAATGTTTCAGGAATCTGAAACTCTGTCATAATTGGAATGGTATGTTTCTTCCTATCTGCTCTGCTTTTAACTCTTTCAATGTGAATATAGCATTTGTCTTTTTCTTTGTAGATGCAGTTTCTTTTTAATAATACAAATTCTGATGGTCTAAGCGGAATGATTGTTGAAATCATCCACCATATCAGAATGGGACAATATTTCATTCGCAAATCTATATTACCTGTATCAATAAAATCTCTGATTAAGCAATCATATTTCAAAATGGAATCATAATCAGGGATCTCTCTTGATATTGGATTATTTTTGATTGAAAGATTCTTAATCATTGAGTAAAATTCACAAGCTCTTGGATATGTACAAAACTGTAAAAACTCTTTGCAATTAATCAGATATAAAACATCATTTTTCTCTAAAACATACTTTTTAAAATAAGAAGTAGCATCTATATCTAAAATATTGGTTTTTAAAATCATATCCTTAACATGACTAAATGCAACATTTGTAACATGTACTACATTTTTCTTTAGATACAGCTTAACTAATATGTACTTTTTCAGGCTCAAAATCATTTCTTGAGGAACATCCATATTAAAATCAAAGTGCATGTTCATCTCACTCAAATCATAGTAGCCTATCCAAACATCATCTTCAAAATCATTATTTCTGATTATTCCTTTTTCCTTTAATTCTGCAAACATATCTTCACAATCTGGTAAATCAATTTCATCATTAATTTTTGTTTGGATTACACAATATCCAGAAGCATTTCCATCTTCCAAATATTCATCAACAAACATGCCACAAATATCATTTGCAGCTTTTTTATTTTTATTTATCATTTTATCCACTCTCCTCTTTTAATAAATCTTCCTCTTTTGCAGACAGTAGTTTATAGGTATTACAAATATTTTGCTTTAACTCTAAAGAATCAATATAAGAATTGACATATTCTTCGCCAAAAGTATTCTCAGCTTCCTTTACCACTGAATACAGTTTGAGCATCTTATCCAAAGTTCTGATCTTGTCATATTGGCAGGATGGTATTTTCTTTTGGAAAATGTTATTCAGTTCTGTGCATACAGACAAAAGAGTATAAACCGTTGGGATTGAATACTCACAATTCACACAATCCGTTCGCACGGGGTATTTACAATTATTCTTCCTGATGCACATAACTCCATCCTGTTTGCTTGTCAAACTTCCATCTGCAAGTTTTTTAATGACATTTTTTATTTCATCATGTGATAACTTCATAATCTCATTAATCACTCTTTCCTTCGTTATTGACTGTTGGTAAAGCAATTCTGATAGTTGTTCCAATCTATCTGCTGATATTCCCTGCTTCATTTGAACGATAAGATCTGTCTGTTCCTTTTTGGGAACTTTTTCATCCGCTGCTACTTTTAATAGAGAATCATAAAGCCACCCAAACATTCCCCTGTCATACAGTTGAATGGTAACTTCATTTAATTCTGTATCAGAATACATAGAATGCAGGTAAATAGAAGTTGTATCTGACATATTGTAATAATTTGTTTTATGTGATCGCATATAAGTGCTGATTTTCACATATTCACTTGCTTCCACTTCTTCTGCAAGATTATCTACAAAAGACAGCAATGTTCTATTTGCTTTTATGCTTGAAAACTGATTCATAGGCTCTCCCAAATAATTTGCAAGTATTTGTGTACTACTGAAACTATCCTTACCAAAAAGTAATTCTGTTTTCATTTTCCTTCTCCACTGCTCCACAATCATAATTGCAATTGCAACAGGAACTTTTAATGAGTCAGGAATATTGAAATGCTTATATGCATTAGTCTTCTGTGTGTGATATTGTTCTACCGCCAACTTTGTGTTGTTGATGATATAGTTTGCATCTTTCATCTTAAACACATTTTCTTCAAACCACTTTAAATCATATTTTTCAATATCCAATAGGTTATCGAGTGCAGGCATGGAAAGAATATCTGATCTTCTCCATGCAAGGCATAGATGCAGCAACAAATAAAGCCAACATTTTGCATAAATAACATTGTTCATAGCTTTTTGTATATGCTTATCAATATCAACCGCAAGATTTACAAAATAGCTCCATTCTTCCAACGAATAGAAATCTGTATCTTTCTTTATGTTTCTACCTTGTTTTACCTTAATCGTAATATCAATATTTATCAGATTATTTTCCTTCAAATATGATAAGTAATATCCAAAGTTTCTTATATAAGCGACTGGAATATCTTTGCTTGTTATGATTTTTCTAACATCTATCTCTGTAAGTGAATCCACATCAAAATTTTCTGCTTTATGTTTTAATCTTAACTCATTCATAGAACTGACTAAATAATGAAATAGCTTCATACAAGTGCTTACCATTACCATTAAATTCTTTTTTGCTCTCTTACTGTTTGTAATTTTCTCATGCATAAAATCCTTATAGGTGTCAAACAAAACAGGATATTTGCTTTGTGTTTCCTCATCATATTTGTTTATCCAGTAATCCACTTTTTCATATGGATCATCTATGCTTTTAGAAAACTGATATTCAATAAATATATTTGATATTTGCTTGATAACCTCTGTTCTATTTCCTTCATAAGTTAAGCAATGGGTATTTGATATTTTCACAAGTGAAAATTCTGGAAACATGTTTTTAAATGTACTAATAGTAATAGGTTTTCCAACACTTTTCCTAATTTCCACTACCTTGATATATTTTGATTCATCTATTACTGCCATAAGCTGTAACCCCCTTTGTATAATTCATCAAGTATATTTTCCACATCTTTTCCAACTTCCTCTTTGTTGTTCAGATAAGTAAGTGCAGATGTCATACTTGAATCGCCTCTCCAAAGTGCAATTTCTCCAATACTGTTTGTCGCATTGGCTACCTGATTAGAAAAAATGCCTCTGCATATATGAGTTTTCCATTTGTAGCTTTTTAAGTACATAGCATATGCTTGTGCTTCAAAATCCTCTGCTTCCTCCAATTTTTGAATAAAAGCCTTTTTCAACTTTGCAAATTTATTTGCATAAGTGTAATTTGTCATTGGCAAACCTTTTTCGTCTACGAAAATTGCATCTGTTGTTTCCTGTTTATGCTTCTCTTTATGAACCTCATAAAGTGTATATAGCAAATCTCCAAATGCAGGAATAATCTCCTGTTTTCTGTTCTTTTTGCTCTTTGCAATAAAACCATATTCTGTGTCAGGTCTGAGATCCTTATCGGTAAGATTGATAACCATTGTTCTAATGCCAGCAGAATCACATTTTAATGAAATATTTTCATATTCAATAGAAGCAACTTCACTGATTCTAAGACCACCAAAGCACTGAATATAAACTCCCAATGCAATCTCTGGAACCACTTCTATCGCTGTGTTAATAAACATCGGAATGTATTCTGTTTTTAAATTATGGATTACTTCTTTCTTATTGCTTCTTATAATATTTTTGTATTTTCCTTTGAATAAGGGTGTATGTTCATTAAAAGAAATAATCCCTTTCTCCTGCAAGTAGATATAAAATGTTTCTAATCTGCAGGAATATAAGTATTTCGTATATGGGGTAACATTAAGACTGTTAAGAAAGTCAATGCCATCCTGAACTGTTATTTTATCAATCTCAAAATCAGGATGCTCATAGACATAATTTAGGAATGGTACAACAACATTTGCATATGCAACCTGTGTTGTAGTTTTATTGTGTGGAAGATTCAGAATGAAATCTGTAAATGGAGACACAAGAAATAAATCAAAACGTAAGTCTTGTCTGCCAATAACTACATATTGGGTAACTTCTGTTTTACCATCTTCAAGTTCAGAAACTTCTTTGATGATATGTTTTACCCACTTATAATTATTGTTTTTCTTCATAATTAATTCCACCTTTCATTTTCTCAGTAATCTGTATTACTGTTCCTTGTTTTTGCCTAAGCATCTCATTATTGAGATTTTGAATTATAGATACAAATGGAAAAACTATAAAGAAAAAATGAGTTAGTATTCTATGGGCTATAATATTATCTATAAGGAAATAAGATAGAAATTAAAAAGAAATAACATAATATTCTCTGAATGTATTATGATATTATGTAATATCATATATCTGAATCGTACAAAATCCAGACAAAACCCCATTTTATCAACATTACAGCCATTTTTCACTTTTCTCTGCTTTTCTCTATACTTTTCTCCGTTTTTGCAGAAAATCTATTCTCTCTGTAAAATGATAATCTGATGCTCTGTATATGCTTCCTCACCAAAATAATATCGAAGTGCCAACATCACAGAACCTAAGACATCATTCAACTGCAAATAAGCCACATCATCTAAATGACCTTTTTCTAAAATGCTCCTGTATTTCTCTAAAACCCTGTTCAAATTATCTATCTCAAAAAGTAAATTTTCTTTTCTCATCATGTCTAGTCCCCTCAATTTTCTTTCAGTATAGCAAAACCAGATACCTCATATCATTATAAAATCAACAGATTTCGCATTCATTTAAGTGTGGTATTCCTCCAAATAAACGCATCAAAAAAGGAGTCAGTTTCCCGACTCCCCTACAGGTTATAGCGATTCTTTAAATCATAGAAAATGTATCTGATTTCAATGTTCTCCCAATACTGTTCTCTGATTCCTAGCGCTTTAAAAGTTTCATATTTCTTGTTGTTATCGCTAAATTCCTGTGTCTTAAAATTATAACTTTTTCGTTTTGCTTCTCGCTCAATTTCTGCAACTGCATCAATATCACTATAATAGACTGTTAATGAAAGTTTTGGCATATATCCCAAATATCGCTCCAACATCAAAAGTATGTAGCAAATTTGCTTATAAATTTTTTCAAAGGTAAGTTTCCCTATCTCAAATAAACCTATTTGAATAACATCCTCTTTAAATCCATTAAAGAAGAACCCCTGCATTACAAACTGATACAGATTATAGAAATACTTATTCTTGTCTTCTTCATTTTTATAAGCATCTTTATCTAATTGTCTTATCTTTCTCTGCCTGATCTGCTCTGAATAATCTATATCCATCTCTGCTTTCAGAAAGTTCTTACCAAACAGGTACAAATCCGCTGCTAATGCATTAAAATCCTGCATAAAAGGCTCGCTGCTTCCACACATAAATTTATCATAAAACTTCTCATATAATACAAAAACATCCTGCCTGTTCTGTGTTGTTTGGAATGTAATAAAATTCTCCTCTAATATATCCAATATTCTCTGAATGCTGATTTCTTTCTCATTTTTCAGCAGATACCTGACAATCCTTTGGATGATATACTCATTCATATAAAAATTCTTCCATAACTTTCTTTCAGTGATTTTAACAGATGATACATTCTGACTTGGCTTTGATTCATATTTTGATTTTACATATTTAGACAGGACATAGATTTTAGTTCCAGTTGTGGTTGCTTCTTTCTCTAATAAAAGCCCTTTTCCACACATATTGATGAGCTTTCTTGTGATTGATTTCTCGCTCAAATCATATATTGCTTTCCCGTAAGCATATATGTGGTCTGATAACATAAAACCTGTTCCCAGAAAATATATAATGTCAAACAAATCTCTGTTACTGTCAAAAATCTCCTGTTTTATTGATGGTTTAATGATGCCACTGTTTACATTCGGCATATTTAACCTCCTTCCCCCGTTTTGGGCTATTTAAAGTTTTCCTTAATTTTAAGGTACTCTGATTATACAAGAATCCAACTTTTTTATAATTCCTGGGTGTTCGGTAGGATGCTATCATACAAAAGGCAATCTGCAAAAATAACAGATTGCCACAATAAAATTTTATGAAGATAAAAATTAATTCTGCATTTTAAATTTAATGTCAAAGTTAAAATTGCCTTTCCAACTTCCTGCAAAGTTGGTTTTATCTACTTGAATACTGCCATTTGCAGTTGTTCCACTTGCCACATCATCTTCTTTCATAAAAACTGTCTTCTGCTGTGAAATATCCGCTTGCATAGAAGAAATTTTACTTCTATCGGTAAGCGTTAAGCTACTTTCAGGAATCACTGTCAATGTATCATTGTAATAGAATGTACCGTTTACCGAAACAGCGTAGTCTGCATTTCCTGTGTTTCCATCTAAAACAATTGTTTTAGGAATTGTTACACTGAAATTGGCAGGTAAATAATCTTCTACAATCAGATTACCATCCTCATCAAAGACTATTTGATAGCGATTGCTTGCATCTACATCAAAGGTATATTTGTAAGCATTTCCATTAGAATCGTATTTTGGCAGATTAGGGAATGTATAATTTGTTTCATCAGAAGATAATTCTATTTCATCTATTACCTTACCATTCTGTTTTAGTTTTAATTTATACTTATCTGGTCTGAAACCATCTGCATTATTGTTATCATTCCATTGGAGATTGGCCTTTGCTTCTGTTTCACAAAATTCAAATACTCGATAAACAATTGCTCCATCTGTAGTAACTTTTGCACTTGTATTAGAAACATATCTATATTGAGGATAATAAGCATTGTCTGTTTTATCATCTCCAATATCAGAGCCTTTAACAAGTGCATCATAATCAACTAATTTTGTTATTCTTCCAATTTCATTACCATTGATATCTTTATCAATATATATAACTGTATATTGATTTGCTTCCCAATTTGCTGCATAGTTTCTGTTTCCATAAGAGCCACTTGGAATAATAGCATTTGTACAATAAGTATTTAAATCAGTTCCTGTCCACCCTAGAAATCTATAACCTGTTTTAGAGGGATTCTTTAAGATAATATCTTCACTATCTTCATAATAGTTTAATGGATTTTTTTCTATTAAATTCCCACCATTTAAGTTATAAGAAATATTATACTTATAATGGTATATTTCATATTCCGAATCAATTGATATTCCATGACCTGCAGATACAGAACAACCATATGCTACTCCTATAGCAGAAGCTGTATAATATCCTGTTTCATTAATCCTATAATAATAAGTATTCATATCTGCATAGAAAGCTCCATTTCCCTTTTTAATTTCTAATATTCCAATATTATTAGTTTGGTTTGAAGAGTTATAAGGGATTTCTGTCTTTGAAGCATTAGATAATTTCACAACAGCATAGGAACCTATATGACTACACGAAGAACCATATATTTGAAATTTTATAATGCTGCCTTTAGGTAGATAAGCATTCATAAATAATGGTACTTGTTCCTCATTAATAGAACCCCAATTTTTATAATCATCAATTGTAATAATTGGCTTATATTTTTCAGGATTGGCATATGCATCTTTTAAAATGTTGGAAATAATATTTTCATATCCATAATTCTGACTCCAGTAATGGTTATTTTCATCCTTTTTTGTTAAAGAAGTATAGGAATTTCCAACAATTGTTTTTACATATTCCAAAGTTCCTTCTTCTATATTTATTGCCTTAGGAAAGTTATATAGCAAAAATTTTGTTTCAGTGATTTCTTCTTTTGAGAATTCAATATCTTCAGATAAAATGTTAGAATCCACCTCAAAATTTAAAGAATCTGTTTCAGCAATTTCCTCAAATTCAATGGAAACAGCATTTGTAAAAACAGTTCCAACTAATAAAGAACATCCAAGTAAAACAGATAAAATTCTTTTTTTCATTTCGCCATCTTTCTAAAAATACCACAAGAAAATTATGAGTAATAATTTCTGCGATATAAGTTTGCCATAATCAAATTAGTGGTACCCCCCCCCCGAAAAATTTGCACTTTTTTGTGTTTAATCGAAATAAGTCATCTATTATCTGCAAAAAGGAAAAAATTTCAAGAAGTGACAAATTTCGCTTTCCATGCTATAATATGTAAAAACGGAGGTGTAATTTGACAAACGAAGAAAGACAACTATTAGGAAAAGCACAACGAATCAATGCATGGGATTCAAAAAAGCTGTATTATTGTGTTGGGAAAAGGCATCAGCGAAGCTGGACTGTCAAAAGAGGCGAAGTATTTTTTGTTGATTTGGGAGAGAATGTCGGAAGTGAAGAGAACAAAATACGTCCTGTTGTCATCATACAGTCCAATTCTTATAATATTTCCTCTCCAGTATTTACCTGCGCCATTATATCAACAAGCCCTGCAACAATACCAGATATCCAGATTCCTATTACTGGTACTTATACCTACACTGATCCAAACGGAAAATCTGCAACCCTTTCAGGGACAATAGACTTGGGGCAAATTAAAACAATCGGCAAAGAGTGAATTATCTCTGCCAAAATATGTAAACTCTCTGCCGAAATGTCAGAATTGGATACAAAATTGCTGAATATTTTAGGTTTATCTTACATTGTAAAGAAAAAAGATAATGTCATCAGTTCTTTAAGCGGAAAAATTGATTACCTGAAAAAACAACTGAAAGACAAGGCATAAAACAGTTGACATTGCATATAGTATAGTGGTACACTTGATTTAGTTAAAGGTACAGTTATGAATGGCTTGGCGGTCATTCGGATTTTTTTATCAGTTATAATGGGCTTGGCGGCTCATTGGAAACTCCCATCTTAATGATGGGAGTATTTTTTATGCACTGACATAGCTTACAGGCACATTTATAATTTCTGAACAAATTTCTTTCCCTGCCATGTCGCTATCTGAATAACTGTTTGTTGTAACTTCGATTCCAGATTCAACGCCTTGCATATTTATATATGTAAAATCTATTGCTGATAACTGCTGTTCCCTTAACATCTCCATATATTCATCATATCTCTCTAACTCTCCTTGATCTCGGAGGTGTTCAATTGCTTCTTTCATTTGGTCTCTTATTTCCCACTCTGGTTTGATTGTATCAATTTCCCTCTTTTGCAGAGAACAAATTGTTTCTGCTACCTTGCAGTTATGCTTGATTGCTGCTGGCGATTGAGTTCTGTTTATTCCATACTTTTTGTTTATAAACTGCTTTCCCTTGTTGGTAAAACAGTAGCTTTTACAACTTTCCACTTCTCTATGTTTTGGATTCACATAGCTTACTTCTTTTATCAGATGGTCTTTGACCATATTTTTAAGCCTTGTATCAGAAATATCAATTCTGTTTGCATCTATACCCCTGATATTTCCAGCGGTAGCAAGTACCTTGAAGAATCTCTCATCCTTCGGATAAAATTTCTTAATGTGCATAAAATCACCCCTTTCGTTTCTGCCATTTTAGATAGAAATATTCTCTTCTAATCGTTGTGGGTATTCAGTAAGAAAATATTTTTAATGTCATTCTTACGGACTTGTGCTATATTATTACTATCATTTCCTTCTTGCTTTCAGGATTGAAAAGATAATCAATAGGGAAGCTCCCTCACAATTAAGAGGTATTTATGACAAAACAAAAAATCTTACAAGAACTTCATGGTATCAATACAGATGCTGCAAATTACATATACACCGAAAATTATGCTGACCTAAATTCACTCGTTAATACAATATATAAGATAGGTCTTAATAAGGAAGAGTGCTTTTATGATGTCCTGAGAGCCTTTAGGTTGGCAAATATGCCGTTTTCTATTGCAGGCTACAATTATCTATGTGAAGACCTGAGAGACGAAATTTGGGGCAAATATGAGCCTCTCATCCATGACCTTGTTATCCACAATATGAGCCTTGATGAATTTCTTTCTGCTTATGGTTACGACAATGAATATGATGCCTTGAATGCTTCCGACAATAAAAGAAAAATATATATCAACACCATTAAAAAGAGAATTGAACTTATCGAAGATTATACAAAGAAATACAATAATCTAGTTAAACTGTATGATACTGCCAATGTAACACAGATTCACAGTTCTGCTTCTAATACAGATGCCTTACAAAACAAGTTTACAAATGCAGTAGTGGAGCTTGTTAAAGCAAGAGAGAAATTCTATTACTATATCAATTATGATCTTGTAGGATATGATACAGAAGACTTAAATAAAACCTTAAAACAACAAAGAACAAATAAAGAACGTTTCCGCATATTAAAGGATATCACTGACAATATATTTACCACTCTACAAAAGGATAGTGCTCTGAATTTCAGGGATTTCTTTATTATTAAGGATAACAAGCGAGTTACATTTACATCTTATTTGACAGCAAAAGGACTAACAGGTAGTTCTTGGTTTGACTACAAGAAAACAACCAAGAAGAAATTTGTAAAGGAACGACACTTTTATTTGCAAATGGCTTTCTTCTTAGGATTGCCAACATCCAATGAAATAGAGAAATTCCTGAATTTCAATGGATATACCATAAAAAGCCCATTTAAACTGTTTCCAAATTCAGATATTTATGATTATGATGTGTGCCGATACATAGATGCAGGTATTGATTACAACTTAATCAATGTGATGCTTGGCTATGAATTTATATAAAGGGGAGATTTATTGTGTTTGATTGGATGAAAAAACATAAAAAGCTGATTGCATTTATTATTTTTATGATTATCTTTGGAGTACCCTTAATCATACATATTCTGTTTAAACTTCATTCAAACATTGACTTTTTTGTTGCTGAATGGTCTGCAGGAGAATTATTGAGTTACTATGGTTCAATTCTTGCATTTTTAGGAACAGTCATTTTGGGTGCCTTATCCTTATATCAAAATCAAATCATCAAGCAGGAATCAGACAAAAGAGCTGAACTATTGGAGCAAAGAGAACATGAAAGCAATATGCCAAGATTCACTATTGTCGCTAATGGCAGTCATGGCGGCAATGCACAAAATTTATGCCTCAAAATATCAAATGTCTCTGAAAATAATGCACAGGAACTCAAATTCTTTAACATTAAAATTCTGAATCCAGAAAAAGAACCTCAATGGATAGCACAAAAAACATATAGCATTGACTATCTTTTTGCAGATTCAACAAAGGGCATAGACATATTCAATCCTGTTATCAATAATGGGTTTGAACTGTATATGGAAATGACTTGTTTAGATAAATACAACGAACAACACAATTATATTATTAAAGGTCTCATGAACACAGATCAAACTTTCCCTGCATTAAAAATAATGGAACTTTTATAAAAAATGAACTCCCTAGAATTTCTAAGGAGTTCTGTTATTTTATCTCTTTATCATACCAAAATATTCCAGTGCTTCTCTAATCATCCTCTCTTTCTCCTCTGGACAGTTGGGAACTTTGTTTCCCTCTGTCTTGGGTTTATTAAAGTTCTCGCCTACATCTAAGCCACACTTTTTCTTGATTTGCGCTATGTACAGATGTGACACTTTTGTTTGATAATGCTCCCACACATAATCTTTAATTTCCTGATAGGTTGCTGTGCCGATGCATTCTCGCCTATCTGCTTCGCTTAGGTCAATTTCTATCTCAATCTTGGTGGATTTGCCTCCTGATTTTTTACGCGACAAAAGTACGCACGTTTCTACATTCCCAGTCCCCGGAAACATATCCACTGCACAAACCTTCTCCACCGCATACCCCATTTCCTGAAACGTCACCAAATCCCTTACCAAGCTGGTTGGCTTACAGGAAATATAGACGATTCTTGGAACCTGGTAGGCGATGATTTTGGGCAGGGCCTTGGGGTGGATGCCGTCACGAGGCGGATCCACTACGATAAGATCTGGTTTTTCCTCTACATTGTCAATCACTTTTAGCACGTCCCCGGCGATAAACCGGCAATTGGTAAGGCCGTTGAGTTCTGCGTTGATTCTGGCGGCAGCCACAGCCTCTTCTACAATTTCCACACCCACTACCGTTTGAGCCACCGGGGCCAGGATCTGGGCGATGGTGCCGGTTCCGCTGTACAGGTCGAATACCACTTTATCTTTTGTTTCCCCCACATAGCTGCGGGCGGTCTCATAAAGGACTTCGGCGCCCAGAGAATTGGTCTGGAAAAAGGAAAAGGGAGAAATTTTAAATTTCAGGCCCAGCAGTTCCTCATAGAAATAGTCTCTTCCATAAAGAATATCGGTGCGGTCGCTTTGAACCACATCTGCCAGGCTGTCATTTACAGTGTGAAGAATTCCGGACAGGGTTCCGTCCAGAGGAAGTGCCAAAACCGCTTCTTTCCAGCCTTCCAAAAGCTCTGTCTCCTGCTCATCCATCTGGCTGCTGGTAACCAAAACCACCAGGATCTCTCCGGTTTTTACAGCCCGGCGAACCAACAGATGGCGCAGATATCCTGTATGGGCTAATTTTTTGTAAAAGTCAATGTTGTTTCTGGAAAAATACTCTTTTGTGGCTGTTAAAAGCTTTCGGAAATCCGGATGAATAATGCGGCATTCCGGGGTGGATACGATATCGTAAAAGCTTCCCCTCTTGTGCATCCCCAGGGACAAAGGCCCGCCTTTGAATTCATCTCCAAAGGAAAATTCCATTTTATTGCGGTATCCTTCTGCCAAAGGGCTGGCCTTAATCCCCTGAAATTCATAATCCGGATTGGTACAGACGCTGTCAATCAGCTCTTTTACCTGTCTTTCTTTGATAACAAGCTGCTCTTCATAAGGCAGGCTTTGGTAAAGGCAGCCGCCGCACATTTCAAAATGGGGGCACACCTGCTTTTCCCAGCTTTCCCTGTCCCATTCTATGGGAGAGCGCTCTAACACCTCTAAAAGCCGTCCCTCTGCTTTTCCTTTCCGGTTTTTGCTTACCACAAAGCGGATTTTCTGGCCCGGAAGGGCATTTTTTATTACTGCTTTTTCTCCGTCTATCTCCACAATCCCTTTATTTGGAAATTGAATTTTATTTACAGTGGCTTCTAATATTGTTCCCTTTTTCACTTGATCTGCTCCTTATACTGGGTTTTTTCGTTTTCGCTATGTATGATGATTTACATAAGGAAGGGCTTGCATTCTTTATCTGCTGGGGACGCCCTTGTTCACTGAGGGTATTATAACCGTGTGGGACTGGTTTTTCAAGGAAAACGTGCGCCGCCGGGCGTACCATCAAAAAAGCCCTGGGCTTTGTCTCTCAAAGACATTCCCAGGGCTCTCTTCCATTTTTGAAATTTATGCTTCTGCTTCCTCTGCAGCTGCCTCTTTTGCTGCCGGAGCACTCTCTTCTTCCTCATCCTCGAAGAAGTCGTCATCGAAATCATCGTCGAAGTCGTCCTCAAAATCTTCCAGATAATCCGGTGTGAAGAAACGATATACTGCGTATGCAATTCCTGCTACTGCTGCTACTGCGCCGATAATAGCCAGTATCCATAAAATACAATTTTTCTTCTTTTCTTCCTCTTCCTTTTTATGAAGAAGATCGCTTAATCTGCTGGTAGTCATCATCTCTTCCATGCGGGCCAGGGCTTCCTTTGCCTCTTTTCCCATTAAATCAAATTTGTTCATAGTGGCACGTCCTTTCTCTATCTGATTCCTTATGGCAATCTGTTTGTTCTTAGTATATCATTAAATGACTATTTTTTCTATCTTATTTTATACAAAATTGCGAAAAAAATGCGGACTTCTTTTATATCTTTACAGTTTCTTAAGCTTGGCAAAGGAAGCAAACATTTTTTTGACTCCTGCTCCGTCAAAGTCAACAGTTACTTCAAAGTCTTTTCCTCCATCCCGGATGGCGGTAACCGTTCCATCGCCAAACTTGATGTGACGGACCCGGTCTCCTTCTGCATAATCCAAGGCTCCTGCCTTCTCTACTGTAAAGGCTTTCCCAAAGCCGGGCGTTGCAGCCGGTGAGGCGGTTTTGGATGCATAGGCATTGTGGGATCCGGCGCTGAATCCACCGCCAAAGCCGCCGCCCAGTGTGCCGCCGCTTCTCCCCCAGCCTCTTGCCCCGCTCTCTTCTCTGAGCTTTCCGTTTTGACTGTCAGAGCCCCAGGCGCGGTTTCCTTCTTTGTTCCAGGATTTTGATGTCCCGTCTTCCCAGGGAAGACCGCTGTCGTCAAAATCATCCTGCCTGCTTTCCCAGCCCGCAAGCCTGGGCTCCAGCAGTTCTTTATCTAAATATTCCTCCGGGATCTCTTCTATAAACCGGCTGGCTTTGGAGTACCTGGTTTCTCCGTTAATCATACGCATCCTGGCTCCGGTCATTACCAATTCTTCTTTTGCCCTGGTAATTCCCACATAGCACAGACGGCGCTCTTCTTCCAGCTCGGATTTGTCATCAGAAGAAATGGACATCATTCCCGGGAAAAGCCCGTCCTCCAGACCGGCCAGGTAAACCAGAGGGAACTCCAGACCTTTGGCGCTGTGAAGAGTCATGAGAGTCACCCGTTCCTCCGAATCATCCATCCGGTCTATATCTGCCACCAGAGCCACTTCTTCCAGAAATTCCTCCAGGGTAGGATTTTCGCTGCCGTCTTCGTAGCTCACGGCCTTGTTGATTAATTCCTCAATGTTTTCTAAACGGGTCTCGGATTCTACTTCGCCCTCTGCCTCCAGCTCCTTTTGGTAGCCTGTGTCTTCCAAAATTGCCCCGATTAATTCCTTAATGGTATAGTTTTCCTCTGTTATCATACGGCGAAGATCTTCTATCTGTTTGGTAAACACGCCTATTTTCCCGGCCGCCTTTCCAATATCCGGGACCATTCTGGCTTCTTCCAGAGCGTCATAAATACTTAATCCATGTTCTGACGCAAAAGCAGTTACCCGTCCTATGGTAGTGGCTCCGATTCCTCTCTTGGGCACATTAATAATCCGCAATACAGCCAGATCATCTACCGCGTTGGATATGGTTTTTAAATAGGCTAAAATGTCCTTGATTTCTTTTCTCTGGTAAAAGTTGACGCCGCCTACCAGCCGGTAAGGAATATTGTGGGCAATGCACCGTTCCTCCAAAAGGCGGGACTGGGCATTGGTGCGGTACAATACTGCCATGTCTTTCCAGGGCCTGCCGGTGTTTTTTATGGATCTGGCAATGGCCTCTGCTTCTTCGTCAGCAGTATTATACTGACGGATCTTTACCAGGTTTCCTTCCCCATTGGCGGTCCACAGAGTTTTATCTTTTCTGTCCCGGTTGTGGCGGATTACCTGATTGGCGGCGTTTAAAATGTTTTGGGTGGATCGGTAATTCTGCTCCAGCTTGATTACCTTTGCGCCGGGAAACGCTTCTTCAAAATCCAGAATATTCCGGACGTCAGCTCCCCGGAATTTGTAGATAGACTGGTCGTCGTCTCCTACTACGCAGAGGTTCCGGTACTTTTTTGCTAAAAGGCTTACCAGCTTAAACTGGGCATAGTTGGTGTCCTGATATTCATCTACCATTATGTAGCGAAATCTTTCCTGGTAGTAGTCCAGGATGTCATCGTTGTTTTGAAAAAGTTCTACGGTTTTTACAATTAAGTCGTCAAAGTCCAGCGCGTTGTTCTTTTTCAGTTCATCCTGATAGGCTTTGTAAATCTGGGCAATCTTTTTCTGGCGCATCTCCGCCCCTGCGTTAAGTTCCATTTCCTCCGGAGTTATCAGCTGATCTTTGGCTGATGAGATGTGATTTAGCATAGCCCGTTCTTTGTAGAGCTTGGTGTCCACATCCAGTTTTTTTAATACTTGCTTCATCAGGGTTTTCTGATCATCGCTGTCATATATGGTAAAATTTCCGGTGTATCCCAGAGCTTCAATATGGCGGCGCAGAATCCGCACACAGGAGGAATGAAAGGTGCTGACCCAAACGCTTTCTGCTCCAAAGCTTACCAGCTTATCTACACGCTCCCGCATTTCTCCGGCTGCCTTGTTGGTAAAGGTAATGGCCATGATGTTCCAGGGGTTCACACCTTTTTCCTCTATTAAATAGGCTACCCTGTGGGTAAGGACTCTGGTTTTTCCGGAGCCGGCTCCCGCAAGGACTAAAAGAGGCCCTTCTGTGCAGAATACTGCTTCTTTCTGGGCCGGGTTTAAGGTATCGTAAATGCTCATAAACTGCTCCTTGTCTGTAAGTGTTTCGTGGACATTATACCACATCTCTTGCGCTTGAACCAGTGTTTTATATTTTTCACCTTTAGACTTTTCTATTGATTTTAGCCAGCTTGCCTCCGTAACACCGAAAAAATAAAATTCTTTTTCCTCTTGCCATCTAGTTTTGAATACTATATAATAAAGCAAAGAGGTGACAACATGAGCAAAACCAATGAAGAACGTTTAAAAAAGCTGTTTGTCCGGCTGGATTCTATGTCCTATATTAAACCGGATACTATTCCGGATATTCCTTTATATATGGATCAGGTGACCACCTTTATGGATGAACATCTTGGGCATACCAAGCGCTATCCCGATGACAAGGTTTTAACCAAAACCATGATTAACAACTACGCAAAAAATAACCTTCTGCCTCCTCCGGTGAAGAAGAAGTATTCCAAAGAGCATATGTTAATGTTGATTTTCATCTACTACTTTAAGAATCTTCTCTCTTTTAACGATATTGAGGAATTATTCCGCCCCATTACAGGGGAGCATTTTGACAATCTGTCCGGTCTTTCTCTGGAAAAGATTTACAATGAGGTTTTCGCCTTAGAACACGGTCAAATGGAGAATTTAAAGGCTGATGTAAAGGAAAAATTCAACCTGGCTACCCGGACCTTTCAGGACGCTGCTCCCGAAGATCAGGAGTATCTTCAGTTATTTGCCTTTATCTGTGAACTTTCTTTTGATGTGTATTTAAAGAATCAGATGATCGAAATGCTGACCGACCAGCTGAGGGAAGAGCATGGTGATTCTTCTAAAAAGAAAAAGTGATGTCAAACCCAAACGTAAATTAAGAAGACCCGGTCTTATTCGGCCGGGTCCTTTTCCTCTAATCTTGCAAATACCATATCATATCCGTCATTTCCATAATTCAGGGAGCGGTTCACACGGCTGATGGTGGCAGTGGAGGCCCCTGTTTTTTCAGCAATCTCCAGATAAGTCTTACCCTCCCGCAGCATCTTGGCCACCTCATAGCGCTGAGACAGGGAAAGCAGCTCATTGATGGTGCACACATCCTCAAAAAAAATGTAACATTCTTCTGGTGACTTTAATGTTAAAATAGCCTGAAATAAGTGGCTGACAGCTTCTGTTCTAAGTTTTTTATTCATGAATTGACGCCCCTTTTGACCTTCATTTTCCTATGTTGCTATTTTAGCATACTAAAGTTTGAAAGTCCACAGTTTTAACTTAAGAAAGCAGGAATTTTTCTACTACCAGAGCCACTCCATCTTCGTCATTGGACGCGGTTATATAGTCTGCTGCTTTTCGTACCGGAAGTACAGCATTCTCCATGGCAACTCCCAGACCGGCATACTTGATCATGGTCAAGTCGTTGTAACCGTCTCCGCAGGCTATCATTTCCTCTCTTGAAAACCCTAAAAGTCCCAACAGCACCTCCAGACGCTGGGCCTTGTCAATTCCTTTGGGAAGGATTTCCAGGAAAAACGGATCGGACCGGTATACACTGAAATCTCTTCCCAGGGCTGCCTTCACTTTCGGCTCTACCGTAGACAGATATCCTGCATCATCTACCATGAGGAATTTGGGAACCTGCAAATGCTCCACATATTCCTTCATATCCCCCATCTCCCGGACATCCATATGGTTCACTCCTGCCTCCAGCTCTACATACGGATCGTCTTTTTTTAAGGTGATAATTGTGTCTCCCTCATAAGTCAAGATATTGACCCGATGCTCCTCTGCCAGTTCCACTATCCGCCGGTTAATATTCAAAGGAAGCAGGGCGGAGGCCACTGGCTGCCCGGTGCTGCAATTGGTAATAAGGCCTCCGTTGAAAGAGAGAATATAGCTTCCGTACTTCCCCAGCTCCAGCTCCCTGGCCAAAGGCGCTACTCCCTGGGTAGGGCGGCCGGAAGCCAGAACCACAATCTTACCGCGTTTCTGGGCTTCCATCAGAGCTTCCCTGTTTCTCGGGGAAATCTTTTTCTCCCGGTTTGTCAGTGTGCCGTCCAAATCCAGCACAATCATTTTGTAATTCATAGTTTTACTCAATCACTTTTCCCTTATGCTTTTGCCCGGTTTCGGTTGTAATTAATGAGACAGCCAGCCTTGACAATCTCCCGCTCCTCCGGAGTCATATCGGTAATGAAAAGGGTAAGTTCCTTAATCTGGCTTCCTAATACATAAGCCTTAATATTTTTCAGATCGCCATCCAGGACCTTTCGGATGCCCGGAATATAAATGTAGTCTCCTACCTGAAACTCCGGATCCCCTTCCATCTGGAAGGGCAGCATTCCCCAGTTCATCACATTGGAGCGGTAGCGCTTGGTGGCAAATTCTTTGCAGATGTTGGCAAGGCCGCCGATTACTCTCTGGCAGCTTGCCGCCTGCTCTCTGGCAGAGCCGTCGCCAGGCTTTACTGCGTAAACCATGCTTCCGATCTCCGTGTCCATCACCTTTACCGACTCATTGCCGGGGATGGTGCGAATCTGAGCAAATACGTCCTCCAGCTCAGGGTTCAGAGACAGAGGATCTTTCCCGGCCACTCTGGCCTTCTCCAGCTTGTCCACTTCTTTGGTGCGGCTTACATATTCCGGATCTCTTCTGGATAAGGTAAACTCTGCCAGTCCCAGAGGATTGGAGCGGTAGGATGAGGTCTCTCCGGAAGGAATCAGCTCGTCCGTGGTGGTCACTGCATCCATGATTCTGGAGCAGACCTTTAATAGGATATTATCAGCCAGGGGACTCATTTCCGGCCAGTCCTTAATATTGGGGCCATAAATCAGCTCTGCCTTATTATCGCCTTTTTCAAATCCGAAATATACTCTGTGGTCATAAGAGGTCCGGTCAAATTCATAAGCCGGTACTTTTCCGAAACACTCCATCCCCTCTGCAGAAGTCAGGATACCGCCGTTAGCCGCAGTTGCCGCAATAGAGCGGGCATCCATTAAAGCCACTGCCGCCATCTGTCCGTTTCCCGGCTTGGAACCTTCCCGGTTGGGGAAGTTTCTGGTAGTGTGACGGATACTTAACCCGTTGTTGCAGGGAGTATCCCCTGCGCCAAAGCAAGGGCCGCAGAAAGCAGTACGGATAATTGCTCCCGCTGCCATCAAATCCGATACCGCCCCCTTCTTCACCAGATCCGCAAATACCGGCTGGGAAGACGGGTAAACAGCCAGTGAAAACTCATCACAGCCGCAGTTCTTGCCTCTTAAAGCATTGGCCGCCTGGATAACATTAGTATAATTGCCGCCTGCACAGCCGGCAATAATCCCCTGCTGTACCAAAAGCTTACCGTCTTTGATCTTATCGGTTAAAGTAAAGCCGGCCTTGCCGCCGCTTATCTTCTCCCCTTCTTTTTCTACTTCTCTTAAGATGTCAGAAAGGTTTGCATTCAGCTCATCGATCTCGTAGGTGTTGCTGGGATGGAAGGGCAGGGCAATCATAGGCTTTATTGTAGATAAGTCCACATAAACACAGCCTTCATAGTAAGCCACATCCGCCGGATTTAATTCTTTATAATCATCGCCTCTGCCATGCATTGCCAGGTAAGTCCTGGTATCCTCGTCCGTCTTCCAGATGGAGGTGAGGCAGGTAGTCTCAGTAGTCATAACATCCACGCCGTTTCTAAAATCCGTGTCCATGGATGCAATGCCGGGGCCTACAAACTCCATTACCTTGTTCTTCACATAGCCGTTCTTAAATACAGCTCCGATAATGGCCAAAGCGATGTCCTGAGGGCCTACCCCTGGATTTGGCTTTCCGTCTAAGTAAATCGCAACCACGCCGGGATAAGCCACGTCATAGGTATCACAGAGAAGCTGCTTTACCAGCTCGCCGCCGCCTTCTCCTACAGCCATTGTGCCCAAAGCGCCGTAACGGGTGTGACTGTCAGAGCCTAAAATCATCTTGCCACAGCCTGCCATCATTTCCCGCATATACTGGTGGATAACCGCAATATGGGGCGGAACATAGATGCCGCCGTATTTTTTTGCTGCGGAAAGCCCAAACATGTGATCGTCTTCATTGATCGTACCGCCTACGGCGCACAGGGTATTGTGGCAGTTGGTCAATACATAAGGAATCGGAAACTTCTCCATACCCGATGCTTTGGCAGTCTGAACAATCCCTACAAAGGTAATATCGTGGGATGCCATGGCGTCAAACCGCAGTTTTAAGTGTTCCATATCTGCCCCGGTGTTGTGGGCCTCTAAAATCGAATAGGCAATTGTTCCCTTTTTTGCTGTCTCTTTATCTGCAGCCTTTCCGGTCATAGCCTCCACCTTTGCCGGTTCTCCTTCCGGAATCAGGGTGGAGCCGTTTACCAGATACACGCCGCCGTCATATAATGATACCATATCAAATCCTCCTAGTCCGTGTAAATTGCAAAGCAACTTCTTTATTTATAACATTAATGCGGTAAATTTACAAGAGCATACGAGAAGGAATCACCCTTTCTTCCCTCTTAACTGACACCCGCCCACATCTTCCCACATAAGATAGAATTAGAAAATTCACCACTTGGAGGTTTTATGAAACATTCTGACTTTTTAGGTTCCAGGCTGCTTTCTTTTGGCCTTGCCGCCGCTCTTACCCTGTTTACCCTCACTGCCTGCTCCCCCGGCAGCAGCAATCGCTCCGGCGATGGCAGGGAAACGGTTCCTGTTACCTTAAGCGAAGTAGCTCATTCCATATTTTATGCTCCTCAGTACGCCGCCATTGAGCTGGGATATTTCCATGAAGAGGGCATTGATTTAACCCTGGTAAATGGCGCCGGAGCCGACAAGGTTATGACCGCTTTGGTATCCGGAGATGCAGACATCGGCTTTATGGGATCAGAGGCCAGCATCTATACCTATGCCAACGGCGCTGAGGACTATGCAGTCAACTTTGCACAGCTTACCCAGCGGGCCGGAAACTTCCTGGTGGCCAAAGAGCCGGATCCGGACTTTTCCTGGGAGAAGCTTTCCGGGGCTTCGGTTCTTGGGGGTAGGGCAGGTGTTGCACATATATTAATGTAAATTATGAGACGCTTATGATTTTGTGTAAACGAGAGGACGGAATGATTCGTGCAAGGGGTTTTCAGAACATTAGAATACAATAGAAAATTATTACGGCATATCAAAAGAGGAGCCAGATTTCTCCGGCTCCTCCAAGTATGTGTCCGCAAACACATACCCCAATTGCTATTAATAATATACTACAATAACAAAGAATATGCAATAGATCAGATTGCATTTTTAATATTGTCATCCGTGAAAACAAATCCGGATGAATCGTGATTGCTGCTACGTTAGCGCTAACCTGCCCTTCATATTCTTTGGTTGCTTTTTCAAATTCTCTTATAAATCCTCTGATTTCAGTTTTTGATACCTTCAACAATTTCAAATAATAGCATATCAGAATGATATAATCCCCTATGGTCTTAAAGTTTATGTATGGCAATCCCATTTCTAACACCAGGCACTGCTTCATTGGTCTTGAAGGATCCATTTTTTTTAAACGTGTATCATAAACAACATCATTATGCGCGATGGCATTTCTTAGATCTTTTAATGCGTATACATATTTATAAACCAACGTACAATCGGTATCACTAGATAAATTTAAGCCAATGTTTCTCGAAATTTTTCTTCTGACAGCTTGTGTTAAGCAGGATAGAAGATATCCAAAATCTCCCATTGTTAAAATTTCAAAGACTGCCCAGATTGGAACCTCACTGTAATTTACGGTATTATAAAAATGTGTGATTTTCGGATTCTCTTTTCGGTATGCTGCTGCAATAGAGTTTTGAATAGAACCCTGTAAATTCAATTTATTGTTCTGAAATTTTTTCTTAATATCTTCCGTGGTTCCTGCCGGGGTATTTTTGTAACTGCTAACAGCTTTATCGTACATATCATAAATACTGTTGGAATCAATCTCCTCCATAATAGTATTAAGGGCAATATTTTTAAGAGCAGTTTCAATAAACATCATTCTACCGTATAATAATGATTTTAATTTTGTATCATATTGAATTGTAGCATTAATTTCATTATATGAGGTAAATGGAATTCTTCGATTGGATGAAACAAAAAAACGATATCCTTTATATCCGTGAAAATATCCTGCGTTAATTAATTGTTGTTTTTGTGAACTGCCTGAAATAGCAATCCCATTATTCCGAAGATGTCTCATAAGTGCATCTGTAGATTTATAATTTGAATTTGACATAAGAAGGTTTTCCCTCACTATTCAACAACTTTCTGACATTATCATAAGCCTACCTTTTGACATAATTCAATTATAATATAAGGATGCCTGTTTCACAATACCTGTTATTGAGAGAAACCGCATTTGATTTCTGATTTATAAAACATTTTAAATCAAACTGAAAATATTGCAGAGCAGACAGGCACAAAAAACATCTAATGATTATATCTTAATATAGATCATAGAAACAGAAAGTGTGTGATGGCTCTGCAGAAACCTACATATTATCTTTGGCAAACAGATTATGCGTCATTAAAAGCCTTGGAAACAGATAAAGAGAAATATACAAAAATCGGTTTTCGGGTTGTAACATTTGCGGACGGGCAGGCTGATAAAAATATACATCATGGAATAAAAGCACTAATTAGAAACCACATAAAAGAAATCAATCCGTAATTTTTCCAGGGCGGGATTTTTCTCCTGCTCTTGCTTTTTTAGTTAACGAATTATGGGATGTTTATGAAAATGATTATTTTATAAAGGACGAGAATATGAATGCAGGTTATGTACGTCTCTCCAGAGATGATGACAAACGAAATTATGTTTCCATAGAAAATCAAAAGTTAATCATTAACCAATATGCAGCTGATCATGGTGTAGTAATTGATCAATGGTATGAAGATGACGGGGTGTCAGGCTATATTTTTGATCGACCGGGATTTCAACAGATGATGGCAGATCTGGAACAGGATGTTGATACGGTTTATGTGAAAGATTTTTCCAGATTAGGCAGGCATAATGCGAAAGTTCTTTTACTTTTGGATGAATTTCAGGAACGGGGAAAACATCTTATTGTAATTGATGATAATTATGACTCTATGGATTCCAGCGATGACACCATCGGAATTAAAACATGGTTTAATGAGCGTTATGTAAAAGATACCAGCAAGAAAATCAAACGAGCTATCGGAGCCAGACAAAAAGAAGGTACTCTTATGACAAAACCACCTTTTGGATATTGTCGGGATACGAAAGATAAAAGTATCATTAAAATCGTTCCCAAAGAAGCTGGCTTTGTAAAAATGGTTTATGAGCTTTACATTTCTGGATCAGGATATCGTAAAATTGCAAATTATATGACCAGCCAGGGAATTCCCACCCCATCTATGATGCAGCGGGAAAGAGAAATTGAAGAAGGCCGTATCAGCCAAAAAAGGGTTGCAACCATTTGGTCTGATGGCATGGTTAAGGAATTATTGGATAACGATTTTTATATTGGAACTTTTCGTTTGAAAAAACGTGCCAGAAATACAGTGCATGGAAAAGATAAACGTGTTCCCAAAGAAGAACAGTGTATTTTTGAAGATCATCATCCGCCTATCATTGATAAAGCCACCTTTTCTCTTGTACAGGAATTAAAAGAAAAGCGTAATCGTACTAATTACCGTGGCAGCAAGGGCCAATGGATCGGTTCAGAAATTCCGAATCCTTTTGGAAGCTGTTTGTTCTGTAAAGATTGTGGAAGCCGTCTTACACCGATTAAGCGCCAAACCTCCAGCAGGGAAAGAAAATATTATATTTGTACCACCTATAATACAAAAGGCAAGCGTTATTGTAAAAAAGCACATCTGATTGAGGAAGATGATTTGATGGAGGATGTACTGAACTATATTAAGATATGTGGAGAAGCACTTTGTGAAGGGATTTCCATGTATGATATGAGGGATTTTGAAGCGGAAAAGAAAACGCTGGCAGAAAAGCGGCTGGAAATTGAGGAAGAAATTCAAAGTCGAAAAAAGCAGTTAAAGATACTTTTCACACAAAAAATAAAGGATTTATCCATAACATCTGAAAATGAAGATTTGATCAATGAAACCTATGATTCTATGCAAAAGGATTTGTTAGTACAGATTCATAGTCTGGAGATGCAGGAAAAAGGACTTAATGAAACTACCGTAGAAACGCCAGATATAAAAGATAAATTTAAAAATGCTTTGGATGTGCTTGATAAAATTATTGCAGATAGAACTCTTGACCGAAGAGACATTGAATTATTGGTTGAGAGAATTGATGTAGACAAAGAAGGTATGCCGGAAATCACTTTGAAATATGGGTTATCCCCTCTAATCAATTATAGTCTTGCTGATGAGATGAACCGATGGGAGAATACAGTAATTGTTATTGTGATGAAATTAATTTTAGAGGATAAGCGAGGTTATACTTCGGCAAAATATTTATCCGAACAAATCACAGAATTGGGATTTAAGAAGGCCAAACAAAGTATTCTGCCTTACATCAATCTGATGAAAGAACTTAGGATTCTTGAAGATACCGATAATCCATTGAAACCTTATAAGATTGTAAAATCAAAAGAAGAAATCGCGTTGCTTATACAACGATATCAACCGGATTTACCAGTTCAAATGACTGCTGGACAGTTATCGGAAAAATATTTACATTGTACCAATAAGGGCAGGCGGTATGCCGCAGATGGTCTTTGAATTCATATTAAAAAAGCATAACCTGGATCCTGCCGCCGACCTTTCCATTGATCAGAGCATCAGCTTCGGCCTTACCGCCGCCGCATTTCCCTCCAGCGGGGCCAGCTATACAGTAGAATTTGAACCTTTTGCCACAGCTCTGGAAAAAGAGGGAAACGGCTATGTAGTAGCTTCCCTGGGTACGGAGTCCGGCTACGTTCCCTATACAGCCTACAGCGCCAAAAAAAGCTATATTGAAAAGAATCCTCAAATCATCCAGGCCTTTACCAACGCCACCCAGCGGGGGCTTGATTATGTAAACTCTCATTCTGCGGAAGAGATCGCCAAGGTCATAAAACCTCAGTTTCCAGATACGGATTTAGACAGCTTAACCGTCATCGTAGGCCGCTACAAGGATCAGGACACCTGGAAAGGCGATACAATCTTTGAGGAATCCAGTTTTGATCTTCTGCAAAATATCCTGGAAGAAGCCGGTGAACTTCCCAAGCGGGTTCCCTATGAGGATTTGGTAACTACAGAATTCTCGAAAAAGGCGCTTCCTTAAACAAAAATTAATCCGGCAAACTGCGTCACTGGCACTTTTTACCGGATACTTTACAGCACAACAGGCTGCTGCAGGATAAAACCTCTGGCCTCTCCGGCTCCGCCCTATCTCATCCTACAGCAGCCCCATTTTCAACTGTTGCGCGCTTCTTTATGGAACCAGATATACCTTTTTGGTTTTTCTTCCATAGATAAGCGCCTCTTCATGAGTATCAAAATAAATATCTACAATGTTTCCCTTTATACTCTTTCCCGTGTCCTCTGCCAAATAAACGATTCCGTCTATCTCAATTTTACTCCCCAGGGGGATCACTTCCGGATCGACTGCAACCGTATAGGAGGATCTGGGAACTGTTTCCATTTTTGTAAGCTTCGTGGCCTTGTACCCGCAGCATTGGCTGCAGCTGCAATAACCGGTCACTTCAAATTCTCCTAAAAATCCTTCTTTTTCTTCCTCCTCTTTTTCAATGCGATATACGCTAAGCTCCTGTCTGCCAAAAGCCACAGCCTCTTCATAGCTGGAAAAATATACTCTTAACTCTTCATTCGCATCGCTGGGTACCAGCTCCTCTACGCAATAAATCGTATCGCCTATCCTCAGCTGATCTCCAATCTGGAATTTAGATAGATCTGCGGCAATTGTCCTTCCCGCCTCAGGAATATCTCCCGAGTATGTACGTCTGCCGCCGCAATATGCTGCCACCTCCATCGTCCCCATATATTCTTCTTCCAGTTTTTCCATATCCGGAAGTTCGCTCTGAGCCGACAGAATTTTAAGTTCCTGCATCTCTTCTCCGTCCGGCTCCCGCTGTCCTTCTTCCACCAATACGGCTGGCCTGGGGCCATCGGTAGATGCAGCGCTTTGCCGGATAAACATTATCGACAATAAAAGTCCCCCAAAAATCCCCACTGTCCATATTGCCAATCCTGTCAAATGTGATTTACCGGCAGAATTTTTATTTCGTTTCCTGGCAGCCCGGCGAAGGATCTCCTCCGCTCGCTCTTCTGGAGTTTTGTTCTTTCTCATCATTATTTGGCTCCCCCTTAAACCAGTTACTTTTATTATAGCAAATACCCCCCGTTGAAAACAATACCTTTATGACAAATTTTGTAGGATTTTACATAAGATCATCAAAAAAGCAGGACAACCTTTTTATCTGCTGTCCTGCTTTTAGCCCAAATCTCTTTAAATTATAATCAACTCTTTGGTTGCTTTGGTAAAATTCTCAAATCCGCTTTCTGTTACCACACCCATGTCCTCAATCCGGACTCCGAATTCATGAGGCAGGTAAATTCCTGGTTCCACGGTCATTACCACTCCCGGCCTGAGAAGTTCTTCTTCTACTTCGTTAAACCGGGGATTTTCATGTCCGTCCAGACCAATGCTATGCCCCAGACCGTGGTCAAAGCATCCCTCATACCCGGCTTGATGGATATAATCCCTGGCAATCTTGTCAACCTCTTTTCCTTTCATACCAGGACGAATCCCTGAAAGAGCTTTCTCCTGGGCATCCAGCACAATCTGGTAAATCTCCTTTTGTTTAGAGGAAAGGTTTCCGAATCCAAAGGTTCTGGTCATATCGGAACGGTAGCCATTGATGATCGCGCCGAAATCTATCATCAGCAAATCCCCTTTTTCGATAACCTTATCCCCAAAACCTCCGTGGGGCAACGAGGTTTTCTCCCCGGAAGATGAGATATAACCGATGTCAAAGCCTTCTGATCCCTGGCGAATCATATATGTTCCCAGTGCCATCCGGATATCGGACTCCTTCATGCCTGCTCTTGCCACATTTAGTATATGCTCATAGGCCCTGTCCGAAATTTCCTGGGCCTGGCGCAGATAAGACAGTTCTTCCTCATCCTTTATTTTCCGGCATTCTTTCACCAGCCTGTCCCCGCAGGTTTCCTCGTCCAGCCTGGCCTTTCCAATGACAGCCTCAAGCTTTTTGTGGCGCAGATAAGACAGTACTCCGGTCTCAAACCCCAGCCTGCCAATGTTCCAGTCTTTTACTATCTGGCCAATACCGTCATCTACGTTTTTGCACAGCTTTACATCACAGCCTTTTACTCCTGATATGGCCATCTGATAGTACCGGAAATCTACCAGCAGAACCGCCTTTTCTTCTGTCACGATCAGGCTTCCCTGCCACACATCCGCTCTTGTTAAATAATGGCGGTTGCTTCTGTCCTCTATCAGCAACCCGTCTGCCTGGCTTTCTCTTAATGCCTGCTGAATTTTTTCTATTCGATTCTGTGTTTTCTTATCTTCTGCCTTTTCCATAATTTGTTCCTTTCACTAGGGGGAAGGCAAATGCAAAACATTCCTGAAAATGCCTTCCCACGTATTGGCAGGTGACGCGAAGCGGCGCGTGCCGCTACAACAAACTAGTATACTGGTTCTAACCTTTCACTGCTCCGGCGAAGCTTCCGCCTTTCTGGAACCGCTCTAAAATCAGGTAAAGCACAATGATCGGGATAGTAACCAGGGTAGTGCCTGCCAGGATAACCGGCCATGGGGTAGACAGTCCTTCACTGATAGGCAACAGGGAGATGGTCACTATCAGCGTGTATTTACTCTGTTTACGCAGGTATAAAAGGGGCCAGAAAAAGTCATTCCAACGGGAAATCAGAGTTACCGCACCCCAGGATGCCAAAGCCGGTTTGATAATCGGCACCACCACTTTGGTAAAGATACCAAAGTCGCTGCAGCCGTCTATTTTTGCCGCCTCAATCAGCTCGTCCGGCACATCGGAAATATATTGATTCATGTAGAAAATCCCGATAGCCGTAGCAATCTTTGGGATAATCAGCGACCAAAGACTGTTGACTAAATTCAGCTTTTTCATAATAATGAACAGGGGAACCGCTCCCACCTCTGCCGGTACCAGCATGGTAGCAATGATAAAATAAAACAGGAAATTCCTTCCCGGAAACCGGTATTTGGAAAATGCAAACCCGGCCAGGGCGCAGAAAAACAGGGATGTTACCGTTCCGATGATGGTGGTAAACACGCTGTTAAACGTGTTCTGCCACACAGGGATCAGTTGAAAAAGCCGTTTAAAATTGTCCAGGGTCGGGTTATCCACCCACAGGGAATGGAATCCGGTAAGGCTCTCTTTGGTGTCCTTAAATGCAATCAGACACATCCACAAAATAGGGAACAAGCATACCAGTACAATGAGCCCCAGAAGGAAATGGACGGCCAGGGATGCCGCACGCCTCTTTGTTCTGTAATCCATCACGCCACCTCCCCCTGTTTCTTTCTTACCAGGAATTGACCCACGTAAACGATTGTCAGCATTACCATAATAATTACTCCTATAGCTGACGCATAGCCCATGTTAAATACATTAAATCCTGACTCATACATGTACTGGAACAAGGATGTGTTGGACGTTCCCGGTCCTGGTAAAATATATGGTTCGTTAAATACTTTCCACATATCCACAGTCAGGGTAACGGAGCAGAAGAACAAAATATTGCTGATAGACGGCAAGGTAATAAACAGGAATTTCTGCCATCCGTTTGCTCCGTCCACCGTGGCCGCCTCATAGTAATCCGATGAAATATTTAAAAGGCCTGAAAGTACAATCATGGTAAACCAGGGTGTATTTCTCCAGACAATCAAAAGGATTACCGGTATCTTGGAATATTTGGTTCCGGCAAGCCATGGAACCTTGTCAAGTCCCACGGCTGCCAATACCTCGTTGATCAGTCCTACGTTTTCGTCAAACAACATTCTGAAAATAAGTCCCATGGCAATTGCCGCACAGATGTTGGGCAAAAACGTAGCGGTTTTAAAAAATGCCCTGCCCTTTAAACACTTGCTGTTAAGCAATGAAGCAATCAACACTGCCAGGAACAGAATCAGAACCAGTCCGCTTATCCAGTAGATGGCCGTATTAAGCAGGGATTCCCAAAACATATCATCGATTACCATTTTCGAGTAATTTTCAAACCCCACAAATTCCGGCGCTCCAATTCCTCTCCACTTGGTCAGGCTGATATAAACCGTCCAGATAGTGGGGACAAGCTGAAACACAACAAATAAAATGAAAAACGGTAAAATGAATAAATATGGGGCGCGATATTTTTTGAAGTTTTTAAGCATTCCCTTCTCCTGTAATCTGTTAGTCCACGATCTCTGCCTTTCCGATCTTTGCCTTTAAGTTTTTATCCATATTGGCAATGGCCTCTTCCATAGTCTGGTCACCGGCCACATATTTCTCAATCTCAGCAGAAATAATCTCGTCGCCTTCTGCATCCTGGGCAGTTACAATCATATTGTTTGCGCCGTTTTGCAGAGTTAATCCTTCCCATTCTCTAAAGGATTGTCCGCCATAGTAGTCTGAGGGCTCTTTCCAGAAATCATCCTCCAGCATTTCCAGGGAAATGGGGTTGGTATAGGGCGCATTCTGCTCTTCCATAGAATTTACCCATGCCTGTCTGGATTCGGTATCAAAGGTAAAGTCATACCACATCTGCTCAATCAGCTCTTTGTAAACGCCGTCATCGCCTTTTTCTACAATACACATGTAGCTGGATACGGGAGCGCCCGCTTTTCCTACCTCTTTAAATACCGGAGCAGACATAACCCGCCACTGGCCTGCAGTTGCCTGACAGTTCTGACGCATAAACTCGTCCCAGTAAGCGCCGATATCAAAGGTAGCAATCTTCTGACTGTTGATGGCGTCATAGAGAGCCGGATCATACATTTCCACACGCATTAACAGCCCTTCAGAATACATAGTATCCAGCGCGCCTAAAGCCAGCTTGGTTCCCTCATCGCTTCCGATAATTACGTTTCCTTCCTCGTCCCAAACCTTTGCGTTAGCCTGAGGCATCAGTCCTCTTCTTCCCCAGCACTTCCAGGTCATGTTGTTGGAACCGATCCAGGATAAATAGGTTTCCCCGCCGCTCTTTTCTTTTAACTGGCGTCCTGCTTCGATATAACCATCCATGGTGTCCATAGAAGCCGGGTCAATTTCGTATTTGTCAAAAATTTCTTTATTGTACATTAAAAGCTGGGGACGTACCGAATCGGGAAGGCCATACATCTTTCCGCTTACCATTCCTTCTGTAAGAGCGCCGTCTACCATCTTCTCTGCCAGGGGAGATAAAAATTCGGTCTCGTCTACCAGAAGCCCACCCTGAACTAAATCCATTAAATTCAACCGGTCTAAGAAGACAGCATCCGGCAGATCCTCTACTGCTCCGGAAAGAGCCGTCATGGTTATTTTTTCTCTTGCGTCCGCATTGCTCTCTACCTGAACAAACTCAACAGACACCTCCGGCGCAATATCTCTGTGATTTTCCAGCCAGGTTTCGAAATACTGCTGACGGAACTGGGGATTTCCGTTCATATAAAAAGTAACGGTTCCTGCCGGATAAACTTTAACTTCAGATGAAGGACTTTCCGTCTCTTCCTTACTTTCCGGCGCCGCCGCCTGGCTGGTCGTTTCCGCCGCAGCCCCGGTAGTCTCTGCTGTTTTTGTGCCTCCGCCGCAGCCCGTCAGACACATTGCTGCCACTAATCCTAATGCTACTAAATTCTTGCTCCTCATAACGCATTTCCTCCTTTTTCTCCCTATTATATTTCTGTTACAGCTCTCTTGCTGCCTCCACTGCCATTCGGATCCTTTCATAAGGAATCTCCGTAGGCAGGGTACAATCCGCTCCCAAAATAAAGCCTGTCCGTCCCACTATTTCTGCTGCTTCCTTTACAGCCTCAAATATTTCTTCTCTGGTTCCGTCAATCAGTACGCCGCTTCGATTTTTCAGGCCTCCCATAATGGTTTTTCCGGCAAAAAGCTTTTTCCCGTCTTCCAAAGAAAAGGGCGCTTCATATACTCCCCAGTTCACTACATCTGCAAGAGGGGCATAGTCACGATATCGTTCCATATTCAGCCCATCCTTGCAGATATGCAAAAAGCAATAGGCCCCTGCATCCTTAATGGCCTTCATAATTTTTAAATCATAAGGTTTAAACCAGCGTTCATGTTCTTCATCTGTCAGGAGATCCGTCTCTCCACCCAGGGCTGCATAATAGATGCCGTCTATCCCCAGCTCGACATAGGTTTTGGCAAGCTGGCACATCCCCTCTGTGATCCGGTCAAATGCTGCCAGAACAGGCTTCTCATTTTTCCTCAAGGAATCCAGAACTAATTTTCTGGCATGGAGATATTCTATACCATCTGCCTCAAAAGGATGCACTGAGGAGGCAACAATCCCGTGAAGGGTTCCCAGGGAAAAGCTGTCCGGATCGCATCTCTTTAAAATTTCTCTGGTCAGTTCTGCCTGGGCTTTCATAAATTCGTCTTTCATAGAAATCTCAGGGATCTTGTCAAAATCTTCCGGATTCTTTACTCCAGATGCTCTGGGAACCAGATTTTCATTCATGACCTTGATAATATCTGTATCCGTTTCTTCAAAGAAGCGGATATGGGCGTCTACTGCCTTTTCCCCTCTGGCCTCTCCAGCCGGAAAATGCAGAGAAAAACCTGACGGAATCTTATCTATCGGTTCCCCTTTAATTGCTCCAATTACCCTCTCTCTTTTCTTCATACTTTCCTCTTTCCTGGCGTGTTTCCTACGCCATGCAGGTAGATTTGGAAGTTTCCTTTCAAACTATCCTTATATCGGTATTTTTGTAATAATATCAGTAATATTATGAGTAGAGTATACTATATTGGCCTCTCCTTGTCAACACATATCTGTGCATTTTTTATATTTTTCGTCAAGTATCATCTTATTTTTCATGGCAAGCGCACAAAAGGGCTGCAACAGGCAGAAGGTTTGGAATTTTTCCTTCTTCTGCCTGTTGCAGCCCTCAGAATTTCTCTAAAAACGATGCATTTTTTGAATTTCTTCTTTTATTGATGCAATATCATGACTCAGCTTCCTGCAAGCTCCCTCCAAATTGCCATCCCGGATACAATTGACAATTTCCTTGTGGCACTGATTGTTCATCTCATTGGCCTTCTGCCATGCAGTATGGAAATACTGGGTAATAAACCGCGAGCTCTGCTTTAAAGTCTTTTGAAGCTCCTGGTAGCCATAATGATTGCTGTTTAACTCATACAATTTCAAATGGAAAGATTCATTCCGGCTCCAATCCGGATCAATTAGCTCTTCGGGAGTTTTATCCGACATTTCATCGAGAATTAAAATGTCCTGCTCTGTTATGTAGGGAAACGCCCTTCTTAAACCGCTGATTTCCATATCAATCCGATATTCTAAAATATCCAGCACCTCTTTTAAAGATACGGGCTTTACCTGATATCCCAGTCTGGGCAGGCTCTGCAGCACCTGATCTTTACACAATTCCAGAAGCGCTTCCCGGACTGGCGACTTGCTGACCGCATACTTTTCTACCAGCTTGTTTTCTGTCAAAATCTCATTAGGGCCATATTTTCCGTCAAAAATATCGCTATAGATTTCTTTGTAGACTCTTTCTTTTATGGTCATATTCGTTGAATCTCTTTCTATATAATATTTGAGAGCAATCTCCCATTCCCCGCCGTCTGAACTATTACAATATTACGCCGGGACCTGTTAAACGGCCAGGTATATTTTCTCACCAAGCCCGAAAGTACCTCGCCAAGTATTCATATTATAACAGAAATTTTTTAATATTTAAAGAGCTGACGCGTCTTTTTCCATTTCTGTGTTTCCCAGCATTAAATTGAGAATCTCCACGTCCGTCTGTTTCATTCCGATTCTTCCCACATATCCCATGGCCTGAATGGTGGTTTCCGCGCTTTCCTGCATCAGCCCGTCTCCATTTACAAAGCTGCGGGCCTTCATGCTCATATTGTGGGCCATCACCGCGGCATCTACTGCAGAGGCAATTTTAGCGGCGCAGGAAGGTTTTGCGCCGTCACACACCATCCCCCCAATGTTACATATGGTATTGGTTACTGTAGAGCCAATCTGTTCCAAAGTTCCCCCGCACAGGTAGGTAATCGCAGCGCCCGCTCCCGCTGCCGCGCATACTGCCCCGCAGTATGCGGATAAAGAGCCGATCCATTTTTTCTGTTCCTGAGCCAGAAGATTACTGATGCACAGGGCCCGGTACAGTTTTTCTTCTTCTACGTCCATTCCCTTTGCATATTCAATTACCGGGAGAGAAGCCGTCATTCCCTGATTTCCGCTTCCGGAATTAATGACAACCGGCAGGGAGCATCCGCTCATCCGGGCATCGGATCCTGCCGCTGCCCGGGCTTTTGCGATTACTCCCAGTTCCTGTCTGTTACAGGTATCCAGAATCGTCCGCCCCACCTGGCAGCCCCAGTCATGAGTCAGGCCTTCCTCGGAAATAGCCAGATTATACTCAATCTGCCTTTTTATAATCTCCCGAACCTCTCCCAAGTCCACTGTCTCGGCAAACTCCACAATATCTTTTAGATTGAGAAGGCTTCTTCCATCTTCGCTTTCCTGGCCCCGGACTCCGTCTTTTTGAAAAAGAAGCTTTCCGTCTTTGCAGATTTCCGTAATATTTGTGTGATAATCCTCAATGGTAACGCTGGCCTGGCTTTTTCCCTTTTGTACAGTCACTTTAATATAGAGGTTGGGGGAATTCTCCTTTAAGCTGCAGCAGCAAAAATCTTGTCTCAAAAGCTCTTTCGTCCGCTCCCTGTGGCTGTCATCAATGGAGTTCAGCGCCTCCAGTCCTTTAGTCCAGTCTCCGCCTGTACATCCCAAAACCGCGGCTGCGGCAATTCCTTTTAACCCTCCTGAATTGGGCACCTTTACACTCTTTGCATTTTTAATAATATTACCGCTGCAGCAAATATCAATATGATCCGGAAAGCAGCCTAATACATCCCTCGCCCTTGCAGCGCCAAAGGCAATGGCAATGGGCTCCGTACAGCCCAGAGCGGGCACCAGCTCTTGTCTTAATATCTCAATATAGGCATCATATGTCCTTTTATCCATAGCCTCTCCTGTATCTCTTTTTCTGTTAATATTACTAATATTATTACTAATATAAGTATAGAATGATTTTATCTACTTGTCAATACGAAGATCCGTTTAATATGCTGGTTCCCACTCTCCATACAATCGGAAACACCCAGCACTCTGCCGCTGCTCCCGCCCCGCACACTGCTAAAAGGCATAGAAAAGGAAGCAGACGCAGCCTGGGTGTCTGTTTTCCTGCCCAAACTGCCAACGCTGCCCAAATTATACCGTAAAACAGGCAGTGAGGCATCAAAGTAAGCAAAAAATAACCCGGACCGGCCAGGCCCTTCTGCCAGGTGAAAACAGATTGACTGACTCCCAGCGTCAATCCGGCATACCCGGCTGCCAGAAAAAAACAGGCGGTTCCATAGGGAGTCAGCCCTGCCAACCAGCCAATGGCCGCTGACAGGCTTCTGGATCGGAATAAGTGAAAAAATAATGGAAGCTGTTCTCTGGCGCTAAACCCGGCCTCTCTCACGCCTTCTGTCGCCTCCAGCATGGCGCCTCCGGCAGAGAAAGGAAATGCGCTTAATCCGGATCGCATTTCACTGCTCATCATATTGACCAGGATTGTACCAGCCGCCGTACCTGCAAGAAATGCAGCCAAAAGCCCCTTTTCATAGGAAATGCCAACTCTTTTCATAGAAATCCCCCTTCCGGAAGCGGACAAAAACGGCCCTTTGCCACTGTCTATCACAGTGTATGCAAAAGGCCGTTCTCTTATTTCTGATTTCCGTACTTGGCTGCGTAGGTCATAATAGCGGCTACTGTCTTTCCATCTGTCATTTTCCCTGAATAGATTAATTCCTGTAGTTCCTTTAACTCCCACTCTTCGATATCAATTTTCTCGTCTTCATCCAAATTCTGTTTGGAAGGAATTAAATCCCGCGCAAGGAAAATGTCAATATATTCATCACAAAATGCAATGGTGGTATTAATGCTCAGCAGATATTCCAGCTTTTCACACCGGTATCCGGTTTCCTCCTCCAGCTCCCGGTATGCACAATCTATCTTTGGTTCGTCCGGAGCATCCAATTTGCCTGCCGGAATCTCCAACGTGTATCTGTCCAGAGCATTGCGGTACTGACGCACCATCAAAATCTTCCCTTCCGCTGTCACCGGAACCACTGCAGCAGCTCCATCGTGGTGGATAAAATCCCAATGAGCTTCATGGCCATTGGCAATTACTGTATCCTCATAAAATTTTAATATGGTTCCGGTATATTTCAACTCCCTCTTTTTGCGGATTACCGGAATATCCTGATTATTGTTCATGTAAGAATCCCTCCCTTTCATTTCTTCAACTTTGCGTTTTTCTCATAGCTGGCATCGCAGGCTTTAATCAGCGCACTGCGAAAACCGCTTTCTTCCAAGGCAGATACTCCTTCAATGGTGGTTCCTCCCGGGGAACACACCATATCTTTTAACTGACCGGGATGCAAGCCCGTCTCCAAAACCATCCTGGCGCTTCCCAAAACCGTCTGGGCCGCCATTTCGTAAGCGTCCTCTCTGGGCAATCCATACTTTACCCCGCCGTCTGCCAACGCCTCGATAAACATATAGACATAAGCAGGAGAGCAGCCGCTGACACAGCCTACCGCATCAATCAACCGCTCCGGCACCCGTTTCATCTTTCCGAAAGAATTAAAAATCTTCTCTATTTCCCGGATTTCCTCCGGGCTAAACTCCTCTTCTTCCAGGCAGACCCCGGTCATTCCCTCTCCCACCAAAGCAGGGGTATTGGGCATTGTTCGAACCACCCGCATCTCATGGCCCAAATTGCTTTTTAAATACTGACTGTCGATTCCGGCGGCAATCGAAATAATCACCTGTCTCGGACTGACAAAATCCCCTATTTCCTCCATCACCTGTTTAAAATACTGAGGTTTCACCGCTAAAATCAGATATTTTACCTGAGTTGCACAGGTCTTACTGTCCGGGGCAGGAATCACCCCTGTCTGTTCCTGAACCCAGGCCACCCGTTTTTGGTTTACCTCCCAAAAGGTAAGCTCTTCCTTTGGCATATAGGCTAACAGGCCCTTTAAAATTGCGTATCCCATATTACCCATGCCAATAAATCCAACTTTTTCCATCCTTTTCTCCTTTCTGCCAAAAATCCTGGTTCTCAGGTCTCTTTCATTCCATTGCCTGCAACACAAAAAGGCGCCTGGACATACCATGTTTATGGTCATGCAAACGCCTTTGTCTTCTTCTGGATTCTGATTAGGCCTACTTTGCGTAGTCTGTTACCCGGGACTCCCGAATCACATTCACCTTAATCTGTCCTGGATATTCCAGCTCATCTTCAATTCTCTTGGAGATCTCACGTGCCAGCAATACCATGCCGTCATCGTTAATCTGTTCCGGAACAACCATAATTCGGACTTCCCGGCCTGCCTGAATAGCAAAAGACTTGTCTACTCCCTTAAAGGAGTTGGTGATATCTTCTAATTGTTTCAATCTGTTGGTATATGTTTCCAGAGTCTCCCGTCTTGCCCCCGGTCTTGCGGCAGAAATCGTATCTGCAGCCTGAACGATGCATGCAATCAAGCTCTGAGGTTCAACATCGCCATGGTGGGATTCCACTGCATTTAATACTATGGCAGATTCTTTGTACTTGCGGCATAGATCAACGCCCAGACGAATATGGGAACCTTCCATCTCATGGTCAACGGACTTGCCAATGTCATGTAATAAACCGGCACGTTTCGCCAGACGGACATCTAACCCCGTCTCGGCTGCCAATAGGCCAGAAAGCTGAGCTACCTCAATGGAGTGCTTTAACGCATTCTGTCCATAGCTGGTTCTAAATTTCATCTTGCCCAAAAGTTTCACTAATTCGGGATGGATGCCGTGAATTCCTACCTCCAGGGTAGCGGCTTCTCCCTCTTCCCGCATCATAGTTTCTACTTCTCTCTGCGCTTTTTCAACCATCTCTTCGATTCTGGCCGGATGGATACGTCCGTCCACAATCAAACGTTCCAAAGCAATCCGGGCAACTTCTCTTCGAATGGGATCAAACCCTGATAATACCACTGCTTCCGGGGTATCATCAATAATCAGTTCTACGCCGGTCATGGTCTCTAAGGTACGGATGTTTCGGCCCTCACGGCCAATGATTCGGCCCTTCATCTCATCATTGGGAAGCTGTACAACAGAGACCGTAGTCTCCGCTACGTGATCGGCAGCACATCTCTGGATGGCTGTCACAATGTAATCTTTTGCCTTTTTATCGGCTTCTTCTTTTGCTTTGTTTTCCAGTTCCTTAATTAGTTTTGCGGTGTCATGTTTTACGTCTTCTTCAACAGATTTTAAAAGATATTCTTTTGCCTGTTCGGAGGTTAGGCCTGAAATTTTCTCCAGTTCCTGTATCCCTTTTTCGTAAAGTGAATCCACTTCTGCAGAACGCTTGCCCAGAGAATCCTCTCTTGCAAGTAATCCTGCTTCCCTCTTTTCCAGGGCATCTGCCTTTTTTTCTACGTTTTCTTCCTTACTTAACACTCTTCGTTCATAACGCTGAAGCTCTGCTCTTCTTTCTTTCGTTTCCTTTTCCAGCTCATTCTTAGTCTTTAACGACTCTTCCTTTGCTTCCAGAAGAGCTTCCCGCTTCTTGGTTTCTGCTACCTTTAACGCTTCATCTATTATCTCCCTGGACTTTTCTTCGGCGGAACCAATCTTACTCTCGTAAGTCTTAATCCGATATTGGGTCGCCACAACCCAGGTAATAACAGCTACTATCACGCCTGTTATACATGCAGCTATTACTGGTGACACAGGAGCACCTCCTTATTTAGTTTTCATTGTACGAACTACAACAGTATAATTCTATACGGTTTCCGGTAATGTGTCAAGTCCAATAGACTCTTTTCCACAAATTACGGTAACAGTTCAGACGGCGGAGAACCTGAGATAAAATTTTACTTACAAGCGAGCTTGACGTAAAATTTTATCTCAAGTTCTACATCGGATGGACATCCGATGCTTCTTGCCCGGCTACGCCGGGCAAGAAGATGCCGTCTGAACTGCTACCATTGCAGTCAATCTGCCCAACTATCGTCTTCCATATCTCCCATTACACTGTAAATCACATCAAAGGAATATCCCCTCCTGGCCAACATTCCGGCAGCCTTATCCCGCTCTTTCCTGTCAAGTTTCCGGCCCCAGTAGCCCTTTTTTTCCAAAAGAGCCTGTACCTGCCCCTTCTCATCGATATCCTGCTGTTCCAGAATCTCCTCTGCCAGCTCCTTATCAATTCCCTTCTGAAGCATACCATTCAGGATCTGGCGTTTGCTTTTATGTCGGGATCGGGACTCTGCGTAGCGGGCGCCGTAAGACTCATCATCTACATAGCGAAAGCGCAGAGCCATGGACAGGGCAGACTCTATTGCCGGCTCCGGATAGCCTTCCCTCTTTAATCTGGCCCGAAGCTCCGCCTCCGTCTTATCTGAAAATTCCAAAAGATGAAGGGTCCTCTCCCTGGCTCTGGAGCACAAGGTCTGAAGCAGCAGTTCCAATGTCTCCTGCTCCAGCTTTTCTCCCTCTTCTATCCGGTATTTGCGGATATCGCCGGGGTATAAGACAAATGCAAGGTCCCCCTCCAGAAGGACCTTGCGTCTCTTTTTATCAAATTCCGTAATGCTTAAGATCCGGAGTGCTCCCATTACTCCTCCTTCTCCTGCTTTTTGGGTGTATCTGGCTTCTTAGGCGTCTCTTCTGCCGTGGGTTCGCCTGCTTCTTTGGCTGTTTTCTGAAGGCTGTACTTGTCTCTTACCTTCTGTTCAATCTCCTGACAAATCTCCTGGTTGTTCTGCAAATAGATCTTGGCATTTTCCCGGCCCTGACCGATTTTGGAACCATTGTAAGCGTACCAGGCGCCGCTCTTCTCAACAATATTCTCCTTCACCGCCAGATCCAGAATATCTCCCTCTTTGGAAATGCCCTTTCCAAACATAATGTCAAACTCTGCCTCTTTGAAAGGCGGAGCAATCTTATTCTTTACCACCTTGACCCGAACCCGGCTGCCGATGGCCTCGCCGCTCTGCTTTAAGGTTTCTGTCCGGCGCACATCCATGCGGACAGAGGAATAAAATTTCAGTGCACGGCCTCCGGTTGTGGTCTCCGGGCTGCCAAACATAACGCCTACTTTCTCACGAAGCTGGTTGATAAAAATTACGATACAGTTGGACTTGCTGATAACAGCAGTAAGTTTCCTCAATGCCTGGGACATAAGGCGGGCCTGAAGGCCTACATGGGAATCTCCCATATCGCCGTCAATCTCTGCCTTGGGAACCAGGGCTGCAACAGAGTCTACGATGACAATGTCCACAGCGCCGGAGCGTACCATGGTCTCGGTAATCTCCAAAGCCTGCTCACCGTTATCCGGCTGTGATATGTAAAGATTGTCAATGTCCACGCCGATCTCCTTGGCATAAACCGGATCCAGGGCATGCTCCGCATCAATAAATCCGGCAATCCCGCCCCTCTTCTGTACCTCAGCTACCATATGAAGGGCGACCGTAGTCTTACCGCTGGACTCGGGTCCGTAAATCTCTATAATACGCCCTCTGGGCACTCCTCCCAATCCCAGCGCAATATCCAGACTCAAAGAGCCGGTAGGAATCGTTTCAATATTCATATTAGCTCCGGACTCTCCCAGTTTCATAACAGAGCCCTTGCCATAAGCCTTTTCAATCTGATTTAGGGCGGCGTCTAATGCTTTTAATTTATCATCCTTATTCATAGCTTCCTCCAATGCGAACAAATGTTCTTCTGATAGATATAACTATAATATACCCTTGCCAAAATGTCAACTATTTATTTCATCCTTTTTTCCACAGACAAGCTGCATCACCGTCCTTTCTTTTATTCTCTTACTTGATATTTTCTGGAATCTTCCGGCGGAACGCCGATGAAGGGTTGGCAGGAAGAAAATCCTGCAGGCCAGGCATGTATTCTCACCAGGCTCGATAGAACCTCGCCAAGTGTTCCTATTATACCCCATATCTCTTCGGGATTCAAGGTCCGGGGGACAGATAACTTTGTTTTTACATATCTTAATAAAAAAAGAGGATGGTACCCGCATGTGAATCAGGTGAAATCTGTCGTTCACTGGTCTGCTGCCAGTGAGCAGGGTCTTACCGGCAAGAACATAGGGGTGGCGGTTTTGGACACCGGAATTTTCCCCCATGAGGATTTTGGAAACCGGCTCCTGGCTTTTCAGGACATGGTAGCCCGCAAAAACGCTCCCTATGACGACAACGGACACGGCACCCATATTTCTGCAATTATCGGAGGCAGCGGCGCTGCGTCAGAAGGGAAATACCAGGGAATGGCCCCGGAATGTAATATTATTAATATAAAAGTCTTAGACCAGCGGGGCAATGGCTTTGCTTCCGATGTTCTGGCCGGTCTTTCCTGGATCCGAAGCCACAGAGAAGAGTATGGCATCCGCATTGTAAATATATCGGTAGGCTCCTTTTCAAGAAAGGGGATGACGGAAAACTCCCTCTTAGTCCGGGGCGTCAACGCCGCCTGGGACGACGGCCTGGTGGTAGTGGTAGCTGCCGGAAATAACGGGCCGGGAAGGATGACCATCACTACCCCCGGCATCAGCCGGAAAGTTATTACTGTAGGCTGTTCCGACGATTATAAGGAAGTGCAGGTTTCCGGAAACCGGATGGTGGATTATTCCGGACGCGGCCCCACTGTGGCCTGTGTGCGAAAGCCCGATGTAGTGGCCCCGGGCTCCCAGATTGTAAGCTGTAAAAATGCCCAGGGGCTTTATCAGAGCAAAAGCGGCACCTCCATGTCCACCCCCATCGTCTCCGGCGCCATTGCCCTTCTTCTCCAAAAATATCCGGAAATGACCAACCGGGACGTAAAATTAAAAATCCGGGAGTCCTCCGCGGATTTGGGACTGCCCCATAACCAGCAGGGCTGGGGGCTGCTAGATATAGAAAAGCTCCTGTGGTAACCCACAGGAGCTTCCAGATATACGGCGGGTGCATACGAGTTTTAGAAAATCGATTTCTTTCCCAAAACCGTATCCTCATTTGCCATAATGGCGTGATTAAAGCACTTTTGATAATACTCAAAAATCAGATCCTTATACTCATCTTTTCCCCAAAGATTGTCGAACTCTTTCGGGTCTTCCTGCAAATCATAAAACTCGCTGATGGGATCATCGTGATGTACAATCATTTTGTATCTGCCGTCAAAGTACATGGTAGCGTAAACCTTGTTGGACAGCAATGCAGAATAATAATATTCTGCATAAACGCAGTCTTTATGGACATCCGGATCTGCCTTTCCCGTCAGAATCCCTGCCAGACTTTTTGCCTGCATGTACTGAGGAATCTCCATCCCCAAAAGCTCCAGAATGGTAGGCGCCACATCCATCAGCTCTACCAGGGCATTGGAACGCAGTCCCTGCTTAATCAGGCCCGGGCAGGAGAAGATCAAGGGCACATGGACGTTGCACTCATAGAAAAATCCGCCCTTCCAGAACATTCCATGATCTCCCAGCATTTCCCCGTGATCACTCATGAACATAATAATGGTGTTTTCCCTCTGGCCGGTTTCCTCCAGATAATCAATGAGACGGCCCAGCTGATAATCCAGATGTTCTACCAGGGCATAGTATTCCAGGGTATTTTCCCGTTTTTCCTCGTCCGTAACTCCCACTGCGCTGCGTACCATACCGCTCTGGGATCCTATATAGTAGGAATCCTTCTGGCTCTGAGGTTTATTGTCCAGCTCTCCCTCTTTCCAGAGAGGAAGGGGCATATCTTCTACATTTAACTTGTCCTTAAAAGACTGAGGCGGATCAAAGGGGGGATGGGGTGCAAAGGGGTTAATGCTGACGCACCATGGCCGTTTGCTGTCCTCAGCCACGCTCTGCCCGATAAATTCCATGGCTTTCTCCACACACCAGGTAGTCTGATGGTCTTCGTCCCTCATTCCCTGAATCCGGGCTGGAATGGGATAATCAGACTTAGGCGGCCAGTCAATAACCGGAGCCTTGTAAACCTGATGCCAGTCCACGCCTTTTTCTTCCAGCCAATTCATATATCCGTTGACGCCTTTGTCCCACAGATCATAGCCCATATGACTCCACTCTACATAGCTGTAGCCGTCGTCCGTCCGCAGCTCAATATGATCTTTGGCACTGCTGGAGGTAAGGTGAAGCTTTCCGGTAAGGCCGCAGACATAACCGGCATCCCGCATCATCTTGGTCACCAGAGTCTCATCCCTGGAAAAAGTCTGGTTGCCGTTAATGCTGGAACGGCAGCTTTTGGGATACCGCCCCGTAAGGAAAGAGGCGCGGCTGGGCGTGCAGACCGGGCTCTGGGAATAGGCCCTCAAAAATGTAGTTCCGGTTTCCATGAGACGATCAATATTAGGCGTATGAATATGAGTATTTCCATAGCCGCTGATGGTATCGTATCGAAGCTGATCCGCACAGAACCAGACAACATTGTAATTTTTCATAGTAATATTCCTTTCGTAAAATAGCTTCTCACCCAGACTATGGCCAGTGAACAGTACCGTACACTAGCTTCTGCTGATGGGAAACTCAAACAATTCACTGAGCCACATCTTGCTCAGTCCCACCCAGGTGGCCAGATGGGGATGATCTTCGTTGGTCTCCATTTTTCCCAAAGTCAGGCCGTGTCTTCCATGAGGATAGATATGTAACTCATAAGGAATGTGGTTGGCTTGAAGCCCCCGGGCAAACATCAGGGTATTTTCCGGAGGCACCAGCTCGTCCGTGGCGGTGGTCCACAAAAATACCGGCGGCGTGTGGCTCCCGATATGCTCCACCAGGTTGTAGAGAGACGGATCCCCGTCGCCAGCCAGATTCCGGATGCTTCCCTCATGTTCAAATTCTCCCGTAAGAGTCACGGCATAGCCTAAAATTGCCGCATCCGGCCGGTTCATTCCTCCCCTGGTGTCAAACTCTTTCTTTAATTCTTCACAATCCCAGAGAGTGGCGCAGGAGGCCGCCAGATGGCCTCCGGCGGAAAATCCCAGAGCCGCAATCTGATTAGGATTGGTGTTCCAGTCCGCCGCATTTTCCCGAATGGCAATTATGGCCGCGGATGCTTCTTTTAAAGGCTTAAGCCCCAGAGGTTCCAGTCCCGGAGCATATTCCTGAATGGAATATTCCAAAACAAAGGTGTTAAAGCCTTCTGCAAAATATTCAAATGCCACCGGATCTTTTTCCCGGCCTGCCAGCTTCTGATACCCTCCGCCCGGTATAACTAAAATACCCGGCCGGATTCCCCGGAATATGTAAATGTCATCCGGGTCGTGGAGATACCCGGTTAAAGTCCCTCCATGGGGAGTCAGCTGCGGAATATAAACCTTTTTCATAATCTCGCTTTATCCTTTCAGTCCGCTCATGGACAGAGATTCCATAAACTTCTGCTGGCACATATAGAACACAATCAGAATCGGAACCGTAGAGAAAGTTGCCGCCGCCATTACCAGCTCCCACTTCATTCCATCCTCATTAGACAGTAAGGACAATCCCAGCGGCAGCGTAAACTTGGTGGAGTCTGACAGCAATACCAGCGGAAGCAGATAGTCGTTCCAGCTCTGGAGGAATGAGAAAATAACCAGCGTAGAGATGGAGGAAATGGCCATGGGAAGCAGAATCTTAGTAAAAATCAAAGGCTGACTTGCCCCGTCAATCTTACCTGCTTCAATCAGCTCGGTCGGTACTGTCAGGAAATACTGGCGCATCAGGAAGGTTCCAAAAGCGCCGCAGTAGCCAAACATGGGGCAGAGAATCAGGCCTATATGGCTGTCTGCCAGCTTCAAGCCGGACAGCGCAGTGTAAATCGGGATAATGGTTACTTCAATAGGCATCATCATACCGCACAGAATAATTAAAAACATCAGGTTGCTGCCTTTAAACTTAATCTTTGCAAAGGCGTATCCTGCCAGAGCGCTGAATACGATAACCCCGCCGGTCATCAGCGCCGCAATATATACACTGTTCCACAGGTATTTGATAAAGGGGCGTTTCATAAACAGTTCTTCATAGTTTGCCAAGGTCCAGGGGTTTGGCCACCACTGAGGCGGATACTTGGCTACATTGGTGGCTGTTTTAAAAGAAGTGGTAAACAGCCAGTACATTGGGAAAAGCATAATCATTGCCACAAGGATACACACCGCATACTTTATGACTTTTTTCATGATTTTCCGGTTTTTTAACTGTTCGTTTGTCATTTCTTTAGTTTTCATAATGAATCCACCTCTTTCTCGTATTCCACTGGAACAGGGTCAGGGCCACAATCATCAGAAACAGGATAACAGAAGCCGCAGATGCATACCCAAACCGGTAATTTTCAAATGCCTGCTGATAAATGTAATATACCATTACGTAAGAAGATGTGCCGGGTCCTCCTTCGGTTAACGCCTTAATCTGTCCGAATACCTTTAAGGAACCAATGGTTGTCAAAATCAGTACCAGGAAAATACTGGGGGCAATATTGGGAAGGGTAATATGGAGAAACTGTTTCATCTTTGTCGCTCCGTCCAGAGAAGAGGCTTCGTAATAATCCTGAGGCACATCCAGCATAGCGCCGATAAAAATAACCATGTTCATTCCCAGGCCTTTTACCAAAGTGACAAATACCGCCACCGGAATTGCCAGATCCACATTCATCAGCCATTGAGGCCCTTGTATGCCTATCATTTTTAAAAATGCATTTACCAGTCCGTTATCCGTCTGGAAAATGTATTTCCAGAGAACACCCCAAACCACTACGGAAGTAACTACCGGGGTAAATACTGCGGTGCGGAAAAATCCGCAGCCTTTAAACTTATCTTTTAAAAGCGCAGCCAGCGCCAAAGTCAGTATTAGGTTGGATGGCAGCAGCAAAACGGTAAATTCCAGAGTCTGAAGCATGGTACTCTGAAAGATTTTGTCGCCAAACAGCTTAATATAATTTCCCAGCCCGATAAAGTCTGTTGTACGGCTCATCATATTTTTATTGGTAGTGCTGTATACAAAGGTTGCAATAATAGGAAGTACCGTAATGATAAGAAAGCCTATCAGCATAGGCATAATAAACAGGTATCCCCACTTGCTGTCCCGGTATTCCAGCGGCCTGCGCTTTCCTGCTGTTTTTGTAATTTTTTCCATGAACTTTTCTCCTTACGCATCTGGGATGCACAGGCTTTTGTATCCTTGCATCCCAGGGGTTATTCATCGGCTGCCGCCACTATCCGTTTTCACTAATTTAAGTACTCTTCTACTGCCGCCTTCATCTGACTGATTCCATCCTCAACAGAAGTAGCGCCTGCCCAAATCATCTCATAGTTCTGCTGAACTGTGGTAGTCAGCAATGTCCACTGAGAAGTTCCGCGGTAAGCAAACAATCCCCTCTCTCCAACGCAGTCAACAAAGGATGCCTTTACATGCTCCGGAGACGGATAGCCTTCTCCCAGATTAATGATTTTTTCGGATTCCATAACGGAAGTACGTGGAGACATAAAAGTACTGCACCACTCTAAATAGTTATCCTTATTGCTGATGAATTTTACTAATTCTGCTGCTAAATCGGAATTTTTACTGCTGGCATTGGCGCACCAGTAGGCATAGCCTGTGTACAGTTTTCCGTCTTTTCCTAAAGAACCATAGGGCTGAGGAACTACATCCCACTCAAATTCCACATTTCCCTTTGCCATAGATGTCATATAAGAATAGGTCTCTCGGGCCATCGCAATATTTCCGGAAAGGAATGCGGTGTCATCGCCGGGCTTTGCATGAGCGCCGGTTCCATACATAGCGTCATAAACCATTTGTGTAACTGCAATTCCTTCAGGAGTATCCAAGATAAACTCTGTAGAATCCTCATTTACCAGATTTGCTCCATATGCCAGTAAAATGTCCGCAAAGTTCTGAATGCCATTGGTTGCCTGTCCTACGCACCACAGCTTCACGCCTGTCTTGGTAGCGTCGTATTCTTTAATCTGAGCCGCCAGATCGAACATGGTCTCATAAGTCCAGGTGCCGTCATCCACACATTCCTGAGGAGTCTTTACCCCGGCCTCTTCAAACAAGGTCTTGTTGTAGAAAATAGCTCTTGCGCCAAAGGAGAAAGGAACGCCGTAAATACCTCCATCGCCGTAATCTGTAGAGTTAATGGCATCTGTATAGAAATCTGCCAGATCATACTCCGGGTCAGCCTCCAGCTTATCTCTTAAATTTACGCACCAGCCGCCCTGAATAAAGGTAGCCTCCTTTGCATCTGCCAGCCAGAAAACATCCGGAGCCGTGCCTGCGCTTAGCTGGGAAGCCAGCTTATCGAAATAATCGGAAATGGGGATTAAGTCAATGGTTACGGTACAATTATTGGCCTCACAGAAGGGAGCCAGGGTCTCTTTATATGCATTTGCCCTTGCCTCATCTCCCCACATGGCAATTTTCAGCTCTGTGGAGTTTCCGGAAGAAGCCGCGGTTGTCCCTCCTCCTCCTGCTGCAGAAGATGCAGGCGCCGTATTATCAGCCCCCCCTGAGCACCCTGCCAGTATAGTTGTGGTCATGGCTGCTGCCATTAAAATAGAAACTAATTTTTTCATACCATATTCTCCTTTACCTTATCGTCATTTTTAATTACTACAAATTTTTCAATTCCATAAAAAGCGAAATACGAAGATACATAAACCGCAATGGCAATCCCGCAGGATAAAATAACCGGAAGCAATGGAAGCCAGAACTGAATCTGAAGCAGAATCATCGCTGTGCCAATCACTCCGCCGCAGATGCTGAAGCGAAGATTTAAGAATACCAGCAAAAAGGAATTCTTTAATACCTTTCCAAGGGGCAGATCCATACAGGCCAGCATACTAAAGCAATATGGAATCATCAATATTCCCACCACCGCAAATGCTGCGGGGAGAAGGATAATCATCCGCATCATCGGAACCGGAAAAGGCCACTCCCAGTAAAACGTTGTTCCGTAACAGCCCAGCACAATCAGTCCTGCCAGCATTGCCAACGCCCCAAAGGATGCCAGATACCTGGTCTTTAATGCATTTCCGTAAGCCCTTATCACCTTCACCGGCTTTCCCCGAACCGCGTCCACACAAATATTGTGGATCGCGGTTACGGCTGCCGGGATGGTGACAATGGGGATGCAAAACAGGAAAAAACATAAATTCGCTTTTATCAGGGTAAACAGTTCCCTCCAGAGAACCTGTATCATATGTTTCCAGCCAAATTCCTGAGCCTCTTCATCCTGATGCAAATCAGTAAATCCGAACTTCATAAATCCTCGCTCTTTCTAATCCATAGGTTCCGAATACCGTAATCCGGACTTCATCAGCCTCTGCGCCGGAAAAATCCAGCCGGTTTAACCGCTGTCCGTTGTCCCGGATCTGTATTTGGGCCGTAAGGTTTCCGTCTTTCAAAAGCGTCACATCATAATCCTTTACCAGCTCTATCGGGAGAGTTTTTACCTGGCGTTCCCGCACTACTTTTGATATGGAAGGCATAATCTCGTGACTTAAGTCGGTGTCAAAGGTCAGTCTCACCTGATTCACTTTTTCCGGCTTTAAAAGCTTGAGCGTCAGGGTTTCCCCGCCTTCTTTTAAGGTTTTTGATTCCCAGAAGTTGGAGGCCTCTCCCACGGTTCGGGAAACGCCGTTGATAACATTTTCCGCAGGCCCGTTTTCCGTCTGGCTGCTGGCCGACACTGCGGCGGTTCGGGCCAAATCCCTTTCATCCTCATTGGCAAATCCGGGAATATAACAGTCTTCTTTTAACAGTTTCTGCTGGAGCTCTTTGATATGGAGTTCCCCTACCTGGCGGGGAGAACAATCATATTCAACTGCCATGGCTGCCGCTGTCCCTGCAGCCTGTCCGCCTACGGCGCAGGATCCCATAACCCGGATGGAGCTAAACGCCATTTTGGAAGCGCTGATATCCCTGCCTGCCATCATCAGATTGGATATGTCCTTGCTGCAATAGCATCGGTAAGGGATGGTGTAGCACCCGTCAAAATTGTAAACCTTAGACGGGTATTGTCCCAGATCCTTCAGGCCGCCAGGTACATGGTTATCCATAGGCCACCCGCCGTAAGCTACTGCATCCTCAAATATCCGGTTTCCTCGGATGTCATTCTCGGTGAGGATGTAATCTCCTTCCAGCCTCCGGCTCTCCCGGTATCCCGGAACCATGCCGACCCATTCCAAGTCGTAATTTTCAATGCCGTGGTCCCCTACATTTTTCAGGTGATCCCATACTCCGTATACGCATTTTAAAAGCTCGTCACGAATCTTCTCGCCATTTTTGACAATGTCCTCATCGTCGCCTCCCAGTTCAATCCACCAGTACCCGGAATCCACTGCGGAAAATTCTGGAAGGCCGCCTCCCTGACCATCCTTTACAATCTCGCCGCCTGTGGCAATGACGCTGGTTCCTGTATCATGAGGACGGTACTTTAAGTCCTCCTCACTGTACTGATTTGCCCAGGCTGGGCGGATAAATCTTACCGGCTCCCCCCGATCTGCGGCGATAAACATAATGGTATTGCCATTTGTGTATTGATTGGCCTCCTCCGGCGCTGTAGGTTCCTGAAATTCTGCCCGGCTCTCACTGCCTGTACGGCTTGCCGCTCCTGCCATAACTCCCAGAGTACCATGCCCGGTAGCATCTATAAAAATTTTACCGGAAAGGGTAATCTCAGTCTCCGTAGAATTTTGATGGCAAATAATCTTTTGAATCCTGCCATTTTCCACGATTGCCTCATCCATATTGGTGTTTAGATAGGAAGTTAAATTCTCCTCCATATAAACCTTTTCCCAAATAATGGTATCAAATACAGGGAAGGCGGCGTATGGATTCCGCCGTTTATTTTCCAGCAAAATCTCTTCCAGAATTCCGGTCTCCCGAAGGTTAGGCTTGGAAGAATGGCAATTGGCGCCTACCACATGCATCCGGATTTCTGAACTTGCGTTTCCGCCAAACATGGATCGGTTCTGCACAATGGCGGTTTTTGCTCCTGCCCTGGCGGAAGCAACTGCTGCACATACTCCGGACAATCCGCCTCCTACAACAATCACATCGTAGGATGCTTCTGTTTTATGAATCGACATATGGTGCATCTCCTTTTATTGGAAATAAGTTAATAGTTACAAATGTGATGCTTTTAATTGATGTATTTATAATATCATTAATAAAAACTTTTGTCAATTACTTTTCTTAACTTTTCTTTTTGATAAAAGATAAACCCGGATTCAACGAAAATTGAACATTTTCACCGAACCCGGGCTTTTACATTTTCTCCTTTTTTCTGGCTATTTTACAGAGAATCTACATATTGGTTCACCAACAGCCGCGCCGCGCCGATAGCGGAAGAAAGGCGTTTATATTTTCCTGTTGTAATATAATTGGTATCTGTGTCAAAGTTATTATACATTCTCACCTTGTCTGTAAAAGGAACCATATATTGTTCTACATAGCCGCCAATATAGCCTCCCAGGACAATATTGCAGTCAAAGGCCATCCGGATATTGCTGACTGCAATGGCCAGGTTGTCCAGATACTCATCCCAAACCTCCTGAGCGTGGGTATTCCCGTCCGCCAGGTTGTCAAAAAACGCCTCCAGATGATCGTCAATTCCATTGGTGAGAGTCAGGGCTGCACAGTAAGCATCCAGACACCCCTTTTTTCCGCAATAACAGGTTCTCCCTCCCGGGCGGATAATCATGTGGCCAAACTCGCCGCTTTTATAATTATCTCCCGTGCATAGTCTTCCATTGTAATAGATAGCCCCGCCTACCGTATTGCTCAGTGAAAAATATGCGGTGCTTTTACTCTCCCCGGAAATCTCCACATAGGCGGCGCAATTGGCATCATTGTCAAATATGGCCGGATAGGGAATGTTCTGGGTAAACCGGTTCAGGCTTACGTCCGTTACATTTAAAATATGGGAGCGCTGTAAAAGCCCTCTGTCCGGTACAATAATACCCGGCAGGGAAATTCCCACTCCAATTAAGTTCTCTGTATTCTCTTCCCCGCTTTCAATAAACTGACAGACATATTGGCCTAGTTTCTGATAATACTCCAGTTCATCCTCATAAGGAAAACGGAAATAATCTTCTTTTAAAATTTCTCCTGTAATATCCAACAGCAGCATACGGATATGGCGCTTGGTAATATCCAGTCCCATTACGCTTTTATGGTTTCTGTTGATAGTCAGTACCTTCGCCTTCCTACCTCCGGTAGAACCATACTCTCCCGCTTCACACACAAATCCCTGCTCTATCAGTTCATTTACATTTGCAAATACGGTAGGCATGCTGTAGCCCAAAGCCTTGGCTAGCTCCTGTCTGGAAGTCTGCTTTTTTTCCAAAATATACTTTGCGATTCTCTGTCTGTTTTGTCTTTTCACATCACTTACAATGGAATCTTTCTGCATTCTGTCTACCTGCCTTTATTTTAATAAAAGCGTTTGTCATATAGCTGTACCAGCTGTGGAGCTTTACGTGGGGATGTACAGACATTTGACAACCGTTTCTAACACAGAGTGTAACAAACTCCGAAAAAAAAATCAACAGCTTTTTATTCGTCTTTTATAAAATGTTTTATTTATTTTCTCTTGACTTTTTCTTTTTTATACTGTATTCTATAATTACTTAGATAAAATATTTTATTTAATTTCTTATTGAATCGAATAATCTATTCTTAATGAAACCAGAAGAAAAGGAGCAAAACTATGTTAAAACAAGTAATGACTGCACCAGGCGCAATTGAATTTCAGGAGGTAGACACTCCCATCCCCTGCTCCGGCCAGATACTTCTGAAAGTGATGAAAATCGGTATCTGCGGCAGCGATATCCACGTTTACCACGGGGAGCATCCCTTTACCAGCTACCCGGTAACTCAGGGACACGAGGTTTCCTGTGAGGTAGTTCAGTTAGGGGAAGGCGTTACCGGTTTTACACCAGGCCAAAAGGTTACGGTGGAGCCTCAGGTTGTCTGCGGCAAATGCTATCCCTGCCGCCACGGCAAATACAATCTCTGTGAAGAATTAAAAGTTATGGGATTTCAGACTACCGGAATCGCATCCCGGTATTTTGCAGTGGACGCCAGCAAGGTAACCCCTTTGCCGGACAATATGACTTTTGATCAGGGCGCTATGATTGAGCCTACAGCGGTGGCTGTCCATTCTGTTCTGCGTGCCGGCAGCCCTCAGGGGAAAAAGATTGCCGTTATCGGCGCCGGTCCTATCGGCAATCTGGTTGCACAGGCTGCCAAAGCAATGGGGGCAGAGTCCGTCATGATTACAGACATATCGGACTTCCGTTTAGGAAAAGCGAAAGAATGTGGAATTGATTTTACTTATAATACGAAAGAGATTGACTTTGGAGATGCCATGCTGGAGGCCTTTGGCCCGGACAAAGCTGATGTGATTTACGACTGCTGCGGAAATGACATTACCATGGGGCAGGCTATTCGCTATGCCAGAAAAGGAAGCACCATTATCCTGGTTGCCGTGTATGTGGGAATGGCTTCCGTCGATTTGGCTGTGCTCAACGACCATGAGCTGGATCTGAATACCAGCATGATGTACCGCCATGAAGACTATGTGGAAGCGATCCGCCTGGTTGGAGAGGGAAAGATCCTTCTGGAACCGCTGATGACCAAAACCTTCCCATTCCAGGACTATCAAAAAGCTTATGAATATATTGATGCCAATCGGGAAATTTCTATGAAGATTCTCATTGATGTTCAGGCATAAGCTGTTACAAAATTTCCAAAAAAGGAAAATTAAGAATTTCTTAATAATCTTTTCAAAGAACATTCAAACATTATTTTCCAGCTTATGCTATACTAAGACCATAAGAAATGCAGTGAATCCTAAATCCTTTTGAAATCGAAATTCGGAAGAAACGTAAAGCCTCGTGCCCATCACACACGAGGCTTTTTTCCGTTTTATAATGAAAACAGATGAAGGAAGGTCGCCTGCATCTAATGCGGGCAAACTGTATATGTAGTAGTTCTTATAGTGCTACCCGCTATTGCCTTACCGCACGGATTGCAAACTTTTGCTTTTTTTATTGTGTTTACCAATTTTATATATTGTGTTTCTAAAGGATGAAGTTTTACTTATTCCCCCTTTTTCCATGTGAATCTCCAAAATACGATCATCATAGCAATAAACACTATACTAATTATTCCAAATCCCAGCCCCATGGCAAATTGTGGTGAACTATGACACCATACGACAAACCAGGCATCGTATATTTTCTGTTCGTACATAATATGCCCAAATGGTTTGGAATAAAATGAAAAGAATAATTAAATTAGTCCACCAAACAATTGGATACTTTTGAATAATATTCACATTAGAATCCTCACTTGATTTAAAACTAAACCCTGTCATTTTTCCTATACAAAAAAGAAATATAAAAACTAGATTTATAAGGCAGAATCCCCAAACACAGCCTATAATAATAACTTTTAACACAGGTAATTCATGGTTAGAAAAAATACTTCCTAATGAACTAATACCCCCAAATACTAAAAATGCAAGTGCTGTGAATATACTTACCATTGTAAGCAGTTGTGCATTTACATCCCTCACCAATTCCTCTTTAAATGGTGTAATACTTTTATCAAATTTTCTTTTATATTCCTCATCCGTTTGCTTTAAACCACTATATTGAGTTTGTGCCAAGTTCACATGATCCCATATTTTAATAAGAACTTTTTCCGTATCTTCATAGAGCTTTTGGGCATCAACCTGTTTTTCTTTCGCCTTTTTCTCCTTATATCGTTGTGTACCAGTATAAGCTACAACTTTTTCAATATTAGAGATCATCGTACCTAATTTATTTGAAGCTTCTTCTGTCGTGCGTTCATTGAAACAAGCATAAACCTCATTACTTATCTGTGAATACAAAAGTCTTTTATACTCTTTAATATATTGAAAAATCTTTGCAAAAGCCTTTTCTTCTTTAAATTCATTGCTGTCATCATACAATAAATTACAGATTTCCGTAATCTTTTCCGACATCTCATCAGTTATAAGCCTATCATCTATTCTGGAACCTATCTTTTTCGTAGTTTTATCTATTCTAATACTGGTTGAGGACACCCCTACTAACCCTCCACAAAATAATCTTTTATACTTTCAGCAGTAATCTCATTATTATATCCAGCCTGGTTATATGCTTCTGCCCAAGGCGTTTGATTGTGTGTTATCTCAACAAGTGCTGAAGCCGAGTACCGAGAACATTCATCAATAATTCCATTTAAAATTTTTTTATCTCTCGCAGAAATAAGTTGATTAACCCGTGATTTTCCTATGCATGGAATATTAGCACTCCCATACATCCTGTATTCATAATATACCTCTGGAACTACCGGACCAAAATCCCATGCTTCAATTGTTTCAGCAAAGCATGGTTGGTTTTTAGTCACCAAAAACTCTGCCTGTACAAAATATAAGATTTTCTGTAATTTCAGGTTGCTAACCGTTCTATTCTTTTCTCTGCATCTTTCGATTATATAACGAGCAATGTCTAATGCCTTATACATATCGTCACCCTCACATTCTAAGTACATTAGTACAGTATTCAATGATCCATATATAACTATTATATATTTCTAAAAATATTTGGCTATTTTTAGAAGCTGTAATTCATTATCAAAAATCAAGTGAAAATTATTTTCAGAAAAGCTTCCTGTAATCAATCTGCCTGTTTGGGGCCAGTAATAACGATTGTGTCTGTTATACTGGAAGCAGCCATAAGAACACTTCCCATACGCGCAGCATACTAAATAACTATTCTTTCCTATAGTTTAACATACTAAAGGCCATAAAACAAGGATACATCTATCCAGTATCTATGTATTTTCCCCCGGTAATATATCCCTAAAACGCATTAGCAATATCTGTAAAAGTCAATCCATATTCTCGCCTCCGTTTCAAACATATGTTCTATTTTTGTACAGCATATCATAGCGCATGGTGAGTGTCAATCACAAATTTTCTTTTGGCTCCTTGAAGCTTTCGAAGAAGTGGCCCTTGCAATGATAAAGGCCTTCAAAATCGCAGCTGTTCGTCAGACCAGAGATTTGCCCGTGGGTTAGTATGTTCCCCACATCCAGCTTCCGTCAGATTCGAGGTCGCCCTCAATTCCTTTCCTTCGGCTATATCCTTCCCACTACCGGGCGGATTCGGAACTTGCACCCGTTGGAAACGTGCGCCACTGGGCGCACCAAGTATAAAAGCTGCGCCAAGCTTATCTGACGCAGCTTTTTTTGAAAAGTTCGGCTACTCAACCAATGAGTACCTCCTGCCCGAGTAGAATTTTATTTCCCGTATTCCTTCATCACATCACAGAAATCAAATGTAGCAAAGTAATCCTTCGGCGTCTCCGCCCGGCGGATCATCTGCACTGTACCGTCCTCTTTTAACAAAAGCTCGGCAGATTTCAGTTTTCCATTATAATTGTATCCCATAGAAAATCCATGAGCCCCGGTATCGTGGATAACCAGATAGTCCCCTTTCTCGATCCTTGGCAGCATACGGTCAATGGCAAATTTGTCATTATTCTCACAGAGGGAACCGGAGATGTCATATTTGTGATCTTCAGGGGCGTCCTCTTTCCCCAAAACCGTAATATGGTGATATGCGCCGTACATAGCCGGGCGCATCAGGTTTACCGCGCATGCGTCCACTCCGATGTATTCCTTGTGGGTATGCTTTTCATGGATAGCCCGGGTCACCAGACATCCGTAAGGGCCTAACATAAAACGGCCAAGTTCCGTGTAAATCTCCACATCTCCCATCCCGGCAGGGGTCAGGATTTCCTCATAAACCTTGCGTACCCCGTCTCCGATGGCATAAATATCATTGGGCTCCTGATCCGGCCGGTAGGGAATTCCGATTCCCCCGGACAGGTTAATAAACTTAATGTGAGCGCCGGTCTTTTCCTGAAGCTCTACCGCCAGCTCAAACAGCACCTTTGCAAGGGTGGGATAGTACTCGTTGGTCACTGTATTGCTGGCTAAAAATGCGTGGATACCGAAATCTTTCGCTCCCTTTTCCTTTAAAATGGAAAAGGCCTCAAAAATCTGCTCCGTAGTCATACCATATTTGGCATCCCCCGGATTGTCCATAATATCATTGCTGATTTTAAAGAAACCGCCCGGATTGTACCGGCAGCTGATAGTCTCCGGAATATAGCCCAAAGTCTCCTCCAGGCAGGCGATATGGGTAATGTCATCCAGGTTGATGATCGCTCCCATTTTCTCTGCAAAAGCGAATTCTTCCGGCGGCGTATCGTTAGAGGAAAACATAATATCATGACCGGAAAAGCCGCATGCGTCCGACATCATTAGCTCTGTCATGGATGAGCAGTCGGTTCCACAGCCGTATTCTTTTAAAATGTTCAGAATAAACGGGTTAGGGGTGGCCTTGACGGCAAAATACTCCCGGTATCCTTTATTCCAGGAAAAGGCTTCCTTTAACTGTTTTACATTTTCCCGAATTCCCTTCTCATCGTAGAGATGAAAAGGAGTGGGGTAAGCCTGTACAATCCCCTGCACCTGCTCAAGATTAACAAATGGTTTTTTCTCCATAACGCGTACCTCTCTGATTCTGTCTGTTTGTTTGATTGCAGCAATTCATGCGAGGCATCTTCTTGTCCGTCTGTGCCGGCCAAGAAGCATCGGATGTCCATCCGATGTGGAAATGGAAAGGAAGTTTTACTTACAAGCGAGCTTGACGTAAAACTTCCTTTCCATTTCCACGCCCTCTGAGCTGTTACGTTTTATTCAATGGGAACTACTCTCATAATATTGGTCTGGGCTGCCGGTTCGTGACGGTTGGCATAACTTACCACGCCTGCAGTAACCACAATCAAATCTCCTGTCTTTACCAAATCCAGGTTCTTTAATTCATCTACGGAAGATTCAATCAGCTCATCTGTAGAGTCTGCACGGCGGGACCAGATGGGCTTTACTCCCCAATAAATCATCATCTGACGCACAACCGACATGCTGGGGGACATTCCCATAATGTGAGCCGCAGGACGCCATTTGGACAACATTCTTGCGGTAAATCCACTAATAGTCGGGGTTACGATTGATACAGCTTCCAAATCATGTGCAGTTGAAACGGAAGCATAGCAGACTGCGCTGGAAATATTCTGATTCTTGCTTGCGTAGACCTTTCTCTTCCGGTAATCCGAATAATCCAGGTGGGATTCTGTATCCTCCACGATCTGAACCATCATCTTTAATGCCTCCACCGGATATTTTCCCATGGCAGTCTCTCCTGACAGCATAACCACATCCGTTCCGTCATATACGGCATTTGCAACGTCCGTCACCTCCGCCCGGGTGGGCCTGGGGTTGCGGATCATGGAATCCAGCATCTGGGTTGCAGTAATTACCACCTTTCCTGCCTCATTGCATTTATGAATAATTTGTTTTTGAAGATAAGGAACCTTCTGGGCCGGAATTTCCACACCCAGATCACCACGGGCAACCATAATTCCATCGCTGGCCTCAATAATTTCATCCAGATTGTCCAAACCCTCGGCGTTTTCAATTTTTGCAATGATCTGGATTGCGGATCCGTTCTCCTCCAATATCTGCCGGATCTCCCGGATAGCGCCGGCAGTGCGGACAAAGGAAGCCGCAATAAAATCAAAGCCTTCCTTAATTCCGAATAAAATATCTTCTTTGTCCTTATCTGTCAAAGCCGGAAGCTTAATCTTAACATTGGGCACATTCACTCCCTTTCTTTCCCCAAGCTCGCCGCCGTTGATTACCGTGCAGATAATGTCCGTATCCTTTACTTCCTTTACCTCCAGCTCTATTAAGCCGTCATCTATCAGGATCTTATTTCCCGCAGAAACATCTTCATTTAATCCCTGGTAATTAATATGTCCAATGGTATTATCGCCCTCCAGCTCCCGGGTAGTCAGGGTATAGGTTTGTCCTTCTGTCAGCGTAATTTTCTGGTGATCCTTTAATAGTCCTGTGCGGATCTCCGGCCCCTTGGTATCTAAAAGAGCCGCAATGGGGCGATCCGTCTCCTTCCTCACTTTCTTAAGCTGCTCTAAGCGCTCCTTATGTTCTGTATGGGTGCCATGAGAAAAATTAAAGCGTGCCACATCCATATTATTTAATGCCAGCGCCTTCATTACCTCATAATTGTCTGTATTAGGTCCCATTGTACAGATAATCTTTGTCTTTTTCATCACATTTCCCTCCAAATTTTCGTTTATTTCCAAATTTGCCGCCCTATCCCTTCGTCACATGCTGATGGGTATACAGGTGATCCTGACAGTATTCATAGCTGCCCTGACATTTTGAGCAATAGCGGAACTCCATTCCCGGCCCGTCCTGTTCTGTCCTGCCGCATACTGCACACTTATGCCTGGTTCTGCCCTGGGGCTTTATGTGGACCTGAGCCTTAAAGTCATGTTTTCTCTTTATTTCCCTGGGATTAATCCGGTTATAATTGCGGGTCAATAAAAAGAACACTATGACATTGGCCATGGTCATGCCGATTTCAATTCTGGTTACCACATCTCCTGCAATCAGATAATAAAGGTAAACCGCTCCCTCCGCCACTGCCAGCCACTTGGCCTTAACAGGTATCAGAAACATCAGAAGAAACTCCACGTCCGGAAAAGTCAGCGCAAATGCAAAAAACAGGGAGAAATCCAGAGCTACCGGCAAAAGCCTGGGGCTTACCCCAAACATCAAGGTAATCACAATTTCCGCCAGCACATGGCCTGTCACTCCCAGCAGGAAGTACACATTAAACCGAAAGGCCCCCCAGACCCGCTCCAGGGTCTGGCCCATAGAATAGTACAGATAAAGAGCCAGAATCCCGAAAAAGATTCCCTGAACCGGCGGATAACAGAGAAAAGTAACGATCCGCCAAATCTGGCCGTGAAGGATAGCCTGGCCGTTGAGAGCCAGATACTGTGTATAAATCCGGGGATTCCACAGGGAGATAATCAGTCCTGCCCCGTACAAAACTATTATATACTGCATTAAATTAGGAATTGCGTATTTCCCATATTTGCGTTCCAGCTTATAAAAAAATTTCATTGAATTCTCCTAATTTTAAAATAAATCCTTTTTTGAAAAAATCCAGGCAATTATCAGACAAATTACCACGGAACAGCCGATAATAATTTGGAATCCATAAGGGCTTGCCGCAAAAGGCATCCCCCGGGAATTGACATTCATGCCATAAAAACTGGATATCATAGTGGGGATAGACATTACGATAGTTACTGTGGTAAGAAACTTCATAACCAGGTTTTGGTTGTTTGAGATAACGGATGCAAACGTATCCATGGTGCCGCCTAAGATACCGCTGTAAATATTTGCCATCTCAATGGCCTGCTTATTTTCAATAATAACGTCCTCCAAAAGCTCTGTATCCTCCGGATACTTTTTGATTCTTTCACTCCGCATCAGCTTTTCCAAAACCACCTCATTGGATCGAAGGGAGGTGGTAAAATATAAAAGAGATTTTTCCAGCTCCAAAAGCTCGATTAACTCCTGGTTCTTCTGAGACTTGTGAAGCTTTTTCTCAATCACCTCGCTTTTTTTCTCAATCACCCTCAGATATTGAAGGTACAGAGATGCATTTTTGTAGAGAACCTGTAAGATAAACCGGGTTTTCATATAGGTATGGAAGTCCCGGACCCGTCCGTCCATAAATGCGTTGAGCACAGGTGTTTCCTCTAAACACACCGTAATAATATTGGTGCTGGTCATAATGATGCCGATAGGGATGGTCACATACCAGTCCTTGCCGTTTCTCTCTTCAATAGAAGGAATGTCCACCAGCACCAGAGAATAGTTATCCTCTATCTCCAAACGGGAACGCTCCTCCTCGTCCAGAGGGGCCCTTAAGTGATCCGACTCAATTTGGAATGCATCTGCAATCTCCAGAATCTCAGCAGCTGTGGGATCCGTCAGCGCAATCCAGGAATTCATCTCAATCTCATCTGTTTGACGTACAACACCCTCATCGGTCTTAAAAATCTGAATCATGCCTTTCCCCCTTTTTCTGCCTATTTTTCCCATTCTAACACGTTTTCCATTATACTAACCGTCCTGTTGTTTGTCAAACAAATTAAATTTTCATACATTCTTTACAGATTTTTAACAGAACCTACTAATTGTATTCTTTTCTTTTTTATGTTAGACTAAAATGGAATGTTGCCTGAAGGCTTTACAAAGGAGGCAGGGATTCTCCCAAAAAGTATGAATTTATTTAATACTCTTGGAATCGATATTGGTTCCACCACAGTTAAAATCGCAATTTTGGATGAAAATTTCCATATACGTTTTGCCGACTATGAGCGGCATTTTGCAAATATCCAGGAAACACTGGCCAGGCTGCTTGAAAAAGCCAGAAAGCAGCTTGGCTCCATAGATGTCCGCCCGGTCATTACCGGTTCTGGCGGCCTGACCCTCTCCCACCATATGGATGTTCCTTTTGTTCAGGAAGTCGTGGCGGTTGCTTCTTCTCTTCAGGATTATGCGCCCCAGACTGACGTGGCAATTGAGCTGGGGGGAGAGGATGCGAAAATCATCTACTTCACCGGTGGTATTGATCAGAGGATGAACGGCATCTGCGCCGGAGGCACAGGGTCTTTTATCGACCAGATGGCATCTTTACTTCAGACAGATGCATCCGGATTAAATGAATACGCAAAGAACTATCAGGCCATTTATCCTATCGCAGCCCGGTGCGGTGTTTTTGCCAAATCGGACATTCAGCCCCTGATCAATGAGGGCGCTACCAGAGAGGACTTGGCCGCTTCTATTTTTCAGGCAGTGGTCAATCAGACTATCAGCGGCTTAGCCTGCGGCAAGCCTATCCGGGGTAATGTAGCTTTCCTTGGCGGTCCTTTGCACTTCCTCTCAGAGCTTCGCGCCGCTTTTATCCGCACCTTGCGTCTCAGGCCGGATCAGATTATCGCGCCGGATCACTCTCACCTGTTCGCCGCCATGGGAGCAGCCATGAACGCAGAAAAGGATGAAAGGGCAAGCAGTCTGGATTCTCTCATTGCCCTTCTTTCTTCCGGCATTGAGATGGGTTTTGAAGTAAAACGCATGGAACCCTTGTTTGAAAGCCAGGAGGAATACGGCCGGTTCCAGAAGCGGCATCAGGACAGCTGTGTAAAAACAGGAGATTTATCTACATACAAAGGCAACTGCTTCTTAGGCATTGACGCCGGTTCCACCACCACCAAGGTTGCCCTGGTAGGCGAAGACGGAAGTCTTTTATACCGGTTTTACAAAAGCAACAACGGAAGTCCTTTAAAGACTGCCATTGAAGCCATGGGGGAGATCAAAGCCCTGATTCCCTCCACTGCAAAGATTGCCTGGTCCTGTTCCACCGGCTACGGCGAGGCCTTGCTGAAATCCGCCTTTCTGTTAGATGAGGGAGAGGTGGAAACCATCTCCCATTACTATGCCGCCGCATTTTTTGAGCCGGATGTAGACTGCATTTTAGATATCGGCGGTCAGGATATGAAGTGTATCCGAATCAAAGACGGCACGGTAGACAGCGTTCAGCTTAATGAGGCCTGCTCCTCCGGCTGCGGTTCTTTTATTGAAACCTTTGCCAAGTCCTTAAATTACAGCGTAGAGGATTTTGCCAGGGAAGCCTTATTTGCCAAAAACCCTACGGATCTGGGAACCCGCTGCACCGTGTTTATGAATTCCAATGTGAAGCAGGCCCAGAAAGAAGGCGCAAGCGTGGCCGACATTTCCGCCGGCCTGGCTTATTCTGTTATTAAAAACGCCTTGTTTAAGGTGATCAAGATTGCTTCTGCCTCTGATTTGGGATCTCACGTGGTGGTTCAGGGCGGCACCTTCTATAATGATGCAGTTCTCAGAAGCTTTGAAAAGATTGCAGGCTGTGAGGCTGTCCGTCCGGATATTGCCGGTATTATGGGCGCTTTCGGCGCTGCCCTTATTGCAAGGGAGCGGTTTGATGCTGTCAAAGGCTCTTCCATGCTCTCTTTGGAGAAAATCCTGGGACTTAGGTATACCACCTCCATGACCCGGTGCAAGGGCTGTACCAACAACTGTGTCCTGACGGTCAGCCAGTTTGGCGGCGGACGCCGTTTTGTGTCCGGCAACCGCTGTGAGCGGGGGCTGGGCCAGGAGAAAAAGAAGAAAGAAATTCCCAATCTGTTTGAGTATAAATACAGGCGGATATTTGATTATGAGCCTCTTACCATGGATATGGCTTTTCGGGGTGTGGTAGGCATTCCCAGAGTTTTAAACATGTATGAGAATTATCCTTTCTGGGCCGTGTTTTTTAAAGAGCTGGGCTTTTCCACAGTATTATCTCCCCAGTCTACCAGAAAGCTTTATGAACTGGGTATTGAATCCATTCCCAGCGAATCCGAGTGCTATCCGGCCAAGCTGGCCCACGGCCATGTTAACTGGCTTATTAAGCAGGGCGTCAAGCTGATTTTTTATCCCTGTATCCCTTACGAGCGCAATGAAACGCCGGACGCAGGAAACCACTATAATTGCCCAATGGTTACCTCCTATGCGGAAAACATTAAAAACAACATGGAAGAGCTGGGGGAAAATCATGTCCGGTTCTTAAATCCTTTCCTGGCATTTACCAATGAAGAGGTTCTCACTAGGGCTCTGACAGAAGAGTTTGTAAAGGAGTTTGGCCCGGAGTCCGGTTTTTTTGCTCCCATAACTGCCAAAGAGGTAGAACAGGCCGCTCACCTGGCCTGGGAGGAGCTGTTAGACTCCCGCCGTGATATTGAGAAAAAGGGTGAGGAAACCATTGCCTGGTTAAAGGAACACAAAAAACGAGGCATTGTTTTAGCCGGCCGGCCCTATCATATTGATCCGGAGATTCACCATGGAATTCCGGATCTCATTACCTCCTACGGCTTTGCCGTCCTTACAGAGGATTCCATATCCCACCTTGCCAAGGTGGAACGACCTCTGATGGTAACGGATCAGTGGATGTACCACTCCCGCCTCTATCACGCTGCCAGCTACGTAAAGACCAGCAATATACTGGATTTAGTCCAGTTAAATTCTTTTGGATGCGGCCTGGATGCGGTAACTACGGATCAGGTTAATGATATTCTTACCAAATCCGGTAAGATTTACACAGTTTTAAAAATTGACGAAGTCAATAATTTAGGGGCGGCCCGAATCCGGATCCGCTCTCTGATTGCCGCCTTAAGAGTTCGGGATCAGAAGCATTACAGCAGGAAGGTGGTCTCCAGCTCCTACAACCGGCAGGTGTTCACAAAAGCCATGAAAAAGGATTACACGATTTTGTGTCCTCAGATGTCGCCTATCCATTTTGATTTGCTGGAACCGGCCATCCGCTCTTTCGGCTATCGGATTCAGATCCTTCAGAACCATAACCGCAATGCTGTGGATGTGGGACTTCAATATGTGAATAACGACGCCTGCTACCCGTCCCTTATTGTCATCGGTCAGATCATGGACGCCCTGCTTTCCGACCAGTATGATTTGGATCGCACCGCTGTTTTTATGACCCAGACCGGCGGCGGCTGCCGTGCATCCAATTATATCGGTTTTATCCGCAGAGCTTTGGAAAAAGCAGGGATGGAGCAGATCCCGGTAATCTCCGTCAACGCTAACGGCATGGAAACCAATCCGGGCTTTACCATTACTCTTCCTCTGCTGACAAAGGCCATGCAGGCCATTGTATATGGCGATGTGTTTATGCGGGTGCTTTACGCTACCAGACCCTATGAGGCCATTGCCGGAAGCGCTGACGAGCTCCATGAGAAGTGGAAAAAGCGCTGCATTGCTTCTCTGTCCAGGCGTTCTCCGTCGATGATGGAGTTTGGCCGGAATTTAAGAGGCATTATCCAGGACTTTGACAACCTGCCCAGACGGATTGCGAAAAAGCCCCGGGTGGGTATTGTAGGAGAGATTCTGGTTAAATTTTCTCCTTTGGCCAATAACCATCTGGTGGAGCTTTTAGAAGCAGAAGGAGCCGAGGCAGTTATGCCGGATCTGATGGATTTCCTTCTATACTGTTTCTACAACAGCAACTTTAAAGCCGACCACTTAGGCGGTAAACGCTCCTCTGCCCGGCTGTCCAACATGGCCATTGCTTTATTAGAATATTTCCGCAAAAGCGCCAGAAAAGAGCTGGCCCAGAGCCGTCATTTTGCCCCTCCCGCCAACATTCGGGACCTGGCAAATATGGCAAAGGAATTTGTATCCCTGGGCAATCAAACCGGAGAAGGCTGGTTTCTTACCGGCGAAATGCTGGAGCTGATTCACAGCGGTGTGGAAAACATTGTCTGTGCCCAGCCCTTTGGCTGCCTGCCCAATCATATTGTGGGCAAGGGCGTAATCAAGGAACTGCGCCGCAGCTATCCTGAATCTAACATCATTGCTGTGGATTATGATCCCGGAGCCAGCGAGGTAAACCAGTTAAACCGTATTAAGCTGATGCTGGCTACTGCCCAGAAAAATTTAAGTAAAAAGGCCCCACAGCGGCCGGATTCGGATGACCGCCCGGGAAACGGTACAACTACCCCCGGCACGGACAGTCCCGGCAGGCAGGAAACCGGCACAGCGGCCAATATGGCGGCGGCAAGCTTGTCTTCTTAAGACTTTAAATTTGGTCCTTCCCGATAAAATAGTCAAAAAACCCCGTATGGCTTTGTTTGCGGCCATACGGGGTTTTTTTATATCTTACTGGTAAATGGGATACTTATCGCAGATCTTGGTGACCTCTGCCCGAATATAGTCTGCCTTAGCCTCAAAATCTGTGGCCGCCAGCCAGATACACTCAGCAATCTTGTCCATGTCTTCTTCCACCAGTCCTCTGGAGGTAATCGCCGGTGTTCCGATACGGACGCCGGAGGTGACAAAGGGACTTCTGGGATCATTGGGAACTGCATTCTTATTTAAAGTAATATAAACTTCATCACAGCGGTTCTGCAGCTCTTTTCCGGTTACTTCCATGCCTCTTAAATCTACCAGCATTAAGTGATTATCGGTTCCTCCGGTAAGAACCCGAAAGCCCTGTTTTTCCAGTGCTGCAGCCAATGCTTTGGCATTTTTTACAACCTGAGCCTGATATTCTTTAAACTCCGGTTTTAATGCCTCTCCGAAACATACGGCCTTGCCTGCGATAACATGCTCCAGGGGACCTCCCTGAGTGCCGGGGAAAATAGCCTTATTAAAGTTAAACTTTTCAGCCGCTTCCTTATTGGCCAAAATCATACCGCCTCTGGGGCCTCTTAATGTCTTATGGGTAGTGGTGGTCACTACGTCCGCATAGGGAATGGGGCTGGGATGAAGGCCTGCTGCCACCAGTCCGGCAATGTGGGCCATATCTACCATCAGGTAGGCCCCTACCTTGTCAGCCACTTCCCGAAAACGCTTAAAATCAATGGTACGGCCGTAGGCGCTGGCCCCTGCCACAATCAGTTTCGGCTTGTTCTCTACTGCCAAACGCTCCATTTGATCATAATCAATAAAGCCCTGATCATTGACGCCGTAAGGAACGATGTGAAAGTAAAGACCGGAGAAATTTACAGGGCTTCCATGGGTAAGATGACCGCCGTGATCCAGGTTCATTCCCATAACTGTATCTCCCGGCTTCAACATTGCCACAAAAACTGCCATATTCGCCTGTGCTCCGGAGTGGGGCTGTACATTGGCATAGTCACAGCCAAACAGCTTTTTAGCCCGCTCAATGGCGATGGTCTCCACCTGATCCACCACTTCACAGCCTCCGTAATACCGCTTGCCCGGGTAACCTTCTGCATATTTGTTGGTGAGCACCGTCCCCATTGCCATCATAACTGCTTCTGATACAATGTTTTCGGATGCAATTAATTCCAGGTTTCTTCTCTGACGGGCACATTCTTTCTCTATGGCAGCGCCCACCTCCGGATCCTGGCTACTTAAAAATTCCATTACTTCATTGACCATGTTGTGGTTCCTCCTTCTTTGCCCTGTTTTGTGGGCTTCATGCTTTTTTTGAAAAACGGTATTCTTTAATCACAATCTGCAAAGACCGGTTTCCATTGTACTCATTAATCGTGGGATAATAGATAACATCCATAGTATGCTGGCTTCCCATTTCCTCCATAAATCGGTCCCCATCGCCAAACACCATGGCATCTATGACAAACCCTCCCGGAGCTGCCAGGGAAAGCTTGACTGCATTGCGGTTCTTTCCCAGTACCCGGGCGCTTTTAACCGTCAGGTCTTTTTGGGCAAACTGAGGCTTTTCGTTGCCGTTTCCAAACGGCTCCAACAGCTCCAGTTCTTGTATAAAGGACTCATTTATGTATTCCACGGGCATAGGCACGTCAATCCACACCTTGCGGATAAAATCCTCCTCTGTAAGCATGGCATTTTCGTTCAGACGGCGGCGAAGCTCTTCCACATGTTCCTCCGGAAGGGACAGCCCTGCCGCCATGGGATGCCCGCCAAACCTGGTAAGCAGGTCTTTTACCTCTACCAGCCCCTGGAACATGTGATAGGCCTCAATAGAGCGTCCGGAACCTTTCACCCCCTCTTCCGCCCTGGTCAACACGATAGCCGGTTTCTGATACTGCTCTCTTAAACGTCCAGCCACAATACCTGCCAGAGACTCGTGACATTGGGGAAGAAATACTACCAGCACCTTGTCCTTCAAGTAATGCGTTTCCACCTGTTCTATGGCCTCTGCCGTTCCTTTCAGAGTCATATCCTTGCGCTGTTCGTTCAGATCCTTTAACTCCCCTGCCAGCTGGCCGGCCTTTTCCTGTTCTTCTGCCAGAAGAAGCTCTAAGGCCAGCCTGGCAGTCTGAAGGCGTCCTCCCGCGTTTAAACATGGGCCGATCACAAACCCGATGTGGTAGGCGGTCAGGGCTTTGGGATCCAAATTGTTTTTTTCAATCAAGCTTCTAAGGCCCGGATTAGCGGAACAGGCAATGCGCTTAAGCCCGGCCTTCACTGCAATCCTGTTTTCATCCTGAAGCTTCATCACATCTCCAACCGTGGCGATAGCGGCAAATTCCAGCATGTTTTCCCACTTTTTCAGGGGGATTTCGTATCTCTCATACAATGCCCTCATGAGTTTATATGCCACCATGCCGCCGCAGATATCCGGGTATGGATAACGACTATCCTGACGTTTGGGGTTTACCACTGCGTCTGCCGGTGGAAGGATATCTTTTCCGTCTTCTGTTTTTTGAATGTCATGGTGATCTGTGACAATGACCGTCATCCCCAGCTCCTTTGCCAGGGTAATCTGTTCTACAGCAGCAATGCCGTTGTCACAGGTTAAAATTGTGTCGATTCCGTCCTCTGCCGCCTGGCGGATAATCGCCTCATTGATCCCGTACCCGTCTTTTATCCGGTCAGGGATCCGGTAATCTCCCCGGGCTCCTATCTCCTTTAAAGCGGTAAGCAGAATATAAGTAGCGCAGACTCCGTCAATGTCATAGTCTCCAACCACCCGTATGGAAGCCCCGGCTTCTGCCTTCTGCTTTATAATCGCCGCCGCCTTCTCCATATCCGGAAGCAGCCACGGGCTGTACATGTCCTCAAGATCACCGGTTAAATACCTTCGTATTTCCTCATCCTCCACCACTCCCCTGTTTCGGATAATCCGGGCAGTTACTGGGGTGATGCCGTATTTTTGTGCAATTCCGGAAAAATCCGCCCGTTTCGTCTGCACCATCCACTGGCTGGGGGCAGCTGTGTGCGTATCTGTCATCTATTCCCTGATCCTCTCTTCGTTTTGGGAGCCTTCCCGCTCTTTCAGACGCGTCTCCAAATTTTTGATTCCATAAAGAATAGCCGCAAAATCCCCTCTGTAAGAGGGCTCTGCTTTGGAAGAAGCCTCTAAATTGCCGGATGCAATCTCCCCCAAAACCCGTTTCTCATCATCTGCCATGGCCTTTAAGCTGGCGGCCAGGGAATTGACAGACCGGACAACCGTCTCCATCTCCCTGTCTCCATCGCAGTTTAACCGAAAATCCAGATCACCCGCAGACACCCGGGTAATTCCGTCTACCAAAAGAGTAATAAACTTGACCATTCCCCGTATCAAAGAAATAATCAGGGCAGACAACAGCAGGGCCAACAGCAAAATCAATGCAATCTTCCAGCCAATCAGGCGGCTGTACAACTGATTTCCGTATTCACTGGCTCTGTTGGCTCCGGCCTGCTTTTCATTGCCAATGGCCTTTAGCAGCCTGCTGTACTCATCAAACAGCTCTTTTGACTGCCCATTTAAGAGTTCTAACGCTTTATCCGGCTGATTTGCCCGGCTGATCTCCAGAATTTCCTCACTGATAGCGGCATACTGCTGCCACAGCTTCCAGGCCTGATGGATCAGGGCATCCTCCTCACCGCCTCCAATATAAAAGCGGATATACTGTTCAAATTCTTCTCCAATATTTTGGCGTCTCAGACTCAGATCTGCCTCCAGCGTATCTATCTCATCCCGATTTTTTGTCAGAATATGATCATGCTCAGCAATCCGGTAATCTGACGTGTCCGTATTAAGCTGCTCCACTGCAATTGCAGACGGGACCCAGAAATCTGCAATATCTGTACTGGCCTGATTAATGTCTCTGCTGGTCACAATGGCAACCAGACCTATGATAATCATCCCCAAAATACTGATAATTTCGATTAATATCAGGCGGTTCTTAATGGTCATCTTATTCTTTAAATACGTTCTCATAGTCTCTCCTAGGCCGGAATACGTCTATTATAGCGAATTTTGTAGTATAATACAAGAAAAAAGGGTTATGCGCGCTTTAAAAGCTTTATTACCAGCATAACCTGCAGGGCGGCCCCCAGGCTCAGAGCCCGCTCATCGATATCAAACTGGCTATTGTGAAGGGGCGCTCCGATCCCCTTCTCCCGGCAGGCGCAGCCCAGATGATAAAAGGCTCCCGGCGCTTTATTTAAGAAAAAGGAAAAATCCTCCACTCCCAGGCTTGGGAATGGTTTAAAATGAACATGTTCCTTTCCCAGGGTCTGGGAAACCGTTTCCACAACCAAGTCTACAATTTCATTGTTATTAATAAGAGCATCGTAACCCGGATTGAATATGGTTTCCCCCTCTCCCCCGTAAGCCCGGCAAATGTTTTCTGTCATCTGTCTGATGTAAGCCTTTGCCATTCTGCGGGTTTGAGGGTTTGTAGTTCTGAGAGTTCCTTCCACCTCTACCCGCTCTGCCACTACGTTGGCGGCCGTCCCCCCTTTTATGGTTCCCAGGGAAAGCACTGCATTTTGGAAGGGAGAAATCCGGCGGCTTACCAGGCTCTGAAGGCTTTGAATCAGGGCTGCCGCCGCTGTAATCGCGTCAATGCCCCCATCCGGATAAGCGCCGTGACACCCCTTTCCTGTAATAATCAGCCGCACCTCGTCGGATGAGGCATTCAAATCATCGTATTTTAACTCTACCTCCCCGTATTCGTAGGATGGCATCATATGAAGGCCTAAAACATAATCTACATGGGGATTCTCCATACATCCTTCCTGTACCATCCGCTCTGCTCCACCGCAGGTTTCCTCAGCTGGCTGGAAGAAAATTTTTACATTTCCCGCCCATTCCTTTTCATATTTTTTCAGGAGCCAGGCTGCCCCCAGGGCAATGGTCATATGGGCGTCGTGACCGCATGCGTGCATTACTCCCGGATTCCTGGAACAGTAGGATCGGCTTTCATCCTCCTGGACCGGAAGCGCATCCATATCTGCCCGCAGCGCCACTGTTACCATTCCGCCCTGACAAGACGGATTCTCTCCTCCTGCCGTCTCAGGGCAGGCTGCCGTCTTCTTTCCTTTCACCAGGGCCACCAGGCCGGTATCTGCACAGGGATATTGATAGGATATCCCCCATTGATCCAAATATTCCCGGATAATGGCTCCTGTCTCATATTCATCCGTACCTAACTCCGGGTGCTGATGCAGCCTTCTGCGAATCTGTATCAGCATAGGGAGCATTTCTTCTGCATGGGTCATGACCCATGAGTTCGACCAAATCTCATTTTCTGTCCTTGTCATGTAAATTTCCTCCCAACCATGGTTATGATTCCTGTTACATTTTACCATCTTTTAAATATATTCTGGCCGGTCTGGCGCTAAGGCGGGCCACAATATCATTTTTATTGGTCTCTGCCAGAACGCTGATGGCCTGAATATCCAGGGTATTTCCTGTACCGTCCCCGTAGATAATAACTTCGTCCCCGATCTGCGCTTCCGGCACATCTCCCAAATCTACCATGCATTGATCCATACATAGTACGCCTACCACCGGGACCTGTTTTCCGCGGATGGTCACCTTCGCTTTTCCCCTTAAATTCCTGGGATAGCCGTCGGCGTAGCCAAAGGGAAGAGTACCGATTCGGGTATCCCTCTCTGTCCGCCACATAAAATCGTAGCTTACTCCTTCCCCGGCTTTTATTTCTGTAATATGATTGATTTTCGTCTTAAAGGTAAGAGCCTGCCGGACGTCAAGCCGGCCTTTGTGGAACCCCTTTAAACCATAAATAATTGCTCCGGCCCGGATCATATCCATCCGGTACTCCGGGTAATCTACAGAAGCAATGGAGTCTGCCAGATGACAGCAGGGGAGAACCACCCCCCGCTCTCTTAACGCCTTCACAGCCCGGCAGAATGCTTCATATTGCCGCCGGTTGGATTCATCATCCAGAAGAACCAGATGGGAAAAAATCCCTTCTATTTTAAGTCCTTCCATCCGGCTGATCTCCTCAATGGCCCTGTAACTCTCTGGATTATCCGGAAAGCCAATGCGGTGAAAACCTGTGTCGTATTTGATGTGGATGCCGGCAGCTGCTCCCCTTTTTCTTGCAAGGGATGCCAGGGCTTTTGCCTGATCCAGGGTATCAATGGTCTGAAGGATATTGTAATCCAGCACCGCCGGAAAGCCTTCCTTTGGCGTCAGCCCCATAATCAGTACCGGATATTCCGGATAAGTTTCTTTTAATTCTATAGCTTCTGTCAGAGTCGCCACACAGAGCAGATCGCCGCCATGTTCCATAATCGCCGGGGCAATTCCCACCGCCCCGTGCCCATAACCGTTGGCTTTCACAACGGCTGCAATTTTTACGTCCTTTCCGACCATGGCCCGAATTTGTTCCATATTGTATGCAATTCTGTCTAAATTTACTTCGATTACCGTTTCCCGATAAATTGGCAGTGTATTCATGCCTCCAATTATATGCATTCTTACCGGAAATTGCAAGTAAACTGTATAGGCGATGGAGATTTTTCCAAAAAACTGTTGACTTTTCTGGATCTCTCGTTTATAATTACTTTTGCGCTGTTAAAGAAACCTGTCAGGTGGACTTGCAGTAGTGTGCGTCAGTAGCTCAGCTGGATAGAGCATACGGCTACGGACCGTAGTGTCGGGAGTTCGAATCTTCTCTGGCGCGCTTAAAGAAAGCCTCACAATCGAAAGGTTGTGGGGCTTTTGTCTTACCGGATCGTTTTCTCCCTGAATTTTTTCATAAGGATCACTCTATGGACGTAATCAATCAGTTTGTTGAACACTACAAAAAACGGATCAGCTACTATGACATGGCAGCCCGGCTGGGAGCCCAGCTTCTGGATGAGGCCCTGCGCTCTTCCGGTATCCGCGCCATGGTGATTTCCCGCGCCAAAAATCCGGCCCGGTTAAAGGTTAAGGTGGCAAAACGGGCAGAAAATCGGGAAACTCCTTATCAGAATCTTACCGAGATCTACAATGACATCGCAGACCTGGCGGGTATTCGGGTATCCCTCTACTTTCCCGGCGACCGGGATATGGCGGATCGGGTCATCAATACTCTTTTTTCTGTCAGTGAGATCCGCCGGTTTCCCAGTGAATCCAAACCGCCCAGCTACAATAAGCGTTTTTCCGGTTATTGGGCCAACCACTATCGGGTCCAGATGAGGGAGGACAGCCTGGAATCCAAACAGAAAAAGTATTCCCGCGTCCGTTTGGAAATTCAGGTGGCATCGGTTCTCATGCACGCCTGGTCCGAAGTGGAGCATGATTTGATTTACAAGCCCCTCCAGGGCGCTCTGTCCGACGAGGAGCTGGCCATTCTGGACGAATTAAACGGCCTGGTTCTTGCGGGCGAGATCGCCTTAGAACGTCTTCAGGCTGCAGGTAACAAGCGGATTCAGAGCACTGCCTCCTCCTTTGAAAACCAATACGATTTGGCTGCTTATCTGTACAACCACCTTAACAACCACCCCCCGGCCCCGGATATTAAGGTGCGGATTGGAAACGCAGAGCTTTTGCTTCGCCTGTTAAACCGTTTAAAGCTGGATCGCGCCCGGGATTTAGAGCATATTTTAAAATCCCTGCGTCTGCAAAATGACCGGCGCACCGTATGCCAGCAGCTTACGGATCAGATAATCCTGGGAAACGGCAAACGGTACGCTTTGTACCTGGATCTCCATCCTCTGGCAGATAATATGTCGCAGGATCGGCAGCTGGCTCTGGGACATTTCGTGGATTTATGGGTGGTTTTGGAAGCTTCCTTAAACCGTCTGATTCGCCGTTCTCCTAAATCCAAGGGGGACGCTCTTCAGCCCGGCAGCGTCAAACGCACGAAAATCTTTTCCAGGGAAGAATTCCAGGTTTTTTCCCGGCTTTTAGGGGTTCGCAACTATTTGATTCACGGTATCGAGATCCCTGCCACTGACCAGTTAAACTATATGTGCGACGAACTGGTTCAGCTTTTAGATAAGCTTCCTGTCTCTTAAACCCACATCATTCATATACAAAGGAGAGGTTTCCTATGGATCCTAAATTTACTCTGGAAAACCGAATCGCCGCCGAGCTGAAAAGCTACGACGGCCACATGGGCTTTTATGCTGATGATTTGAAAGGCAATGTAGTCTCCATCCATGCAGATGAGGATTTTGAGACTGCCAGCACCATTAAAACCTATATTCTGGTATGTCTCTTTGAGCAGATTGAGCGGGGAAAGGCCAGTCTGGAGGATGTTTTAACTTACCGGAAACAGCACCAGGTTTCCGGAAGCGGTCTCGTCCATTCTCTGGATTTCGGGGCGCTCCTGCGGGTAAAGGACGCTGCCACTTTGATGATTATTGTCAGCGACAATGCTGCTACCAATATGATCATTGAATATCTGGGCATTGATACTATCAACGCCTGCATCCAAAGGTTAGGCTGCTCTTCCACCAGGCTTCACCGTTTTCTTCAATTTGACAGCCCAGGGCTTGGGCGGCTGGGAACCTCCACTCCCAGGGATTACGCCAGTATTTTTACCAGACTGGCAAAACATCAGCTGATTAGTCCCGGGGCGGATCAGGCTATGATTGAAATTTTCAAGAAGCAGCACTACAACTCTATGATTACCGGAGAGTTTCCCGTGTACTACATGGACGGGGAGGATAATGGGGAAGAGAATTCTATCCAGGTTGCCTCCAAAAGCGGAAGCATGGATGAATGCCGTAACGACGGAGGCATTGTCTGCACCCCTTATGGTTCCTATGTGATTGTGATGATGCATAAAAATTTCAGCGATCCTATGTATTACTCCAATCACCCGGCCACCCGGTTTGGCGCCAGAGTCAGCCGGATGATGCTGGATCAATTTCTGGCGCTGGAGGGGAGATTTGTACTGTAGTTGATTCTTTCTCCTCTTGCCAGAAAAAAGAGATTAGAAACAAGCGCCTGCCGGGCGCGCCAAAAAAACAGCCGCCTTTGGGTCAAAAGCCCTTGGGCGGCTGTCATTATGTACGAAAATTATACCTGTCCGTCAGTTACACAAGCATCAATCTTGCTGCTGTAGCCTAAGGTTCCCTCTACAGGAGTTATATCCTTAATTGTGCCTTCTGCTGCTCCCGGTACACGGAAGTCATGGCAGTCAAGTCTTTCCACCGGAGTCTCAACCGGCTTCTCCAGCTGGGGAACATAATCATAAGGATAACGGTATGCACGGTATACCATTTCTCTCATGCCCTTAAACGGAGGAATATACTCCCAGACAACTTCCTTCTCAGGAGTAACCTCAAACAGACGCATGTAGCAGCCTTCGGTAATCAGGGTATTGCCGTTGGGCAGTCTCTGAGCGGAGCTGATAAGCGGGCTGTAGAATTTGGAATTTGCAACCAGACCCAGCATGCCGCCGAATGTCAGTCCCTTAAACTCCCAAACTACCTCTAAGGTAACCGGATCGAATTCCAGAATACGGGAATGATCGCGGATGTCCGCCTTGGTGCCGTCCCTGCTGACTCTGCTTGGCATACCGTAGCCAGCCCAGCCGCCGTTGTCGAATACCAGAATATTGCCCTCGCCGGGAAGCCCCTTGGGAATCATGTGGCAGTGATGCTGTCCGATAATCTGTCCCATAATCCGCAGCTCTTTGGTCTTGGTGAAATCCGGGCCGATCTGCCATACGATCTTGCCGGTCTTTTTGCTGATAATAGCCAGAATGTTGGACTCACGGGCATCCCAGATAATATTCTCGGGATTGAATCTTTCATCGCCTGCATCATACCACTTATTGGGGCCTAATACACTCATGGAGTTGATATGCATCCAGTCGCCCTGTCCGCCGCCGTTTTCGTGATTATTTGGATTGCGGGCCAATACGTTCTTCTGAATCTCATCAAAGCCCAGTTCTGCAAAATGCTTGTTAGCATGCCACTCCCAGACAATGTTGCCTTCCCAGTCTACTTCGATAAATACATCGTCTAACAGGCGGTGTTCGCTGATCTTCTTATTGTAAATATCCTCATGGCACAGAATTAATGTATTGCCACTGTCAGTCTTACATTCCATGCCGGGTACATAGTAACCAACCGGATTGCCCTCTCTCTGATAGTCATGGTGCTGACGTGCGATCCATCTCTTGTCTCCGTCGTCATCTACCAGCTCTTTTTTATCAAACTTCCAGACAACCTTACCGTCCCAGTCAACCTGAACTACATCCGTTTGATCCTGGTATCCAAACTTGGGATCACGGAGTCCTAAACTGCCCATCAAATATCCGCCGGGAAGCAGCTTGTTGGGGAAGCCCTGTACATCCTTCCAAACTTTTGCTACATTACCGTTCATGTCCACCAGAACAGCGCCGATGCCCTGACACTGCATCAGAGTGTAGCCATTCCATGCCTTCTCCGGGTTGTAAATTGTTGTTCCCATAGGGTATACATTATAAAGTCCCATATGATATAACCTCCTTTTTGTTAACCGGCTAATGCCGGATAATGATTAAATGTATTTTTCAATGGCGTCAATGTAATCATCCTCTTCGTGGTTACCCGCCAGTTTTTCTACCACCTCGCCGTTATCAAAAATGATAACCTGAGGAACCCCTTTCATCATCATTTTTTCAAATAGCGCCGCCTCTTCCTCTACATCTACCTCGTAAAACGGCATCTTACCTTTGTAATCGCCTTCCAAATCCTCCAGCACTGCATGGACACCCTTGCATACGTGACAGCTCTTTCTGGAAAAGATCACCAGGCAGGTCTCGCCGTCATTTTCAATGTACTCTTCAAATGCCCGTGAGTTCAATTTTTTCATAAAATTGCGCCTCCTTTGTCTTGTTTTTAAATCTAATAGAAGTATACCATGAAATCTGTCATGGGACAATAATATATGTTATAGTAATTTCAGAAAAATATGTTAAAATAGAATTATCTGTGAGTTTATTAGAGATTAGTTTGTATAGTATGAAAAAATGGAGGAAACAAGAATGGATGCAATGTACGATTTAATTATCATTGGAGCAGGACCGGCCGGACTGGCCGCCGGAATTTATGGAGGACGGGCCCACTTAAACACCCTGATTCTGGAAAAAAGTACCGTAGGCGGGCGGGCTTACACTACCAGAGAGATTGTAAACTATCCTGGCATTCCTTCTACTTCCGGCCCGGATTTAACGAAGAAAATGGCGGAACATGCTGAGAGTTTCGGCGTAGAGATCAAAAGAGAGCCGGTAAAATCCATGGATGTATCCGGCGATGTAAAATTAGTAAAAACCAGACGCCATGAATACGGCGCTAAGGCCGTTATTGTAGCTACCGGCACCTCTGCCAGAATCCTTGGGATCCCCGGAGAGCGTGAACTTACCGGGCAGGGTGTGGCATACTGCGCCACCTGCGATGCAGAATTCTTTCAGGATCAGCATGTTGTAGTGGTGGGAAGCGGCGACCAGGCCATTGAGGAAGGAATGTTTATTACCAAATTTGCCAGCCGGGTTACCGTGATTGTACTCCACGAGGAAGGAGTTTTAGACTGCAATAAGCAAGCCGCTGAAAAAGCCCTCTCCCATCCCAAAATGGATTTTGTTTGGAACAGTGTTCTGTCTGAAGTTTGCGGCGAGGAACAGGTTACCGGCGTAAAGATCAAGAACATGAAAACAGAAGAAATTACAGATTTTGCCTGCGATGGCGTGTTCTTTTTTGTGGGAATGATTCCGGAAACCAAGTGGCTCCCGGATGAACTGTATAAAGATTCCCGGGGCTGGCTCCATGTTAATGAGCAGATGGAAACTAATATTCCCGGTATTTACGCTATCGGCGACGTAAGAGATAAATATCTCCGCCAGGTTTCCACCGCTATTTCCGACGGCGCTGTAGCCGCTACCGCAGCAGAGCGTTACATTGAGGATATGGACTATTTCCGCGAAAGAGTCATTGAGAGTAAAACCCCTGTGGTGTTAGGTTTCTGGAGTCCTGAATATCCGGGAAGCATCGATGCTATCGGAAAGATTCAGTCTCCCTATCCGGTTATGGAGATTGATGTCACCAGAAAGAAAGCCTGGGCAGATCGCTACCAGGTTGTATTGAGCCAGGAAGCTCCGGCTGCGGCATTGGTAGTGGAAAAAGGGGAGCTTAAAGAAAGCTTGGCTCTGTAATTCTTTCTGACTTTCGAAATTTCATACATCCTATCAGCCCCTCCCTGGGCATTTCTTCCTGTAAAGTCTTTTAATGTCGAGAAATGTCTACGGAGGGGCTTTTTACCTTTTTTGTGGTATAAATATTATATGAACACTTGACGAGGTTTTTCACGAGTCTAGTGAGAATATATACCTGACCACTTAGCGAGGTCTTTCACGAGCTTAGTGGGAATGGTATTATATGAACAAATCCACATAAAGCATATATTTCTAATATTCCGGCCCTGCGCTATCTACGATATTCTTTATCTCTATCAGAAAATCTATGCTTTTCCACTTTAATGAAAAAGCAGGAGATTTTCTACATTTCTCCTGCAAAGGAGGACAAATGAAGCAAAAGAAAGAAGGACGGCTTCAGAACCATCAGCCTGTTGATGTCAAACGCAACTACAAGGATACGTTGTTTCGAATGCTGTTTCATGACAAAGAGGAACTTTTAAGCCTGTTTAATGCAGTAAATGGATCTGCGTATAAAGATCCACAAGATTTAGAGATAGTTACTTTGGAAAATGCCATTTATATGAACCTGAAAAATGATCTGGCATTTATTATTGACTTTCAGTTAAGCCTTTACGAGCATCAATCCAGCTATAACCCCAATATGCCCCTTCGATACCTATTGTATGTTGCGAAAGAATATCAAAAACTTATTAAAAATGAGTCTCTTTATGCTGAAAGCCATGTAAAGATCCCCACGCCCCATTTTGTTATTTTTTATAATGGCAAGCGGCCTATGGGAGATCAAACTACTCTGAAACTGTCGGATGCCTATCAGATCCCATCCGCTTCCCCTGACCTGGATTTAAAGGTAACCCTGCTAAACATTAACTTAGGGCACAACAAGCACTTGGCGGATGCCTGCAAAACATTGAAAGAATATATGCTATATGTGGACAGAGTAAGGACCTATGCTCAAACCATGACTTTAAATTATGCGGTGGAACGTGCTGTGAATGAATGTATTCAGGAGGGCATCTTGTCAGAGTTTCTTTCCACTTGGAAAACGGAGGCGATAGCAGTGAGTATATTTGAGTATGATGCAAAAAGGGATTTGGAATTACTTCGAAAAACAGAACGAAAGTATATGAGGATTGAACTGCGGGAGGAAGTAAAAAAGGAAGTAGAGGAAGAGCTCCGGCCTCAGCTTATAGAAGAGCTGAGACCCCAGCTTACAGAAGAACTCAGACCTCAACTTACAGAAGAACTCAGACCTCAACTTACGGAAGAACTCAGACCTCAACTTACGGAAGAACTCAGACCTCAACTTACAGAAGAGCTGAGACCTCAGCTTACAGAAGAACTCAGACCTCAGTTGGAAGCTGAACTTCGGAAAGAGATTCAAATGGATACCCAGGCTTTCGCTATTATTAAAGCCTACCGCAACCTTGGAATCTCCGATGAAAATATTTCCAAATCTTTGCAGGAAATACTAAACGTCTCAGGACAGCAAGCGGAAAATTACATAAAAAATATCCCTTAAAACGCAATCTGTTTACGTCCGATGATAAACTCTTATAATAAATGAGACAGAAACTTCCCTCATATCTATAAAAGTTTCTGTCTCGTTCTTGTCATTTTTTTACAAATGTAATCTTTTTATTGTCTGCGTCCAACCGGCACCAAGCGCCGATTGGCAGAGTTCCGGTGGGACTACGGTGCCCTACCTGAAGTCCTGACAATACCGGAATGCCCAAAGGTGCAAATTTATCCTTTAGGAACTCCTCAATGAGGTACTCTTCCCCGTATTTGTTTATACAGCCTGAGTAGTCTCCCAGCAGTATCCCTGCTGCCTCGTCAAAAAACCCGGCGTTCTCCATCTGGGTAATATACATATCCAGAGATGGAATAGGTTCATCCACATCTTCCAGAAAGATAATCTTTCCTCTGGAATCCGGTTGGTAGAAAGTTCCCATCATGCGGCCCACTACCGTTACATTTCCTCCAATCAACCGTCCTTCTGCCCGGCCCCCGGTAATCGTCTCAAATGGAACCGATGTCAAACTGTCATTCATAAACTCCAGCTCCTCCCAATCTCCGATAGCCTTTAAGAAGCTGGTCTGTGTATATTCATCATAATTTTCCAGTATATTGGAGCTGACCATGGGACCATGGTAAGTAATAAAGCCGCACTTTAATGCAAAGGTATTTAACAGATTGGTAATATCTGAGTACCCCACAAACACCTTCGGATTCTTTTGGATTAAATCGTAATCCAGATATTTCATCATCTGGGCGCTGCCGTAGCCACCGCGGATACAGATAATGGCATCTACCTCCGGATCCGCAAACAAGCTGCACAGAGCTGCGGCCCGCTCTCTCCCGCCGCCGCATAAATAGCCGTGGGAATCCTTTCCTTCTTCCAGGTTTTGTCCTGTCCTCACCCGATAGCCCAGACCTTTTAATCGGTTTACGCACTTTTCCAAACGTTCTCTTTCCATAGGAAATGCCGGGGCGGCAATTCCTATGCAGCCCCCGGCATGTAAAGTTCTTGGATATATCATCGCTGGCTATTTCTCCATAGATACAGCTCTGAACAGCGGATGTCCGGAGTTGTCACAGGTAAATCCCTGAACATACGGCTTTACTAACGCCATAGTGTTGCGGAAGTATACCGGCATTACAGGCATCTCATCCATAAGGATTTGTTCCATCTCAACAAACAATTCCATACGGGCATTGTTATCTGTCAAGGTTGCTGCTTCCTCCAGTAAACTGTCATAGCGAAGCGCTTCCTCGCTTCTCCAACGGCACTCTTTTTCCATACGGCTCTTGTTGAAAATGCTTAAGTTGGTGTTGGGATCCGGATAGTCGCCAGTCCAGCCGTCAAATGCAATGTCAAAGTTTCCGGCGCCGTGTTCATCCCAGTAAACCTTGGATTCAAAGGTAACGATCTCCACATTAACGCCTAAATTCTCTTTCCAGACTGCCTGAAGGATCTGTGCCTTATCCTTGTTTTCCTTGGTATTGGTAATAATCAGCTGTAAGGTAGGAAGGCCTTCTCCCCCCGGATATCCTGCGTCTGCCAGCAGCTGCTTTGCTGCTTCCACATCCTCGGTAATCAGGGTATTTCCAACCTTGGTACGGAAGTCCTCTGTCTCCTCTGCATAGGGAATTCCGAAGGGAACAAATGCATATGCAGACTTGGGTTTGGAAGGAACGGCTACCTGGTTGATGGTATCACGGCTGATTGCCATGGACAAGGCCTTTCTCACTTCCTTGGTCATGTACTCCTTCTCGCAGTTAAAATCGTAGTAAGAGGTACCGATTAAATCATAGCTGTGAAGCTCTTCGTTACCGTCATACTGGGTCATGGCCTGGGTTTCAATAGAGTTACCGCTCATGGCGTCCACATCACCCGCATTGTATGCAGAAAGGGCCGCCTCAGCCTGCTCAATAAAGATCATCTCGATACCGTCTAATGCTACGGTATCTGCAAATACGTAATTGGGGTTCTTTACTAAAGAATAGCCTTCCTGGGGCTTAATCTCCGCCATCATAAAGGGGCCGTTGCACACATAGGTCTCTGCGGACTTGGTCCAGACCTCTGCTCCTTCCACCGCATCTTTCTTAACCGGCGCAAAGTTGTTGGCAGCGGTCAGATTTACAAAGTAGGGAGTAGGATTGTTCAATACAACTTCTAAGGTAGTATCGTCAATCGCCTTAACGCCTACTTCGTCAGCCTCACACTGACCGTTATTGTAAGCCTCACCGTTCTTAATGTAATATAACTGCCATGCAGCGGTGGAAGCGGTTTCCTGCTTTAGTTCCCGCTTCCAGGAATACTCAAAGTCTGCCGCAGTTAAAGGAGAGCCGTCGGACCACTTTAAGCCTTCTCTCAGCTTAAACGTATAGGTCAAGCCGTCATCCGATACGGTATGGCTCTCTGCACACCCCGGTTCTACGCTGGTGCCGTCTGTAGAGTACTGATACAAACCGGTAAACAAATTTAACAGTACATTAGAAGATGCTGCATAGTTATTCATGTTGGGATCCAAAGTCTCCGGCTCGCCATTCATAACATAACGCAGAACATTACCTGTCGCCTCTGTTCCCCCGGTAGTTTCACTGCCTGCCGCTGCCTCAGTACCAACAGCCGCCGTGGAAGCAGTCGTGTCCCCTGTGGAACTCTGGCTGCCGCCGCATCCTGCAAGCAGGGACATTGCCATTACAGATGCAAGAATTCCGCTTATCCATCTTTTTCTCATAATCATTCCTCCTCTTTTTTGTTGCCTGAAAGGCATTTTATAGTGTAATATCCTTAAATCTCATAGAGATGGCAGGCCACATAATGTTTCTCATTTATTTTCTTTAAGCAGGGCTTTTGGCTGGCACAAACCTTTTTGGCGTACGGGCAGCGGGAACGGAACGGACAGCCTGGCCCCGGATTAATGGGGGAAGGCACGTCGCCCTGAAGGACAATCCGTTTGCTTGCCTCCGCTTTATCCGGATCCGCCACCGGCTCTGCAGAGATCAGAGCCTTTGTATAAGGATGCAGCATATTGTCGTAGAGCTCGTCAACCTCTGCATATTCTACCAGATTACCCAGATACATCACTCCCACCTGGTTGGAAATATGGCGCACCATAGCCAGGTCATGGGAAATAAACAGGTAAGTAAAATTGAATTTATTTTGCAAATCTTCCAAAATATTTATAATCTGTGCCTGGATGGACACGTCCAAAGCGGAAATAGGCTCATCACACACAATAAACTCCGGTTCCGCCGCCAGCGCTCTGGCAATGCCGATACGCTGTCTCTGACCGCCGGAAAACTCATGAGGATAACGGTTTAAGTGATCCTGCTTTAGTCCAACCAGCTCCACCAACTCTTTTACCCGATCCATCACATCCTTGCCCTGCATCAGGTTCATAAATCGAATCGGCTCCGCAATAATATGGGCCACGTTCATTCTGGGATCCAGAGAGGTGTAAGGGTCCTGGAAAATCATCTGAATCTTCTTCCGGTAAGGAAGCATCTGGTTGTCATCCAGATTGGTAATATCCTCGCCCTGGTATAAAATCTTGCCGCCGGTAGGCTCGTAAAGCTTCAGCACGGTGCGCCCAATGGTAGTCTTGCCGCAGCCTGATTCTCCAACCAGACCCATGGCCTCGCCTTTTGCAATGGAAAAACTCACATCATCAACAGCTTTTAAAATATTGGGCTTTTTGAAAAACCCTGCCTTCAGTTCAAAATATTTTTTTAAATTCTGAACCTCCAGACAGTTCTCTTTGTTGCTGCTAATACTCATGACAGCTTCACCTCCCCTTTTCTGGCTTTTACACAAGGGTTATGAAGCCAGCAGGCGCTTCTGTGGCCTTCTCCAATCTCCGTAAGTTCCGGCACGTGCTCCTTGCACAGTTTCATGGCATACTTACATCTGGCCGCAAAAGGGCATCCCTTAGGCGGGCTTAACAAATCCGGCGGTGTGCCGTAAATAGGCACCAGGCGCTGCTTATCATGCTTGGGAACAGACTCCATCAGTCCCAGGGTGTAGGGATGACCGGTCCGGTAGAAAATATCCCTTAAGGATCCTTCCTCCATAATTAATCCGCCGTACATTACCACCACCCGGGTACACATGCTGGCAATCACTCCCAGATCATGGGTAATCAGGATTAAAGACATGTGGTACTCGTCCTTCATCTTCTGCATCAGCTCCAGAATCTGAGCCTGAATCGTCACATCCAGAGCCGTTGTCGGCTCATCCGCAATTAAAAGCTTGGGATCACAGCTAATGGCAATGGCAATCATAACTCTCTGGCGCATACCGCCGGAAAGCTCATGAGGATACTGCTTTAACCTTTTCTCCGGATCCGGAATTCCTACCTGATCCAGAACCTCTACGGCTCTTTTCAGCGCTTCCTTTTTCGTCAGTTTTCTGTGACGCATCAATGGGTTGCAGATCTGCTCTCCTATGGTAAACAAAGGATTTAAGCTGGTCATAGGATCCTGGAAAATCATAGAAATATCATTTCCCTGATATTTCCGCATCTCCTTAACGGATTTGTGCAGCAAATCCTCTCCGTCAAAGGTAATCTCATCTGCTGTAAGACTGGCATTGTCTGCCAGAAGGCGCATGATAGACAGCATGCTCACCGACTTTCCGCAGCCGGATTCTCCTACAATCCCTAAACTCTCGCCCTGATCTACATGGATAGAAATTCCCCGGACTGCTTTTACCTGTCCGTCATCTGTGGCAAAACCAGTGTGAAGATTTTTCACATCCAGCAGTACCTTATTTTCCGTGTTGCTCATCTTCGGTTCTCCTAATCATTCAATATATCTGCCTGGCATTTCAGACCTACTTTTTCAGTCTGGGATCCAAAGCATCCCGAAGGCCGTCGCCGATAAAATTCAGTGCAAAAATGGTAATACTGATAGCTACTGCCGGAAAGAACATCTGGTAAGGATAAGAAAACAAATATTCAATGGCATCATTAGCCAGAGTTCCCCAGCTTGCTTTGGGCACCGCAATACCAATACCCAAAAAGCTTAAAAACGCCTCCTGGAAAATGGCGGACGGGATTAAAAAGGTTACTGTAACGATAATCGTCCCAATACTGTTTGGAATCAGATGGTGAATCAAAATCTGCCATTTGCTTAAGCCGCAGACCTTACCGGCAAGAGCAAAATCCTGTTCCCTCAAAGTAAGGATCTGCCCTCTGACCATTCTGGCAGTAGTAATCCAGTAAGTCAGGCACATGGCGATTAAAATACTCTTCATGGTATTTCCCAGATACATCATAATTAAAATCAAATAGATTAAGCTGGGAATCCCGCAGAGAATGTCCACAATACGCATCATAATCATATCTGTTCTGCCGCCCAGATAACCGGCAATACCGCCGTATAACACGCCGATAATCATATTAATAAAGGCGGCGGTAAATCCGATGGTAAGGGAAATCCTTGCTCCGTACATGGTGCGGACAAAAATATCTCTTCCCAGCTTATCTGTGCCAAACCAATGAGCCCTGCTGGGCCATTCCAGCATGTGGGCAAAATCTGTCTGGTCATAAGTATACTGTGAAAACATAGGGGCAAAGACAGCAAGCAGAGTCATGACTGCGATTACTGCCAGGCCAAACATTGCCAGCTTATCCTTTTTCAGTCTTCTCCAGCACATTTGCAAATAGGAAATGCTCTCCCTCTCAATACTCTCTGTCTCCCGATCCGACTCTTCCAGAGGCTCCATCAGCTCATCCGGAATGACATCTGTCATGGCGTAAGAGGGCCCTGCCGTTTCCACAGCCAAAGCCTGGACCATTGTTTTCTTCTTCATGCTAAACACTCCTATTTATCGATCTTTACTCTGGGATCAATTACTGCATACATAATATCCACGATTATGTTAACAATAATAATCAATGTCCCTACAAACAAGGTAAGTCCCAGAGTCACAGAATAGTCACGATCATTAATGGCAGACACAAAGTAGCGGCCAAGCCCCGGTACAGAAAACAGCTTCTCAATTATAAAAGTACCGGTTAAAAGGGCGGCTACCATAGGACCTACATAAGTAATAACGGGCAGCAGGGAATTCTTCATGGCATACCTGCTGATAACGGTAAATTCCGGCACTCCTTTTGCCCGCTCGGTACGGATATAGTCCTGGCGCATAGTCTCCAGCATGGAAGATCTCATAAGACGGGTAATATAGGCAATCTGGGAAAATGCCATGCAAAATACCGGCAGTACATAATGTTTCCAGGAAGTTAACCCATAAGACGGGAAAATCTTCCACTTTTCACAAAAGAAATACATCATAAGGACACAAATTACAAAAGATGGAACCGACACGCCTATGGTAGCAAAAACCATGGCCGCTCCATCAGGCCACTTTCCCCGTTTCACTGCCGCAATTACGCCCAAAGGAACTCCCACGGCCAGGGAAATCAACACACCCCAGAAACCGACCCTGGCAGAAACCGGAAATCCCTGAGCAATCAGCTCATTTACAGTTGTATCCTGCTTTTTAAAGGAGGTGCCCAGATCACCTTGGGCCAGATTTTTCAGATATCGGATATACTGCTCCGGAATTGGATCATTTAGTCCATACTGCTCAGAGACCTTCTCCAGAATCTTCGGCGGTACATTTCGGTTCTCAGCCGGGCTAAAAGGGCCGCCGGGAATGATATGCAGCAAAAAGAATGTAATCGTAATCAGAACAAACACAGATAGCATGCCTGCGCCGATTCTCTTTAAAATATACTTGATCATTGTCATTCCTCCCTGTTTCTTCGGTGCGGTGGAATGTGTATAAATACTCACTACACATAATTAAGTTTCATTTTACCTATTATTAGTGTAAAAGTCAAGTAAAGAGGTTTGAATATCTTGGCTGTGTCTTGACAATCCTTCCGTATTTTGTGTATCATCAAAACAGAAAAGGGGGAATAGAAATGTCTGTAAAGTCATCTGTTTTAAGATTCTTGGAAGAACAAAAGGGCGTTTATATTTCCGGCGAAGACCTGGCTGCCCGTTTCTCCTGTTCCCGGACTGCAGTGTGGAAAGCGATTTCTGCCCTCCGGAAAGAGGGATATCCTATTGATGCAGTCACCAATAAAGGGTACATTTTAGAGATGGACAGCAACCTTCTCTCTTCTGAAGCCATTCTGGCCTATTCTGACAGGTGTTTTGCGCCTGTATGGGTATATCCGGAGGTTTCATCCACCAATCTGGTGCTCCGCCGGAAAGCGATGGAATCTGATAGTCAGGGCTGCCCTCTTTCTGACGGGGCCATGGTTTTGGCAGAGTCCCAGAGCGCCGGACGGGGCCATTTAGGCCGGGGGTTTTACTCTCCTAAAGATGCCGGCTTGTATTTTAGTATCCTGTATCATCCAAAACACTATTTAAGCCAGAGCCAGGTTATTACTGCTGCTGCCGCTGTGGCTGTCTATACGGCTGTGTCGCGGATCTGCGGCATTGATTTAGATATTAAATGGGTGAATGATCTGTATTTTCGGGGAAAAAAAGTCTGCGGTATCCTGACCGAGGCTGTTTCCAGCTTTGAAACCGGAGAAATAGATTTTGTCATTGTAGGAATCGGACTGAATCTAAAAGAACCGGCAGGCGGCTTTCCGCCTTCCAACATCCAACAGATGGGAGCCATTACCTTAGATGGCCGTACTGCGGACGGTGTACCGGTCAACCGCAGTCAATTGGCGGCCCAGATCCGCTGTTGTTTTTTGGATCTTGCCGGCAGCACCGCTGTTCCGGAAATCTACCGCAGCCGCAATCTTGTGCTTGGAAAAGACGGGCTTCTTACCGGGCCTGACGGGCAGACTCAGCCAGTAAAAGCCATGGCCATTGAAGCTGACGGCAGTCTGACCTGCCGCATGGCAGACGGTTCTCTCCAGGCTTTCCCTTACGGCGATATACGCCTGACCTGATAACAGGCCAGGCGTATATGGAACTAACGCTTATTCATTTAAAGGCTGATCCAGCCTGCCACATTGGCAACAGAGCTTAAAAGAATAATAATCAAAAACACCGGCGCCAGATATTTGATAAAAAAATTGTACATCTTTTTGCGCCGGAATTCGGAAGAAATCTCCACTTCTTCCGCAATCCGTCTGATTCCCACTACCCGAAGAACCAGCACGCAGGTAGCCAAAGCCGCCACAGGCATCATGACAGAGTTGGTCAAAAAGTCGAAGAAATCCAAAACCGACATTCCCAGAGGCTTGACGAAATCCAAAACGTTAAAGCCCAAAGCAGATGCAGAGCCCAATCCCACCATAATGGCTCCCATCAGCAGACACCCGGCAGTGCGGTTTAGCCCAAACTGATCCGTCAGTGTGGATACGCTGGTCTCGGTAAGGGAAATGGCGCTGGTCAACGCAGCAAAAAATACCATAAGGAAAAACATGACTCCGGCTAAGGTCCCCATACCCATGCTGGCAAATACCTTGGGGATCGTAATAAACATCAAGGATGGTCCGGCCTTCAAAGTGCTGGCATCTCCTCCGGAAAATGCAAATACCGCCGGAATGATCATCAGGCCGGCCAGCATGGCAATGCCGGTATCAAAAAACTCTACCTGTTTTGTAGATTGCTCAATGTCCACATCTTTTCCAATATAAGAGCCATAGGTATATAAAATACCCATTGCGATGGACAGGGAATAAAACATCTGGCCCATGGCTGCCACCACAGTCATCCAGGAAAAATTTCTAAAGTCCGGCAAAAGGAAATATTTAACGCCCTCCATGGCTCCGGGCCGGGTCACTGAATAGATCGCCACAAAAATTGCCAGGATTACCAGCAGGGGCATCATGATTTTGGAAACCTTCTCCACGCCATGCTCTACACCAGCCAGAATTACCACAATTACCAAAACAGAAAATACCAAAAACCAAATCTCCATACTGGCGGCATTTAACGTAAAGTCAGAAAAGTATCCGTCAGCTGCTAAGATCTGAGCATTTCCTTTGATATATTCAAACAAGTATTTGGCTACCCAGCCGCCGATTACGCTGTAATAAGGCACAATCAGCATAGGAATCACCGCATTCATCCAGCCCCCCACCTGAAAGGGAAGGCTCTTCCCGAAAGCCCCAAAGGCTCCTACCGGGCTTTTCTTTGTCATACGGCCCAGGGCCGTCTCCGTTACAATCAGGGTATATCCAAAGGTCAGCATCAGAAGCAGGTAAACCAAAAGGAACATTCCTCCTCCGAATTTAGCTGCTAGATATGGGAACCTCCAAATATTTCCCAGGCCTACGGCAGAACCGGCCACAGCCAGCACGTAGCCCATCTTTCCGGAAAAGCTTCCTCTCTCGTTTTTGATTATTTTACCGCTGCCTTCTTTGTCCATGGCGGTTTCCTCCTTCTTGTATATGGTTCCATTCAGGTGGTCTGTGAATTGTTTTTGATATCACTAATATAATTGTCAATATCCTGCACAATACAATGCTCCCCCATAGTGTGCAAGGCTTCAAAGTATTTCGCGATATACTCATAGATGCCGTATTCTTCAAAAATCTTTGCCACATCTGCACCAGAAAGTCCTTTAAAATGGCGATACCTCTCCATACAGTAGATCAAAAAATTTGTTTCCTTGCTCATTGCTCAAGCCTCCTCCGGATAATCATAAAAGCCTGTTAAAAGCTCATCCTGGTACATAGTATACAAAGTCATGGGGCCATAGTGCCACAGCTTCGATTTTTCATCTGAAAGCTCTTTGTAAAGCCTGGACTGATAAAAATGGGAAATAGCCTTATCATCGTCTATATTGCTGTTTTTCGTAATCTGCTCAATGATAGGGGGAACAATAATTACCAGCATCGCGCTGAACTGGTCTTCATTCATACAAGCTCCTTCCCTTCAAAATGCAAGTATTGTAGAGATTTCTTCGTTGCAAATACCATTTGGTTGAACAGTTTCCGAATTTTGAGTGCAGTCAACGTCTGCTCTTTATTCAATACACCAGTCATATACAAGGTGATAGTACGGTACACATCATCGTTAGCAACTGCACCATAAATCATGTCGTATTGTTGCCCTTGGTAGGAACCTTGACGATTTGCTGCTACAAAATCTAACCATGCTTCATTGGGACTATCAAATCGAAGCAGGCTACACTCCTGAAATGCCACTGTTTCATCAATCGAATAAATATTCAGAGTAGCTTCACCAGTTTTACGTCGTTCTGTAAGTTTACTGGCAAAATTCACGGCCTGATCGTAGTTGGTAGTGGTATAGAAACCGAAGCCGAAATCCAAATAGCGATTTTGTTTTATGGACTTCGGATGGTCTACAGTCACATTACTTCCGTGGTACAAAATCATACAAGTACCTTCCCTTTCGATTATTGCTTCGCTTTAATAAATTCCAATTGTGTTTTTATAATTTTTGAATTTCTTTCAACGCTTTTTGAATATCCTTATAAATTAATGGCTGCATACTATCATCGTACACAGTTATATCTGCTTTACTAAGTGCAGAAAGAATATCATTTTTTAATTCAGGCTTATACTTTGCAACAACCGGCAACAACTTGATACATTGTCTTGCCGTAATGGGTTTAACATCTGTAATGTGTTTTAAATATTTATCAATGATTTCATCAATCTTGTAATCTTTATCCCATTTTGCATTACAGGCAAGCAGAGTAAGCCCTCTTGTGCGAATATATGAATTATCACTATCAAGCATATCGCTTAGTCTATCCATATATAAATAAATGCAATCTGTTTCTTCACTTTCTTTTTGCAATTCCTGTAATGCCTTGTATGCAATATTATTATTTTTATCGAACAATAGTTCAAATGTTTCTGCTATATTAAATGACACTATATCCTCCTCCGCAAATTCCAATTTTTCTCCCGCTCACCTTCTGTCAAACATAAAGTTAGAAATTCTAATCTGTTACTGATTTGAAAATCAATTCAAATAACGAACCGACAATTCCTGCACCGCTAATGCCGGTCCCTGATCATAGTATTCATTAGGATACTCTTTTTCCATTCTTTTTGCTTCTCCCATTAAAAACGGAATCATGCTTGCATCTCCACGAAAGCCAATAACAAGACAAAGCATAGATTTTAAGTATTCACTCTGAAACTGTGAGTATGTCTCAATAATCCAATCACAACAATTAATTTTGCTCTTCATAAAGAAATGTAATGCGTTTTCAATAAAGATATCTTGTTTGTTACGTATGCATTTTTCCTTTATCATTGGAAAAAGTTCTGATTCATATTCCATTATTTTTTCTCTTAGCAAGCTCCTGTTAGAACCAGACATTTCTTTCCGCATCAGCTTTAACAATTTATCTGGTTCTACCGTTTCTGTAATTTCTTTTTCCAATTCCAAATCTGCTGTTGTCTTAGGACACCTTGCATTTGCAAATTCAATTGCCATTTGGCTTACTTCACCATGTAGATATATAGAATATTCAAACTTGGCCGCTGAGAACTCTACATCTCGATGGGTATCCAGGAATTTCTTCACTTCATTTTTTATGCGTCTGTCTTTCTTTCCATTTATAAAATTATATTCTTCTCTCATGGCCATCTTCTTTCACAAGACATATTTTCTGATTTTACTGCTTTTTCCGTTGGAAAAGTGATTGCACACTATTTTAGACAGCAACTCTCATTAACTTACCCCCATTATTGTACCAGATATTCTACTGAATACAAGGGGTCCACAAAAATAAAATAGGTCAGAAAAAAGAACGATAAAAACAGGGCGCAGATAATTGCTGCATCATCTGCGCCCTGAACGGATCGGTTATGCTGTTATTCAAGACTCTGTCCCATAAGGGCAGGGATAAGTCAAAAGGGACGTTTACATATAGATGGCTTTCATAAAACCACCCTATTTTCTGGCTCCGTCCGGGCCAATAGTGTAACCGTCAATGGTGGCATTAACCGCCATTACGCCGTTTGCGTTAAAGTAGTACCACTTGCCGCCAATCTCTTTCCAGCCGCTGGCAAACATCCAGCCGGTATTGTCCAGCCAGTACCATTTCTCGCCGTCTTGCAGCCAGCCGGCGGCGGGTTTGCCGTTTTTTATGTACTGCCAGGAACCGCTGTGGTTCTGCCCCCAGCCCTGGGCGGTCTGAGGGTCAATGACGATCTCTGCAAACCGCCGCAGAACAGTAGCGGCCTCTGCGCGGGTGACAGTTCCCTGCGGGTCAAGTTAGCTTCTTCCGGTGTAATCTCGCCGGGGACAAAGGACTGGCGGACATGGTAGGCCAGCACATCGTCCGCTCCCCGTACCCGCCCAGTGGTGGAAATGTACTCCCGTTTTGCCAGCAGAAACTCGGCATCGGCTACCCGGCTGTCACACGCAAAGCCGGTGACGAGCCTGCCGTTATCTGTCTTTTGCGGGTTGGATACATAGTCGATAATGTCGCTGACCGCCTTGCTTTCGGTGCGGCCTTTGCCAATGTACAGCGGCATGATGCGTGTGGTTGCCATGATGGAATCCTCCTCTCAAAAAAATAAGGACAGCTACATGAGAGCTGTCCTTCGGTCAATCCGGTTTCTCGATATTTTGTTGTGCTTTTAGCTCTGCTGTTTTCTGTGCGTAAACCCGTATCTGGCGCATAATGAAAGAGAGCTTTCGCAGGTTGACCATGCAGACCCATTCCAGGTAGTCCACGCGCCCAAACCTCCAGTCCTCATATTTTTGTTTCGGCAGAACGCCAACTTCCATCAGCACATCCACTGGAGCCGCATACCCCCGCCGCTTGCATTGGTGATAGACAGCTGAATGTACTTTTCCAATCAGTTCTTTGTCATTCATTTCCGTATTCCTTTAGAAGATACAATTTCTGATTTCTGGAACGCACTTTCTCCGGCTCTGAATACTGAACTATTCCTTCTGACATCAGTTCTTTTAATGCTTTAGACAGGGTGGAAGTTACTTTCGTATAACCAAGTTCGGACGCCAGCTCCGAAGTGGAAAGATTTCCGTTTTCCGCCAAAGCAGCCACCACAAGGTCTTTCAGTTCCGGCAAACTGCGGCGCTGCTTTTTCTTTGGGGCAACAGCAGTTTCCGGCATAAGGAATTTCTTATGAATGGGCAGAACCACCGTAAAATAAGTCCTGTCCTCATCTGTTTCAAATAATGGCATATCCGATCCGTTTGCTTCCATAGCATGGAGAATTGTGGGGATTCCGGTATTGCGCCCTTCCACCAATTTCAATTCCTTTAGAAAATCTCCAATCCGCCGGTTCCGATAGCGCCGGGAAATCAGGCGGCGGTTCATTAAATCATGATTGCTGATCGTGCGGTCCGGTCCCGGCAGGCTGGTAATTTCCATCCGGTCCGGCGTGACAGTAACCGTGACCGGTTCTCCGATTTGATAGGACTTGTGGTAGATGGCATTGGACAGGCTTTCTTCCACTGCCGCATATGGCAGGTTAAAAATGCGTACTGCTTCTGCCTGGTTGGGAAGTTTGATTACTTTCTCTTTAATGATGTAGTTTTTAATATAGCTGAGCGCATCCCGCAGCTGGCGATCAAGAGGACCCGCAAAAATTTTTTCCGTCATTCCAATGCCGGTTGGGTCGGGCTTATCTACCACCTCAATCCGGGCATACGGGAAAAAATCATCCGGGCGCTCATTGAAGAACATCAGCCCTACATTCAACGGCCTTTTCCATTCCGAAGGCCCGCCAATCAGGCGCATGGAAGCCGCAGTTTCCGTAACCGGCTGGTTAAGCGAGCGTTCATACAGATCACTCTTTACCGCATAAAGGAATTCCGAAATCAGACTTGACTTCAAATCCTCTGGTCTGGCTGCCGGATTGGGGCGGTCATCATAGGGCTGGTTATTCGCCAGCATAAACAGCTCTTTTTCCTCCAGCTGGTTTGCCCGGATGCTGTTGGACATTTTTCGGATATAGTAAACCTTTTCTGATTTTGCAGCTTTTTCTGTTGGGAAAGCGATGGGACACTTATAAGGCCGGTCAGCTCCGCCCGGTATCCATAAAACGATGATCTCTTTTCCTTCATAAGAAGCCTGCTCTACAATCGGAATATAGCGCGGCTCAATCAGATTACATTTTTGCAGCAATTCTTTATTGATCCGGTCAATGGAACTTTTGCTTAAACCTTTGAACGGGAGCTTCGGCATTCCATCTTCTTCCTCAATTCCAATAATGATGTAGCCGCCGCCCCAGTTGTCAATATCATTTGCGAAAGCACAAATAGAGTGCAAAATTGGTTCAGGATTCCAGTCGCCCTTATATTCAATACGCCCGCTCTCAATCACACGCCGGTTAATTAAGTCGGATACATTGATTGGCAGTGCCATAATAACCTCCTGACAGATGTGGAACATCCTCCATTAACTTACCCCACTAACATCCCCCATTAACTTACCCCTTTATTGTATCAGATATTCTGGCAAAAGCAAGGGATACGAAAAAGATCAAATTAGGAAGTGCTGAAAATGGTCAATCAAGGCTTGCCCCAATTCGCCCTCATACACAGCGATTTATCCTGACTTGCTAAAATGCGCTGGTAGTACATGGTGTTGATCTGCCGTTCCAGTTGCCGGACGCGCCACGCAGATTTTGCACATTCTTCTGCATAGAAAGTCCTTGCCAGTTCATCCTGAACATGCATCAAAAGCCGATAATAGGACTAACTCAAGCAATAGAACTGACGCATCGCCCGAAGATTACAGACAGTAAAGCCCTTTCCAAACTCAATAGGCAGCTGTTCAGATAAATAATCCAGAAGTTTTTCCACACTTGGTCCGGTCAGGAGAGCTTGGAAAGCTGGGTCAGTATCTTCTGCACACCGTCCCAAAGCTGTTCCTGCCGCTGTATAAGAAAACCCCGGAAAACCTTGATTTTCCGGGGTCTTTGAGCAATTTTGATACAGTCCCGCCAGCCGATTAACGCTTGCTGAACTGCGGAGCGCGACGAGCCGCTTTGAGGCCGTACTTCTTTCTCTCTTTCATTCTCGGGTCTCTGGTCAAGTAACCTGCCTTCTTTAAGATAGGCCGGTAATCTGCGTCTGCATGAAGCAGGGCCCTGGAAATACCGTGGCGGATAGCGCCTGCCTGTCCGGAGAAGCCGCCGCCGCGAACATTTACTAATACATCGAATTTATCAGTGGTCTCAGTTGCAACCAGGGGCTGACGAACAATGAGCTTTAAGGTTTCCAGACCTAAATACTCGTCGATATCTCTCTTATTAATAGTAATCTTACCGGTTCCCGGTACTAAATATACTCTAGCGATGGATTTTTTTCTTCTGCCAGTTCCGTAAAATTTTGCGTTAGCCATTGCAATTTCCTCCTTCCAAATCTTCTAATTAGAATGTTAAAACTTCTGGTTTCTGCGCTGCCTGCTGGTGATCCGGGCCTGCGTATACATGAAGCTTATCTAACATGCTTCTTCCCAGAGGTCCCTTTGGAAGCATACCCTTGACTGCTAACTCTACTACTTTCTCCGGCTTCTTAGCCATCATTTCACGCAGGGTGGTTTCCTTCATACCGCCTACGTACTCGGAGTGATGATAATAAATCTTCTGATCTAACTTCTTACCGGTTACTTTTACCTTCTCTGCATTTACAACGATTACATAATCGCCGCAATCCATATGAGGGGTAAAAATCGGCTTATTTTTGCCTCTTAAAACCTTAGCAATCTCAGATGCTAAACGGCCTAATGTATATCCGGTAGCGTCAACTACGTACCATTTTCTTTCAATTGTTGCTGGACTAGCCATAAAACTCTTCATTGGTTGACCTCCTGTTAACTTCGCTCAAAATATCTGAAACATTTATCGCAAAATGCCTGCTCCGGGGCTTTGGTCAAGCATTTTCTCGCAACGTCACAGTTATACATTATATAATAGACCTTCTGGCATGTCAACCCATTTTTCCGGAAAACCCTTTAAAATCACAGTTTTTTCCCTGATTCTTCACTATTTCTTTTAAACGGGCGATTTCTCCCGGGTAAAATCCGGTTGTGGAATTTTGTCCGGCGATCTCCATGTATTCCAGGGCCTTTTCATAATTCCCCCGCTTTTCTTCAACTTTAGCCAAATCCTCATAGGCCTCATAGCAGATACACTTATTGCAGGTGAAAGCCCAGTTTTGGCGGGCGATTCCCTGGCGGGCCATTTCCTCTGCCTCATCAAGCCGCCCAAGATGAAACAGCACATCTGCAATTCCTTCATAGGTACAGCAGTTCTTGGGATTCTCTTCAAGTTTCTTTTGGTAATTCTTTAAAGATTTTTCATAGCAGCCCTGCGCCTCATCAAGCCGCCCAAGCGCTTCATAAAGCTCTCCCAGCAGCATCCAGCCGTAGGTTCTCTCCTCCTCCAGCTCCACGGACCTTTCCAAATAAGGAAGTGCTTTCTCCAGCTCCTTCTGCTCTTTAAAAAAATGTTTCCCCATAGACTGCCAGTATACGGCCTCCTTTGGGCTGTCCTCCAGAGCCTTCTGAAAATATTCTTCCGCTTTCCTGTAATCCTTTTCCTTTTCGTACAATAAAGCAATCTCTTTGTAAGCGTAAGCTGTCTTGGAGGGCTTTAATTCCATATATCGCCCATAACATTTTCTGGCCTCACCATAATTTTCCTGACGGCTTAAAATTCCGGCGTAAATCCCCTGTAAAATCGCGTCATCAGGGTTTTGGGTTATTCTCAGTCTGGCTTCTTTTGCCGCTTCCTCTGTCCGGTATAAACGCTTTAAAATCCGGCACAGATCTCTGGCTGCCTGTAAATCGCCTTCGTCTGCGCCTTTCCGGTAAGCGGACACCGCTTCCTCCCATTTCCCCTGATTTTGAAGGACATCTCCCAGATAATCCCAGATTCGGAATCCTTCCGGATTAAGTTCCGCAGACTTGCGGTAACAGTTTTCCGCATCCTCATATCGCTCCATCTCCTCATAAGCCTGGCCCAAACGGAAATGGATATAATATCCGCTTATCTCCTGCTCCATCAGTGCCAAATAGACGGCGGCTTCTTCCTCATACCGATCCAAATCATGAAGGTAGCCGCCCCGGATAAACTGACGGGTAACCGTGTCCTGCCCGGCAATGGCCTGGCCAATAAGCTTTAAAGCCTCCTCTGTCCGGTCTGTATCCGAACATAACCCGGCATATTCCTGATACACCACCGGAGCTCCCCCGGTCTTCTCCAGCAGATCTTTTAAAACCTCTTCCGCTTTTTCCCACTCTTTTAATTTCCGCAGAGCTTTTGCATATTGGTAACGGGATGTGGCGCTTTCAAAGCCCTGATTAAATAGCTGCTCCGCCCTTTCTCTTGCCTCCTGGTACTGCTCCAAATCTACCAGGATCTCCAGATACATGTGAAATGCTTCCGGTTCAAAGCCTGTTTTTAGTATCTGCTGGCAAAGCGTTAAAGCTTCCTCCTTTTTGGAATCTTCCAGCAAAAGCTCCGCCTTTTTAAACAGAGGTTCTCTTTCTTCCGGAAAATCTGCAATAGCCTGGTCATAAAGCTCCTGAGCCTGGTCTTTCTGCCCGGAAAGGGCATATTCCTCTGCCAAATCCAGGTACAGCTCCATAGGCCTTTCTTCCGGTGCAAGCAGATCCCAAATGTTTCTCCGGTATAAGGCAGCATTCCCATAATCTTTCAGCTCATAAAAGCTTCCTGCCATCATAAGGAACCAGGATATCTCCTTTTCCTCCGGCGGGGCGGTTTCCGGTAAAATTTTCACTACCCGATCATAAAGCCCTCCCAGATAACAGATATTGGCCAGCTTCCAGTTATCCACTTCCCCGTATTCTCCATTTTCTATTTGAAAAGCCAAATCTTTTGCCGTATCCCGAATCAGGCTTTCCAAATACTCCCACTTCTCGCCATACAGGTTTTCTGCTTTCTGATAGGCTTTTAACGCATTGGCCAGATCGCCTGTTTGGCGCAGATAGTTTCCCAGAAGCATCATATAATTGCAATCCTCCGGGTCAGAGGACACAAGCTCCTTAATAATTCCGGAAAGGGTTTCATCCTCTACTTCCGATTCCTGATAATTTAGTGCAGTCCGGGCAAAAAAGTATTTTGCTGTCGGGTTCTCTCCGTTTTCCTGATACAGACGCTTTGCCAGCCGGAAAGCCTCTTCCTCCATTCCCCGCTGCATCAGGGTATGACGGATTTTCAGCACCTCCATGTCCGGATGATACAGCGTCACCCCTTTCAAAGTTTCTAATATTTTATCGGCAGTCTCTTTATCTTTCTGGTTAACGGCAGAACGCAGATTAAAATAAGCCTCACAGTATTCCTGACAGTCCATCCCCATTCCAGGCTTTACCAGATCATAACGAAAATCTTCTTCCCCCTCAATCTGATCAAAAAGATAATCGATATACCCTTCCGGAAATTGCTCCGCCAGTCCCTCTTCCCCGGTCCAGCAAAAATAGTTATTCAGAGTTGCCAGACAGGCAGACGGCAGATGAAAATGATCCATAAAAAATCCTAAAAGAGCCATCCCTGCCTGGCTTTGGGTCTCCAGATCCAGGCAAGCGGGATGTTGAATCAGTTCTGCCCATTTTTCAGGCTGAATACGGCTGCCGTAGTCCTGGTACAATTCCTCTGCCTTCTTTAGCAGCCCCTGGATTTCCTCGCCTCCCAGCATCTCTGCCGCCCAGGGTCCGTCTTCCTGATCCTTCTCCATTTCATCCGCCTGTATCAGAGCTTCTTCCATGGCCTTTCGCAGAGCCTTAAATCCCTCTGGATTCTCTTCCGGATGAAAAAAGGGCAGTTTTACCAAATAGGCTTTCCGGATTTCCTCTTTATCTGCAGTAGGCTGAATCTCCAGATACTCCCAACAGTTTTTATTCTCGGTCATTTGCCTTCTCCTTTCAGTTGTATCGGCACGCGCCGCTGGCGTCACCTGTCACCTGGTTCAAACGCATCCCTTGCCAGAAAAAACCAGGGACGTGTCCCAAATATCTCAAATCCCGATTTGCGGTACAATTTTACAGCCGGCTGATTGCAGTCGGCAGCCATCAGTTCCAGGCGTGATAGTCCCAGATCCCCGGCCATATTTTCGATTGCCCTCATAGCCTGGTATCCAAGTCCCTGTCCCCAGAGCTCTTTTGCAATTCCAATCATGTCAATATCCAGAGTATCTGTCTCAGGAAGCAGTCTCAGCACTGCAAAGCCCACCCGTTTTCGTCCCTTCAGCAGCCAGAAAAACCGGCTCCCATCCTTTTGGTCTTTCTGAATATCTTCGATGTCATAGGTGGCAGAGCTTGCTACATGAAAAAAGCTTTCATTATACATAGCCAGCCACTGAGTCCAATCCGGCTTTCTTAAAGCTGTAAGCTTAACTGTGGAAATCTCGGAGGGCAGTTCTTTCTGCTTTTGCCCCGGCAGCCTTTTCTCCATTTTTAAAAGCCGGTAGCTTTTTTCCAGCTTATAATAACCGTAACGGCCCCCTTCTGCCAGACGCTCTTTTCCCGGCTCTGCGTCCAGGACAAAAATTTCTCTGGCGCCGTTTCGGTAGCACTGATGCACCAGACGGGTGACCGTCCGCCCAAAATCCTCATCCCGGCACCGTTCAATGACTATGTAGCCTTTTTCCTTTTTCGGGATCTCCTTCTGAACCATCCGGTATTTCCAATATTTGTTGTCCACCACAATCTCCGGGCACAGTTCCTTTTCATATTCCATACTCACCAGAGTCAGCCCCTTAGCCGGGGCAGTTCCTCCGGCTGCCTGACGATCCCTGGCGTCCAGAATTTCTTCCACATGTTCCGGCGGGTAGATCCCCATTCCTACCTTTAACAGGGTCCCTGCAATAATCCGCACCATATTGTAGAGGAAGCCGTTGCCGCTGATCCTCATGGTAATCAGCCCTTCCTCATCCTTTTTCAAAGTCAGGCTGTAAATGGTCCGCACGGTTTCCTCTGCCTGGGTACGCACGGTGCAAAAGCTTTTAAAGTCATGCTCTCCTACCAGATACGAAGCGGCCTGCCGCATTTTCTCCAGATCCAAATCAAAGTAGCAGAAATGAGCGTACAGACGGCCCACCGGCATATCAATTTTCCGGTTTAAAATTTTATATTCATAGGTTTTCTTACAGTTCTGTTTTCTTGGATGCCAGTCCGGCGGCACTTCTTCGGAAGTCTGGATCCGGATATCCTCCGGCAGACGTTGATTTAAAGCGAAACAGATCTTGTCCCCGGGAATCCGGCTCTCTGTGTCAAATACCGCCACATTTCCCCTGGCGTGTACGCCGGAGTCCGTCCGGCTGGCCCCTATAACGGCAACAGGCTCTCTCAGTAAGTCTGACAGAGCCTTATTTAATACCTCTTCTATTGTAATTCCGTTGGGCTGAAGCTGCCAGCCGCAATAATTAGTGCCGTCGTAGGCCACCACCAGCTTAACACGTTTCATAGCATTATCCTCAATACCAATACAATCCCTGCGTAAACCGCAAACATGAGATAAGCAATCCTGTCGCGGCGGGCATATTTTAGGGGTTTCATCTTCGTCCGGCCCTCCCCGCCCCGATAGCAGCGGGCTTCCATGGCCATTGCCAAGTCCGTGGCCCTGCGGAATGCAGAAATAAAAAGCGGGACTAAAAGGGGCACCATGGCCCTGGCCTTTTGAATCAAATTTCCGCTCTCAAAATCTGCGCCCCTGGCCATCTGGGCCTTCATGATTTTATCCGTTTCCTCCACCAGAATGGGGATAAATCTCAAAGCAATAGACATCATCATAGATACTTCGTGAACCGGTATATGAAAAGGTTTTAAAAAACCCAGCCCTTTTTCCAGGCCGTCTGTCAGTTGGTTGGGAGTAGTGGTAAAGGTCATAAGGGAAGAACCGATTACCAGATAAATCAACCTTACCGCCATAAATCCTGCTGTCCGGATTCCCTCTTTGGTCACCTTTAAAAATCCCAGCTTTACTAAAATCTCCCCATCTGTCAAAAAAAGGTTAAAGCTGACGCTGATCAGCAGCAATACTACTATGGCTTTCAATCCTCTGACAATAAACCGGAACGGAACTTTGCTGCTGCCAATCACCAAAGCCAGAACCACCGTTGCCAGCAAATAGCCCCAGATATTGTCCGCCAGAAACAAGGCGATAATAAACACCATGGTTCCCACCAGCTTCGTTCTGGGATCCAGCCGGTGAATCACGGATTCTGCCGGATAATATTGTCCTATCGTAATATCTCTAATCATAATGTCTCCTAATTATCAACCTGGTCCCGGACAGTATCCGCTTGCCGGAGAGTATTGGGCTTCAGCAAATTTATAATTGCCTGACGCGCTTGTGCCACTGTGGTAATTTCATCATCTATGGCCACTCCCCGGCTTCTTAAATCCTGAACAATATAGGTAATCTGAGGCGCCGCAAGCCCCATTTTCTCCAACTCTTTATAATGCTTAAACACTTCCTTAGGCGGGCCGTCAAAAACCTTCTCCCCCTGGTTCATTACCATAAGCCGATCTGCGTACCGGGCAATGTCCTCCATACTGTGGGAGACCAGGATAATGGTCATTTTCTTCTCCCTATGAAGGGTGGCAATCTCTTCCAAAATCTCGTCCCGTCCTTTGGGGTCCAAGCCTGCTGTAGGTTCGTCCAAAATTAAAACCTCTGGTTCCATAGCCAGCACTCCTGCAATGGCCACGCGCCGTTTTTGACCGCCGGACAATTCAAAGGGGGACTGAGTATAAAAGCTCTCATCCAGTCCTACCGCCTGAA
>CAJUJM010000062.1 GCA_910586755.1 uncultured Lachnospiraceae bacterium
CATTCCGATTCGTAGTATTCTTTTCATGTAAGTGGCCTCCTTTTGTATGCGGTAATCCCTGTTACCATTGTTCTTAACAAACTCTAGTATACAGGTAAATCCACGTTGCTACAAATGTGGGGTCACTTCATATTGTCCTACTTTTATGTCATGCACATATGCCTCTTTATAGCACAATACAAATATACATCCAAAACTTAACGCTATGCACATATGCAGCGATACCCCTGCTACTTACATATTTTTCACAGCAGTCTCAAACTCCTGTTCCGTATCCACAAAGCTATACGGTTCATACTCGCCATATGCTGATGGGCGGCTGATCACTACAAGCTGAATCTTATCATACCCTACAGACCTCATAAGCTTTGTCTCAAAATCCGCCAGATGCGGCCCATGCTCTGTCTGCAGAGCCACACAGCCCAAATCACCAAATTTCTTTGCAATCAGATAACACATGCTCCAGCACCTCCTTAAACTCACTTTCGTTCTTTATCTTACCACGTTCATACTCCTGGCGCAAGCAGTACCCGACCTGACTCTTATATTTCCTTTTATACACATATTTGTGCAACCAGTTGTTGAGCTGGCGGTCATAATAGATATTGTACTGGATTTCAATCGGGTAGTGGTAACTGCTCAACTGGAAATATACATGAACTCCCCGGTACCCATCATCCTTTGATTTTCCGCCAGACATATCAGCTACCCGGATATTATCATGCCCAGCGATCCGTAACACATCCTCATAATTATCACAAAGGGTACGAAACCCCAGCATATCATTAAAAACCTTTGCTGCCTGATGGTCCGGGTAATACCTTTCATATTTTAGAATTGCCGACTGGATGCTTTTAATACGATAATCGACTGTAAGTCCGTGAAGCAGCTCATTACCCGCATACCAGCTATGCACGTTCAGCAACTCGTCAAACAAAAGAGTCTTGTCAAAATAATGAAGATTCTTTTTCAGTCTGATACCCAACCCCGATTGATAAGACAACTCCTCAAATAATCTTACGGACAATCCATCCCTTTTTAATATAGTGTCAATCACACTTCTTCCCGCCTCTGTATCAAAAGATTCTTGCCATTATGGCATATTCCGGAAATACGCATCATTGAGGGCTTTTAAGCCGTCTCATTCATCTTCGCCAGCTTAGCCGCCTGGTCAGCTGTGATCAAGGCGTCCAACAGCTCCTGAAGATCTCCGTTCATCACACTGTCAATTTTGTACAGCGTCAGCTTAATCCGATGGTCAGTAACTCTTCCCTGGGGGAAGTTGTAGGTACGGATCTTCTCGGAACGGTCGCCGGTGCCGATCTGGCTGCGGCGGGCATCCGCCTCCTCATTCTGGCGGCGCTCCATCTCCAAATCATATAACTTGGAACGCAGCAGCCGGAAAGCCTTTTCCTTGTTCTGAAGCTGGGATTTTTCAGTCTGACTGTAAATCACAATGCCGGTAGGCGTATGGGTTAAACGCACAGCGGAGTCGGTGGTGTTAACACACTGACCGCCGTTTCCCGACGCCCTCATTACGTCAATGCGGATGTCTTTGTCTTCGATAACAATATCAAAATCTTCTGCCTCCGGCATTACCGCAACGGTTGCGGTGGAGGTGTGAATCCGGCCGCCGGATTCCGTTTCCGGCACACGCTGCACCCGGTGAACTCCGGACTCGTATTTAAACTTGGAATATGCGCCCTTGCCATTGATCATGGCCTGGACTTCCTTAAAGCCGCCGATGCCGTTTTCATTGACGCTGACCAGTTCGATCTTCCAGTGCTGGCTCTCGGCATAATTGACATACATACGGTACAATTCAGCCGCAAACAAGGCGGCCTCGTCGCCTCCGGCCCCGGCGCGGATTTCCAGGACAATATTTTTATCATCATTGGGATCTTTGGGAAGCAGCAGGACCTTAATGGTCTGTTCCAGCTCCTCCACCTTTTTCTTGGAATCGGAAAGCTCCATCTTGGCAAGCTCCCTCATCTCTTCATCAGACTCTTCCTCCAGCATAAGAAGGCTGTCCTCAATAGCCTGTTTGGCCTGTTTATATTCTTTGTAAGCGTCTACAATAGGAGTTAAATCCGCCTGCTCCTTCATCAGTTTCTGGAACTTTTTCGCATCTGCCGTCACATCCGGGCTGCTAAGTTCCAGCATTAATTCCTCATAATGAATGAGAATATCATCTAATTTGTCAAACATGGGTACCCTCCTGCGGCCATTTTGCCGCCACTACCCGGTCCTGACCGGGGATATCCTTGATAATTTCTATATTGGTAAAGCCAGCTGCCTCAAAGAGGCTTCTGACCGCCGGGCCTTGATCGTATCCGATCTCCAGGTAGATACAACCGCCAGGCTTTAAATGCGCCCCGCTTTCCGCCGCCAGTCTCCGGTAAAACTTCAAACCATCCCCGGCTCCGTCCAGCGCCAGCCACGGTTCATGATCCCGTACTTCCGGCTCCAGCTCCTGGATAACCTGGGTGGGGATATAGGGAGGATTGGAAACAATCATGTCAAATTCCATATCTCCCGGTATGTTGTCGTAAAGGTCGCTTTGGATCAATCGAAACCGGGACGTCCCGTTATTTTCATCCTCCCAGTCTTTCCAGCGCCGCGGAAGAATCCTCCTGGCATTTTCTCCCGCTACCGCCAGGGCCTTTAGGGAAATATCCGCAGCAACCACCTGTCTGAAATCCCCCAAAACTGCCAGGCTTAAGGCAATACATCCGGAACCGGTGCACATATCCAGCAGCGACGGGCTGTTTTCCATCCTCTGCCGGTCATAAAGCACCCGCTCCACCAAAGTTTCCGTATCCTGCCTGGGGATCAGCACATCCGGGCTGACTGCAAACTCCAAACCCATAAACACCTGAGTTCCCAGAATATGCTGCAGTGGAATCCGGCTGGCCCGGCGTTCTATCAGCTCATTAAATCTTTCCTCTGTTTCAGCGCCGGTCTCTTCATTTTCCCTGACAAGAAACATAGCCGGGCTGATACCGGTGACATGAAGCAGCAAATATCTGGCATCCAGCGCTGCTTCTGAGATGCCGTTTTGGGCAAGCTTATCCGCTCCCGACTTCAGGAGTTTTCCTAAGGTCATAACCGGACCTCCGGAAAATTCTCTTTTAAATACGCTTTCCAGTCAAATACTTTTTCTACAGCGGCAATTGCCACCTCAATCATAGAATCATCCGGTTCTGTGGTGGTAAGAGCCTGCATCCACATTCCGGGGCGGCTGAGGGCATTGACTACGCAGGAATTGCTCCTGCCCGCCAGCCGCAAAAATTCATAGGAAACTCCGGCAATCACCGGAATCAGCACAATCCGGCTCACTGCCCGCATCCACACGCCCTCTACCCGGATTACCATAAAGAACAGGATGCTGATAACCATAACAATAAGAAGAAAACTGGTTCCGCAGCGTTTGTGTTCCTTAGAACTTTTCCGCACATTGTCCACTGTCAGGGGCAGCCCATGCTCCACACAGTTAATGCATTTATGCTCTGCGCCGTGGTACATAAAGGTCCGTTTTATGTCCTCCATATTGGAAATCAGCTTAATATACGCAATGAAAATTAAAATCCGGATCACACCTTCCAAAATTGCCATCACAGTGTCAGATGGAATAATCTTCCGAAAAATATTTGATAAAAACATGGGCAGGACCATAAAAATCCCCACAGCCATTACCATGGAAAACACCATGACAAAGGCCATCAGCACCTTTTCTAATTTTTCTCCAAAGAGCCGATCCAAAAGCAGCTCAAACCTGCCCGGCTCGCTGCCTTCATCATCCTCAAAAAAACTGGCCGACCAGGTAAGAGTTCTCATTCCCAGAATCATGGAATCTGCAAAATTAAACACGCCGCGGACAAAAGGAAGGGACAGTATCCTGTATTTTTCCGTCAGGCTTACATAAGTGTCCTTTTTTACCTCTATCGTCCCGTCCGGTTTGCGGACCGCAGTTGCATATTCATCCCGGTTTTTCATCATAATCCCTTCGATGACTGCCTGGCCGCCAATACCAGAATATTTCAAATAAAATTCCTCCTTGCTTAACAAGTAAACCTGCATGCGCCCGACAGCGGACGCCCCGCCACACATGAAAGCTTGACGGACGCATAGGGCATACCTGAATTTATGCCGCCTTACCGGCGGCGAACTTTCAGAGTAAAAATAAGGGCTGAGCAAGTGTTTCCACTAAGCTCAACCCTATGTGCTCAAACTTATTTGCCAGCGTTAACGCCGTACTTACGATTGAACTTATCAATACGTCCACGAGCAGCGGCAGCTTTCTGCTGACCTGTATAGAATGAATGGCATTTGGAACAAACCTCAACGTGAATGTCCTTCTTGGTAGAACCAGTTACAAATTCATTGCCACAGTTGCAAACTACCTTTGCCTGGTAATAGGCTGGATGGATTCCCTCTTTCATGATTTTCACCTCTCTATTCTTATTGTGCGGTTTCCGACCGCAAAAATGCGTTGCCGCATTTTATTACACCATATGCTATATGCACAGCTTAGTAAGTATAGCATAGAAAATTAGGGATTGCAAGCTAAAACCTGATCTTTTTAGACATTTCCACAAACTCCCGATTGGTGCGGGTTCTTGCAAACAAATCTAAGATCTTTTCTACAGATTCTTCCGGTTTTAAGGTGTTGGTGGCCTTACGCACAATATCTACAGACTCCGCTTCCTCCCGAGTCAGCAGTAAGTCATCTCTTCTGGTGCCGGACTTTAAAATATCGATAGCCGGGAAGATTCTCTTTTCGGAGAGCTTTCTGTCCAGAACAAGTTCCATGTTGCCGGTGCCTTTAAATTCCTCGTAGATAACATCATCCATGCGGCTTCCGGTATCAATTAACGCGGTCGCCAAAATAGTCAGGCTGCCGCCTTCCCTCATATTTCTTGCCGCGCCAAAAAACCGTTTGGGCATGTGAAGGGCCGCCGGATCCAAACCGCCGGATAAAGTACGGCCGGAGGGCGGTACCACCAGATTGTAAGCTCTTGCAAGGCGGGTAATACTGTCTAATAAAATCGTCACATCCCGTCCGTGCTCTACCAGGCGCTTGGCCCGCTCTACTACCATCTCGGAAACCCTCTTGTGGCGATCCGGAAGCTCGTCAAAGGTAGAATAGATTACTTCCACGTTTGGCCCCACAATGGCCTCTTTAATGTCCGTTACCTCTTCCGGACGCTCATCGATCAAAAGGATAATCAAATGCATGTCCGGATGATTGGTGGTAATGGCCTTTGCCACTTGTTTAAGCAGGGTGGTTTTACCGGCCTTGGGCGGAGATACAATCATGCCGCGCTGGCCCTTTCCAATAGGAGCCAGCAAATCCAGAACCCGCATGGCTACCGTATTTTTCCCTCCAGGCGTTTCCATATGGAGACGTTCATTAGGAAAAATGGGAGTAAGATTTTCAAAATTAGGGCGGCGCTCCGCCACGCTGGCAGGATAGCCGTTGATAGTGGTAATGTATAGCAGGGCGGCAAATTTTTCAGTGGGCGCTTTTACCCTGCGGTTGCCCCGGACAATGTCGCCGGTTTTCATATTGAAACGGCGAATCTGGGAAGGAGCTACATATACGTCGTTTTCTCCGGGAAGAAAATTTTCGCAGCGGATAAATCCAAAGCCGTCCGGCATAACCTCCAAAATACCGTTAGCCTCAATGCCGCTGTCCAGCTCTGCCAGTTCTTCCGGGGACATGGCATCAAATTTGGTACTTCCCGATCCGGTTTCCCGTGTTCCGCCCGGGCGGCTGGTTCTGGGCTGGTAGCTCCGCTCGCTTTGCTGGCCTCGTTCCGGCTGAGAGCTCCGCTCGCTCTGCTGGCCTCGTTCCGGTTGGTAGCTGCGCTCACTCTGCTGGCCTCGTTCCGGCTGGGAACTCCGCTCACTCTGCTGGCCGTGCTCCGGCTGGGAACTACGTTCTGGCTGAGAGCTGCGCTCACTCTGCTGACTGTGCTCCGGACGGCTTCCCCGTTCTGCAGGGGCTGCCTTCTCAGCTTTCTTTTCTGACATCTGGCACAGTAGTTCTATTAAATCAGCCTTTCGCATGCCGCTGGAACCTTTAATTCCCTGTGCCTTTGCCAATTCCTTTAATTCTGCCAATGGCAGCGTATTTAATTTTTCACGCATAAACTAGTTTCCTTGCCTTTCTTTGTTGTGTGGTATTTGTTTACCTTGCATTGTATTGGGGATTCTTTCAGAATTAGGGATATGCTGCCGGAGGAACAAGCCCCCGGCATCCTTTAGTCGTTACACTTATTATATATGAAATTGGAAAAAATTGCAAAGACTTTTTCTCTGTCAATCTGCCGGTAAGTAACCGTTCAGATAAGGAGCAAAATCTCTGCCATATTCCCCGCCGTCTGTTACACCAGTAATTCCAGCGCCGCCCGGCCTTCTGCGCCGGTAAGCTCCACGCCTAAAATCCGGGCCAAGGTAGGGCCTTCATCAATGAGGTTCATTGTCTCTCTTCTGGCTCCTGGCAGAAAATCCGGGCCTGCGCCGGCAAAAAAAGTCTGATAACCTTCTCTCTTAGGATGGAAGCCATGGTTCCCCAAATGGTGGGCCGGATTCTTCTCCTGGTTTACTGTCTCGCAGGCAAATTCCATGCCGTCCTGGAAATACCAGCCGTCTTTGGCCTCCAAAACAAAAGCGGCTTCCGGATCTGCTCCCATAGCGGCTGCTTCTTCCTGGTCAAAAATTTCCTCTATGGGAGAACCCGGCCGTTCTTTCCAGCTTTCCAGAAAACGTCTTACCTCCGGAATACGCGCTTCGTCCTTTACATAGATATTGCAGGAGCCGCCGCTCTCCCTCCCCAGAACCTGCCAGTGACGGACTCCGGTTTTTCCAGGCTCCAGCCAGCCCAGTTTTTTCAGATAATAATTAGGATAAACAATCCGGTTGGTATCCTTCTGGTAATGATCGCCCAAAAGAACCAGATCCGTATCTTCCTCCCACCCCATTTCATGAAGAAGCTGAAACAGTTCTCCCAACCGACTGTCATGACGCCGGAAAGCTTCCAGAACCTCCGGGCTGTTTACTCCATAGTCATGGCGGTTGGTATCCACATCGGTCCAGTGAACCAGGGTCAAATCCGGATGGTATTTCTTTATGGAGTACAACAGACAGGACTGAACAAAATTATCCAAATTAGGCTGACGGACACCGTCCAGCATCTTACCGAACCTTCGGTATAAATCCAGCTGAAAGGAAGGAGTTCCATTAGCAAAGGACACGGTAACCTGATTCTCCCAAAAATGATTGGCCCACACTTCCGGAAGATTCCAGGTAATTTTTGCCCTTCCTGTAACCGGCCATAGAAAGGCTGCTGTTTTCATTCCTTTTTTGGCGGCTTCGTCATAAATAGTAGTCCTTTTAATAAATCTTCTCTGCCAGAACCAATCTGGCTTTTTTCGCCAGGGCTGAAAACGAAGATTATTGACAATGCCGGTTGTTTTAGGTGCACAGCCGGTGACAATCGCGGCATGAGCCGGGTAAGTAAGGCTGGGATAGACACTTTCCACGTGGGGACACAAAGCGGCTCTCTCAAAAAAGCGGCGGAAATTTGGCATTTCCTTCATAAAATCTAAATCCCTTTCTCCTACTGCATCCAGGGAAATAATAATCATTCGGCGTGCTTTCATGGTATTATTCTTCATCTGCGGACTCCTTCAGAAACTCCAGGTGCTTCTTTATATTTTCCTCATAGCCGTTTTCGGTAGGGTTGTAAAAATGGCGATCTTCTAAACCATCCGGCAGGTATTGCTGCTTTACATAATGATTCGGGTAATCATGGGCGTAAAGATATCCTTTGCCATGCCCCAGCTTGGCGGCGCCTTTGTAATGCTTGTCCTGCAAATGTACAGGAACCGGCATGGTACGAGTCTCCTTTACCGTCTCCATAGCCTGGAAAACCGCCAGACAAGCGGCGTTGCTCTTAGGGGCCGATGCCACGTAGGTAACTGCCTGGGCCAGAATAATCTGGGCCTCCGGCATTCCAATGCGTTCTACTGCCTGAGCAGCGCTGACTGCCACTGTAAGGGCCTGCGGATCCGCATTTCCTACATCCTCGGCAGCGCAGATCATAATCCGTCGGGAAATAAATTTAATGTCTTCTCCGGCATATAACATGCGGGCCAGATAATACACCGCCGCATCCGGATCGGATCCTCTCATGCTTTTAATAAAAGCCGATATGGTATCGTAGTGATTATCCCCGCTCTTGTCATATCGGACTGCCCTCTTCTGGATACACTCCTGGGCCACCGCCAAATCCACGCGGATAATGCCGTCGGCTCCCCTCTCTGTGGTCATAATGCCCAGCTCAATAGCATTTAGGGCTGCTCTGGCATCACCGTTTGCCACGTCTGCCAGAAACTCCAGAGCTTCCTCATCAATCCGGGCGCCATAAGTCCCCATGCCTCTCTCTTCGTCGGTGACGGCCCGGCGCAAAAGCTCTTTGATATCGTCCTTTTCCAAAGGCTTCAACTCAAAAATCCGGGACCGGGACAGAAGAGCCCCGTTAACCTCAAAGTAAGGATTCTCCGTGGTTGCCCCGATTAAGATCAGAGTTCCGTCTTCCACAAAAGGCAAAAGGTAATCCTGCTGGCCTTTATTGAAGCGGTGGATCTCGTCTACAAACAGAATCGTTTTCTTTCCATACATTCCCAACGATTCTTTCGCTTCTTTTACTACATCCTCCATGTCCTTTTTTCCGGCTACTGTGGCGTTGATTTGTTTAAATTCTGCACTAGTAGTGTTGGCAATGACCTTTGCCAGAGTGGTTTTTCCTGTGCCCGGCGGGCCGTAGAAAATGATGGAACCGATCTTATCCGCCTTAATGGCCCGGTAAAGAAGTTTGTCCTTTCCTATAATATGCTGTTGTCCCACCACTTCATCCAACCTTCTGGGGCGCAGCCGGGAGGCCAGGGGCGACTCGGTCTCCTGGGCAGTCTCCCGCATATAATCAAATAAATCCATAATTTTTTCCTTTGTCAATCAATAATCAGCTCATCGGCTGTAACAAAAGTATATCCCTGAGCCAACAATGTGTCAACGATTTCCAGCGCCGCTTCCACGGAAGTAGGGAAAATATCGTGCATCAGGATGATATCTCCATTTCCCACTTTCTTCAGTACCCGGTTTGTAATCTGGGATGTGTTCTGATACTTCCAGTCCAAACTGTCCACTGACCAGAAAACCGGCGTCAGCTCCATCGTCTCCGCCAGCTCTTCATTCCAGTCCCCATAAGGCGGACGCAGGTATTCCGGTTCTATACCGGTAATGCCTTTAATCATTCTTCCTGTTTTTTCCACAGATTCCCGAACTGCCGGAATCCCCGCGGTGGTCATCTGGATATGGCGGTAGCCGTGATTGCCGATGAGATGCCCGTCCTCTTCCATCTGGCGGATCAAATCCTCATTTCCTTCCACGCTGGAACCCATCAGAAAAAACGTCGCTTCCACTCCCCTGGCCTTTAAGCCATCCAAAAGCTCTTTGGTATATATCGCGTGGGGGCCGTCGTCAAAAGTCAGGGCCACCACCTTTTCCTCATAACCTATCCCTTCCTGCAAAGTAATGTCCGGTTTATCTGAAGCCATCTCCGACTTCTTTACCGCAATCATTCCGGTCTCTACTGCTGTCTTAAAGCATCCGCTGACTATCATGTAGATCAATACCACCAACAATAAAAGGTCTGCCATTACTGCCAGCAACAAATGCCTGACTTTCCGTCTCATTCCCTCGCCTCCCTGTTCTTAGAAGTATATGCGGGAGGGAGGGAGAATAGAAATATGGGGATGCCGTAAAATGAAACCCGCTCTAATAAACCGCTTTCTTTCATTTTGCAGCATTCCCCATATATTTAGCCTAAGGCTACGTCTAATATCATCATAATTGCAAACCCTATTGCAAATCCAATAGTACCGATATTGCTGTGACTGCCTTCGGATGCTTCGGGAATCAGTTCTTCTACCACAACGTAAATCATAGCGCCTGCTGCAAAGGACAGCAGGTACGGCAAAACAGGATCCAGGGCTGCTGCCAGAAGAATGGCAATCACCGCGCTGATTGGCTCCACAATTCCAGAAGCCGCGCCGGATAAAAATGCTTTTCTCTTGCTAGTCCCTTCCCCTTTTAATGGCAGTGAAATAATGGCTCCCTCCGGAAAATTCTGAATCGCAATTCCAAGCGCCAGTGTCAGGGCTCCTGCCATGGTAATCCGGCCATTTCCGGACATGACTCCCGCCAGTGCAGCGCCTGCGGCAGCTCCTTCCGGAAAGTTGTGAATGGTCACGGCCAGCATCAGCATTGTGGTTCGCTTCAATTGACAGCAAGGCCCCTCCGGGGTATTGCTGCCCAGATGCAGATGGGGAATTACCCGATCCATCAAAAGCAGAAAGCCTATTCCTATCAGAAAACCTGCAGCCGCCGGAACAAAAGCCATTTTTCCCATATGCTCTGACATATCCATTGCCGGAATCAGCAACGACCACACAGAGGCAGCCACCATCACGCCAGCTGCAAACCCTAAAAGAGCCTTTTGTACTCCCGGCTTTATCTCATCTTTCATGAAAAACACACAGGCAGAACCTGCTGTGGTTCCAATAAAAGGGAGCATTAATCCCAGTAAAACATCCATGTAGAAATCTCCCTGGTTAATTTTTTGCTAATACTGCTTTGTATGCCTCTGCCATACCTTTTTCCTGAATCATGTCATAATATCCCTTTACCATGGGAATCATGTCCGTCAGGTCAGCATGCCAGTAATCCTCTTTCTTCATAATCTCTTCTACCGATGCAGTCTTCATAAACTCCATAATCTCGGCTCCATCGTTTGCCTTGTCAGTTCTGTAGAAAGAAATCAGAGCTGCCATGGAGAATGTCAGCGCCTCCGGGTATTTTCCAAACTTCTCTTTGTACTCCAGAATGGTGGGAAGTACCCGCACCTGGAACTTACTTACAGAGTTTAATGCAATACTTAAAAGCTGGTGCTTAATAAAGGGGTTGCTGAAACGCTCTAATACATCCTTGGCAAACTGAATATCGGTCTCCGTGTTGCCCAGAGTGGGAACAATCTCATCAAAAAGGCATTTCTTTAAAAATGCGCTGACAGTCTCATCCTTTAAGCACTGGCCTACGGTCTCTAAACCGTACAGATATGCGCCTAATACCATGGAAGTATGGCCGCCGTTTAAGATACGTACCTTTCTCTTCTTATAAGGTTTTACGTCGTCAGTCCATACAATGTTGTAGCCTGCCTTGTTAAAGGGAAGTTCATCCTCATGATGCCCGCTGATTACCCATAAGTGGAAAATTTCAGCAGTGTCAATCAGATTATCTGTATAGCCAAGCTGCTTGGTCAGCTCTTCCACTTCATCTCTGGGATAGCCGGTTACAATACGGTCAACCAGGGTGCTGCAAAAATCGTTTTCCGTGTTAATCCAGTTCTTAAAGTCCTGGCCCAGCTCCCACAGGTCTGCATATTTTAATACGCACTCCTTTAAATTATCGCCATTATTGTCAATAAGCTCGCAGGGGAGAAGAATCATACCCGGAAGTCCTGCCTCAAACCTCTTATACAAAAACTGAGTCAGCTTTGCCGGATAAGATTTGGGAGGCATATCCGTAATTTTCTCGGTGCCCAGGTATTCAATGCCTGCCTCTGTGGTGTTGGAAACCAGCACCCGCATGTCCGGACTGGTTGCCAGGGCAATGTAATCTTCATACTGTGTATAGGGGTTTAATGCCCTGGAAATAGAAGTAATGTGGGTATGTTCATTTACAATCTCTCCATTATTGATGCCCCGGAGAAATAAGTTGTATTCACAGTTCTGATCTGCCAGCATTTGGCACATGCCTTTCTCAATGGGCTGTACTACCACGATCTTCCCGTCATAGAGGCCTTTCTCCTGTAATTTGTGGAAGAAATAATCTACAAAACCTCTTAAGAACCCGCCTTCGCCAAACTGAATTACTGTTTCTTTTACATTACTGCTCATTTGGTAACCTCCATACATTATCCTGTAAGCTCTTACATTTTTCTGCAAGTTTACTTATCCTTTATTTACTAAGATTAATATACACTATGTTTAAAAATAGTTCAAGAGTTTTTTCAAGATTTTTGTAAGTATTTACATTGCTAACGTAGTAGTTCGGATGGCGGGCAAGAGGATGCCCCGTCTGAACTGCTGCTTATTGACCAGGTTCCTTCCGAGGACAAGTCTCCCCCCCCTGTCCTCAGGGTACAGGAAGATACAGGTAATTGTGATCCTCTTTGCTGTCCCCAATCATCGCCCGCATCTCTCTCATCTGCCGGCTATCCGGCAAAATCCGGTTCCACCACTGCCAGGGGATGCTGCTTTTTACCGCCTTTTCATCAATAATTCTTCCGGCATAGTAATCCTCATACAGTTCTGCGTATAAATCTGTCATCTCCCCTATGAGTTCCATAGATACCGGATCCATTTTATTTTCGATTTGACGGCTGATAATCTTTTTAATGTATTCTTTTGAATAGATCTCAAAATTCAAAAGATCCTGATCCGTAAGACCTTGATCCGCCGCCCAGGCAGATACATCTACCTCTTTGGTCCGATAAACCATATTCCCCTTTTCATCCCAACTCATAATCCCATACTGACAGGGGGTAATGCTTAAAGAATCGCTGACAATCTCATAAATCCCATAAGGGTCTTTTTCATTTTCAGAAGCCAGCTCTGCCTCAAGTCTCACTCCAGGGCCGAAGCGCTCCTCACTGAGAGGAATTTGGCTATGCTTTTTCAGCCGTTGGACGTGGAGGTGGCCGCTGACGTAAACCGGCAGGCGGAAACGTTCCAGCAATTCTGCAACCTCCTGATAATTGTCCAGTGCACAGTCTGTTGTATACAGACTGCTTTGAGGCAGCAGGTTATGATGGCCCACTGGAATCACCGTAACCCCGGCAGCTTCTGCTTCCCGAAGCCATTCCTCCATCCACAAAAGTGTCTCCTCCCTGATTCTTCCTCCCACCAGATTTACCGGCTCATACTGGCAGGTATCCAGCATCATAATCCAATACTTTTCGTCCAGCTCATAAATATAGCTTAGGGAAGCTTCATCCCTGCATAAAGCCTGGTCATAGCCAAATTTTCGGTAATACTGATAAAATTCATCCGGTGTCACCGATTGACCCTGTGTTTTCTTATCTCCAAAGTAATAGGAAGCATTGGGGTTATTTATATCATGGTTTCCGGGAATTACCAGAACCGGGATCCCCGTCTCCTGAATCCGGGCTAATTTGTCGGAAAGTTCCTGATGATTTTCCGCTTCCCCATTCATAGTAATGTCGCCGCTGAGAATAAGGACATCCGCATCCATATTCACTATTTCATCTGAAAATGCGTCGAAAAGCTGCGGCAGATACTCTATCAGCTTCCCGTCGCTGCCGGCAATAAAGTCTTTGTATGCCTTTCCCCGGTCTGTAATGCTGTGGCTTTGATAGTGAAGATCCGAGGCGATTGCCAACACTGGCGGCTGATAAGGCGGCTCCTGCAAAACTGTCTCCTCGCAAGCCTGATCCCGGGAATCCGGCTCTGTCTGCTTCTCTGGTTCTGATGCCTTTTTTGTTTCCCAGGCAGAGTCCGTCTCTTCTTTTGTCTGGTCTTCGCTGCTTTCTTCTGATCCTACCGTTTTCTCCTGGTTTGTCTCCGTTTCTTCCTGGCAGGGTACGCTTTGATTTATTTCATTTCGAATCTCTTGTCTGTCTTTATCCCTTACCGCCCTGCTTATGACTGCCACCAGACTGACTGATGTCAAAAGCAAAAGCAGCACGGTCAGGGCTGCTCTTAAATACTTTCTTTTGTCTCTGTTCATCCAAACCTCTTATGCTGTCAAATGATCCCCAGTTCCTTCATTGCCCATGCAATTCCGTCCTCTTCCACCGTCTTGGTCACAAAAGTGGCGTATGGCTCTAAGCCTTTGTCATGTTTTCCCATTAATACTGTATTTTCAGCAAATTCAAACATCGGGAGGTCGTTCATACTGTCTCCAAAGACATATGCATCTTTCAGCGGAATCTGATAATAATCCAGAACCCACTGAATCGCCGTTGCTTTAGAGTGGCCTTTTGGAACACATTCGTAAAAACCGTCCCTGTCAATAATGGTAAAGTCCGTTTCTATGGATTGGAAAAATCCCTTCGTGTCACTCATATGGTCTGCCGATATGCAGAATTTATCAAATTCATAGCTGGTCTCCTCCAAAGGAAGGAAAGCGCCTCCCATCTGCCTGTTAACAGAATCTCTCAGTTCTTCCATTTCCGGAATCCGGTAAGGCTCCTGGTTAAAATAGCAGCCCTCTACACCCTCGAAAACAGCCTCTACTTTATAATCCTTTATGGCCTGACGCAGCTTTATCCCTGTCTCATAAGGGACATGATAGGAATACGCCGCCTTTCCGTCTATCATAATGCAGGTTCCGCAGCCGCACAGTGCTCCGTCAGTTTCTACCTGCTCTAAAACCGGCTTTACCAGAATATATCCTCTGCCGGAATTAATAAAGACCAAATGTCCCTGCCTGCGGGCTTCCTTCAGCGCCTCCTTGGCGCTTTCCGGAATCCGGCCGTCAAACTCGCCCAGCAATGTACCGTCTATGTCAAAAAATAATGCCTTCCTGCTCATGTTATTTCCTCTCCGTCCCGGCAGAAATCCAGGACAAATTCATTCAAATACCCCCTTCTTTAATCTTCCCGAAAAACAATCTCTCCGGTTGCCGCATCCATGCTCTCTACAATTGCCAGAGACTCCAGATGAATCCCCCTGGCCCGAATAGCGTCCCCGCCTCTCTGAAAACCTTTTTCCACCACTACTCCGGCTCCTACCAGGGTTGCTCCTGCATCCTGTACCAGTTGAGCCAGACCTTCCAAAGCCTTTCCATTAGCCAGGAAATCGTCAATCAGCAGAACCTTGTCCTCCGGCCCCAAAAAATCTTTGGATACCATAATATCATAGATCCTTCCATGGGTATAGGACTCAACCTGTGTGGTATACACATCTCCGGCAATATTCTTTGTCTTGGTCTTTTTAGCAAAGACTACAGGCACATGAAAATATTGGGCCACAATGCAGGCAATTCCAATGCCGGAAGCCTCAATAGTCAGAATCTTATTAATCTCTTCCCCGGCAAAGCGTTTGCGTAGTTCCTTTCCAATCTCCACAAACATGTCAATGTCCATCTGGTGATTTAAAAAGCTGTCTACCTTCAGAACTCCTCCTTCACGAACTACGCCATCTTTACGTATTCTGTCTTTCAAGAGCCGCATGGTACATCCTCCGTCTTCTCTTATGGTTATTTTGCTACTGCATTGCTGGTTAAGAAGTTCATTACCTTTGTCTGAAGAGCTGCCAGATCCACCATCTCCTGGCCATAATTCTCAACCAGAACATTAACATCTTCCACTCCGAATTCTTCAGCTAAAGCTGTGTAATCCTCTTCCGAAACCGTTAAATTTTCTTTTTCGGCAATTGCGTCCATTACCAGCTCTACCTTAATGGAGTTGCCAACCTGCTCTTTATATGCCTCCTGGAATTCCTCAACACTGGACATCCCATTCATAGCGGCATAAAATTCCATATCCATGCCGTACATGGCGGCCTGATTGTTCAGCTGTTCCCACTGCTCGCTGTACTCTTTCTCGATCCGGGCGTCAATATCGCTGAATTCACAATTTGCTATCACTGCCTCTAATATGTCATTTTCCATCTGCATTCTGGCAATGCTCTCGTTATTCTCCTTCAGGCTGTCGCGGATGCCTTTCCGGTATGCTTCTACAGTAGAAGCGCCGGACTCCAGCTCCAGGCCCTTTACAAAATCATCATTTAATACGGCTTCCTGCTCTTCCTTTACGGCATTAACCGTAACATCAAAGGTCACCTCCTGGCCAGCCAGATCTTCACTGGGATAGTTCTCCGGAAAGGTTAAGTTTAAGGTCACAGAGTCTCCCTTTTTTGCCCCGATAAGGCCGTCCTCAAAGCCGTCAATAAAACTGCCGGAGCCCAGCAGCAAGTCACTGCCTTCTGCGGTTCCTCCGTCAAAGGGGACGCCATCCTTCTTTCCTTCATAGTCAATGTTCACCATATCTCCGTCAGCTGCCGCCCGGTTCACCTCCACATAGGAAGCATTCATAGCTAAAACATTTTGGATAGTAGCTTCCACATCCTCGTCGGTAACCGTGGTGTCCATAGGGGTATACTCGATTCCTACATATTCTCCCAAAAGTACGCTTCCTTTCAGGACCTCTTCTTCTGGCAAGGCAGTAGTCTCCGTTGTATCAGAACCTGTGGTTTCCGTCTCCCCCACAGCTTCCGAAGTAGTTTCTGCCGTCGTTGCAGAAGTATTATTGGTGTTAGAGCAGCCGGCAAGCACCATCATGGCAGCCGCGCCGCACAGGATCAAACTTTTAGATTTTCTCATAATTTTTAAATACTCTCCTCACTAACTTTATCCATTTTACCGGGAAGGTCTTCCCTTACCGGTTTCTGTAGTATATCACACAGTTACCCGAAAGGAAAGACCTTCCCAAAAATTCACAGTGCTGCCTGTTACAATTCGCAGGCGCATCTTCTTGCCCGGCTGAGCCGTAACTATTTATTAAATGCCCGAAATGCTTTATATGTATTATATACATCCAGCTTGGATGTAAGCTCAAAAGGCGCATGCATAGAGAGAACCGGCACCCCTAAGTCTACGGCGTCAATATCCATGTGGGCTACCAGCTTGGCAATGGTTCCGCCGCCGCCTTCATCCACAGCGCCCAGTTCTCCTGCCTGCCAATAAACGCCTTCTTTTTCCATAATTCCAATAATTTCCGCCATGGTCTCTGCGCTGGCATCATTGGATCCGGATTTTCCTCTGGCTCCGGTGTATTTGGTCAGAACACAGCCCTTATTTAAATAGCTGGCATTTAAGGGCTCATGGACCTGGGGAAATGTAGGATCAAAAGCTGCGTTAACGTCTGAGGACAAGCACAGAGAATTTCGCAGCAGGGTACGGATATTCGCTCCCGCCTGCTCTGCCAGATCCTCCAGATAATGCAAAAGGAAATCGGAATTTAAACCTGTGGTTCCATCTGAGCCAATCTCTTCCTTATCGGCAAAAAACGTAACCGTAGTCCGTGTGGGAAGTTCCGTATCAATCTCTGCCATAAGCGCTGTATAAGCACAGACTCTGTCATCCTGGCCGTAAGCTCCCACCATGCTTCTGTCCAATCCTACATCGGTTGCCTTAACCGCCGGAACCATCTCTATTTCCGCCCGGTAAAAATCAGACTCTGTAATTCCATATTTATCATTGAGAAGTTTAAGGGCCATAAGCTTTACCGGCTCCTTTACCGATTCGTCCTGGTAGGGTACGGATCCTACCACAATATTCAGCTCTTCCCCCCGAATACCGTCTCCCAGCTTTCTGTCATTCTGTTTTGATGCCAGATGGGGAAGCAGATCCGTAATGCAGAATACCGGATCTTTTTCATTTTCGCCGATAACAATATTTACGGTGTCACCGTTTTTCTTCACCACCACACCATGCATGGTCAAAGGAACCGTAGTCCATTGATATTTGCGGATCCCCCCGTAATAGTGGGTCTTAAAAAGAGCAATGTCGTCCTTCTCATACAGGGGATTGGGTTTTAAATCCAGTCTGGGAGCGTCGATATGAGCGCCATTTAAGCGGACGCCTGTCTCTAATCCCTGGGTTCCAAAGGTGGTGGCAATCAGAGACTTTTTGCGGTTGACATAATATACTTTATCCCCCGGCTTATAAGAAGCATTAATATCATAGGGGGTATACCCTGCCTTTACCAGGCGGGATACAATGGCGGAAACACATTCCCTCTCAGTTTTTCCTTCATTTAAAAACTTTTTATAGCCCTCGCAGAATTTCTCCGCCTTGGCAATCTGCTTAGGGGCTTCCTTTCCGATATTTGGAGCTTTCCATACTAATTTTTCCGCCAGTTCCTGGCCTTTTGTTTTTTTCGGCATTGTTCTTTCCTCCGTTTACCATTTCGTAAATATTCAAAATATAGTAACCGTTCAGACGGGTGTCTTCTTGCCCGTCTGCGCCGGACAAGAAGCGTCGGATGTCCATCCAATGGGGAATTTGAGATAAAATTTTACTTGCAAGCGAGCTTAACGTAAAATTTTATCTCAAATTCCCCGCCGTCTGAACTGTTACCACTATAGTTCTGTGCTGTCCAGCGCCAGAGTAAATGGCCCGTCATTAACCAGCTCAATCTGCATATCTGCTCCAAAAATGCCATGTTCCACCTGGCTTACATGCTCCCTGCAGCACTCCATAAAATATTCGTAAATGCGGTTTGCATGATCCGGCGCCCCTGCTTTTATAAAGCTGGGCCGGTTTCCCTTTTTACAGTCTGCGTACAGAGTAAACTGGCTTACTACTAAAAGCCCTCCCCCAACATCTGCTAAAGATAAATTGGTCTTCCCGTTTTCATCTTCAAAAATCCGAAGCCTGCAGATTTTATCCGCCAGCTTTTTACCGGTTTCCTCCGAGTCCTGGTTCGATACCCCTAAAAGAATTAAAAATCCCTTTTCGATTTTACCGACTGTCTGTCCGTCCACCGCTACTGCGGCTCTGGATACTCTCTGTAATACTGCCTTCATTTTTCTGTCTCTTCTTCCTCCCTCTCAGCCTCCGCAATGGCCATAATTGCTTCGTTTAACGAAAACATCTTGGCATCTAAAATATCTACCATATCCGCGCAGGCTTTCAGCTCCTGAAGAAGCGTTATGGGAGGATTTCCCTCAAATTTATATGCTATTTTGTGCTCTAAACTGGCCCAAAAATCCATGGCCACTGTCCGAATCTGGATCTCCACCTTGGTCTCTACCGGCCCCTCTGTCAGGTAAACCGGAATGGTAACTACCATGTGGTAACTCTTATAGCCATTTGGCTTTGGTCTTTTAATATAATCCTTTACATAAAGAACCGTCACATCCGCCTGTTTTGCTATCATATCTGCTATCTGATAGATATCCAGCATAAAGGAGCAGATAATGCGGATGCCCGCGATATCGCTGAGCTTTTCCTGCATATTTTCTATGCTGACCTCATAGCCATCTGCCTTTAGTTTTCTGACGATACTGTCCGGTGTTTTAAGACGCGATTTAATATGCTCAATTGGGCTGTAATTAAACCTCTCTATAAACTCGTCATTCATGATCTCTATTTTTGCGTTGATTTGTCTCAAAGCGGCGTTGTAGAGAAACATAATCTCTTTCCACCGGTCTGCCGGTCCTTTTTTTCCGCGGCTTTGTGTCATTGTCCCCCACCTCACTTACTGTTGCATATTGTTAAAGCTTTAAGCCCTTTAACAGATCGCCCAGTCCAGTGGATACACTGCCGGTCTCTTTGTAGTCAAATACTTCTTCCGGCTCATCCTCCGGCTCAATTGCCTTCATGCTCAGGCTGATTTTTCCGTCATTTAAACCAATAATCTTAACCTTCACCTCCTGGCCTTCTTTTAATACCACGCCGGGATGTTTGATTCTCTGGCTGCTAATCTGAGAAATATGGAGAAGTCCTGTAAGACCGTTTTCCAAAGTTACAAACGCGCCATAGTCTTTTAATGTCTCTACAACTCCCTCCACAATGGCTCCTACCTGACACTTTGCCACCTTTTTGCGTGTCTCGGCAGCCTGCTTTTCTCTTGCCACCTCTCTTCCCGAAAGGATAAGCCGCTTTTCTTCTTCATCAGCAGTAATTACCGTAACCTCTATGGTCTTTCCGTTCCATTCTTCTAAATTCTCCACATACTCGGCAGCCAGCTTGGATGCAGGAATAAAGCCCCGGATCCCCTCTAAAAATGCGACTGCTCCGCCTTTGACAATCTCTTTAATTTTAACAGAAACCACGGTGCGCTCTTCCATCATCTGTTTTAGTTTGTCCCAGGCCAGAACATCATTGGCCTCCTTCTTAGAAAGGAGAATGTTGCCCTCCCCGTCATCTGTCTTTACCACAGTGGCGCTGATTTCATCCCCTACATGGATGGACTCTTTTAAATTGAATTCCGGATCATCGCTTACGTTTTCTCTGGTAATAATTCCTTCTGCGTAGTATTTTAAATCTACCACTATCCGATCATCATCTACGCCAATTACGGTTCCGGTTAAAATATCTCCCTCCCGTACTCTCTGCAGAGAAGCCTCCAGCTCGTCCGCATAATCCGCCATGGTTTCCGTAACCTGGGGCTCCTGAATATTCTCATCTGCCATTGTCTTTTCTGTCTTCATTTCTTCTCCCATTGTCATGTACCTCTCTTTTCCATCAATCTCATTATGTCGGGAAAAGTCCCCATTTCCCCATCTACTATTTAAGCACAAAAAAAACAAATTTGCTACAGTTTTAACAAAAATTTAAGAAAGCCCTTTTACCTTATGCCAGAATATGGTATAACAGTTCCGACAGGCAGGAAAATCTGCCGTTTGACGCACCAGAAAGGATCCTGATTCTTATGACAGATAAAATTGATCTTCACACCCACACCCTGGCCAGCGGCCACGCTTACAGCACCTTGGCAGAGATGATTCAGGCCGCTGCAAATAACGGTTTAGAGTTATACGGCTGTTCAGACCACACTCCAACTATGCCCGGCACCATGGGCAGTCTTTATTTTCAAAATTTTAAAGTCATTCCCAGGAAGCTTTACGGCATTCAGATCATTATGGGCGCCGAGCTGAACATTCTGGATCCTGCCGGAAACGTGGATTTGCCCGAAAATGTCCTGGCCCGGCTGGATTACGGAATCGCCAGTATCCACCCGCCCTGCTACAGCGGCAAAACCATACAGGAAAACACTTCCGCTTATCTGAAAGTTCTGGAAAACCCATTTATCCAGATTATCGGCCACCCGGACGACAGCCGTTTCCCTACAGATTACGAAACCCTGGCAGCTGCAGCGGCCCAGCATCACAAACTTTTAGAAGTCAATAATTCGTCCCTCAATCCCAAGGGGTTCCGCCAAAATACCCGTGAGAACTACAAGACGCTTTTGGAATATTGCCGGAAATACCACACCCACATTATTTTGGACAGCGATGCACACATTTGTTTTGACGTGGGGAATCACACCTATATTCACCAGCTCCTTGAAGAAATAGATTTTCCGGAAGAGCTGATAGTGAACACTTCCCTTAAAAAGCTGGCCGGATTTCTTCCGGAAGGTATTTTTGAACCTTGATAATACAGGAAAGCCGCCAATGGCGGCTTTCCTGATGCAGGGATTCCCTACAGCAATATAATATTGTGTTCCTCACAGGCCTTTCGCATATCCTCCGGCCACAGACTTGCCTGAACTTCGCCTACATGGGCGCGGTTCAAAAGCAGCATACACAGCCTGGACTGGCCAATTCCTCCGCCAATGGTACAGGGAAGCTCTCCGTTCAGCAGCATCTTATGGTAGGGCAGACTCCTTCTGTCATCACAACCAGCCTTTGTAAGCTGCTGATCCAGGGACTTTTCGTCTACCCGGATACCCATACTGGAAATCTCCAGGGCACATCCCAGGGTATCGAACCAGAATAAAATATCGCCGTTTAACTGCCAGTCATCATAGTCCGGCGCACGGCCGTCGTGAGGCTCTCCGCTTGCCAGTTTGTCTCCGATTTTCATCAGGAATACACAGCCGTGTTCCCGGGTAATCAAATTTTCTCTTTCCTTAGGGGTCTTATCCGGATACCGTTCCTCCAGCTCCTGGGTGGTGATAAAGGTAATGTCCTCCGGAAGGCGTTTTACTGCCTGAGGATATTTATACCAAACCTCATGTTCCATATGTTTAATCACTTTAAAGATAGTTCTTACCGTATCCTTTAAGGTATCCAGATTTCTCTCCTCTCTGGTAATCACCTTTTCCCAATCCCACTGGTCTACATAGCAGGAGTGGAGATTATCCAAAGTCTCATCCCGCCGGATCGCGTTCATATTGGTATATAAACCTTCTCCAGGCTGGAATCCATAGCGTTTTAATGCCATCCGTTTCCATTTTGCCAGGGATTGGACCACTTCCACAACCTCATCTGCCTCTCCCAGCAGATCAAACTGAACCGGTCTCTCCACCCCGTTTAAGTTATCATTTAAGCCGGAACTTTTCTTTACAAAAAGGGGCGCGGAAATTCTCTCCAGATTCATTTCCTTGCCAAACTCCTTTTGAAACGTATCCCGAATGTACTTGATTGCCTCCTGGGTCTGACGGACGGTCAGACGTGGATCATATCCTTCTGGTAAAATCAGCGCCATACTCTTATCCTCCTTGCAGTTGCTTTGCTATATGCTACCACTGAATGAGGATTTCTGCAAGAAAAAATTATTTTTTTCTTCCGGGCGCTGTCTCCAGAATCTCTAAAAGAGCTTTGCTTATCATAAGAGCCGCCGGGCCCAGGACTACGCCCCATACTCCGAAAAGTTCAAGCCCTGCATAGAGGGCAACCAGGGTTTCCAGGGCAGAAAGGCCCATTCCCTTTGCCATCATCCTGGTTTCCAGAACCTGGCGCAAAATATAGCAAAGTACATACAGCCCTATTAAAACAGCCGCCTTCCCTCCCCGCCCGGCAACGAGTTCCACCAGTGCCCACGGCGCCAGTACCGTTCCGGTGCCGAAAAGAGGCAGGGCATCCAGCAGGCCGATGCCGATTCCCAGCAAAATATAATACGGGTTTTTTATTGCCCACAAGCCAGCCATGCAAACTGCCATAGTAAGCAGAAGCACTACCCCCTGGACTCTCAAATAGGTTCTGACAAAAACGCCGAATTTTTCATGTATTACTGCAAACTCTTCCCGAAACAGGGATCTCTTTTCAAATCTGCGGATAGCTTCCAGCTTTCCTAGGGTCAATACTGTGGCCAGAAACATCACCAAAAGGATTACCATTCCTCCCACAATCCACTGAAATACAGAAACCGAGTTGACCATCAAATACGGCATGGCAGCTGCTTTTATGGTTACCCCCAATTCCCTTAGCATATCCTGCATCAGGCAGACCACATAGCCGGATTTTAGATGAAAAATCTCCTCAGCGGACCGGCAGTGACCTGTAAGCCATGTATCAAACTGTTTGATAAGCTGAGGAAGCGCATCGGTTAACAGTTTTGCCTGTTCTATCAGCCTGCAGCCCCCAAGATAAATCCCGGCCCCCAGTGCAAACAGCGCTGCCGTCAGTTCCGCCCCTCCAATAATCTCAATGGGAATCTTCCATCTTCTCTCTCCAATTTTTACAGACAGCTTCTTCTGGATCCACCTGGCAGACGGTTCCAGAAGGACAGCCGTTCCATAGGCGGCAAAAAAGGGAATTACGAGAGGCAGCAGGTATTTGCACCCTGCATACACTGCCCCCGTAATCCCTGCTATAATAAGAATCTTCTTCAGTTTCTCCTTCGGCTTTTCCATGGTCTCACCTATTTCTGATTCGTACTTCCTTTGTACAAATTCTAGTATGAGCAAAACGTGCCGGATTATTCTTCTAAAAGATTTTTTCTATCATTTGTATTATTCTCTAAAATAAACTTTATTTTTTGTTTTTCCAGCGCCTTTAAGGATATCTAGCTTTTCCGCTTTCAACAGTAAACGGCTTGCCGTCTTTATCTCAACTTCCAATAATTTCGCCGCAGCAGAACTATTTATTTCTCTATTTGTTTCCAAATAAATCAAAATAATCTGCATTCTTGCTCTTTCCAACTCGGACATTGATTCGGACATTGATTCGGACATTTTCTCTTTTCTTTCAAAACCGTCTCTTATGCGAATAATCGTGTTCAAATAGGTTCTTTCCTCATCCATATCAAATTCAGGCGCTGGTGAACCATTTTGTTTTAATTCTCTTAATATTTTAGGAATACCTGTTCCCTTTTTTTCAGATAAATCAATCTCCTTAAACAATTCTCCTATTCTTCTGTTACGATACTTCCTTCCTTTAACTTTTCCTGCTGTAAAACGCTCAAGGTTAATCCATTTCGCAAGTCCAGGATAATTAAGTATCTGAATGCTATCTACATATATGCGAATTTCCACTGGTTCCGGCTCACGATACGACTTATGAAATACTGCATTTACTATTGCTTCTTCCAGTGCATTATACGGATAATTAAAGTATCGCTCTGCTTCTGCCTGACCTTGCACTTTTACAACTTTTTGCTCGATCACTGTTGTCTTTATATAGTCCAAAGCATCCTGAACCTGTTTCCAAATTAGTCCTGTAAATGTTTTTTCTGTAAAATCATCAGATGCTTCGGCTTCTTTTGAATGAAATCTAATCAGTTCAATATATGCCCCCGAAATCAGCTTCTCCGGATGTTCCGCAAACATCAATACACCGATATTTCATCTTGTTTCGCATCTGTAGTAAGCGATGCTGGTCTAATCCAATATTTCAAACTTTTGTCTGCTTTTCCACCATTTTCAACATACACTGTTTTAGGCGCTTGATAAGGACCACTATCACCTGCTGAACACCATAAATATATCAAATAAGTCCCTTCTTTCTTATAATCAACCACTTCTATTCTTGGAATGTACCGCGGAATAATCTGATTGCAATACTGAAATATTTCCTGTTGAATAGCATCCAGCTTTTCCTTCTGAACACCTTTTAGCGGAAATACTGGCATACCATTTTTCTCTTTTACCCCTATGACGATATATCCACCATTAGTATTATCGTAGTCATTTGCAAAAGCACAAATAGAATGAATGATATCATTTGGATTCCAGCCTGTTTTATATTCTACACGGTCATGTTCAACGACACGCCCTTCTAACAAAGTTTCTATCTTTAATGGTATCATTCCAATGCCTCTCTTTCCGCTATGAATTATTTACAAAAATTTTTTAAAGCTCTGTCCTTCCGGCTTTGCCGAAAACGTCACAGCCTCTCCGGTTTCCGGATGAAAAAACGTTAACTCCATGGACCACAGAGCCAGGGAATTGGATTGGAAAGTCTTATTCTGCCGATTTTTTCCATATTTGGTATCTCCCAGGAGAGGAGTACCGTGTCCGGCAAACTGAACCCGGATTTGATGATGCCGTCCGGTATGAAGTTGAATCTCTGCCAGCGATAGCTCCTGGCCGTCCACAATCCTTGTCTCCAGAATCTTATAGGAAAGCTCCGCCCGTTTACTTTCATCCACAGACTTATCCACAATTTGTGAATAATTATTCTTTCCATCTTTTCTCAAAAAATCCGTATATTTCCCCATGCTATCCACAGGTTTTCCACAGAGTATTGCACAATACGTTTTTTTCAAATTGCCTTCCCGGACCTGTTTTGATAAGGCTGCAGCGGCCTTTTGCGTCTTTGCATACACCATAACGCCGCCTACAGGCTTGTCCAGTCTGTGGATAACCCCCACATAAGGCTCTGCCCTCCCTGTGGACGATGTTGTGGATAACTTGTTTATATGTTTCCGCAATTCACTGACCATATCCGGCGCAAAACTATGGCTGGACTGGGCTTCCATCCCCACCGGCTTTACCGGCACAATAATGTGGGGATCTTCATATAAAATCTGAAGCATCTTTTGTTTCCTCTCATAATTTTTTATAAAATCCTTGCATCTTTTCAAAAATAGTGTATAGTATGTAATATAGCACTATGTAGTTTTCAATACTACATTATATTGATTCCATCTCTCGTTAGGAGGTATTGTTATGTCACGTGAAGTAATAGAATCCAACATTTCCAAAATAAAAGATCCTGGCAGCGCCATCACCCACTTTATTGCCATGGCCATGGCAATTCTGGCGGCCGGCCCCCTTCTTATGAAAGCCGCCCGGGAACCCGGGAATTTCCATGTAATCGCCCTGGCTGTATTTATTATCAGTATGATCTTGCTGTATGCTGCCAGCACAACCTATCACACACTGGATATTTCTCCCAAAATTAACCGGATTCTCCGTAAACTGGATCATATGATGATTTTTATCCTGATTGCCGGAACCTACACTCCGGTATGCATGATTGTATTAGGCGACAGGACCGGCTGGCTACTGCTAAGCCTAGTTTGGGGCATTGCCATCACCGGCATTATCATTAAGGCCTTCTGGATTACCTGTCCCAAATGGTTCTCTTCCTGCCTGTATATTGCAATGGGTTGGGTTTGCGTCCTTGCTTTCACCCGGATCATACAGGCTCTCCCCCGGGCGGCGTTCTGCTGGCTGTTGGCAGGAGGAATTATCTACACCGCAGGCGGCGTGATCTATGCATTGAAGCTGCCGTTATTTAATGCCCGGCATAAGTATTTCGGCTCCCATGAGATCTTCCATCTTTTTGTCATGGGCGGCAGTCTGTGCCATTATATTATGATGTATGCATTTGTAGCCTGATCGTCTCTTCTCCGGCAGAAATCAAACGCTTTTTCTGTTCCCTGGTGAGCTTTTTTATGGCGGCTTCCCGGCGCATAGCCTCGTGTTTGGTAGCAAATTCTTCGTAATAAGCCAGAACCACCGGCCGGCGGTTCCTGGTGTATTTTGCCCCAATGCCCTGGTTATGCGCCTTCAGCCGCTTTTCCAGACAGTTTGTCCAGCCGCAGTAGAAGGTTCCGTCCGCGCATTGGAGAATATAAGTATAATTCATGGTTTTGCCTCTTTATTGTGAAAATTCCGGTTTTCTATGTAAACGGTAATTATGCTTTGCAACTGCATCATTACCGTCCAGGTTTCCCTGTAATCTATGATGAAGCACCAGCTGGATGCACAAGGTGTTTATACTGTATTATATCACACAATGGCAAAAAGGTGTATGTCCTGCTTTTACAGACTGGTCTTCCAAAATCCATGAAGATTACAGTGAGAGTATACCGCCACTGGTTTGTCGTCGTCTGCTACCAGAAACTCCGCTTCTGCCGGTTTATCCTTTTCCAGCATCCGTCTCTGGCAGCCTTTTTCCGTCTGCAGGTAAATCCACTGGATATTGTGTTCGCCGGTCATAGGATGAGGATTTTCTCCTACCTTAACCGTAACTTTATTTCCTTTTACCTTCACCTGAGGAAGGTGTTTTTCCCTGGCTCCGTCCGTAGTGTTGGCAAGCAGCAGCCCCATAGGCTGGTCGCAGCACTTGAAATTTTCCTGGTGAGGGCCGGCTATTACCTCTATGACTGCCTGGCCGTGTTCACCGATTAAAAATGTTGGTTCCTGATTTGATCTCATTGTAAATCCCTCCTGTAAAGCCTGCGGCAGGAGGCCGGATATCGAATACCGTTTTCTTCCATAAACGGCAAAACCCATACCGCACAGCAGATTATTTGTGTACAGTATGGGTATCTCCAAATTTCATAAAATTATCCCTGAGCCACTTGTTTTACCAGAATCAGCCTGTCGCCAACGCGGATTTCGTCGCTGGACAATTCATTCATCGCCATGATGCTGTCCACGGTTGTATGGAATTTTTTTGAAATTTTCCACAGGCTGTCGCCGGACTGGACAATATATCCTACAATCCCCGGCATATCCTGAAGCTTTTCTAAATCCAGGGGCTGTTCCGTTACGCCGGTAATGACAGTTTCACACACAGGCTGAAGCACCAGCACATCCAATGCTACCACAGCCTTTACCTCCACGCCGTCGCCGCCTACCATCACCGCAGTAAGCTGCTCTAAGCCCGGAATCACCTGATAGACACTGTCCTCCTGAATCCCCCGGGCCTCCGCCGTACAGTGGAAAGGCACCATATGATCCGCTGACTGAACCGGGGCAGAATCATCGCTGGTCAGGTAAAGGAGGGAAACCTCCACCACGCCGTCGATAATAAGCTGATTCTCTCCCACGGAAATTTCATCTATTTTTACGGTTCCATTGCTATGGCAAATCTGCAGTACCCTCTGGTTCTGATCCAAAGAAACTTTTTCTGCCACCCGGCATTTACAGCCGTTTTTCGTAAGTATCTGCTCAAAACAGGCTTCTTTGGTAACCGGAGTCAGCTCTCTGTCTACCGCGTAAAGATCGCTTAACAGCTGAGGTTCCTGCTCCTCATAAAGCTTCATATCCAGCTCCAAAACCGCATCCACATCCAGATCCCGCATTTCTCCGTCATAATCCGGCCGCGCCTCTACATCTTTGTGAGCCAGGCGCATATTCACCACCGGGATCATATCTGCATCTGCATCTGTCACCTCCACCTCGCCGGAAAACGGAATGGTTTCCTCCCACCATTGTACCGGAGTTTCGTCTCCTTCCCCGGAATAAATAACAAAGACTGCCAGGCTGCCGTCTATCTGCATGCGTCCGTCCACAGGCCGGGCAGAAACCCCGCACAAACGCATTTCCTTCCATAGCAGCTGATCGATGTTAGGCTTATTTCCGGATAACGACATTTGCTCCTTGATGCGTAAGGTATCTTTGTGACGGGCTGCAATAGCCGCAACATCCATAGTCCGGTGCTGAACCAGAACATTTCCGGCGGCGTTGCCGGATATGGGACTCACATCCTCCTCCACATCCACTGCCGCCTCTGTCTGATAAAGGCTTTCCACCCGCACCTCCAGGGTTACAATGGCCTTAACCCCCAGCTTTCTGGCATTCACCATGCCGGTGCTTAAATCTTCCAGCTCAGAATTTAAACTTACATCGTCTCTCTCTTCCAGCCCCGGTACATTGATGGTTTCCTCAAAGGGAATGGTTCCCCCAAGGGTTTGAAGTCCCCCTTCCTCTCTCCGGTAAAGCACCTGAAAGTCCAGTTTCCCTTTTACCAGAACCTTTTCCCCCTGATTTTTTACGGACTCTATCTGAATTTCCCCGTTGTCCAAAAGCACCTGGGCCATATCGTCCATGGTATCCGGCACAATAAAATCATCATCCAGGGTCACCTGAGTCGTCACATTTCCCTTCCACCGGTTCATATGTATCTGCTTCTTCACTAATTCCATAATACCTGCCCGCCTTTCTTTCCTTAGGAAAATGTATGCAGGAGGCGGGGAGATTATGCAGGAACCCGCTGGCGCGGCGGGGAATTTGAGACAGATATCTTCTATATTTTAGTAGTCTTCCAGGAAACGGCGGCGTTTTCCGTCTTTTACATACCCAATACAGGCGTCCAGGTTAACATTTTCAGCGCTTCGGAAAATATTCATGTCCACCCCCGGATTGATTGTCCGAAGCTCTTCAATCAGCTCTTTAATCTCCTGGCGTTTAGAGGAATGAACCTGCTCTTCCAAAGCCTTTTCTCTGGCAATCTGTTCGGTAAATCGGCAGGCGCACTGGAGAAATCTCAGGTGATTATATTCTTTCCATTCTAAGATCGCTTTTTCCTTTACCAAATACAAAGGGCGGATCAGCTCCATCCCCGGGAAATTGGTACTGTGCAGTTTGGGCATCATTGTGTTAAACTGGCCCCCATACAGCACGCTCATCAGCGTGGTTTCAATGGCATCGTCAAAATGATGGCCCAGGGCAATTTTATTGCATCCCAATTCTTTTGCGTGGGCATAGAGATAGCCCCGGCGCATGCGGGCGCAGAGGTAGCATGGGGATTGATCCACATCCACCACAATGTCAAAAATGTCCGAATCACAGATTTGAACGGGAATGTTCATCCGCCTAGAATTTTCCTCAATCAGGCGGCGGTTATCCGGATGATACCCCGGATCCATAACCAAAAACTTAAGACCGAATTCCATTTTGCCATGGCGCAGAATTTCCTGCATACATTTGGCCAGCAGCATAGAATCCTTGCCCCCGGAGATGCAGACAGCAATCCGGTCGCCTTCTTCTATCATATTATAGTCATTGAGGGCCCTGACAAAAGGCCGCCAGATGGACTTGCGGAATTGTTTGATGATGCTTTGTTCGATAATGCGGTATTCTTCCATTGGTTTGTTTCCTTAATCATAGTATTCTGTTTATATGCCGCCGTTTTTAAAGCATCTCTATTATATGCAATCTGTCCCTCAAAAAGCAATACTTTTATGATGAAAGAATATGTTCCCGCAGTGAGCTAATTCAAAATTGGACAAAAACTGTTATAGGTCAGGTCCTAACTCTCTGAGAATACTCTTAGAGTACATAGCAATCAACAATGAGATAATGCCTGTGCCAAGTATCACGGCTGCTGTATATTGGCTCAACACTTCAAAGAGCAGCCCGTATATAAGCTGCCCCACCGGCTGTGAACACATAATCAGCGTCATAATGCAGGCTATCACCTTTCCTACCAGATGTGAGGGCGTCTGCGTCTGTACCACAGCCAGCATCTGGATGCTGAACATAGTGGAAGCTATCATCACTGCCATTCCCGTGGAGGACAGCACTGCATATTGCACCACAGGAACACGTTCCGGCAGCATCCCCAGTCCCATCATACACGTGAAGCCCCCGCACAAATATAGAAATACATCTGCTTTACACGGTCTTAGCTTTTTCTCAAACAAGCTGGTCAGCAAACCGCCGGCAATACCGCCAATAGCCAGCAGCCCCTGGGTGATGCCCAGCATTTGATCTGTCAATGACAGAGTGTCAATAATTATTACGGGAACCCCAATTGTTATCATTGAGGACAGGAATAAATTTAGCCCTGCAATCGCAATACACACCTTGATAAAAACCGGCTTTTCTGATTTTAAAAAGTGAAGACTTTCCCTTAAATCTTTTTTTACAGTCTGACCCAGCTTATTCTTTCCTGTCTGTTTGTGGAAGGGAATGACGATAAACAGTTCCATAACAGCAGATAAGAGAAAACACATAATGCTCACCTGCAATATGCTTTTTATCCCCCATATACCATAGAGCATGCCGCCAATAATCGGTCCGATAAAATTTGCCAGAGATCCTATCTGATTTACAATAGCGCTTGCCCAAAGAATCCGTTCTTTCGGAACAAGCGCAGGTATGCTTGCTTGAACAGCAGGCTGATATGTACCGGAAATCCCGTAAAGCAGCATTAGGGTGACAGTAAACAAAGGAACCGTCGGCACAACACCTTTAAGGATATAAAATCCCGCAATCACCACTGCTGTAAAAAAATCTAATCCAACCATAATATTCCGCTTGTTTACCCTGTCAGCCAAAACGCCTCCCAAAAGCGACAGCACTATCATTGGAAGCAGTGAGAAAGCTGTCACAATACCGAATAAAACGGATGAACCAGTCTCCCTTAGCAAATAGAGCGGCAGTGCGAAACGCAAAATAGCATTGCCAAACAGCGATATAATCTGCCCAATTACGATAAGCGAAAAGTCTTTACCATACCTGGCTTTTTTCTCTTTCATGGAAACCACCTCCTGCATTTATCAGTATAAGGCTGGTGGACTCCCCCAGGTCAACAGAAAAACAGGAATTATTTCAGCGGTATCCATACCTCATAATAATTTTCATCTGTCTGTTTCTCTAATATTACAAAGCGGATAAAAATATACGCTACGCCCCGAAATGTCTCTTGATGCTCTTTTGCCCATCGGTGACACCGGACAAGCATTTTTTCCATAAGCGTATTGTCATTATTATCTGCTACCAATGTAGTGTAAAGACATTTTCCACCCTCTAAGAGTAAATGTTCATTATTATCTGAAGGCTGCTGCATGACAATATACATTCCAGAGCCTTTATATCCTGTCTCGTCAAAGGTAACGGCACGAACCATATTTGACAAAATGTCTTCACTCTCTAAGTTCAGATAGGTCAGTACCTTTTCTCTATACTCTTGAAAGGATGATACAGAATCTATGGATTCCCTGGCATAGTATACAGGCATTGTCCGCACTTCAAAGCTTCCATTGTTTGCTGTTGCATAATCATAAAAATCACTTGCCTTTTCAACTCGCCGCAGCATTCCCTGCAAGTGTTCAATTTCATTTTTTAACGCTTCCCGCTGTTCCCATAATATTTCTTCATAGTCCTGCCGGCTGTCCGCCTCTAACAGATTTTTAATCTGAACAGGGGTAAAACCTCTTTTTCTATAAAAATCAATGGCCATAAGGTGGGACATATCATAAAAATCGAATTCTCTGTATTGGTTGTATTTTTTAATAAAGTCAAGTAATAATCTAAAAATTTTGTAAATGCTACTTTTCCTATAAAAGCTACTGTAAGACAAACGCGAAAAAGGGAATATGACAAAATGAAATCATCAACCTCTTTCTTTCATTTTGCCATATTCCCCATGATTATCTATATATCTTAAGTCGCTATTTCGAATCCGTCCGCTCCACGGTAAGCTTTTCCACCAGCCCTTCCAGTTCCCGAATCCGCTCTTCCAGTTCCGCAATCTTTCTGGTATTATCCCCCAGACTCCGGACAGAGGCGTATCGTTCTTCCTTCGGCAGGGGAACACCGTCTTTTTTTACCGGGCGCGCCGGGATTCCCACGGCGGTAACATTGCTCTCCAAAGGTTTTAACAGCACTGCATTTGCGGCAATGTTACAGTTGTCCCCCACTTCAAAGGCTCCCAAAATCTTGGCGCCCGCCCCTACCGTAACATTATTGCCCAGAGTGGGGTGACGCTTTCCTTTGTTTAAGCCCACGCCTCCCAGGGTAACACCCTGGTAGATCGTGCAATTATCGCCTACCACAGCCGTCTCACCGATTACTACACCGGTACCGTGGTCGATCAAAATGCCCCGGCCCAGTTCTGCGCCAGGGTGGATCTCAATCAATGTAAAAAATCTTGCCAGCTGGGACAGAAGGCGTGCGATAAACAGCATATGATGCTTATAAAACCAATGGGCAAAACGGTGCCAAATCAGCGCATGAACGCCCTGATACAGCAGCAGCACCTCCAGAGCGCTTCTGGCGGCCGGGTCTCTGGCCTGCACCGCTTTTACATCCAGCCATATATCTTTTAATAACATATCAAAACCTTCCTTTCAGGAACAGGATATTCCAGGTATGTTCTCACCAATCTGATGGCATACCTTGCCAAGTGTTCACATTACATCATATGGTTCAGAGCTGAGAAAGGATTCCATAATGTTTCAGCGCCTGCCAAATCCCATCCTGGTCTATATGGGAAGTCACATAGTCTGCCTGCAGTTTCACTGCCTCATCCGCATTTCCCATAGCCACTCCCACAGCGGCATATCGCAGCATATCCGTATCATTTCCTCCATCTCCAAATGCCATGATCTCCTCCCTGGCTATTTCAAAGTGTTCCAGCATCTGCCGGATGCCTGCCACCTTTCCGCCTTTCTCCGGAATAATGTCAAAACCGTAGGGATTCCATTTTGTCATTTTGCAGCCAGAAAGCCTGGATACCAGGGATCGTACACGCTCTTCCTCCCCATATGCAATATATTGATATACCTTTTCCCCTGTATAAATACCGATTTCCGGGAGAGGCGTTGAGATCCCTTTTTGCGCCGCCTCCACCATAGAGTTGACGAAATTAATGTACATGCGGTTTCTCTCTATAATCATTACCGGCAGCTCCATCTCTTCGAAGGCTTCCGTCATCTTTTTTGCATCTTCTGGTCCAATGGGTACATCATACACTATTGTTTTATTGGCATCCATACAAATTTGCCCATTTAAAGTGACATATCCGTCAAAAGGCAGCCCTTTCACCGGCAGCTTTTCCAGTTGGGACATGTGACGGCCTGTAGCTGCAAAAATTTTTATTCCCTTTTCCTTTAATTGGCGGATTGCATCTTTCGTACTGGCGGGAACATCCCCTATCTGGTGGGAAAGAAGGGTTCCGTCTATGTCAAAAAATATGGCTTTTATCATGATAAAGATCTCCTTTTACATTTCTGTTCTGCCACGACATTACCCATTTTATCATTTAGAAAAAGTATTGTCTATACAATATTTTTTGTATTCCCTGTAGTAAAAGAAAACCGAAATTGCTGCAGCCACTGTCCAGCCAACCGGCCATGCACACCATATGCCCACAGCGCTCTTTGTCCAACCTGATAATAAAAATGCTAAAGCCACACGCAAAATCAAATCCGTAAATGTGGCTGCCATAAATTGGCCCATTGCGCTGATACCCCGAAGTATTCCATCTGCCGCCAGTTTTGCAGACACAATAAAATAAAAGGGAGATAAAATCCATAAAAATTGCCGCCCTGTTGCCAAAGCAGCAGCGGAATCCTTTTCCATGAACAAAAGGAGAAGGTATTTTCCATAGAAAAGATACAAAACACAGAACGGAATACACAGACGCCACACCATTTTAATTCCTGCAAGAAAGCCTTCCCTTATCCGTTCATATTTTCCGGCCCCCAGGTTCTGTGCTGAATAGTTGGAAATTCCGTTGCCGATTGTGGTAAATGACGTAATTACCAAGTTATTTAATTTTACCGCAGCAGAATATCCTGCCATAACGGAAGCGCCAAATCCGTTGATCACACTCTGAATTAAAATATTTCCTATAGAGATAAAGCTTTGCTGCAAGATGCTTGGTATGGCAATTACTGCAATCTTTTTCAGCAGTTCTGTATCAAATAATGCCGGTTTTCCCTGACACGGAATTTTCTGAAGCCTTTTCCATATGGCCAATACTGCCATGACACAGCTGACGCCCTGGCATAAAAAGGTTGCCCATGCCACGCCTGCCACACCCATATGAAATGCCTTCACAAACAAAATATCTACTGCTATATTGGATGTGGAAGATACTGCCAGAAAATAAAAAGGCGTCTTGGAATCCCCCAAAGCCGAAAAAATTCCCGTTGCAATATTATAAAAAAACACAAAGGGAAGGCCCCATATGTAGATGTCAAGATACAGCTTTGAGTCTGCAAACACTTCTTTGGGAGTCCGAATCAGATGAAGCAGAGGATTGCAGCCCAAAATGCCCGCAATCATCAGCGCCCCGCAGATAGATCCGCTAAAAATGCAGGCAGTGGTTACAGCGGTCTTCAGCCTGCTGTATTCTTTTGCGCCAAATAATTGGGAAACCACAACGGAGCACCCCATATTGCAGCCAAAGGCAAAGGCAATAAAAATCAATGTGATTTCATAACTGTTTCCCACAGCCGCCAGTGCGTTTTCACTGATAAATTTTCCCGCAACCAAACTGTCCGCTATGTTATAGAGCTGTTGAAAAATAATGCTGCCAAACAGGGGAAGGCAAAATTTCCATAATACTGTTTCAGGTTTTCCCACAGTTAAATCTTTGTTCATAAAACCATATCCTTTCCAAATTCCATTTACATCTTTTTGCCAATGTATTATAATTCATTTTAGCTAATACGAAAAATGTATATGTTATATTGGAGAAATATAAAAAATATATGGACGTAAATTTTGAATACTACAAGATTTTTTACTATGTGGCAAAATATCAAAATATAACCAAAGCCGCGGCAGCCCTTGGCAGCAATCAGCCAAATGTGACCCGTATTATGAAGCTGCTGGAATCCCAGCTGGGATGCTGCCTCTTTATTCGCGGGGCCAGGGGAATCAGCCTGACGGAAAAAGGAGAACTGCTCTATTCTCATGTGGAAATTGCCTGCAGACATCTGTTAAATGCACAGCAGGAAATAGGCAGGCAGAATTCCCTAAGCTGCGGCACTGTGGAAATAGGGGCAACAGAAACGGCTCTTCATCTTTTTTTGTTAGACGCGCTCCGTAATTTCCGGTTAGAATATCCGGAAGTAAAGATAAAAATCCACAATCACACAACTCCGGAGACCATAAAATGCCTTGCCAAAGGGAATTTAGATTTTGCCCTGGTTACCACCCCTTTTGACCTGCCTGGAACAGCTTCGTCCAGCAAAATAATGGATTATGAAGAAATCCTTGCAGGCGGAACTCAGTACAAAGATCTATGCGAAACCACATTGGATCTGAAAAATGTGAAACAATACTCTCTCATTGGACTGGGCAGAGAAAGCGCTACCTATCGCCTCTATAAAGACTTTTTTATCCGGCACGGCATAGATTTTGAGCCGGATATGGAGGTTGCAACATCAGATCTGATGCTGCCCCTTATTGAAAACAATTTTGGAATCGGTTTTGTCCCTCAAAAGCTGGCCCTTCCTTTCCTGAAAGAAAAGAAGCTGGTACAGATTCCAATCAATTGCCCGATCCCAAAACGTTCTATACAAATCGTCTCTGACAAGGCCCGTGGGAAAAGCCTTGCGGCAGAGACGCTTTATCAATATTTAATACCCTCAGCGGGCAAGGGGAGCCTCGGCGCCCTTGTTCACTGAGGGTAAGCTTTAGTTTTCCAGGCTGTTCTCATTCAGAAGGAAATCGTAAATATTCATAATCAGGACACCAGCTTCATTGTAATACGGCGCGGGGGTATCCTTTGTAATGATACTCCGCTTGAAAAAATCTCCGGTCAGCATCAGGGAACGTTGCTCCTGCTCCATCTTTGCTGCATCCGGCATGGCATAAGCAGACTGGATATAATAACGCTTAGATCCTTTGTTGCAGACAAAATCTATTTCCAGTTGTTTGCGTACATTGTTTCCTTTTTCGTTGGTCTCATTTTGAACAATCACCCCTACATCTACGTTGAAGCCCCGGATTTTCAGCTCATTGAAGATAATATTCTCCATAGTATGAGTTTCTTCCAACTGGCGGAAGTTCAGTCTGGCATTTCGCAGTCCCATATCGGTAAAATAGTACTTCAATGGAGTATCAATGTATTTCTTACCCTTCACATCATATCGAACAGCACGGTCTATCAGGAATGAATCACAAAAGTAATCAATATACCGCTTGATGGTACTGCTGCTGATTTTCTTTTTCTTCACTGTTTTAAAAGTCGCAGATAACTTCTCTGGATTCGTAAGTGAACCAATGGCAGATGAGAGAATATTCAACAAGTCCTCCAATTCCGCTTTATTACGAATGTTATGTCTGCCAACAATATCGGAGATGTAGGTTTCTTCAAAAAGAGTCTTCAAAAATGTGATTTTCTGTTCCGGCGTCTCCATACTCAGAACCAGAGGCAGGCCGCCGTAAAGCATATACTCATCCCAACCATCCTGCTTTGTGCCCGGGTAAACGGACATGAACTCTGCAAAGCTGAGTGGGTACATATGAACTTCATCCCCACGTCCTCTAAATTCTGTTATCACATCTTTCGATAGAAACCGGGCATTGCTTCCTGTTACATACACATCCACATTTTTCATACGAATCAGGCTGTTCAGCACAGACTCAAACTCTCCAAGCAGCTGCACCTCGTCTAGAAGTACATAGTACATTTCTTCATCCAGAATCAGCTTTTTCAAATATGGATAAAATACCTCTGGGTCACGAAAACGTTTGTTTTCAAAGGAGTCAAATGCAATTTCAATGATGTGATTTTCAGATACGCCTTCGCTGCACAGGTGAGCCTTGAAAAGATTGAACAAAAGATAAGATTTTCCACATCTTCTCATACCGGTTACAACTTTAATCAATCCATTGTGCTTTTTGCTGATTAGGGTATTTAGGTAATGATCCCGTTTGATCTCCATTATCTGCACCTCCTATTTCAGATTTTTGCAGAAACCTGCTAAAATCTTTAATAAAATTATACCCTATCGAAACATGTTATACAACCTTCTATTTCCAGTATACAAAAAATTACCGTAAAAGTGGACTGCCAACCTACAACTTGCAATTTGAATGTATAAAAGCATTTTAGTTTTAAGCATTATTTCCATTGCTCTTTAACTTAAAAATGCATCTTCATCTTGATCATGTTTCATGATATAATTATTCAAATAGACTATCAGAACGAGGAAAATGTATGGACGATTTAGCATTAAACTATCAAAGTGATTTTAATTCCATTTTGCAAATGATAGCAGATGCCCGCCGGAAAGCGTTAGACCGTGATGTAAAGAAGCCCCACGAAAATCCCAGCGTTGGCATTATTCTTTGCAAGAGTAAAGACGCGAGGATGTTGTTGAATATGCCCTGAGCCGTAACATGAGCCCAACCATGATTTCCGAATACCGGACAAAACTAATAAGCAAAGAAATCTTACAAAAGAAACTTGAGGAATTAACGGAAATGGTGGATGAGGATAAAAACTCTCAATGACATTGAGAGTTTTTGAAAAATATTTTATTATAATAGAGCATTAAAAGGGCCTTGCAAAATAACCTGTCTTGTATTCTGCAAAGCCCTTTGCTTTTACTTTTGTTTCGTTTCCTAACCCTTATTTCTTCTCCATCTTCACCACAAACAAATACGACAGTGCAAAGGATAACACAAGGGTCACCACCCATCCCAGAGCCGCCCACAGGAAATGGGGGCCGATATAGGCGGGAATACTAAATACGCTGGAGGTAATGTAGCCGTACAATTTTACTCCGAAACCGCCGATAATCATACTTCCCACACAGCTTGCGATAGTAGCTGCCAAAAAGCCTTTCTTATACTTGGTCAGCACACCGAACAGCGCCGGCTCGGTGATTCCTAAAATACCGGATAATACAGCGGAAAATACAATCGATTTTTCCTTCTGGGTAGTCTCTTTAAAATAGCAGCCGCAGGCAACTACTACGATTGCCAGGTTGGCGATAAACATCATGGGCATCAGCATATCCCAACCCTTGGTTGCAAAGTTTTCCAGCGCAATAGGAGTCATGGCGTGATGCATACCAACCAGAATGGAAGCAGGACGGATAACCCCCATGACAAATCCTGCAAAAACCGGAGAGATTCCAAACACTCCATCCAATACCCATGCCAGAGCTTTTCCTAAATAGATTCCAACCGGCCCAATAACGCTTAGAGTAAAAAATCCGGAAATAAATATGGTCAGTGTGGGAGTAACCACCGTGCGGGCTGCTTCCGGAACAAACCGATCCACCCATTTATAAATATAGCTTAAGGCAAACACTGAGAAAATAATGGGGATAACGGATCCGGAATAGTTAAACACCGGAATGGGCAACGCTCCGCCGAAAAGGAAATTCCGATTGTGATTTGATGATTTTTAAGGGAAATATTAGCTGTTATATTTTGTTATTAAAATACCCGCCAACCCTTGAAAATACTAAGTTTATCGCAGGTGAACTTTCCCTTATCGTTTCCCTTGTGTTATATCTTCCCACAGGGCATTACGAACCCTGATAAGGGAAAAAATGAGGGAAACAAAATCACATAAAACATTATAACACAAAATATATGGGAATTGGTAAACTGATTGAAATGCTTTCA
>CAJUJM010000063.1 GCA_910586755.1 uncultured Lachnospiraceae bacterium
CCAAGATATCTCCAGGGAACAAATGTGGGCTTTGTCAGAGAAAAAGTTTGTTGTTTTTAATTTTCCCTCTTGACAAAAGTCACTTCATAACGGAGGTTTCTTTTGATGGAAGAAGGAAAAAGGAAGACTCCCCTCATTGAGCTTAACGGGATTTATAAGATTTATCAGATGGGGGATCAGGAGGTGAAAGCCAACGACGGCATATCCTTAACCATTGATAAGGGAGAGTTTGTAGCCATTGTGGGAAAATCGGGCAGCGGCAAGTCCACCTTAATGAATATTATCGGGGCGCTGGATGTTCCCACAGAAGGAACCTACCATCTAGGCGGCCAGGATGTCAGCGATATGAGCGATGATGAGCTGGCTGGGATCCGCAACAAGATGATCGGCTTTATTTTCCAGCAGTATAATCTGCTTTCTAAGCTAAGCCTGCTGGAAAACGTAGAGCTGCCTCTCCTCTATGCAGGAGTGGGAAGCAAGGAGCGGCGGGAGAGAGCCATGGCCTCTTTAGAGAAGGTGGGCTTAAAAGATAAGTATAAAAACCGGCCAAACCAGCTTTCCGGCGGCCAGCAGCAAAGGGTTTCCATTGCCAGGGCCCTGGCGGGGGAACCGTCCCTGATTCTGGCCGACGAACCTACCGGAGCCCTGGACTCGAAAACAAGCAGGGAAGTGCTGGATTTTCTTAAGCAGTTAAATGCAGAGGGAAATACCATTGTGATGATCACACACGACAGCTCCATTGCCATGGAGGCCAGGCGGGTGGTGCGGATTCATGATGGAAAGATTAATTTTGACGGAGATGTAAAAGAGTATGCTGCAATCATTTAAAATGGCCCTTCGGAGTATATGGGGCAACAAAATGCGTTCCTTTTTGACCATGCTGGGAATTATTATCGGCGTGGCGTCTGTCATTATACTGGTCAGTGTAGTAAATGCTTATATGTCTACAGTGGTGGAAAGCTTTGCCAGCATGGGAGTCAATCAGATGACGGTCAGGCTTACCAACACCCCCACCCGCTCTGTAAGCGAGGATCAGATGTATGAGTTTTATGAGGAAAATCAGGATAAGTTTGCCCAGATGAGCCCCCAGGTTACGGTATCCACAGTGGTGAAACATGGAAGCGACAATCTGTCCTCCACCAATGTTGGAGGTTACAGCGAGGAATATCTGGATTTGAAGGGCTATGAGCTGGAGACTGGCCGTAATATCCAGTATTCGGATATTATCAGCAGACAGAAAATCTGTGTGGCAGGATACTTTGTAGCCAATGAGCTCTATGGCAGCCCTGAAAAAGCTTTGGGAGAGACCTTGAAAATTGGCGGATATGCCTTTAAAATAGTAGGTGTGGTTTGTCAGGAGGGGGATGAGCTGGAAGAAGGGGGAACCGATGATTTTGTCTGGATTCCCTATAGCGTTGCCGCCAAGATGTCCAGAAACGCCGACATCAATCAGTACGTATTTGCCACCGAAAACGTGGAAGAGACCGAAAACTGCAAGGCCCTTTTGGAAGAATTCTTTATGGAAGTCTATAAGACGGATAATCTGTACCGGATCACAGCTAACAGTGAGATGGTGGACTCTCTCAATGAGCAGATTGCCATGATGTCTGCTATGCTGGGAGGCATTGCCGGAATATCCCTGCTGGTTGCCGGAGTCGGGGTTATGAACATTATGCTGGTGTCAGTTACAGAGAGAACCAGGGAGATTGGCATCCGTAAATCCTTGGGAGCCAGGAGAAAGGTAATTATGGAACAGTTTGTGATAGAGGCGGCTGTAACCAGCTCTATTGGAGGAATTATGGGGATCCTTTTAGGATCCGCCGCCACCAGGCTGGTGGGGGCGGCTATGGGGATTACCGCCAATCCTACCCTGGGGGCTGTGCTCGTATCCTTTAGCGTCTCGGTGGGAATCGGCCTTCTCTTTGGCTACATGCCTGCCAGCAGGGCGGCCAGGCTAAACCCTATTGATGCGCTGAGAAGTGAATAGTATCTCCGGTAATAAATAAGTCAGAAAGAGGCAATTATGAGAGTAGCAGATATGCATTGCGATACCTTGTCAGAAATCTATTATGCCCGAAAACAGGGAAAGGAGGCCCATCTGGCCTCCAACTCTTTTCATGTGGATTTAGACAAGCTGAAGGATGGGGATTACGGCCTCCAGAATTTTGCCATTTTTACCAATTTAAAAGAAACCGAAGATCCTTTCAAACACGCCATGGAGCTTTTGGATTTATTCTATTTGGAGATGGAGGCAAATAAGGATCAGATTTCCGTGGTGAAAACGTGGAAAGATATGGAAGAAAACTGGAAAAAGGGCCGCCTTTTGGCCATGCTGACCATAGAAGAAGGGGCAGTGTGCCAGGGAAGCTTAAGTATTCTCCGGGATTTTTACCGTCTGGGGGTCCGAATGATGTCCTTAACCTGGGATCATGACAATGATTTGGCTTTTCCCAACCAAGTATTTTGGGACGGGCCAATGGCCGGCGCCGGTATTGCAGATACCAGCCGGGGGCTGACGGAAACCGGCATGGCTTTTGTGGAGGAAATGGAGAGGCTGGGAATGATTTTAGATATTTCCCATCTTAACGACGCCGGAATTTACGACGTGTTCCGTTATGCGAAAAAGCCCTTTGTAGCCAGTCACTCCAATGCCAGGGCGGTGGCTTCTCATCCCAGGAATCTGACGGATGATATGATAAAAAAGCTGGCTGACAGAGGCGGCGTCATGGGGCTGAATTTCTGCTCCGCATTTTTGAGAAATTTCCGAAAGAGAGAAGACGCGGAAAGCCTGATAACGGACATGGTGGAACATATCCGGCATATTAAAAAAGTAGGAGGGATTGGCTGCATAGGGCTGGGCACAGACTTTGACGGGATTGGAGGAAAGCTGGAGATCGATTCGGCGGCAGGCCTTCCAAAACTTGCTCAGGCCTTAGAGCAGGCCGGATTTTCCGTATCCGAAATTGAGGCTGTATTTTATGGGAATGTCCTTGGGCTATACAGGGAAGTATTATAATAAGCTTTTTTACAGAGATTTTACATTTCCAACAGAAAGACTTTACATAGCTTTGATAAAGTAAAAGATATAAAAAAACTTTTTGGAGGAAAGTATGAACATCGAAGCAATTGGAGTATTATTTCAGTTTGTTGGCGGCCTGGGCATGTTCCTGTACGGAATGAACCAGATGGCGGACGGCCTGCAGAAATCGGCGGGCCACAGGATGCAGAAGCTTTTAGGAGTTCTTACATCCAACCGCCTTATGGGGGTGCTTCTGGGAGCCGGAATTACCGCGATTATTCAAAGCTCTTCTGCAACTACCATTATGGTAGTAGGCTTTGTAAACGCAGGGCTTATGGATCTGACCCAGGCGGTAGGCGTGATTATGGGCGCTAACATTGGCACTACTGTAACAAGCTGGATTGTATCTATGAGCGAGTGGGGGGAGATGCTAAAGCCTGAATTTTTCGCCCCGGTTCTGGTAGGCATAGGCGCGGGTATTATTTTGTTTGCCAGGGATTCCAGAAAAAGGGAGGCAGGAGAGATTCTGACCGGATTCGGTTTTCTGTTTATCGGATTAAGTTTTATGTCCTCATCTATCGAACCTTACCGGGATGCGCCGGTTTTTGCAGATATTTTTTCCGTTTTGGGAAGAAATCCCCTGCTGGGGATTCTGGCAGGAGCGGCGGTAACCGCAATTATCCAAAGCTCTTCCGCATCGGTAGGTATTTTGCAGACCCTGGCGTTAAACGGAGTGGTAAACTGGCAGTCTGCTATTTTCATTACTCTTGGGCAGAACATCGGCACCTGCATTACTGCCATCCTTTCCAGCGTCGGCGCCCACAGAACTGCCAAAAGGGCGGCGGCTATTCATCTGCTGTTTAATGTAATGGGGGCTGTGATTTTTGGAATTCTTATGGGTGTCATCTTCTTTATGAACCCGGCTTTGGCAGGATCCCGAATCAGCAGTGTGGAAATTTCCATTTTCCATACCATATTTAACGTGAGCAACACCATCCTTTTATTCCCCTTTGCAGGAGCCCTGGTAAAACTGTCCGGTATGATGCTGGGAAAGAAAAAAGCTTCTCCCGGGGAGGTATCTTTAGACGAACAGATGAGCCGCCATTTGGATACCCGCCTGTTGGAAACCCCGCCTCTGGCCATTGAGCAGGTACAGACCGAGATCATTTCCATGGGCGAGGCGGCCATTCATAACTTAAAGCTTGCCGGACAGGCTCTTGTGGCCGGTAAGGAGGACAATATCCGAGAAGTATTTGAAAACGAAGCCATGATTGACCGGATGCAGAAGCTGTTAGCAGGCTATCTGGTGGAAATCAGCAACCAGTCTTTAAATGAAGAACAGCACCTGGTGGTAAAAAATCTTTTTTATACCATCAATGATATTGAGCGTATCGGCGATCACTGTGAGAACCTGGCGGAGCTGGCAGAAGAGAAGAAAAAAAGTGATATTACCTTCTCCCAGGAAGCAGCACAGGAGATAGAATCTCTTGTGGGGATTGTGGTAGAGGCTGTAAGCAGTGCAATGGGGGCCAGAAAAAATCAGGATATGACCCTGGTTCGCCAGGCCCTGCGCCGGGAAGAAGAGGTGGACAGCCTGGAGGAGGATTTAAGGGAAAACCACATGAAACGCCTGTCAGAAATGCAGTGTAATTTTGAGAATGGCGTAGTATTTTTAGATGCGGTCAGCAACCTGGAGAGAATCTCGGATCATGCAGTCAACATTGCAGGCTATGTGAAGGAGGAGGCGTCATGGATCGGATATATGTCATAGAGGACGATGAAAACATCCGTAACCTTTTAAAAGTGGCCCTGGAAGGCTTTGGCTATGAGGCCGAGTGTTTTGAAACGGCAGAGGAAGGGTTAAAAAGGATAAAAGAGACGCCGCCGGATCTGGCCATTTTTGACTGGATGCTTCCCGGGATGGACGGAGTTTCTGCTATCCGGAAAATCCGGAAAAGCGAGGAACTTTCCGCTCTTCCCATTATCCTTCTCACTGCCAAGGAGCGGGAGATGGATAAGGTAACCGGCCTGGACGGGGGAGCGGACGACTATGTGGTAAAACCCTTTGGGGTCCTGGAACTGGCGGCCCGAATCCGGGGACTTTTGCGCCGCAGCGGAAAAACGGACAGCGATGAGGCGGAAATGGGAAAGCTTTTGATCAAGAGGGCAACCCGGGAAGTATACTTTGACGGCCATTTCGTGAAGCTGACCTTAAAAGAATTTGAGCTTTTATGGTATCTGTGGATGAACCGGAACCGGGTAGTGACCAGAGAAGAGCTTTTGGATCACGTCTGGGGTTATGAATATGTAGGTGAAACCAGAACCTTGGATATGCATGTGCGGACCCTCAGACAGAAACTGGGGGAGGAGGGAGCGTCCTACGTAACTACGGTTCGGGGGATCGGCTACCGCCTGGTAGAGCCGGAGGAAAACAGGGAAGGATAATCATGCAGAAAACCATTCTGAAAAAATTTATTCAGGTTCTCTCTGCAGCTCTTTTGCTGAACAGCGTGATTTTTTACATAGCTTGCAGCAGGGTGCTTCAGGAGACTTCCATAGAAGATATGCGGTTTGCATTAAAAACCATGGACAGCTTTCTGGACTACAGGGGAGAACTGGAAAGCCAGCTTAGCCGGATGGATTCTATGTGGGAGGAAAATGGAAGCCGGGTCACGGTAATTCGGACTGACGGAACGGTACAATTTGACAGCTCCGGTCAGGACATCAAAACCATGGAGAACCAGTTAAGGCAGCCTGAGGTGGAGGAAGCCCTTCGTTCCGGCTTTGGCTCTGCCGCAAGAAGATCGGGCAGCCTGGATCAATATATGCTTTATGCAGCCTGCTATTCGGAAGCGGGACAGGTGATTCTGCGCTTGTCAGCGCCTTATTCCGGTCTTCGGGAGTTTTTGCCCATGCTGCTTCCAGCAGCCTGGTTCAGCTTTGCGGCAGCTTTGATTGCCTCTTTTTTAACTACCGGCCACTTTGTGGACACGGTTACCAGACCATTGCGGGAGATTGCCGGTGAGATGGAGAAACTGGACGGCAATGGAGAGCCCTTCCATTTTGAACCTTGCCAATATCCGGAAATCAATACTATCGGCAGCACCACTCTGGCAATGAACAACAATGTGAAAGAATATTTAAAACAGCTTGACGATCAGAGGAAAATCCGGGAGGAGTTTTTCAGCAATGCATCCCACGAACTAAAGACCCCTATTACTTCTATTCAAGGGTATGCGGAGCTTTTGGAGAACGGAATCATAAAGGACGAGACCATGCGCCAGGACTTTATTAAACGAATTCACAAGGAAGCATCCCGAATGACCAGCTTAATCAATGATATTTTGATGATTTCCAGGTTGGAATCCAGAGAGGCAAAGCTTACTTACACGGAAGTAAATCTGGCGGAGGTGGCAAGGGAAGCTGTGGAAGGGCTGAAACCTCTGACAGCTCAGAAGCAGGTGTACATTCACCAGGACTGTCAGGATGCCGTTATCTGGGCAGACGAAAAACAGATGAAAGAACTGATAAGTAATTTGATAAGCAATGCGGTAAAATATAACCGCCAGGGCGGCCAGGTATGGATTGAAATAAAGGAGGACAGGGCAAAAAATCAAATCCGAATCCAGGTAAAGGACAATGGCATGGGGATTCCGGAAGATTCTCTCCCCAGAATTTTCGAGCGGTTTTACCGGGTAGAAAAGGGCAGGAGCAAAAAAGAAGGGGGAACAGGCCTGGGCCTTTCCATTGTAAAGCACATTGTAACTTATTATAAAGGATCCATTGAGGTAAAGTCCCAGGTGGATATGGGAACCCGGTTTATGGTGGAGCTTCCCATTAAAAAAGCGTAAGAAAAAAGGTATTTTCATTTCTTTGGCTCTGTGGTATACTAAGCCATAGTTTCTACCTGCCTTGTATAAGGCTTAAGGAAGAACCGAATCTCTTTTTCTGCTGATATGCAGAGAGAACAGACAGATAAAAAGAAGGGATGAAAGTATGCTGGATAATAAAGATTACATCAGCCGGCTCAACAGGGCAAGACGGCGGCGAAACCGAAGATTCGATTTTCATTACCTGATTATCGGCGCGGCAGGCCTTCTGATTCTTGCACTGCTTATAGGAGTCGGTATTTTTATAAGCAGAAAACAAAAACCAGCTGTTGCCACAGAACCTGAGGCCCGGACAGAGGAACCGCTTCTTCCCAGTGACAGTGAGCCGGCAGAGATTCAGGAGCCTGCTTTATCTCCGGAAGAGATTGCGGAGGCGGCAAGGACTGCGGCGGCGGAGCAGGAGGTAAATTCTTACCAGAATCTGGGAATCGTCCAGGTGTCTGGTTATTTGAATATCCGTGAAACTGCAGGCTCCAATGGTAAAATTATCGGAAAGCTGCAGGGGGACAGCGCCTGCGACATCCTGTCTTCAGAAGGAGAGTGGTATCAAATCAGCTCCGGCGGCCTTACCGGATATATTCATAACGCCTATGTGCTGACAGGAGAGGAAGCGCGGCAAAAAGCCCTTGGACTGGTACAGAAGCGTGCCGTGATTACGGGAGACAGCGTAAATATCCGCCAGGAGCCGGTAATTGACGGAGCTAACGTTCTGGGAACTGCAGCTAAAAATGAGAGATATCTGGTTGAAGAAGAGCTGGATGGTTGGATCAAGATTGAGGAAGGCTATATCTCATCTGATTACGCTCAGATTCGATACGGATTAAATGAAGCCAGAAAGCTGGATCTTCAGGCCATGGCCATTAGCCAGTACAGCAACCTGGTAATTTCTAAAGTAGATACCTATTTGAATGTGCGGGAGGAACCCAGCGAGAGCGGAAAGGTTATCGGGAAAATGACCAGCAAGGCGGCGGCGGAGATCCTGGATGACTCAGTGGAGGGCTGGTACAAGATTAAGTCCGGCAAGATTACAGGCTATATTTCTTCGGATTCCCGGTATACCGCAACCGGACAGGAGGCAAAGGACATTGCAACCGGCACGGCATCCCTGATGGCGATTGTCAACACGGACATGCTCAACGTCCGCACCGAGCCGTCTACAGATGCCTCTATCTGGACTCAGATTTCCAAGGAGGAGCGGTATCCGGTTTTAAGCCAGCTTGACGGCTGGGTGGAGATTGAGCTGGACACCGGAGACGAAGAAGGAAGCGCGGATAAAGCATATGTATCCACCCGGGACAATAATGTGGAGGTGCGTTATGCCCTGAATGAAGCGATTAAGTTCTCACCCTTAGAGGAAGCCGCCAATGCATCTGCATCCCGCAGGGCAAAAATTGTAAACTATGCCTTACAGTTTGTAGGAAATCCCTATGTCTGGGGCGGAACCAGTCTGACAAGGGGAGCCGATTGCTCCGGCTTTACCATGAAGGTATACGAAAACTTTGGCGTATCCCTTCCTCACTACTCCGGCTCTCAGGCTCAGATGGGCAAAGCCGTAAGCTCCAGCGAGATGCGCCCGGCAGATTTGATTTTCTATACAGACAGCAGAGGAACCGTAAACCACGTGGCAATGTATATCGGCAATGGACAGATTGTCCATGCCGCCAGCAGGCGGAGCGGTATTAAGATCTCCACCTGGAATTACAGAAAACCGAAGACCATTCGGAATCTGCTTGGCGATTAGACCATAAGAGAGCAGAAGCCGGAAGGAAGCTTCCGGCTCTGCCTTAAGACGCAGGCTGCTGCGTCAGAAAAGAGGAGAGTATGAAAAATAACTATCTGGCACAATTTTTTGGAAAATCCCAAAACTATACAGATATTCCAAACCGGCTGTTTGCCGAGTACAATGTAAAAAAAGGCCTTCGGAATGAGGACGGCACCGGCGTGTGTATCGGCCTGACCAAGGTTTCTGATGTAGTGGGTTACAGCAAAGAGGACGGGAAAAAGACAGACGCCCCGGGAGACCTGTATTACAGAGGCTACAGCGTTAGGGATCTGGTGGCCAATAAGCGCCCCACCCACGGCTATGAAGAGATTTGTTTCCTGATTCTTTTTGGCTACCTGCCCAAAAAGGAAGAGCTGGAACGGTTTTGCGGTGTGTTAAAGGAGATGTATGAGCTTCCCTATGAATTTTTAGAGACCAATATTTTGCGGACTCCGGCCAAAAATTTGATGAACAAGATCCAGCACGCCGTACTGGCCCTTTACAGCTATGATGACGAACCGGATGACATTGATGAATATAAGACTCTTCTTAAAGGAGTGAATCTCATTGCCAAGATGCCGTCTATTGTATGTTATGAATATATGAGTAAAGAGCACTATTTTAACCGCAAGAGCCTGGTGCTTCACTATCCCTTAAAAGAATACTCTATAGCAGAAAATTTCCTGTATATGCTGCGGGAGGACAGAAAGTTTACAGAAAAGGAAGCAAACCTTCTGGACGTTCTGCTGATGCTCCATGCGGATCACGGCGGCGGAAATAACTCCACCTTTACCAACGTAGTAATTTCTTCCACAAATACAGACATTTATTCTACGATCTGCGGATCCATTGGTTCTTTAAAAGGCCCCCGCCATGGCGGAGCCAATTTAAAGGCATCAGAGATGATGGATGAGGTAATTGGCCAGATCGGCTATACCACGGACAGGGAAGCCGTAAAGTCGGTGATCCGCCGGATTACCGGTAAGGAGTTGTACGATAAAAGCGGCCTGGTTTATGGCTTTGGCCATGCGGTATATACCATTTCCGACCCCAGGGCAGAACTGTTACGAGAGTATTGTGAGACAGTGGCAAGGGAACAGGACAAGATGAAAGAGTTTGAGTTTTACCGGCTCTTTGAGGAATGTGTCAAAGAAGTGATACAGGAAGACAAGCACCGCATCATTCCCACCAATGTGGATTATTACAGCGGATTTGCATACGATATGCTGCAAATTCCCAGAGAGCTGTACACCCCGCTGTTTGTCACCAGCCGCCTGGTGGGCTGGATTGCCCACAATATCGAAAATAAGCTTTACGACGGCAAGATTATGCGCCCGGCAACCAAGTATGTAGGGGAAAATGTGCCCTATGTCAATGTAGAGAATCGGTAAAAAGGCCGGAGGCTTACGGAAATGGTAACAGTTCCATAAGTCTCCGGCTTTCGCGGAGGAAGGAAGCCCTATATGAAACGGATTATCGGTATTACAGGCGGGATTGGCTCCGGAAAAAGCCGGGTTCTCGACATTCTAAAAGAAGATTTCGGAGCCAGGGTTTTCCAGGCCGACCAGGCAGCCCATCAGTTGATGGAGCCGGGAATGGAAGGATATAGAAAAGTAGTAGAAGCTCTGGGAACCGGTTTTTTGGAATCGGACGGAACAATTAGCCAGAAAAAGCTGGGAGAATTGATTTTTAAGGACCAAAAGGCTCTTGAGACCGTAAATCGGATCATCCATCCTATGGTTTGGGAAACCATAGGAATTATGGCCAGTGAGGCAGAGGAAGAACTGGTGATTGTGGAGTCAGCCCTCATGGGACGGAAGCAGCAGGAAGAGTACCATGAGCTGTGGTATGTCTTCACAGATGAAGAAGAGCGGATCAGGCGTCTTATGAGAGATCGGGGATATTCCAGAGAAAAATGCTTAAAGGTTATGGCAAGCCAGAAGAAGGACTCCCAGTTTCGGGCCATCTGCAGCCGGGTGATTGACAATAATGGTTCTGTGGAAGAGACCCGCAGGCAGATTGAACAAATACTGGCCTTTCGGGATTGGAGGGAAAGGACATGAGATTTGTAAGTATTGCAAGCGGAAGCAGCGGAAACTGTATCTATGTAGGCTCTGATAAAAGCCATATTCTCATAGACGCAGGGATCAGCGGAAAGCGGATTGAAGAGGGATTAAAAGAAATCGGGATCAAAGGAAGCGAGTTGGACGGGATTTTCGTCACCCATGAGCACTCGGATCATATTAAGGGATTGGGAGTCCTGGCGAGAAAATACGGGCTTCCCATCTATGGAACCAGGGAGACATTGGAGGAAATAGAGGGGAATTCTTATCTGGGAAAGTTTGACAAAGGGCTTTTACATCCTGTGCTTCCGGATGCGGAATTTGAAACAGGAGATTTGACGGTTAAGCCTTTTCGGGTGGATCATGATGCTGCAAATCCGGTGGCCTACCGGGTGAAAAACGGAAGGAAATCCATAGCGGTAGCTACAGATATGGGACATTTCAATCAATATATTATTGATAACCTTCAAAATCTGGATGCAGTATTGCTGGAGTCCAACCACGACGTGAGGATGCTGGAAACCGGTCCATATCCCTACTATTTAAAGCGCCGGATCCTGGGTGATCATGGCCATTTGTCCAATGAAAATGCGGGACGGCTGCTGTGCCAGATCCTTCATGACGGCTTAAAGCATATTTTCCTGGGCCATTTAAGCAAGGAAAATAATTACGAAGAGCTGGCATATGAGACCGTGCGGCTGGAAATCACGGAAGGGGACAACCCTTACAGTGCCATAGATTTTTCTATCAGCGTGGCGGGAAGGGATCGGATGTCCCGGATTGTTACTGTATAGCAATAGAAAAAGTGTAACCATTTATTTTAGCAGGAGAGAACACCCTGCGGGTATACCTGTATGCCCCAAAAACAGGGCAAAGAAGGAGGAAATATGAGCAAGGTAATTATTACAGTGGTAGGAAAAGATACAGTTGGGATTATTGCAAAGGTTTGTACCTGCCTGGCAGAGAATCACATTAACATTCTGGACATTTCCCAGACCATTGTCCAGGAATATTTTAATATGATGATGATTGTAGACATGCAGAACGCTACATCGGCCTTTGAGGAGATGTCAAAAAGTCTGGACCAGATTGGCCGTGAGATGGGGGTTACCGTAAAATGCCAGAGAGAAGAAATCTTTACCAAAATGCACAGAATCTAAAAAACAGGCAGAAAGGCGGAAGAACTCATGATTAATATTTACGAAGTAAACGAAACCAATAAAATGATTGAGCAGGAAAACCTGGATGTCCGTACCATTACCATGGGCATTAGTCTGCTGGACTGTGCAGACAGCAATCTGAACACGGTAAACGAAAAAATATATAAAAAGATAACCACCCTTGCTAAGGATCTGGTATCCACCGGGGAGGCCATTTCCCGTGATTTTGGGATCCCCATTGTCAATAAGCGAATTTCCGTTACCCCAATTGCTTTAGTAGGGGCTTCTTCCTGCAAAACCCCGGAGGATTTTGCAACCATTGCAAAGACTCTGGACAAGGCGGCCAAGGAGGTTGGGGTAAACTTTATCGGCGGTTATTCTGCCCTGGTAAATAAAGGGATGACCATGGCAGATAAAAATCTGATGCTTTCCATCCCCCAGGCTCTTGCCGGGACGGAGCGGGTGTGCAGCTCCGTCAATGTAGGCTCCACCAAAACCGGACTGGATATGGACGCCATTAAACTAATGGGAGAGATTGTAAAGAAGACTGCAGAGGCCACCAGGGATAATGACTCTTTAGGCTGCGCCAAACTGGTGGTATTTTGTAATGCGCCGGATGACAACCCCTTTATGGCAGGGGCATTTCACGGAGTTACCGAGACAGACGCCATTATTAACGTAGGCGTCAGCGGCCCGGGCGTGGTAAAGACAGCTCTTGAGAAAGCCAGAGGCGAGAACTTTGAGGTTCTCTGCGAGACCATTAAAAAGATTGCATTTAAGATCACCCGGGTAGGACAGCTGGTAGCTCAGGAGGCGTCCAGCCGGTTGAACATTCCTTTTGGCATTATTGACTTATCTCTGGCGCCCACTCCGGCTATCGGCGACAGCGTGGCAGAGATTCTGGAGGAAATGGGCCTGGAACGGGTAGGAGCTCCCGGAACCACGGCAGCCCTGGCTATGCTTAATGATCAGGTAAAAAAAGGAGGAATTATGGCGTCTTCCTATGTAGGCGGGCTTTCCGGGGCCTTTATCCCGGTCAGCGAGGATCAGGGGATGATCGATGCCGTTTCCATGGGAGCCTTAACCCTGGAAAAATTAGAAGCCATGACCTGTGTGTGCTCTGTGGGCCTGGATATGATTGCCATTCCGGGAGATACCCCGGATACCACCATCGCAGGTATCATTGCAGACGAAGCCGCCATCGGCATGATTAACCAGAAAACTACGGCAGTCCGGGTAATACCGGTAATTGGAAAGACCGTGGGAGATACGGTAGAGTTTGGAGGCCTGTTAGGCCATGCGCCGGTAATGCCGGTAAACCGCTATTCCTGTGAAGCCTTTGTCACCAGAGGCGGTCGGATTCCGGCTCCCATTCACAGCTTTAAAAATTAGGCTTCTTCGGACTGCCTGGACTTAAAGGAGAAACAGCGTATATGGAAAAGCAGCTTTCGGATGCTTTGAAACAGTTTTTAAATGAGGATTTGCAGGGGATTGTTTTAAGCAATTCCCGGGACAAGGAGACTCTTTTAAAGGTTCAGATAAGGCCGGTAGTAATTCAGGGAAGCCTGAAATTCCAGGCCGGGGAATTTGCAGGAAATCAGGTGTTTCATAAAAACCTGGATAAGGCCCAGACTGAAGCCTATATTATAAAGCTCTTGGAAAACCAAATGAAGCAGATGGATCTGAAATCCTCACTGGGAACTGTGCAGGCGCTGGTAAGTAAAAAGGGGAAAATGACGGTGAAGGTTCGGGAACGGAAAGAATCCCCGGCAATATCTCCGGCAGAGTCTCCCAAAATAAGCCCACTGTCCAGACAGGAAAAATTATCCCGCCTGGCCCATAACCGGCCCAAACGCTATATATTGGAGGAAGGGACCCCGGTGCCATTTTTAGTGGATTTGGGCGTTATGACAGCAGAGGGGAAGATCGTCCATTCCCGCTATGATAAGTTCCGCCAGATCAATCGTTTCCTGGAGTTTGTAGAAGACATCCTTCCGCGCCTGGATAAATCCAGAGAGAGCGTGATTATTGACTTTGGCTGCGGCAAATCCTATCTGACCTTTGCCATGTATTACTATCTAAAGGAAAAGATGGGCTATCCCATCCGGATTATCGGGCTGGATTTAAAGAGAGAAGTTATCCGGCGCTGTAATGAACTGAGCCGCAAATACGGCTATGAAACTTTGCAGTTTTATTATGGAGACATTGCCGGGTACGAGGGCGTCAGTCAGGTGGATATGGTGGTAACCCTTCACGCCTGCGACACTGCCACGGACTATGCTCTGGCAAAAGCAGTCCGCTGGGGGGCAAAAGTGATCCTGTCTGTGCCCTGCTGCCAGCATGAGCTGAATGCTCAGATAAAGAATGAACTTCTGGCCCCGGTTTTTCATTATGGTATCATCAAAGAACGGATGGCTGCTCTCTACACCGATGCCCTGCGGGCAGAAGTTCTGGAGAATCAGGGATACAGAACCCAGCTTTTAGAGTTTATTGACATGGAGCATACGCCTAAAAATATCCTGATACGGGCAGTATATCAGGGAATCAGAAAGGATAATGAAAAAGAGATTGGGGAGATTACAAAGTTCCTTCACATAAAACCTGCCCTGTGCAGAGAACTTTTGGATAGGGAAGAAAACTGAGAGACTGAAGTCACAACACCAGCATCTTCCGATTAAACTCGTTTTTCATTTTTCTGCCGTCTATGTGGTAGCGCTGTTCATAAGCACATTGATAAAGATGGCTTGCATATAAGTCCTGCTGTAACTGATTAAGCGCCGGACCGGATAAAATGTTAAGGGCAGCCGAAGGCCTGGAAATCAGGGGAATCCGGCTGTTCTTTTTGATTCCTGCAAGAAGAGGGACCGCTGTCCGGCGAAATCCCAGCATCCTGGCATAGAAAGCATAATTTTCTTTTTTAAAATCTTCAATGGTATCCTTTTTTATCCCCAGTAAAAGACTGGTCAATGCCCGGTTCACCCGGGTATAGGTATACTGTCTGGTCTTTAACTGGGCGGTTCTGTCTTCCCAGCCGAAAAAATCCAGGGCGGACTTTTTAAGCCTTTGGGACAGATCCAAAGAAAAATCCGAATAGTCAGAAAAGGGATCATCCGGAGAAAGGCTTACGGCATCTAAAATTTTTTGGTTTAGCAGGGAAGAAAAATCCTCTGGCCATAAGGGCTTTGACAGGGAGAAAAGATGGTGAATTACAGGCGGAAGGAAAGAAATTCCGCTGAAAGTCTGAAAAGAGACAAAGTCTTTCCACTCTCCACGGGGAAATTCTTCATACAGAGCCTGACGGATACCAGAGGCAGAGGCAAACCGGCCGGACTCTTTATGAGAAGGGGAAGCGAATGACTCGTGGTATCCGGCTCCCTGCCGTAAAATCGTTACAGGATTTAAGGAAGCATGTTGGCTCTGGATGGCTTTACAGTATTCCAGCCCTAAAATGTTGTTAGGGCTGGAGATGAGATTGCCAAAGGTCCCCCCGGCCGCTGCCTCGCAGGCCTCCTCAAGGGCGATCTGCCTGGCGGCGGGAAACGATACTCCCGTTTTTAATTGTTCCCGGAGAGCCAAAGAATAGCCGGCCGGCTCTGCCGCTATCAGATCCGCAGCCTTTTTTAGCTCCTCCACATCTCCACATTCACTTCCAAAACACAAATGATCTACCACGCCAAGCTGATCCAGCAAAGCCACTCCGCAGCCTGCAAACTCCTCCGCGGTACTGCAGGCAAAGGAGGAGGGAAGCTCCAGCACCAGATCCGCTCCATTAAGTAAAGCCATGTGGGCTCGGGTGTACTTATCAAAAACAGCGGGGCCGCCTCTCTGGACAAAATCCCCGCTCATGGCAATTACAATATAATCTGCATTGGTAATTTCTCTGGCCTTCTGAATGTGATATTCATGGCCGGAGTGAAACGGATTGTATTCTGCAATAATTCCGGTTACTTTAAAAGCCCGCCGCCGGGCAGGCGGCATGAATTCAGGGATGCCAAATGCGCCTGCCAGATTTTCATGTGCAGTAGCGCCGCCGGGCGCATGAAGATTTACTCTCATAATTAGACTGCCTGATCTCAATGTCTGGGATTATCTTTTACAATATTTGCTCCCTTCATCAATGCGGCCATAATGTCCGCGTTATGCTGAATTCCCAGATTATAAGTCTTGGAATAAATAACGCCCTGGGGAGTTGCCACATATTTGGGGGGAAGCTGATTTAATGCATAGGCAATGATGTCATCCCGGCACCGGGGACAATTACAGCAATCCAAAGAAGAGCTGACTTTATCATAGGTTTCCTCTACCAGAGATTCCATTACATTTTTATAATTCATAAATACTTTACCTCCTGGACTTTTAAATGTTCCTATACATCACAAAGTATATCACACAGGCAGATAAAATACAATGAAAATGAAAGGGGGAATCCCTTATGATTTGGGAAAATCCTCCGATATTCTTTATAGTAAGCACTTATGCCTGAGGGGAGAAAGGACTGAGAAAACTATGGATATAGCAGCAATGGGAATGAGTCTTTCAAGCGCCAGACTGGGGCTTGACATAAGCTTTGCCGTGGCAGGAAAAGCCATGGATGCGGTGGAAGCCAGCGGAGAGGCGATTGTGGATATGCTGGAAAGCGTACAGATGATGCCTCCCAGTAATCACATTTTAGATGTGCTTGCTTAAACAGAAGATTTGAAAAGAGGGTGCTCTAAAAGCTGTTTCAGGACTTTTAGAGCATCCTCTTTTTTGCAGGCGTTCTTTTTGCAGGCGAAATCTCCTCAAAAATTTACAGATTTTTAAGCCTGTTTGTGTTATACTAAGAGATATAAAATCAAGCTCCGGACAGTGGCTTTCATTATAAAATACTGCTGCCGGGCCGTAGAAAAGTAAGGAGGAATCTCATATGAAATTAGTATACGCCATTGTACGAAACGATAATGAGGATGATGTAATTGCCGAATTAACCCAGAACCATTTCAGCATTACCAAGCTTTCTACCACCGGAGGTTTCTTAAAAAAGGGAAATACTACTTTGTTAATCGGTACAGAGGACGATCAAGTGGATAAGGTAATCAGCATCATTAAGAAAGAATGTGGGAAACGCCAGAAGATTACTGTCAATGTTCCTTACATGTCCGGTACTTCCATGGTCAATTACGGCACCATGCCAATGCATGTGGAGATCGGCGGCGCAACTATTTTCGTGACGGATGTAGACCGGTTTGAGAAAATCTGACATTTGTTTTGTAAAAAGTGCAAAGTGTGCAAAGCTGGGACTTGAAAATTTGTGGCAAACCCCCTAAAATAGAGATAGAATCACACACGTATGTTGTTGATTAAAATTACACATAATAAGGAGAAGCAGCATCATGAAATTTATTGTTGAAACATCTGCACGCCACGTACATGTAACCCAGGAGACGTTAGAGACCTTGTTTGGCAAGGGACATGAACTGACGCACAAAAAGGATTTGTCTCAGCCTGGTCAGTATGCCTGTGAAGAGAGAGTCACTGTAGTTGGCCCTAAGAAGTCTTTGGAGAGAGTTTCTATCTTAGGCCCGGTAAGACCGGCAGATCAGGTGGAATTATCCTTAACCGACGCGCGTTCCATCGGCGTAGCAGCTCCGGTGAGAGAATCCGGTGATGTTGCAGGCAGCGCGCCCTGCAAATTAGTTGGCCCCTGTGGCGAAGTGGAGATTAGCCAGGGCGTGATTGTTGCAAAGCGCCACATCCATGCAACTCCTGAGGATGCCGACGCTTTAGGCGTAAATGACAAGGACGTGGTTTCCGTTAAGATTGATACGGATGGCAGAAGTCTGGTATTTGGCGATGTAGTAGTGCGGGTAAGCCCGAAATTTGCTTTGGCTATGCATATTGACACCGACGAGTCCAATGCAGCAGGCTGCGGCAAAGAAGTATACGGCGAGATCGTAAAGTAAACCTGCATGCGCCCGGCAGCGGACGCACTGCCGCACATGAAAGTCTGGCGGGCGCATGGGGCATCCCTGAACTTATGCCGCCTAATCGGCGGCGGACTTTTAAAGTAAAAATTGCAGCGGAATCGCTACAATTCATCCAATTCCAACAATCTTAAAGGAGATACACCACAATGAAAATTTTAGTTATTAACTGCGGAAGCTCTTCCTTAAAGTACCAGTTAATTGATATGGACAATGAGAGCGTACTGGCAAAGGGCCTGTGCGAGAGAATCAGCATTGAGGGATCCAAGCTGACCCACAAGCCAGCAGGCAAGGAGGACTACGTGGTAGAGAGCCCCATGCCGGATCATAAGGTAGCAGTTCAGCTGGTAATGGATGCTTTAATGGATAAGGAACACGGCGTAATTGCCAGCGCAGATGAGATTTCTGCAATCGGCCACCGGGTACTTCACGGAGGAACCATTTACAGTGATTCTATCGTTGTAAACGACGATGTAAAGAGAGTAATTCGTGAATGCTTCGACTTAGGCCCCTTACACAATCCGGCTAACCTTATCGGTATCGAGGCATGCGAGGCGGCAATGCCTGGTAAGCCCAATGTGGCTGTATTTGACACGGCATTTGGTATGGCTATGCCGGAGAAGGCATACACCTACGCGATTCCTCATGAGTATCAGGAAAAGTACGGCCTGCGTAGATACGGCTTCCACGGTACCAGCCATAAGTTTGTATCCGGAGAGGTTATCAAGTTCGGCGGCTTAGATCCGGAAAAGGGCAAGGTGATTGTATGCCACTTAGGCAACGGCGCCAGCGTATCCGCATCTGTTGGCGGTAAGTGTGTGGACACCAGCATGGGATTAACACCTCTTGAAGGCTTAATTATGGGAACCAGAAGCGGCGATATTGACCCTGCAGTGGCTCAGTATATCTGCAACCATGAGGGCAAAGACATCAACGAAGTATTAAATATCTTTAATAAAAAGTCTGGTATCCTTGGTATGAGCGGCGGCATTTCCAGCGACTTCAGAGATGTAGGAAAGGCTGCAGACGAAGGCAATCATTTGGCAGAGGTAGCATTAGACGCATTCAAATACCGTGTTGCCAAATACATTGGAGCTTACACCGCTGCTATGAACGGCGTAGACGCTATCGCATTTACCGCAGGCGTAGGCGAAAATGATATTGCCGCGAGAAAAGAGATCTGCCAGTATTTAGGCTACTTAGGCGTTGAGATTGATGATGAGGCCAACAATGTACGGGGAGAATTGAGAATTATCTCTACCCCGGCTTCCAAAGTAAAGGTAATGTTGGTTCCCACCAACGAAGAGCTGGCAATTGCAAGAGAAACTCTGGCTCTGGTGTAAGTTTTTGTTGACAAATCCCCCGCATATCTGTATAATAGCATAGGTGCGTATTAGGAGATTAATATGCTGATTAACTTATCAGAGTTGTTTTCCTGCCAGGGAAAGATGAAGACCTATACCCCGGATCTTGAGATGAAACAGTTTCAGACACCAGATGGTGTGTGTGAGGTTGTAGAGAAGGCCCCTGTTCGATTAACGATTGTCAATCAGGGGAATCGGCAGATGCATGTGGAGGGAGTCGTCAGACTGAGTTTGGCCATGCCCTGCGCCAGATGTTTGGAGCCGGTGAAGGTGCCTTTTGATCTGGAGATTGATCAGGATCTGGATTTAAACCAGACTGAAGAGGAACGGGTAGAAGCGTTGGATGAGCAACCCTATATAAGCGGTTACAATCTGGATGTGGACCAATTGGTCGCCAATGAACTGCTGTTGAATCTGCCCATGAAGGTTCTCTGCAAAGAAGATTGCAGGGGAATCTGTAATCAATGCGGTATGAATCTTAACAAAGGGACCTGCAGCTGTGATAAACAGTCTTTTGATCCCAGAATGTCAGTCATCCAGGATATTTTTAAACAGTTTAAGGAGGTGTAAACCATGTCTATCTGCCCAAAGAATAAATCTTCTAAAGCTAGAAGAGATAGCCGTAGAGCAAATTGGAAGATGAGCGCTCCCAACTTAGTAAAGTGCAGCAAATGCGGCGAGTTGATGATGCCTCACAGAGTATGCAAGGCTTGCGGCAGCTACAACAAAAAAGAAATTATTCCGCAGGATTAATTTTGAAAACACAGACTGACAGAAGAACCCCCGATAAGAGAGGGGTTCTTTATTTTGTAACAGTTCAGCCTACCAACGTCAAAAAGGAGAATTTTAAAAAGTTTTCATCAATGGTTATCCACAAAAAAAGAAGGAGATTTTTTCAATTGCTAGGATTTCCAAATTTTTGTGGATAATTTTACGTCTAATAC
>CAJUJM010000064.1 GCA_910586755.1 uncultured Lachnospiraceae bacterium
CGGTGGTGTCGTTGCCGGTGTCACCCGTTGTGTCATTTCCAGTATCTCCGGTGGTGTCGTTGCCGGTGTCACCCGTTGTGTCATTTCCAGTATCTCCGGTGGTGTCGTTGCCGGTGTCACCCGTTGTGTCATTTCCAGTGTCTCCGGTGGTGTCGTTGCCGGTGTCACCCGTTGTATCATTTCCAGTGTCTCCGGTGGTGTCGTTGCTGGTATCGTTTCCTGAATTGTCGCTGGTATCACCCGCTGTATTATCTTCAACGCTGTCCGATACCTGCTCTTCCTGAACCTGTGACGAACTCTCCAACTCCTGCTGGAACTCACTCTCAACAGACCCGGCTTCTTCCTGTTGTGCTTCCAGCTCTCCCTCCAGTTCAGCTGCAAACACAACATTCGCATCCATCGCCGCTCCGCCGAGAATAATGCCAGCTGCTCCGGCCGCTTTTAAAACCTTATTGGCTTTATTGCTTCTGCGGTTTTTCCTGCTCATGTCTTTCTTGCTCATCTTTTCTTTCCCCTTTTTCAACTCATGACTATGGTACTTACGTATCAGTATAGCAAAACAGGTCTTTCACCAGCTCTTTCATTTTCTGGTTTTCCTGCATTTGATCTCTTGCACTTTCGGAAAATCGATTTATCTCTGCCAGTAAACTTCCCTACCACATACTTCCGTCGTCCAGCAGGCGATAGCTGATACCACCCCGGCCGCCGCAGCGTTTCCGATAATCTATATCAATACGCATTCCAATATCCGCAGCATCCTCTTTCTTTACTCCTATACACAGAAGCAAATATTGATTTTCGCTGTATTTTGCATAAATATCCCCTCTGCGTAAATACGCCTCAAAGGATGCACACAGCTTTTTCCCCTGTGCTTTGCAATATTCCCGATCCTTAGCAGGACGGCCGGCTGCATCCAGAATCGTACAGAGAAGCAGACTAAAGCAAATCAGTCCTTCCCTGGCAATGGTTCGTTTCAGCATCCGGAAGCAGTCGGAAAATCCAGGCAATGTACAGTTATACGCTCCCTCTTTCATTTCCGGCTCCATCAGACATCTTCCAATATCTTCTGTCGTTCCCTCCGGCTGCCGTATCCGATCCCCCAGCCTTCGAAACCTTATCTGCTGGTCTTTTGAAAGAAAGCCTCCTGTCTGCTGTACATACGCCGCGGTCTCCTGATAAACTTTCTCTGCCTCCTCATGTTTTCCCAGCGCAATCAGACTCTCGATCTGCCAGCTTTCCCACCCCTCATAGGGGTAAAGCTCTGCCGCCCGGGCCGACACGATTTCTATGTTTCTGTAATCTCCTTCTTCCTTTAAATAATGAAGCAGATAATTCACTACTTTGAAGTACAGCTCCTCATAATTTCTGCTTTTCTCTATCACCCACTGCTCATTAGACAGCTGGGGCAAAAATTCCCCTTGATAGAGAGCAAAAGCTTTTTGACAGATTTCCACTTTCTTGCTCTGTTCCTGTTCCTTTTCAAATTCCTGAACTGCACATTCAAAGTTCCACACATCTGATTCTACCTGGATTTTGCCATCAAAGCGCAGCACGCCTTCGTTTAAAATCAGATAGTCTCCCGGCGGCAGCGGCGACGCCGCCAGGTATTTGCGGAGGCGAAAGATGGTATTATTGAGACTTGCATTGGGCTCCTCTACTTCTTCCCTGTCATAGAGAAAGTCCATAATCTCCCCTTTGCCGAATCCCTGTCCCGGCTTAGTCATCAAGATCTGAAACAGCTGTCCAAATTTGGGATCTCTTTGCCTGCCAAATGTAAGCGCCTCATCCCCATAGCTGACAGAAAAGCCGCCAAACATCTTCACTCGCAATTTTTTTGTTACTAGAACCTGTCTCTCCTTCACAATTTCCCCCAACATACAACCATTATTTTCTATCCTATTACCCTTACGTTCCGGGCTGCCCGCAGTTCATAACAATGGTGGATCAGCACGTCTTCCCCCTGTCTGCCTTCAACAAACCTCTCTCTGATCCGATCCACAATTCTGTCCGCCTGCCTTTCTGTAGTATCTATCACAAGGAGCAGATACTGACTGCTGGAATATCTGGTATACACATCTCCAATTCGCAGAGTCGTCCCGATATCCTCTCCCAGCTGTTCCATCAGCACCTCTTTTTCATAGGGAAGAGGGCTTTTTCCCTGCCCATCTACCACAGTCAAAAGTATGGCGCACGCCTTATATCCGCTTCTGGCAATCCCCCGTTCCAAAAAACGGTAAATGCACTTAAATGTCTCATAATCCTGACAGTAAGCTTCCTGCTTCTGGATCTGCTCTGTCAGTTCCTCTTTAACCCGCCTGACATCTGCTGTGTAATAATCTTTTCTTTTTTTGCTCTCTTCATTTGCTATATCCTGTATTCCTTTTTGCTGTTCCAGCTTCTCACAGGCACGCTTAAACAGCTTCTGGTATGTATCTCCCATCTTCTGCTGTTCCCAAACAACGGTCAGGGAAAGCTGAATTCTGCCTTTCTCTTTTCCTTTTCCGGCATGAAATCGATCCCGAATACGCTGGCAGATCTCCTGCGCCTGCCCCATGTCCTGGCACTCCGGCATGAAGATAATAAATTCATCTCCTCCCCATCTGCCCAGAATATCGTTGGGGCTGATCATATAAGAAAGGATCTGTGCAACCCGGTTTAAGCACTCATCCCCTGTCTGATGGCCATACTGCTCATTAATCCGTCTCATATGATCCACATCACACAAAAAAAGCGTTCCTCCACGCCTTTCTCTCATCCGGGAAGCAATCCGCTCTTCTGCCATACTTTTCTTCAATATCCCTGTCAGCTGATCCCGCTCTTCTTCATTTTTCCTTTTCACATCTGATTTTCCACTCATCTTCTGCTCCCTCCCTTCAAATGCTGCAGTGAGGAACTGCTTACTTTCGATCAAATAATTCAAAGGGATCTAAAAAAAATATTATACCCCATTATACCCCCCCCCCAGGCCCAATTGTCAACTTTGTTTCCTCCCAGAATTTTGGAAATTGGGCCCCTTATTTGATACGACAATAGCCAGTATCCAAGTTCCAATTGAATTAATGGAAAAAATTACAAAAGCCGCTTTCGCTACCTCTAAATCAATCTGTAGCAAAAGCGGCTATATATTTCTGTCTGATTCTGCGCCATCTAAACTGTCATATAAAATTATAAAGATGCATAACAACAGGCATGGAAACCATCGACAGCAGTGTGCTCAGGCACACAATCTTTACTGCATACCCATAATCCTGTTTTAATTTCTGTGCATATACTGCCACATTTGAACCTACTGGCGCGGCTGCTGATATCAGAAGAGTCTGTCCTAATTCCGGGCTGTCTCCAAACATCCTTTTTAGGATAAAGATTGTGACAGCCGGTATCACTGCCAGCCTTATGACAGAGCATTGCCAGGCATTTCTGTCATACAAAACCTCTTTTAGTTCAATGTTTGCAAAATAAACTCCCAGGATAATCATGGCTATAGGGGCATTCAGCTGAGCGATTGCCCCCATACTGCCGGTAAGAACGGGCGGAATCGGAATCCTGAGCAAGAAGATGCACAGACCTGCTGCCAAAGCTACTACCACAGGACTCTTCCCAACCTCTTTCAGGAGTATTGTCTTTCTGTCTCCGGATAAAACCATCTGTCCATAAGTCCACTGCAATGCATTCAATATGGCTATCATCCCTGCTGTATATACCACAGCTTTTTCACCGAGCGCTGCTGTTATGAGGGGAATTCCCATAAACCCCGCATTGGAAAAAGATGCGCCAAAATTGTCTATAGGCCTCTTTCTGAATAACACATAGGAAACTGCTATGGATACCAGCAGTACTGCAGCCGCACCTGCAAATGACCATAAAATAGTTTCTGTATTATCCGCTGTTCTCTCCAGGCAGAAGGACTTTATGATTACACACGGCAGGATTACATATAAAAGTAAGTGGGCCATAGACTTATTTCCCTCTTCTGTTATCAATCCTTTTTTATACATCCCCCATCCCACTGCCATGTAGAGAAACATCATGATAGTCTGCCGGAATATTATTAATGTTGTATCCATCTATCCTCCCCTCACTTTGATCTTTTCACAAATGCCAGACTGTGATTGAGAAAGTAAGGCCGGTAATATGCAACTATATCACTCATGGGCAGTACTTCCTCCGAAATATTGATATGCAGTACATCCGTTATGTATCTTCTGCGTTCCAAAAATACCTGATATAATTCCGGATACTCTCTTTCTATCTGTTTCCTAAGCGTCTTATCCGCCAGCGCGATCCCGCTTTCGCATCCGGCGCCTCCATATCCGTCTCTTTGGGGAATGATGTCGATCTGAAGTATCATTCCGCTTCTAAGAACTTCTTTTGAGTCTTTGTAAACAGGAGATGACATCCACTCTTCATCTGCTGTCAGATGGCCCGGGTTCAACTGCCAGCCATACTCCTCTCTGGGAAGTACTTCCTGTATTTGTTCATATAACTCTCCGCCTGCCATTCCTATATGTATGGTTTCCAGCCATTGTATTACTGCTGCAAAATATGGGCCTGCCAGTTTCTCTACATAATCCTTTGACGGCTCAGGAAGCTGTTCCTCTGTCTCTACCGCATATCCTGCCCTGCTGCTGAGCCCTCCTTTATAGCCGGCTGTCAGCGAAATTCTGTCCCCTGTATTTACAGTCTTTGCCCCGGGATAGAGATTTGCATTTTCAAATCGTTCTCCTGTTGATGCGATTGTAACCACGCTGTTTCTCTGTCCTGCCCTATTGAGCCATTCTCCCAGCTCCATCTCGGTAATTCCGGGCCGGATATATTCCAGTGCATCTGAAATACAATCTCCTGCAAGGGCTGCCCCAAACTCGTAGTGGGCAATCTCATTGGCATTATTTGTGGTACGGACTCCTCCATCCCCGACGAACAGATGACTGGAATTTTTTATACAGTTGTCTCCTGCAATCTTTCTTACCGCCCTGTCCATGTAAGCCGGAATGTCTAACAGGCAGCTGTTATCCTCTACCTGGCTGGTAAACATCTTCCATCCTGCCACCCCTATGTTCTGTCCTCTTGCAATGCCTGCCTCCCTAAAATATTGGTCAACAGGCTTGTCTTCTTCCATAGGTTGATTGGGAAGAGAAAAAAACGGGACATGAATCAATCCGGCTGGAATCCGGCTATGCTTCACCATCTTGGTATTCTCGTTTCCTAATAACAGCCTTGCCTTTCCGTCCTGGTGCAGTACCAGGATTCCCTCCTCGAACCGGGGCAGAAAACCAGTCAGGTATTCAAAGTTCGATCCATGTTCCAAATCACCATAAATTTAATTATATGATGGTTTATGGGGCTGAATAGTTTAACCCCGATTCCGTTAATGACTGGAACCGGATATTCCCTGGCTGTCCTGGTAATGGATATATATAAGCTGCACAGTCCTTAATATCCCTGTCCAGAGATTTAATATTGACCGCATCCACAGTTTTATTTATTTTTCTTTCCTTTAGCAGCCGGTTTACCTTACGCCTGTAATGTTGCAACTCCATTGGCACATGCTGCAATAATCCTGTGATGGGCAATGATTTTCGGCCAGCTTGCGCCTTGCATAAACTACCTCTTCTCTGAGTGAATACTTTCTAAATCAGCTGGTCAGAAAGTGGTGAAGCAACGTAGAAACTGAAAAGCAGAGAAAGAATCCTCTGGTTTATAGATTCTTTCTCTGCTTTTCGCGTACTATAATACTGATGGTTATGTTCTTTTACCTTTTTTACCGGAAGGGGTGGTTTTCCTTATACTGATTCATAAGAAACCGGTTCTACCCGCATAACATTCACTGGTTCTTTTTCTTCCACGGATTCCAAATTAAATTGTTTAATAATATTCTCACTAAATTTCATACTGCTATCTTCGCTCTAATTTCATCCAGCTTATGCTGGCATCTTTCCCTAAATTTCACTAATTCAGCAGGATAATAGTCCGTGAACTGTACACTTGACTTTAATGGCGCACAATAAACAGATATTCTTTTATATAAATCGAAATCTTTTGTATATATAGCAATATCAATATCGCTCTTACCCTCCATGTAGCCGGTCGTTACATAGCTGCCAAAAACAAAAATATTATATCCGTCCACTCCAAATTGTTTCTCAATCTTTCTTCGCAGTTCCAAAAGTTCATATAATCTGGCTATTGCTTTTTCTTTCGCATTCTCTTTTAAAACCATATCAACTGCCATTTATATAGAAGGCTCCTCTCCATAATCTCTTTTCCAGCAAGGTTTCGGCGATGTAAGCGTAGATGCCGTTCAGATCTCACAGTGCGAGGCTCATCAGTTTAACGTTGTACTTATCCAAAATGCTATGTGCTTTTCGTATGCGGTTCTGGATACAGAACTGGTAGGGCTTCATTCCATCTCCCTGAACGTGCCAGCCATTCCCCCGACAAAGCTCCACTGGCGCTGCATATAGGATTTCAGATTTTCCGTACTTTGCCTGTATGCCGCCCGAACTGTTTCCGGATTATCGAAATTCTGCGCTACTGCATCGGCGGCGCAGTACCCGCTTTCCATCCCGGCAGATATGCCCTCGCCCATCGGATTTAAGAATCCGGCGGCTTCCCCTGCAAAAAGGATGCGCCCCACGCCGTAGTCTACATGACAGCCCGGACGGATATGCGGCATCAGCCACTTCTCTTCTTTCGCCTGTCTGCTGATCTGCAGATGGTGCTTTTCCTCCATATAGGTAATGAAGCGCCCATAATAATGCCCGATTTTATCCATATCCTTCACGGATACCCCAAACACCAGCAGGCCATCCTTCACGTTGAACCATGCGTCATATTCCGAAAGCTCTGGCTGCAGGTACGCATAGAAGTAATGCGGGTCTAAGTCTATGCTGCCCTGATTAAAAGTCTGGTATGTGATTATGTATCCGGGAACTTCCCCGGTAATCTTCCGTTTCAATGCCCCGACAACACCTTCACAGTCAATGACATACCTTGCCCTCTCAGTATAATTCTTCTGCCCGTGCAGGCCGGCTTCCACAAATCCGTCCTTTTCCGTGCAGGAAAAAGCCGCCACGCCGTCCCTGACCTCTGCGCCGCTCTCCTTTGCTTTTTCCGCAAGCCACCCGTCAAAATGGCTGCGCCATACATTCAGCCCCTCCTGCTCGAAATGGTATTCCTTCCCCACGTCATTTGTAAAGATCATGCCCCTGTTTCCTGTCGGGGTACACATGGCAAACTCCGGCACGGCCTCCCCAAAATAGTTCTTTACAAGCTCCATTGATTTCTTTATCAGCACGCCCGAACAGGATTTGTACCTGGGCATCCTGAACTTTTCCACTAGAAGAACCTTATAGCCATTTTCCGCTAAAGCCTTGGCCGCCGTGCATCCCGCTGGTCCTGCCCCGACCACTATCACATCATACATCCGTATATCATCCTTTCCGCTGTTTTCTATTACTTCGGCAGGATACCATTCCCGCTAAAGTAAAAGCATCATCTGAATTATACCATAGAAATTTTCTGTTTTCATCCGATGGCACAAAGCGACTATTTTTCGGGAGTGGAATGCAAAAAAGAGCCATTGAATAGCTCTTTTTCCTCATAATTATTTTATTTAAATTTTTATCACTTTTTATTTCTGCTTTCGGATAATGCTACCTCCTTAAGGCCGCCAGCGTCTCCCGTGCATCAAAGAGCTGTCCATCCTGTTCGTGTTCTGCTTCTGCCTGCGCGATTGCGGCATCTGTTTCAGCAGCCTCAGCCATTGTTTCATAGGTCTCAATGCTCATAACCACCAGATCGCTGCAACCGTTTTTGGTAATGAATACCGGTTCGCGGCGGCAATTTGCTCTTTCTCTGCTTTCCCGTGAGGCTCGCCCCTTACTACCTTTCCACATCAGCAGGAAAACCTTCATTTCAGACGTTCATATTCTTCCATAACCATATCCATGAGCTTTTCTTCTTCTGATATTCCAAGAATCTGTGCGGCGGCAGGCCTTATCCCTTTTTCAGCAATCATTTCCTGCATTCTCACCGCATTGGAGTCTTCCCTGTCGTCGTAGGTAAGACCATACGCAATAGCCTTCGCGATATTCACAGGCTCAATTCCATGTTTCAGGCAATACATAGCAGCGCCCGTAAGACGGTCATGCCTCCCCAGTTTCCTGACAGGATTTTCTGCCACCCGGCTGATCAGCTCTACCTCGTCTTCTTTTGCTTTCATACTGCATCCCACCATCTCCAGCTGCTCTAAAGTTGGGTGAAACTCCGCGCGGATTCCTGCGGATGCCTCTGCCAGACACCCTTTCATAAGAGCCGCAATCTCATCATCCCGTTCTGCATCCTGTGTTGTGATATATCCCTTCACATGCCCTGCATAAGCGCAGGCGGCATGGGGGCAGTTGTGGACAAACAGTTTAATATCCTTCAAAAATTCAACTCCATCACATACCTGCATCCATTCCACCCCGGACAAATCCACATTGACCGGTCCCTGAATCAGAAGGTTCTGCAGTGCCTTGGTGGTCAGGTATAATGCATGATTTGACGGTGCATTGCCACTTCTCCTCACAATCACATCGCGGAATGCGACTCGTTCCCGATACCATATTTTTTGCTTTTCTTCTAAAAGCTCTTCCAGCAAAAGAGCTTCGTTTTTCTCCATAATGTGATTTTTATTCGTACATGACAGAATCAACAGATTCTGGTTTGGATTATCAGCCGCCCTTTTTCTTAAACAGGGTCCTATATACCGAATTGCGTCTTCAATATCTTCCGGATACAGACAGAGCGCGATTACATCCGCATCCTCTACTCTCTCCATACAAGAATATCTGTCATCTGTCTCATACACTTCATATCCAGATATAGTTCTCTCCTCTGTACGGTTCTCCCGGAGTACTGTAACATGGTACTCACCCGCCTCTTTCAGCGCGTCTACCACCCTGCTGTCCTTGTCCAAAAATGTCACATTCCATCCCGCCGCGTCATATACCTCACCCAGATAAGCTTTTCCTTCCTTACCAGCGCCAACAATTACAATATTTTTCATGATAAAGCTCCCTTTTATTTATATATCAGAACAATCCAATAAATGATCCTGCAAGACTAACAATCAGGATTACCAATGAAATAATTCCATAGTTTACTTTTTTCTTCTTGATAACCGAATAAATGCCGAATACGATAAGAATCGGTAATAAGCCGGGTACCATACTGTTAAGCGAATCCTGGATTGCAATCGCGCCTCCTCCTGATACCGGAATTACTGCTGCAAGCTCTAATTTCACAAACCCGGCGGACAGCGCCCCCATCATGAACATTCCTACAATACCTGTTCCCAAAATCAGTTCTTTCACCCATCCTGCGTGGAGAATCGTTTTAACCGATTCGCGCCCCACATGATAGCCCATATTGAACAGATAACCGCTAATTAGAAATGTAAGGAGTGGAAATATAATAGTGATAAGCGCTCCCATGATATTTCCCGCGGCCGCCATGGTGCAGCCAATTCCATATATAATTGTTTTAAGCATTCCCCATGTAATCGTATCGCCGATTCCGGCTAACGGCCCCATCAGTCCTGTTTTAATGCCCGTGATAGCCGAATCCGGAATATCCTCTCCCCTTGCTTTCTCCTCTTCCATAGCAATTGTAATTCCGTGAATCGGGGTTCCCCAGATAGCCTCCGTGTTAAAAAACTGTAATTCCCTCTTCAGGGCCGCCTTGAATGCATCCTGGTCAGGATATAATTTTCGAAGAACCGGAATCATACTGTAGCAAAACGAGATACTTTGAAGCCGTTCAAAGGAATTCGATATTTCTGCTGACATATACCAGCGTAAAAAGCTTCTCCTTAAATCTTTTTTCGTAATTTCCGCCATGTTTCGTTCCATTATACAGCCTCCTTTTCTCTTCTAAAACATATAATCAGCAGCGCCATACATATCCCAAATATAGCTGCGCCAATTGTAGAAATCTGAAAATACTGGATGAAAAAAAATCCAAGGATAAAAAACGGAATCAGCATAGATTTTCCTACCACAAAAATAGTAATTGCAAACCCCAGCGCCGGAAGAACGCCTCCAGCCACACTTAGTCCATTGGTAAACCAGCCTGGAAGCGCATTTAAAATTTTCTGCACCAAATCCGTTCCAAAATAAATCAATATGAATACCGGAGGGAAACGCAATAACAGTCCTGCTGCCATAGGGTACAGTACGGCGCACCGTTCAATCCCTTTATCATTTCCCTGTTCTGCGTACTGATCTGCCAGGTTTGCAAAATAACCATTAATAAAGCGCTTAATCTGATCCATTAAAACCCCCAGCAGCCCAAATGGCAAAGCCAAGACAATGGCTGACTGTGCGTCCATCCCCGAAGCCAACGCAATGGGAATTGCAACCACGCCTGCCAGACATTCGTCAGCCGGTATATTTCCTCCGTTTGACACCAGACCCACATACATCATTTCAATCCCTGATCCGATGATAAGTGCAGTTGAAAGGTCCCCCATAATTAACCCGAATGGTACCGCCATTACCAGAGGCTGGCAGAATATATGCTGTAATGTATATCCCACCCGGCACATCGCATACCAGTACCATAATCCTGCTACTACAGCTAACAATAAGTTCATAATGTCTCCTTTCGTCTATAACCCAAACTTTTTCATTACCTTCTCAAATTCCATACTGGGATTATCCGGAACAATATGAAGCACGATATTGATCCCTCTGTCATACAAAGCTTTTAGCTTTTCCACCTCTTCCTTTGAAAATGAAACAGCCTTATAAACAGGTATCCGTCCCGGACCGTTAGGAAGTTCCCCAATCTGTATGCTGTCCGGCAAAAATCCTTTTTCATAAAGAGAAAGACAAGTCTCCACATTCCTGACCAGAATCAGTGCCTTCCCATCTCCAAACTGGTCCCTGTCCCATTCTTCCATTGCTTCGTCCGTATCATAGATGTCCACGGAAATCCCCTTCGGTACGGCGGCCATGTAGATCTCTTTCATAAAATCATCAGCGGCCAGTATCTTATCCACCACCACGATTTTATCCGCCTGTGTTACTTTCAGCCATTTTGTAATAATCTGTCCATGTATCAGCCGGCTGTCAATTCGAAATAATTTTATCTCTGCCATCATTTCCCTCCTTATCTTTTACCCTTTTATTGAGCAATCATCGTGCCAATTATTGTGTTGGTCCTTTCTCCGGCAGCTTCCGCCAATTTAAAGCCAGACTTCTTTATATGTGTCGTTTCAAATCCTAATGTGTTATTTGTGTGTTTTAGCAAAGGCTGGCTATTTTCTTCCGTATATTTATAATTCCTGCAACTCCCAATTGCTCGCCAATTGCTGGTAATTCCTCCAGCCTGACATGTTCCCGGCTTTCAAGAATTCCTAATAACATGGGAAAATTCATTCCGGCTATGCACTCTATATGTGTACATTTTAGACATGAGGCAACCGCATTATAGGGGCTGCCTCCAAATAAATCCACCAGCACAATTACGCCTTCTCCCTGGTCCATCTCCTGAATCTTATTTAGCACTCTGGATTGCAGATTTTCTATATCATCCCCCGGCTCCAGTGGGAGAGAACTAAAATTTTCCTGAGAGCCCAGAACCATTTCCGTACTTTCTTTTATGCTTTCACAAAAATTTCCGTGTGTCACTAATAATACTCCTATCATATAGCTTACCTCTTTCATGTTTTTTATTATATTATTTAGCAAATTTCATGCCATTTTCTGTGTCAGTCATATTCCATGAGCAATTCGACCAGATACGCACATTCACTTTCCGGTACCTCAATCCCAATCCAAGACTCTAATTCCCCTAAAGCAGCTTTCACGATGCCAAATAGCTCTCCATACTGTGCTTTCAAATATTCTGTCTGCCTGTTCATAAAAATGTTATCCTGTATAATCCGTTCCACCATACAGCTTGCATGGATTATAAAGCGCAGCCGGATCTTTCTGTCCTCTTCGAGATTTCCGTTTTGTATGATTGTCATATAGATTTGCCCGATACAACTACACATTTTTTCCGGTGCTAAAAAGGACAACACTTTTCCCAGAGCTGTCTCCATCACAGTGTCACGGTCCACCTGTTTTCCTTCTCTCTCATACATGATATTTTCAAACAGAATCTGTTCCAGATTGGCTATGCCATATCCGATCACCAGATCCTCCACAGAAATATATGGTATTCCCTTGAGTTCCAAGTCGATTGTTCCCACAACCGCCTTAGGCATGGTCCCGATTTTGTCCCGAAGCTTTGCTTCCCCATCCTTCTTATCCATCAAATTCATATAAGTAAAGTCAATCTCAATATCATAATCCTTAAATGCCTCCCGAATGATTTCTCCAATCTTTACCGCAGTACCACGGCCCGACACACAGGTCACAACCAGATTTACCGGTTCTCCTGCCGTTCCCCTCTGTTTCTTTCTGTAAAAACCCCCGCACCTGTTTTTTGCCTCTTCACAGATTTCCTTTAAACTGAGGTTTGTCATTAAAATTTTTCTCAGAGTATCAATTACCATCAGTGTTGATACCATATCCACTGACATTACCTTGCGTCCGGTATCTTTCGCAATCTGTTCGGCAAACCAGATCAACGACCCCATATCTACTAAAAGAAGCACTCCCAAGCCCTGGTCCTCTCTCTCCACCATGGCCTTCACCTGGCCGAAGACGTCATTTACTGAGGAATCTAACGGCATATCAATACTTTTACAGTGTTTTGTCCCCAAAATAGAATTCGCCACCTCTGCCATACTGCCCGCCGTGTTTTTTCCATGTGATATAACGATAAGGCCGATTCTTGTTCTCTCTTCCCTCAGGCTCTCACTACATAAAAACATGGTCAGATATCCCAATTCCGTGGCGGGAATTTCAATATCCAGTTCTTCTTCCAGCATTGCCCGTATCACTTTCGCGGCCTTCAGCTCCTTTGGATATTTCAAAACCAGTAGATTGATCTCATCGTCCTGTATTGGCGTTTTATCCACGATTCTTTTTATCAATGCCTCCACATGCATCGCCATACCAACTGTAACTGTATCTGTAAACTCTCGTTTTAGTTTGATAGATGCATAATTCAAAGCGTCTGTCACCGCGCCATATACCTTTGGATCTACAATTTTCAACACAGAGTCCCTGGTTACTTTCTGTCCTTCCATTCTGTATTCACTCAACAGCTGATTCGTATATCCTTCAATTTCCTGGCTCATGATGTTTTTAATTTCATCTTCCGTTTTTCCCTGGTTCTTAAATTCCATATATTTTTCTGCCAGTTCCGAACATATGGATATTTCTTCTGATATTCCCACCACCCCTGGTTTTCCGGATAGTTCCGTTTTGCCGAAAGCATCCGCTTTACCTGGAAAGTCCAGAGAATAGGTTTCATCACTTTGCAGGAAAAGGATCAAATCATTGGTCTGGGGCCGATGTTTACTATACTCCAGCCAGATGTATTCCGGCAGGCTTGTCCTGTCTACCTCCACCCGTACACTCTCCGTATTTGTCTTAAATGCCAGAAATGCCCTGGCACAGATTAATTGTATATCCGCACGCAGCTGCCCTACATTTCCGGCGCACTCATATGTAAGCAGCGCAAGAAGCGCTTCTTTATCTACATGCAGCGCCTCTCCCATTTTTCTCTGCTCATGTGAAAAAAATTGTCCGATCAGCTGGAGACGTTCTGTCAAAAACCGTTCAGATAATGGAGGCATTTTTATTACCATCGGCATTCTACGTAAAAAAGTCTTTAATAATGATGTATCAACATTCTCTGTCGTCGCCCCGATAATCATAAGAGCGGACTTCCTATGAACCTCTGTTTCTCCAAGGCGTCTGTAAATTCCTTTATCCATAAGCAGAAAAAGCATCTCCTGTCCGTCGGAAGGCAATCTGTGGATCTCATCTAAAAACAGAATTCCCCCGTCAGCCAGCTCTACAAGGCCTGGTTTATCAGACAACGCTCCTGTAAATGCTCCTTTCTTATGACCAAACATCTGTGACATAAGGAGCTGTGGGTTCTCTGCATATTCTGCACAATTAAACACAACAAACTTTGCGTCTGGACGAATGATCTTCATATATTTCGCATATTCATACATCCGCTCAGCAAAGGTAGTCTTACCGGTACCGGTTGGTCCGGTAAGCAATGTATGCAATCCTCTTGGAGGATAAAGAACTGCGGATTTTGCCTGCTGTACGCTCTTTTTTAATGACCCTTTTTCTCCAATTAAAAAGAAGAATTCATCCTTTTCTTTCTGATTTTCTCCCTCATCTTTGTATCCGGCTGGCCAGAAATATACAGGCCGTCCATTTGATTTTTCTACTCTTCCCTCTCTTACAAGTTCATTTAAGTCCCTGCTGACATTCGATCTGTCATATCCTAATGCATCTGCTAAATCTGATGACTCAATCTGCATGTTTTTCTTTTCCAGCTTTGCAAGTTCGTATTGTCTTTTTAATGTCTCAAAAATAATATCTTTTCTACTCATGTCCCACCTCGCAATAAATATTTTTTGTCATCATAACACACTATAATTATAGCACTATAAAATATTACACGCTATCAGCAATCATATCTAAAAGTTGTCTTCTCAAGACAGAAAGGCCGCAGTTTCCTGCGGCCTTTCTGTCAATTATTCCTATCCCATACTTTTTCTACTACTCTTGCTAGTCTGTTTTTATTGAAAGAATAAATTTCCTTCTGATTTATGGCAGTTCAAATTTCTTTTCAGAATTCTGAATGATCTCCCCGGTCTTCCGGCCATACTTTAATCCACGTTCAGCAGCAACAAGCAATGCAGCACTGCTTCTTGTATATCCCATTGTTCGAATTGAAGCTTTGAGCAGACTATCTTTATCCAATGCGCCCTGCTCTTTCAATGTAATGCAGACAGCATTTTTCAATTCCTGCTGGCAGATTTCATCAATGGATCTCTTATCTCCGGAATTCGTATCATTTCTATAAACTCTATATTGATCCGGATCCTGTTCTTTGCACCAGTAAAACTTCACTCCGGCCTGCTTATTTATTTTAGCCGAAACCTTTTTAAGCGCTTTATTCGTTGCCTCCAATGTCTGAGGGCTTGACCTGGAAATATTAAATGCCCTGAGCGTCTTTTTTACCAAACGATCATAAGCTATCGGCGCCTCGGCATTGATAATCTGCTGCATCTTATCAGCAATTACTGCTGTGCTTTCCTTTTTCACATAATCTGCTGTAGACAAATCTGCCACATTAACATCTGCTAAAGTGTAATTGATTACCTGATATTCCACTCTCAGCTGGACAATTGGTGTAATCGGTTCACTCCTTTGTGCCGCAATTTTCACATACGCTGCTTCTGTAACAGGTGTTTTAGGTGTAAGCCGCTCCTCAAAGTCTATAAGTTGTTCCGGCTCTTCTGCCTCTTTTCTTTCTGATTCTGTATCAATGTTTTCTGCTTCAGGCGTAGGCTTTTCGGATATTTCCGCTTTTTTAACTGCTACTATATCTTCAGAATCATTCTGTATGCCGTTGATTTTCTCTTTTCTCTGCTTTTCAAGAAATGCCTTATATGCGGCTTCCTTTTTTTCTTCCAGAATCTGCAGCAATTTCGAAATTTCTTTGTCTTGATTATCCCACCAATCCATTGTCCAGATCCTGTGCAACTCCCATCCAAGACCATTTAAGACATTAATTTGTGCCACTTCCCGATCCTTAGTATTCGCTGATTGCCTATAAGATTCTCCGTCCAGCATAATACCCAGCAAGTATTCCTGATTATTATACGGATTCAATACCGCAATATCAACCTTAAATTTAGAGTGTCCCACTGCCTTCTGGTAAATATATCCCGACTCGGTAATCTTCTGGCATATGCGTTCCACGATGCCCTGCTCTTTTTGGACTCTGGTCTTCGCATATTCCCCATGAAGCCTGCCTTTCTCTGCAAATTCAAGGAAGTCCTTTAATGCTTCCACACCTTTGGATTTCGTCCGTCTCAAATCAATCATATCTGCGGTCATGGTCGTAAATACCATCATTTCAGACCTTGCGCGAGATACCGCTACATTCAGGCGCTTCCAACCGCCGTTTTTGTTCAGCGGTCCAAAATTCAGTAAGAGTTTTCCTTCTTCATCCGGGCCAAACGCGATAGAGAACAAAATCACGTCCCGTTCATCCCCCTGGACATTCTCCAGATTCTTGATGAACATAGTTTCCTCTCCGACATTTGCCCACTTATCAAAGGCAGCGTCTTTCTGATACTCCTCCTGCAGCATATCTTCAATCAATGTTTGCTGACTGATATTGAAGGTAACGATGCCTATTGTTTGTCCAGTCAGTTCTGGATTTTTATAACGCCGCTTCACTTCTTCTACAATTGCTCTTGCTTCTCCTTCATTCACGCGCCCTTTACCTCGGTCAAAGAACCCATCTGCCTTAACCAAACTGACTCTCTTCTCACGGTCATTCACTGAGGGGAAGGTAAACATGGCATTTTCATAAAATTCCTGATTACTGAAGGCGATCAAGCTCTCATGCTTACTCCGGTAATGCCAATGAAGATATGTCTGGGGCATACCAAGAGCCAGACAATCATCTAAAATACTGTCTAAATCTTCAATATCTAAATTATCCTCATCCACCGTATTCCCGGCAAAAAAGCTGGTCGGCGGCATCTGATTCGGATCGCCTACAATAACAGCATCCTTTCCCCGAGCCAATACTCCCACTGCTTTGCATGTTGGCAGCTGAGATGCCTCATCAAAAATGACAATATCAAATAAATCGTTTTCCGCCTGCAGATACTGTGCTACAGAAATCGGACTCATAAGCATACACGGACAGAGTCTCATCAAAATTGCCGGTATCTGTTCAAACAGAGACCGGATAGTCACACCTCTTCCGTTGCTGCTAATTGCTCTTCGAAGAATGTTCAGTTCTTTACTTACCTGCACAGAATCGTAAGGTGTGGGAAGCTGATGCGTCAACTTATAGAACATTTCATCTCTTGTCAGATTCATAAACTCCTGATCCAGCTTTTTGAACTGCACAATACGCTCATTGAATCCGGTTCCTGTGAATCCGTTCAGCACCGGCTCATTCTCTATGACAGACAAAATAATTGTTCTGTAGATTGCTCTCAGGTAAGCATATATCACTTCATCATGTGGAAGTCCGGCCTCATAAGCAGTGCATACTGGTCCCAACCCTTTTTCCCGGCACTCAACTGCAAACTGATTATAGATAATCCAGTCTTTGATAGAAGAAGCATTGTTTAGGATACAGGTGCAAAGCTGTAGCCTGCTCTCCATCCAGTTCCCATTATCGTTCTCAAGTTTCAGGTTCAGCAGTTCTATAGCCTGTCCCTCCGCTTGCTTCACTGCATCCAGATCACTAAGCAAAGTTTTCGCCTTTTGAATGCAAGAATTAAGATTGCCTGCTGCTTCCAGTTTTTTTATCTGATCTCCAAACTGCGCCATTACCTGAAGCTGTCTTTTTATATCATCCTTATACACCTGTAGAGACTCTTTGCTGGAATAAGATTTCAGTATTTCTTTCCACTCATACGGAAGCATTGCCTCTGCATCCGCCATTTCTTTCGCTTCCTGCTGATAAAAGCTGATATCTGTCAGATATACCGGAATTCTGTCAGTCTCCACCATAAAGGAAGCATATGCCTGTATCTCAGAAGCAAGCGCTGTCAAAGCTTTTCCTTTTCCGAAAAACTTTTTATTTGCGTCATCATATTTCTGGCGGAAGAAATCCATGTTCATCCGTAGAAAATTCTCATTCCACTGTGAAAAAATTTCAGCTTTCTTTGCTGCAAATGCTCCCTGTTTTTCCAGGTAAAGAAACGGCTCATCAAAGGTATGATCTAAATTTCCAGCCTCTCTTAAAAATACCGGTATATTTTCCACTGTAATTACACTTCGGGCATAGTTGCAGATATTTTCCCATTCTTACCCGGTAACAGGATGAGCCAGTTCCATCTGCCTCACAAAGGCCATAACGCTATCGCGAAGTTTTTCCAAAACACACTGGTAATTTTGAATGATCTCTTTTAAATCAAACTTCAGTCTCTGGCTGTACTCTGTTTCGTGAACAACTGCTAAAGGGTGATTATGCGGATGTCCAACGCTTTTTCCCGCTGCCACCAGCCTTTCCAGACTATGTACCTGATGCTCCAGATCACTTTCTGTAAGAGATGCCGCATATGCATGGTCAAATCGGATATCATGTCCTAATTCTGGAATCATCTCATAGATATTCATCAGCTGGCGCAGGCTCTTACCAAATGGCCGCTTCACATGAAGAGCTTTGGAATAAGCATCCAGATCCGAGCGCATCTTTCGAATGTCCTGAATCTTTTTATCATAATCGGTCTGCATTCCCCAGACGCCAATCTCTAGCCCACGCTTAAGTTGATCCAGCACAGCTTTCTTTGTTGTCTTATTAGAATGTAGCTCCAAGCAAAAATCCTGAATTCCCAGCGTTGCAAGCCTTTTCTGTACGACTTTCAGAGCCGCCATTTTTTCAGCAACAAAAAGGACTGTCTTACCCTTTGTCAAAGCATTCGCTATCATAGCGGTAATTGTCTGAGATTTCCCGGTTCCAGGTGGTCCATGCAGAACAAAGCTGACACCTGCTGCTGCCATATTGATTGCTCGCAGTTGAGAAGCGTCCACTGTTAACGGCAAATAGGCCTCATCTGTATTGACACTGTCCGGAATCGTACAATCCCAATCCACAGCTCCACTCATCAGGCTATGAACAATTTTATTGTTATCCAGGAATCTCTCCCGAGTATGAATATCATTCCACATCACAAACTGTGAAAATGAAAAATTCCCAATAAAGCTTACTTCCACCACATCCCACATCGGAAGATTCATAACTGCATGCCGGATAATTGCAAATATTTTTGGAAGATCCAGGCCATGCTCATCTGTTGGAGGAGGATTCAGACCATAGATCTGCAATTCAAAATTTTGCTTCAAAAATTCCAGCAACGTGATGTTTATCTGTGCATCTTCATCCCGCATCCGCATTGCAAAGCCTTTGCTGGCTGACTTTCGGACGATATCAATTGGAATCAAAATAACCGGGGCATACCTGGCTGTTATGCTGCTTTTTCTTTCAAACCACCTGAGAAGCCCCAGCGCTAAATAAAGCGTACTGGCGCCGTTTTCTTCCATAGATGTCTTGGCAGAACGATACATTTTTGTTAAACAGCTACTCAGTTCTTTCTCTGTATAAAAAGAGTGCAGCCTTTTATGTTTGCTCTCCAGGACAATAAAATCTTTGAATGATCCCAAATCTCCTAGCGCCTCTACCGGGATACTTCCATCTCCCGAAATTTCCATATCCGCAGGTCTGGAAATCACCTGAAACTCTTCCCCATCGGATAATGCATCCTCAAGAATTCCAACATCCGATGACAGTAACGGCACCACTGCTTTCGTCATACGCATATTAATCAACATGTTACGGAGACTCAGGTCCAGAAGCTTTCGTTCCCACTGTGTCTGCTTTGTAGCTTTATCCGCATTAGAAGAATTCGGTAAATCAAAGGCTGCATCTATTGTTTTTGGCGCCTGAGTTACATCTGCTTCCTTCCGTTCCTCATGCTGTACCTTAAACCCGGCATCTGTCTTTACACGAACCGGTAAAGGGCGGATCCCCATACTTCTGGCACGGCATACATCAATCGCAAAAGCAAAAGCAGAATAATTTGACACATTCTGTTCTGCCAATGTAACTGCTTCATCAAAACTTCGGCTCTTTCCGGCACACATCGCCGTACATTCCACCACTATTAACTCATAAATGCCTTTGGACATCCTTTTTTCTAACTGAGATGGATCTTCCATGATCATGTCAGGAAATGACTGTTCCATCAACCATACACCGGCAAATATATGACCCTTCATCATGACCATGATAGAATTCAATCCCATTGCTTCCAGACAGGCCACGTAAAGTAATGTCATATCTATACATGTTCCCAGATGTTGATCCAGCACTGCATCTGCCAGACGAATTCTCTGTCCGAATTCTTCGAAACTTGCGGGCGGCTCTGCATAGGTAATATTTTTTTGCTGAATAGCTGCATATACTGCCGCCGCCATGTTTTTCACTCTATTTGGATCGTTATATTGATATCCTGCCAACGACGGGTCTTTTGTCCATTTTTCGAGATATTTTGCTGCCAATTGAATCATACTGGATATTACAGGATGATTCGGCATGGAAAATGCCGCCAGAAGTTCCGGCGTATAAAGTAACCCCGGCCACTCATCAAATGCCAGGGCAGTAATATTCCTCGTCTCAGAAATAAGCACTGCATCTGACACCTGTACATTGACTGTCAGCCTGCAGCCCGTTCTCTCTGTAAGCATTGCCAGATAATCCGCATTGATCAGCAGATTCAGGTTCTTAAAATGAAGTTCTTCCCCTGGCTTAATTTTCTGAATACCAAATTTCATTTCCTCCACTAGGTTGTTACTGCCGGTAATCTTCACCACCATATCATCTATATCTGCTTCTGATACGTTTTTTATACTTATCTCTCTTACAATATGAACTCCATTGTGAACCATTGCATAAGTAAGAACATCATCAATTTCACAAGACAGTTCCAGTTTCGCCTCCCATGTTTTTTGAACCTTTTCTTCCATAACTCCCATCTCCATCAGTATTTGACCTTTCTCCTATGACAGATAACCGCCGCCATATATTTACAGTTGCTGCCTGCTTTAATTACCCTTTGATTTGTCCTGTTTAATTAGTCCCTTCCGGATTTCCACAAAAACCTTGGAAAAATCCCCTTTAACTACAATTGTACCACATACCATATCTGTTGGCAAAAGTAATTATTGTTTTAATAAATAATAAATATTTCCTTTTCCAACAAATAATTGACATATGATATCTTTGTACGTATAATAATAGTATAGGAGTAAGAAATTCTCCCATAAAATAGTGTTCGCTTCCTGATATGCGGCTTATAAATGGTCAGGACGGCAAATAGTGTTCGCTCCCCGATATGCGGCTTATAAATGGTCGGGATTAAAATGTTTGTAACGCCCTGTCGAAAGGCAGGGTGTTACTTTTATACAGGAGATTTTATGTTACAAGCTCAATTATATTTCCTTTCAGATCAGTATTATCAGGATTTTCCGGATGATAAGCTTATGAAAAATAAAGATACCATTAATGGGATATCTCATAACCGCCCCTGTTTCTTTGCATTTAGGGATTCTAAAATAGCTGATATTTATTGGATTGTCCCTATTTCATCAAGATATGAAAAATTCAAACGAATAGAACAAGAGAAAATCAAAAAATATGGATACTGTAATACAATTCGTTTCGGTACCGTTCTTGGTAGAAATACGGCCTTTCTAATCCAGAATATGTGTCCTGCAACGAGCAAATATTTGACTCCGTACATTGACAAAAATGACTGCCCTATCAGAATTGACGATAGGATTGCTTCTGACGTGGAAAGGAGTGCACGCAATGTTTTAGCTGTGGCAAAACGTGGTGCAAAGGTAATCTTTCCTGATGTGTTTAAAATCTACCATGGACTTGAGCTGCAGCTCCAGGATATTATTTCTTCCACATATTCCAAGACAGAAAGGCCCTGGGAAAATCCATCTCCCAGGGCCTGAAATTCTATATTCTTCTAATGTCTGTGCATAGAGAACTGATCCATCGGATAATTCTTCAGATTCTCCAAAACCTTTCTGCCGTCTGCCGCAGCAATGAGGGCGTCTCTGTCTTTCTTGGCTTCATTCTCTGCCTTGTGCTTGCTGGGGCCGCCTACACAGCCGCCAACGCAGGCCATACCTTCGATAAAGTCCTCAGGCAGCTTGCCTACCTTCATAAGCAGCAAAGCCTTCTTGCACTCTGCGCCGCCGCTGCAGGTGGCAACCTTGGGATTGATATCCTCTCCCATCTCCTTAAAGCACTGGAGAACTGCCGCGGTTACGCCGCCGCCGTTTCCAAATCGCTTGCCAAATACAGAGCTTTCCTGATAATTGTTCTCCTCCGGCTCCAGCTCTACTTCCTTGGCCCGAAGCATTGCCCGCAGCTCCCCAAAGGTCATGGCGTAATCTGCGTTGTCCTGAATATTCAGATCCAGTGTCTCGCTCTTTTTAGCAATACAAGGGCCTACAAATACGGTAATCACGCCGGGGCGCACGGTCTTTAAATAGCGGGAAACCGCGCACATGGGGGATACAGTGGTGGACATATTATCCAAAAGCTGGGGGAAGTGCTGTTTAATCATGTTGACAAATGCAGGGCAGCAGGAAGTGGTCATCTTCTTGCCTTCCTTGTAGGCCTCTGCCCATTCTTCCGCCTCGTATGCGGCAGTCATATCGCCGCCCAGACCTACCTCTACCATATCGGCAAAACCGGCCTTCTTTAAAGCAGTCTTTAAGCTGGCCATGGTAATATCTTTTCCGAACTGGCCTTCTGTAGCGGGAGCCACCATGGCAACTACTTCCTTGCCCGCCTTTATCAGATTAATCACATCTACCATAAAGGTTTTGGAGCCAATAGCTCCGAATGGACAGCTGTGGATGCAGGCGCCGCACTGGATACACTTTTTCTCATCAATCTGGCAGATACCGTACTCATCATAGGTAATGGCGTCTACCGGGCACACCTTCTTACAGGGGCGCTCCAGATGAGCGATGGCATTGTAGGGGCAGGCCTGGGCGCATTTTCCACATTCCTTACACTTGGTTGGATCAATATGGGCTCTGTGCTGGCCCATGGAAATAGCGCCGAAGTTACAAGAGCTCTGACAGGCCTTTCCCATACATTTCCGGCAGTTATCGGTTACGATATAGGATGCAATGGGACACTCTTCGCAGGCTGCATTGATAACCTGAACCACATTGATAGAATCCCGTCCGGTAGGACATTTCCCCTCTGCCAGGCGGACTCTCTGCTTAATCAGCTCCCGCTCTTTGTAGATACAGCAGCGGTACTGTGCCTGAGGCCCGGGTATCATTTGATATGGAATTTCGTCTCTCTCCGCCTCCAGCGTTCCTTCCCAGGCCTTCTTTGCCACCTCGTACAGGACTTCGTGCTTTAAACGTAAGATTGTAGCGTCATTGGTAATCATAATGGTTCCTCCTAATAATAAGTCACTATAACCTTTTTCCCCATTTCTTCAATAGCATGTTTTAACTGGTCCACCAGGTTCTGCCGGATTCCCAAATCAAAGGGCAGGTTGGGATTCTGGTAGGCGCTGTTAATGGCCTTGCCCACAAACATATGAACCTCGGTGCAGTCCTCAATCAGCATCTTGGCAATCATGGACGCCCCGTTTTTCTTATCCAGCTCTAAGAAGAAATCCTCATTAATCGTCTCATTCTTCACATACCGCCGAATCAGATGCAGCACCCGGTTAAGGGTAAGAACACCCTCAGTCACCAGATCCACACCCTCAATAAAAGCGATTGGCGGAATCTCCGGATCTACATAATCTAAAGACACATCCAGCTTCTTGTTTAAAACTCTGGATACAACCGTGGAGCTGGTGCCGCCGCTGACGATTTTCTTTGCAGTATCATCTGCCATAAAGGCCCGAACCATAGCGGTATCGTCCGCCGGATCGCTGGCCGGTCCGGTCATCAGATGGACAGGCTTGCTGTCAATAATCCGCATAACTGCAACGGTGGTATCGTCTCCCGGCTTAAACTGATAAAGCTCGTCGCAGGCCCGGCTTAAAGCTCCAGCCAGGCGGGCCGCAGAAACAGTCCGGTAATATTCCTTTACCGCGTACTTTGCAATGTCCTCCCAGAGCCAACCGAAGTTTAACAGTTCCCCCACTCCGGCGTGGATCGTTCCATCGCTCATTAATACCAATGCGTCCCCCCGCTTTACTTTAAAGCGGAACTCATTAATTTTCTTCCCTTCTACTTCCCGAATATTCTTGGGAATCTGCTGAAGCACCCCGTCCCGGATAAAGATACATCCCGGGTTATCAAACTCCACCAGATAGGCGTCGCCGTTATGAAATACCTGGAGAATGCTAAAGGTGGAGTAAGCCACCTGGCGGACCTGGCACACCGGCAGGGTCTGCACTATGGTATCCACACATTCTTCCAGGGTAGCGCCGTTTAAAAACATGGTTCCCAGAATCTTGGAGGTGAGGGTTGCTAAAATATTGGCCTTTACTCCGCTTCCCATGCCGTCTGCCAGGATCAAAATATTGGAGTCGTTGGTCTCTAATATCTCTACCTTGTCGCCGCAGAGAATCTCAGTAAATTTATTCAGGCTTTTGTAAGCAACGTCTACAGTAATCCCCATTATTTGACCTCGCTTTCACTGCCGTCCTCCAGAAGAGATTTGCACAGCTTCGTCAGGGTAGTCTTGGTTTCTGCCGTAGTCTCGCCTAACAAGCCGGCAATCTCCTGAGCTACCATCATCTGCTTGTGAATAACCTTCTGGGCCAAATCAATGGTGTCAAGTTTCTTCCCGTACTCCTCTCTGGCCTGCTCTTCCTGTTTGGTAATATCAATAAAGGTTGAAAGAACCGCATCCTCTTTCTCTATGTACACGATGTTTTGCAGTGTTGCCATGTTATACTCCGGATAAGAAACCTTCTTGCCATGGATATTCTGCCTGGTATCAAATACCCACTGGAAATCCGCCGGATCGATATATTCAAACAGGTAGGTGTGAAGCATCTCTCCCCTGGTCTTTCCAAAATACTGCTCCACAATATTGGAACACTCCAAAATCATCATATCCCTGTCGACAATCAGAACAATATTGGGAGAGGTCTCCATAACCAGATTTGATAAAGACTCGGCTTTGCTGTGCATATAGGGAATACACATATTCAATTCCGCTTTTTTCTGGAATACGGCAATGGCCTTTTCCCGGCAGGTAGGATAACCGCAGGCGCTGCAATTTAACTCGTCCTCCGGCTTGTTCTTGCCGATCATCTTTAGGATATTCTGAATATCTTCTTCTGTAGGCATGGGATCCTGAGGACGCTTATCCTCGAATACCTTTCTAAAGGAGATTCCTTCTGCCATGGCTTCCATCTGGGACTCTTCCGGGGCCTCTTTTTCAATGGTCTCTTCCATCTCCAGTTTAACCTTAAATCTGGAAATACTCTCGTCTCTCACTGTGGGGCCCTTAATGCAGCCGCCGGCGCACATGTTCATTTCAATAAAGCAGCCGGAAATCTCACCTCTTACCATGCTCTCACACAGTTCCATACAGTTGGCGGTTCCGTGAACATAGAATTTTTTATACTGATCTACCTTTTTCTTGGTGGCCAGAATGGAATTTACAACGCCGTTGGTTACCGGATACAGGCGGTTTACCTTGGGATCCAGCTTTTCAAAGGGGATATCCTCACAGTCCGAAATGGTAATCTCTTCCTCGGAAAGCCACTTTTCGATATCACCGAAATTCAGAACCGCATTGATATAGCCGGGATGTCTGGGATCCGCCGCTTCTTTCTTTTTGGCAATGCAGGGGCCGATAAATACGATCCGGGCGCTGGGGCCGTATTCTTTTCGCAAAATCATGCCGTGAGCTACCATGGGCGATACTACCGGCGCCATAAAGGGCACCAAAGCCGGATAATAAATTTCAATCAAATCATTCACGCTGGGGCAGCAGGTCGTAATAATATTTTCCATCTGTCCCTCTTCCAGAAGGCGGTTGTACTCTTCCGTTACAAAAGCAGCTCCCTCGGAGGTTTCTCTTACATCTGCAAAACCCAGTTTTCTTAAAGCAGCATTAACCTGGCCGATGGAACTGTATTTTAGCAATCCCATGTAGGACGGGGCAATGGATGCCACTACGGTCTCTCCCCGGCTGATCATGTATTTTACTTTATCCAGATCGCTGACCAAAGTTTTGGCAGACTGAGGACAGACCTGGAGGCAATGGCCACAGAGAACACAGCGTTCCGGAATAATCTCTGCCCGCTCATTTTTAATCATAATCGCCTTGACATCGCAGTACCGGACGCACTTATAGCAATGTTTACACTTAGCCCCCTTAAAATCAATAATATTCATGCTCTACAGCCTCCCCATGATTTCCTTCTCAAAAAAGGCTTCCGTATTTTCCGGCTGGAGGGAATGAAGAACTCCGTCAACCGTTACACATACGCCGTTTACACAGTTGCCGCTGCAAAATGCTCCGTTTAAGTCAACTTTGTCTCCCAGGCCGTTTTTTGCCACCAGTTCCTGCAGCTTCTGGATAATCTCTCTGGAACCTCTTAAATGACATGCACTTCCGATACAAATCGTTACTTTCATCTCTCTTCCTCCATACTTTTGTATTTACGCGTCTAAGGGCCGATCTACCCGTGTTTCCTACATTATCTCACATTGTCATATTATTATCAATTAAAAATTTGTGATATTTTTCCCGGATTTTTTGTTTTTTTTGTCAGGACAATCCCTGGCCCTTCCAGAGAGTAAAATACAGGATAACGCCAATGGCCCCGGGAGCCAGAAAACGAATCACAAAAGTCCAAACGGATTTTAGCGTAAAACGAGTTTCCATACCAGCTTCTATCTCCGCCGCTGCATTTTTGCTCCCCCATATCCAACCTGTAAAAATGCAGAACACAAGCGCTCCCAGGGGAATCATCAGATCGTCCGTAAATTTCTCCATTACCGAATTCATGGGAAGCATTTGAATACCCGATGAGAAATGAAACCAGGGCAAATTAATTTTCCTTCCCGGATCCTGGGACAGAGAATATCCTGCGCTTAAAATACTCATTCCGGCCCCCAGGCCTACCGCCGCCTTAAAGCGGTGGAGCCCAAACTCTTCTTCCAGATAAGCCACGCAGCTTTCCAAAATACTGATGGCGCTGGTAAGCGCCGCGAAAAACAAAAGAATAAAGAATACGGCCCCAAATACCACTCCCCCGGGCAGGCTGGCAAATACCCTGGGAAGGACCATAAAGGCGAAACCGCCGCCCATTCCCAGCCCTTCCTGTCCCAGGGTGACAAATACTGCCGGAATAATGGCAAATGCCGCCAAAAATGCCACCAATGTGTCTAAAATACAGATCCACGCAGAACTCTTTACCAGGTTCTCGGTTCGGGGTACATAGGAGCCGTAAGTAATCAGGATTCCCATTCCTACAGAAAGCGAAAAAAATGCCTGACCTAGAGCCGCCACAAAAGTGTCCCGGTTAAAATCCGCCGGTTCAATGGTGAACATAAATTTCAGACCTTCTTTTGCGCCCGGGAGAGTGGCAGATCGGATGGCGATTCCTATAAGAAGGAGAAACAGACATGGCATCAGCGCCTTGCTGACTCTCTCAATTCCCTGAGAAACGCCTTTAATTACGATGTAAATACAGAGAATTAGAAATAGCAGGTCCCAGGCCAGCGGCTCCGCCCAGTCACTGATAAAGTTGACAAAATAATCTTGGTATTGGGTAGTGCCGCCGCCGAAATGAGCTCCGGTTATGTAAACCAAAATGTATTTTAATACCCATCCTCCCACTACACAGTAGTAAGACATAATTACAAACAGAGTTACAATCCCAATCTTTCCGGCAAAAGTCCATCGTTTGTCTAATGTCCGAAAAGCCCCTACCATGTTTTTCTGGGTTCCCCGGCCGATAGCCAGTTCTGCCAGCATAACAGGAAACCCGATTACTGCTACAATGATAATATAGATTAGAATAAACGCGCCTCCTCCGTTGGCTCCTACTTTTCCCGGAAACTTCCAGATATTTCCCAATCCTACTGCGGATCCGGCAGCGGCAAGGATAAATCCCAAATTGCTGGCCCACTGGCTTCTCTTCTGCTTCATTGTGTATTCTCCTGTGTCTCTTTAGAGCATCTTTAATATCTGCGTATCTTATCCCCGCTGTCATCAGAAGTTTTATCAATAGACTTTATAACCACATAATATCCACCGGCGCCGCCTACATGGACAAATACTCTTTCCCCTGCTTTATGTTTAAAAATTGCCTTTCCCAAAGGGGATTCTGTACTGATTTTATGTTCCAGGGAATTTTCTCTGACCGTGGTGACAATTTTATAACGCTCGGTCTCGTCATCCTCTTCAAAATACAGCTCCACCACGTTGTTCATGCCCACCTCGTCCTCAGCGGAATCCTCTGAAATCACCTGAGCGGTACGGAGCATCCGCTCCAGATAACGAATTCGGCTCTCGTTTTGGTTTTTATCCTTTTTAGCTGCATGGTACTCAAAGTTTTCACTCAAATCTCCGTGAGCTCTGGCTTCCTTTACCGCTTCTATGGCTTCCTTACGTACCACTAATTTTCGGTATTCGATCTCCTCTTCAATCTTTTTAATATCATTTTGTGTCAATTTATCGTACATTTCTTCTGCTCCTTGTCTCAATCTAGTCTATTTTTATTATAATGGATCTGTATCTTTGGATCAACTTAAAAAGCTCCCACTGGCCAGTAGAAGCTTTTTAGAAAACTTATTCATCTTTTATATATTCTATCAAGTCCTGTATTTCGCACTGGAAATATTCACAAAGCTTGCAGATTAAATTAGCGTCAATTCTTTGAAATTCATCTCTGCAATACCGGTTAAAATTAGCCCGTGGAATATCCAAATCCTTACACACTCTGTTTTTACTGATATCTGCTGCTTTTATAAGCTCATTGATTTTCATATGCAGATGTCCCATAATCTCACCACCCTATGATGAAATTATATCCAGTAAATGTTTTTCTGGTAATTCACTGTATAAAGAGTTATTATATAGTTAGATTATCCATTATAGGAGGTTATTATGTATTCTTCTAATAAAATATTTCTGCAAAAAATATGGCATTTTCAGCACCTCTATAAAAAGAAAATTTGCCGTAAAAGAATCCGGCAAATCCGAAATTGTTATAGAGAATTAAATCAATTTTGTCTGGAAAATAAGCTGCGGTGCGGTGTACTCCGCAATCATAATTCTATTTCCATCCGCATCCAGGGGACTTCCCTGCTGATTTCCGATGAAATCCCCGGGATGCAGTGGCTGTTTCAAAATGCTAATTTGATGGAGTTTGATTGTTCTCAAGGCATGATCCGGGTAGAGCTTTGGTTTCGTTGCTGGAATCTGGATCCGTTACAGGAAAGTTTTCCTGCTTAGTGGTTTTTATTTCATGCAATACAACAAAAAAAGCCCTGACAACTCAAGGCTCTTATCGTGCCGCAGACCGGAATCGAACCGGTACGGGTATTACTACCCACGGGATTTTAAGTCCCGGGCGTCTGCCAGTTCCGCCACTGCGGCCAAATGGGGCCTACAGGGCTCGAACCTGTGACCCTCTGCTTGTAAGGCAGATGCTCTCCCAGCTGAGCTAAGACCCCATTCTACATATGAAATTGTTCTCTTTCGAGAAGCGACCCGGATGGGACTCGAACCCACGACCTCCGCCGTGACAGGGCGGCGC
>CAJUJM010000065.1 GCA_910586755.1 uncultured Lachnospiraceae bacterium
GCTGTCATTGCCCAAACGGAAACAGGAGTCCTATCTTTACAAGATGGTTCTTGGAAAGTGTTCTCATATGAAATAGAAAATACTCCTTGGAAAATCAAAGTGCTGCTTTCCAATAAAGAACTTTCTCAGAGTATTTTTACAATTTATTTAGTAGCGCTGTTTCTCTATCTTATCAGCATTACGGCTGCGGTGTTACTTTACCGCCGTTCATCCAGTAAAATAGTTGTTGCAGTGGAAAATATGCGAAATTTGTTTCAATTAATCCAAAGGGGAGAGCTGTCTAAGCGCTACACATACAAATCGGATACAGAACTGGATACTTTGGGAGAGGCTCTTAATGTGATGATAGAACAACTGGAAAAACAGATTGAAAAAGAATACATTATGACAATTAAACAAAAGGAAAGCGAATTTGCTGCCTTACAGGCGCAGATCAATCCGCATTTTCTTTTTAACACTTTAAATAACTTTATTGCTTTAAACCAGGTGGGACAGCATCAGAAATTAGAGGATTCCCTTTATATGCTGGCTGACTTAATGAGATATATCTTAAAAGCTCCTCCATATGTTTTTCTAGCTGATGAACTTAAATTTTTGAAGGCATACTGTTCACTTCAGGAACTTAGATTTGATGACCGATTGAGACATGAATTCCAGATACTAGCGGATATCAGAGATATTTCAATTCCTAAATTATTATTGCAGCCTATTATAGAAAATTCAATCCTTCATGGACGCGAGCCATCTCGATTGGTTTGTACAATCCGCATTACCATTTCCAGACAAAATAGCTGTCTGATGATCTGTATTTTCGACGATGGGGTTGGCTTTCAGACTGAGACTTTGGATCTTACAGAAAGTATCGGGCTTAATAACGTAAAAAAGCGGCTTGAAATATTCTCTCCACAAAGTACCTTGCACATATCCAGTACTCCTGGAAAAGGAACCCAGGTTACTTTTCAGATAAAAAATATTTTTGATGAAAAGAAGGAACAAATGAGATGAAGATTATTATTGCTGACGATGAAAAATTAATACGGCAATCAATACGTTTCCACCTTTTGAGTTTGGGCTTTAAGGAGGAAGAGATTGATGAAGCAGCTAATGGGCAAATATTGGTACAACAGCTTAAAAAAGGTAATTATGATATTGCTCTCGTGGATGTAAAAATGCCTATTCTCAATGGAATTGAAGCGATTCGCCAGGGGAAGCCTTTTGCAAAAAATACCTTATTTTATATTTTATCCGGATTTGATGAATTTAAATTTGCTCAGGAAGCGATTCGTATTGGTATTAAAGACTATCTTTTAAAACCAATCCGGAAAAACGATTTAGAGCAGATTGTAGAAACCGCTATCATTACAATAGAACAAAAAAGGTCGGAATTCTGCAGTAAATTGAAAGTATTAATTAGCGAGATTTTGGAAGAGCCAGGAAAAGAGGTGGTCTTTCCGATTAATGGACAGGCTCTTTTTGTTACCAATGATAATATAAATGAAGAATCAATTTTGACTCACCAGTTATTTGAACTTACGAAAAACATGTTTTTTATCCAACAAAAAGTAAGTAAGAAGGATATTACGATCCTTTTTTTGTTCCCCAACTCGGGCTGGCAGAAAGAAAATCAACAAGTGGTTAAGTCCTTAGTAAAACATTTGTTAAGATTTTCCACAGTATATGAGAGCTGCTTATTTTCTGACAGCCAGACATTTTATAAAGAATACAACAGGATTTTATGCTTGTCGTCCCAACGGATATTAACCGGTATTCGAAAATTTTACAAAAAGGGAATCTTGTCCTTAAATTTATCTCCTGATATGCAAAAGATAGCTGAAACAGGAGTAAAAATGATGAATAGCTATCGCAATAAAAACTATTCTGAATTTGTCACATATAGTAAGGCGCTTGTATCTATGGAACAGCAGCTAAATGAAAATAATTTTTATAAAGAGCACTTTTATGATTCTATTAAATTGTTCTTTGGAATAAGAGAAGATAGCTTTTGCCTGAAAACACAATTAGAAGAGATGGGCAAAAAGCTTCTGATTCCCAAAAGAAGCCGGGAAACCATAGCGGAAAAAGCAGTTGCCTATATTAAGAGCCATTATCAGGAAGATTTAAGCATTAATTCCATGGCTAATTTGTATTCTATTACACCCAATTATTTTTCCAGTATTTTCCATAAGGCGACGGGGAAAACATTTATTCAATATTTAACAGAAGTCCGAATCCAGGAAGGAAAACGACTGATTTTGGAAACAAATTTAACGGTTAATGAGATTACAGAAAAGATAGGATACTATAGTACCAGCTATTTTATTAAACATTTCGTACAAATTGAGGGAATTACGCCAGCCGAATATCGGAATCAGAATATATGAAAAGTTTTTCGGCATAAGACACGTTTTGCCGGGTACTCTATAAAAAGAAGGGGGTGTCGCATGAAGCCCCCTTCTTAATATTTTTCGTATTTAGAACTTAGACATAGCAGCCTCATCCGCAATAAGAATTACATCCGGATGGAACTGAAGCAGAGAAGCCGGAACCTGAGGAGTAACCGGTCCGTTTACTACCTGGTACAGAATATCAGCCTTGTCTGCTCCGGAAACCAGAATTAAAATCTTCTTTGCCCGCATAATAGTGCCGCAGCCCATGGTATAAGCCTGACGGGGAACATCGTCAGCAGAAGCAAAGAAGCGCTTATTTGCTTCAATGGTCATTTCGGTTAAATCTACACAGTGAGTAATCTTGTCAAAATGATCGCAGGGTTCATTAAAGCCCATATGTCCGTCATGTCCCAGGCCTAAAAGCTGTAAATCCACACCGCCTAATGACTTAATCACTTCCTCATAGCGGGCGCACTCAGCATCCGGATCATTGCTGGTGCCATCCGGAATATTGGTGTTGGCAGGATCGATATTAACGTGCTGGAACAAGTGGTTGTTCATAAAATAATAGTAGCTTTGATCATTATCCTTAGTCAGACCGCGATATTCATCCAGGTTTGCGGATTTAATCTGAGAAAAATCCAAATCGCCGGCCTTGTAAGCAGCAACCAGATACTTATAGGTGCCGATGGGGGTGGAGCCGGTGGCAAGACCAAGAACACTGTCTGGCTTAGAGATAATCTGGGAAGCAATCACAGCGGCAGCCTTACGGCTCATTTCTTCGTAATCCTTCACTTTGTAAATCTTCATTTTAAGAAACCTCCGTTTTCTAAAAAATGTGAAATCTTCTCTTATAGAATATCATTTTCATGACATAGTTTCAATGGGTATTTGCATAAATATAGACTAGAGGTGATTGTATGTCTAATTATAGAAGACTCATTTCATATATTTATGAATATGAAGGTAAAACAAAGGGAAGAAATGTGGGTTTTGCAAAGCTGGAAGCACGGAGCGGACAATGCAAAATCAGTGTTAATGTGAAAAAAATCTTTACTAACGGGGATGCAGGGATCTATCTGCTATCCTCTATTGGAGAGATACCACTGGGAAAATTATTTTTAAGAGGGGGAACCGGGGAGTTCCGTACTGCTGTGCAGGTGGAAAATGTAGAAGGCAGCGGCTGTGAGATGGACAAATGCTATGGCCTTGAAATCCACGAACCGGAAGATAACTGGCGCACATATCGGACTATTTGGGAAGATGAGGTGGCCTATGCAGCGGAAATTGAGCTGACCAAAGCGGCGCCGGAAAAAGAAAATAATATTATGGAAACCGCCGGAAAAGTAGTAGCAGAGATAGAACAGGAGCTCGCCATGGAAGAAGGCGCGCCGGTTATTGTGGCAGAAAAAGAAAGCAAAGGAGAACCGCCGGCAGAGACAGAAATTGCTTTGGAAGAAAATAAGAATCAAAAGCCAACTTTGCCGGAAGCTTCAATAGAATTGGAAACAGAGGAAGAAGAAAAGGTATATTTAGTAGATGGGACAGAATCCGAGCAGGCAGAGCCGGAGACCGTAAAACCAGCAGCAATTCCACCAACAGCTCAAACCGTATCCACTCAGGAAAACGGCTGGAGCGGAATTGGAATTATGCCGCAAGCAGCTATTCAACAGCCTGCAAGCCAGCCGGCCGCCGGGCAGCCGCCGGTTACAGCAGCCCAGCCCCATCCGATTCCCCAAGCCGGAACGCCGGGAGAGCTGGAACAGATTCCTTTAACCGATGAACCGGCAGAAAGTCCTGCTCAGATATGGGATTGTTTTGAAAAAGCTTACCCAAAGATTCAGGCCTTTGACAGTGAACACGGCTGTGTTATCCTGGCAATAAAACCTCAGGATATAGGCCTTCTGCCGAGAGAGGTGTGGATTCATGGAAACAACAGCTTTTTGCTTCATGGCTACTATAATTACCGCTATTTAATCCTGGCCCGCCTGGAGAATCCCAGGGGGAATCCAAGATTCCTTTTAGGCGTTCCGGGCCATTACTACAGCAATGAAAAATACATGGCCACTATGTTCGGATTTCCTCACTTTGTCCTGTCCAAAAAGCAGCCATCCGGGGACGGCCGCTTTGGTTACTGGTATACAGACATACAATTGGGAAATGCATGGGATGCAGAACTATCTGCAGGCCAGGGGCAAAGTACAACCATTCTTTCATAAATCGACCCCACGGATAGACACGCTGCCTGCAAACGGTTTTACCACATCCGCAAACTCCTGCAGTTCACTAAGAGAAAATCCTGTAAAACCAGGCTGAAGGACGTATTCGGATTCTTTAAAATTCTGCAGGAAATATTGTGGGCAGCCCTCTATCCAAGGACCAATTTGTTGGAAATCCGTTTTGGTATGAAGTCCCTTTACAACGGTAGTACGAAATTCAAAAGGAACCTTACCGGAAAGTAAAAAGTCTATACTTTCCTTAATTGGCGTCAGATCCATCCGGGAAAGTCCGGACACTGCGCTGTAATGATCTGGCCCGGCCTTTATATCCATAGCCACATAATCCAACAGTCCGCCGGCAGCCATCTGCTTTAATATATCCGGCCGGTAACCGTTAGTATCCAGCTTTACTAACAGCCCGATATCTTTTACCTTTCGGACAAAATCTGCCAAGTCTGCCTGTAAAGTAGGTTCTCCGCCTGTAATACAGATCCCCTCCAGAATCCCAGCTCGTTTTTTTAGGAAAGACAGCACTTCCTGGTCTGTATAGTCAGATTCTGCGTCAGCAGTAATGATCTCCGCGTTCTGACAGAAGGGACATCGGAAGTTGCATCCGCCAGTAAAAACGGTAGCCGCTACATGGCCGGGAAAGTCTAATAATGTCGTTTTTTGTAATCCACAAATTTTCATAATTTTAATTCCAATCTTCCATGTTTCGTAGTATAATAAAAGGAGTTTATCCCCTGAGGGTAAGTATAGCATATCCCCGTTTTCGGGTCTAGCAAAAATAAGCAGGAGATATTTCATGACCCAAGATGAAAAATATATGAAACAGGCTATCCGTCAGGCAAAAAAGGCGGAAGCATTAGGCGAAGTTCCGATTGGCTGTGTGATTGAACATCAGGGAAAGATTATTGCCAGAGGTTATAACCGCCGTATGACCGATCACAGTGCCTTAGCCCATGCAGAGATTATTGCGATAAAAAAGGCTTGCAAGAAAATAGGAGACTGGAGGCTGGAGGAATGTACTTTATATGTAACCCTGGAGCCATGTCCTATGTGTGCCGGCGCTATTATCCAGGCACGGATCCCCAGGGTGGTTATGGGATGCATGAATCCCAAAGCAGGCTGTGCCGGTTCTGTTCTGGACATGCTCCATCAGGATGGTTTTAATCATCAGGCCCATTCTGAAAAAGGTGTGTTGGGCGAAGAATGTTCATTAATGATGAAGAGCTTTTTTAAAAACCTTCGGGAGAAAAAGCAAAGTAATATATAAAAAATATTGGGGTTATCATGTAAAGGAGGAGAAGGACATGAAAAAAATTTTGTTGGTTTGTAGTGCAGGAATATCTACCAGTATATTGGTATCCAAGATGAAAAGGGCGGCTCAGGACCAGGGAATCGACGTATCTATCCAGGTAAAATCTATAACAGGCGTCAGAGATGTAATTCAGGATATGGACATTGTGCTGCTGGCTCCCCAGATTGGCTATGAACAGAAAAAGCTGCAGGAACTGGCGGGGGATATTCCTGTGGAAAAGGTTGATGTAAGAGATTTTGGCATATTGAATGGAGAAGGGGTTTTAAGAGAAGCCATGAAGGTATTGGAAAATGGCACGGAATCTTGACATTTTTTCATTCACCATGTATACTTAACTAGCTATCCCAATATAAACAAGTCACAAAGCTTCCACGCAGCCGGGGAGATAGCGGTGCCCTGTACCTGCAATCCGCTCTAGCAGGGGTGATACCTTGCCTCGGACATTATTCTGCAGAGCTGCCTTTGGTAAGTGGCGTTGATGTCTGGGTCTTGTGCAACAGGAATCTGTGAACCGTGTCAGGGCAGGAATGCAGCAGCACTAAGCAGAACCTTCTGTGTGCCACAAGGCAGCCTGGGCTGAGTTAACTGCCTGAGTAACGTCTGTGGTTAATGTACAAAGCAAGGTGCGTGGATTTAAATATTTATGCCGAAAATAAGCTGTATCAGGATGCCAGGATTTTCTGGACCGGTACAGCTTATCTTTTTTTGCTTGCTCATGCCTGTTGTTTGCTGTATAATTACAAAATGGGTATACTATAACCATCTTATGAAAGAGAGGCGTTATTATGAGGAGAATCGGAATGTTGACCAGCGGCGGAGACTGCCAAAGCCTCAATGCCACTATGCGAGGTGTGGCGAAAGCCCTGTATAATATGTTTGATGATGTGGAAATTGTAGGCTTTGAAGAAGGATATAAAGGGTTGATGTATGCGGATTATCAGATTTTAAAGCCCGGCGATTTCTCAGGAATTCTGACACGGGGAGGTACGATTCTGGGAACATCCAGACAGCCTTTTAAGCAGATGAGAGAGCCGGATGAAAACGGTCTGGATAAGGTAGAAGCCATGAAGCATACATACCGGAAGCTTCGGTTGGAGTGTTTAGTGGTTTTGGGTGGAAACGGCAGTCAAAAAACGGCCAACCTTTTAAGAGAAGAGGGATTAAATATCGTTTCTCTTCCAAAGACGATTGACAATGATTTGTGGGGAACCGATATGACCTTTGGCTTCCAGAGCGCTGTAAACGTTGCGACCAATGCAATTGATTGTATCCATACAACGGCAGCTTCCCACGGCCGGGTATTTATTGTGGAAATCATGGGACACAAGGTAGGCTGGCTTACTCTCCATGCGGGAATTGCCGGCGGAGCCGATATTATCCTGCTCCCTGAGATTCCCTATGATTTAAATATTGTCTGCGATGCATTGAAAAAGCGTTCCGCAGCCGGAAAGAAATTTTCTATCATAGCAGTGGCAGAAGGAGCTATTTCCAAAGAAGATGCCGCCCTTTCCAAAAAAGAGCTGAAAGAAAAAAAGAAGAATTCTCTCTACCCTTCCGTGGCCTATGAGATTGGAGCCAAGATTTCCCAGGCAACCGGTCAGGAAGTAAGAGTGACCGTTCCCGGCCATATGCAGAGGGGCGGGGAGCCGTGTCCATACGACCGTGTTCTGTCTACCAGATTAGGGGCAGAAGCAGCAGAACTCATAAAGAATGGGGAATACGGTTATATGGTAGTGGTAAAAAACAATGAGATTACCAAGATCCCTCTGTCTGAGACGGCGGGAAAATTAAAATACGTAGATCCCAATAGTTCTATCATTAAGGAAGCGAAGCTGGTAGGGATCAGTTTTGGCGACCAATAGCTGGCAAAAATATAAAAGTAAGGGGCAATTACTATGTCTTATACTGCGCTGTATCGGAAATGGCGTCCTACGGCCTTTGGAGAAGTAAGGGGTCAGGATCACATAGTGACGACGCTGAGAAATCAAATACTTTCAGGCCGGATAGGGCATGCTTATCTGTTCTGTGGCACCAGAGGAACCGGTAAGACCAGTATTGCCAAGATCTTTGCCAGAGCGGTAAACTGCCAGAATCCTCAGGACGGCAGTCCCTGCAATGAGTGTCCGTCCTGTAAAAGCATTATGGATGGCTCATCCATGAATGTAGTGGAAATTGATGCAGCATCCAACAATGGCGTAGAAAATATCCGGGAAATCCGGGAACAGGTTCAATACCCGCCAACCGATGGCAAATACCGTGTCTATATCATAGACGAGGTGCATATGCTGTCAATCGGGGCGTTTAATGCCCTGCTTAAAACCTTGGAGGAACCGCCTTCCTATGTGATTTTTATATTAGCTACTACGGAGGTTCACAAAATTCCCATCACCATTTTGTCCCGGTGCCAGAGATATGACTTTAAAAGAATTTCTCTGGAGACTATCGCAGAAAGGCTGAGAGAGTTAATTCAGGCCGAAAAGATAGAGGCAGAGGATAAGGCCCTGCTTTATGTGGCCAAAGCAGCCGACGGTTCCATGAGGGATGCTTTAAGCTTATTAGATCAATGTGTGGCTTTTCATTATGGAAAGACTCTTACCTATGACAATGTATTAGATGTGCTGGGAGCAGTAGATACTGCTGTATTCAGCAAGATGTTCCGGGCAGTTTGCCAGGGCAGAACCCGGGATTGTATAAAAGAATTAGAAGAACTGGTAATTCAGGGAAGAGAGCTGGGACAATTTGTCACAGATTTTATCTGGTATATGAGAAATCTTCTTTTGACTCAAAGTGCAGAGGATGCAGAAGGTCTTCTGGATATGTCAGAAGAAAACCTGAAGCAGCTAAAGGAGGATGCAGGGCTGACAGATGGCAGTACTTTAATGCGCTATATCCGAATTTTTTCGGAGCTGTCCAGTCAGATTCGGTTTGCCGCTCAGAAAAGGGTTTTGGTAGAAGTGGCTTTTATCAAGCTGACAAAACCTTCTATGGAGGCAAATCTGGATTCCATTTTACAGCGGTTAGCAGAGCTGGAGGATCAGGTGGCATCCGGGACGGTGGTATTTGCTTCTTCCTCCCAGCCAGCCGGGGAGGACTCAGGACAGAAGCCAGCCGGTTCCGAAGCCAGAGATTCGGATTATCCGCCTCCGGAGACCGTTTCATTGCCGTCTGCCCAGATAGAGGAGTTAAACTTTATCCGCAGTCAATGGGGAAAGATTGTCCGGGAGATGGGAATGTCCATTCGTCCCAGCTTTCGGGACACTATAGTGGAACCCAGCGGCGACAACTGCCTGTGCATTGTATTTTCCGATGCAACCAACTACGCCATTGGCAGCCGCCCCAGCGTTCTTGGCGATTTGGAACGCTATATAGAAAACACTTACGGCAAAAAGCTTTATCTGAAATCCAGACTTTCCGGGGCAGGTGAGAGGCTGGACACTATATACGTAAGTGAAGATGAATTAAAAGATAAGATCCATATGGATATTACAATCGAGGATTGATAGATTCAGAAAAACAGGAGGACTTATAAAATGGCAAAACGCGGAGGTTTCCCGGGAGGAATGCCCGGTAACATGAATAATTTAATGAAACAGGCGCAGCGTATGCAGCGCCAGATGGAAGAAACCGCTAAAGCACTGGAAGAAAAGGAATATACTGCGGCCGCTGGCGGCGGAGCGGTTACCGTCACTGTTTCCGGTAAAAAAGAGGTTACAGCGGTAAAGCTTTCAGAGGAAGTAGTAGATCCGGATGATATCGAGATGCTGGAAGATTTAATTGTTGCGGCTACCAACGAAGCATTCCGTCAGATGGAAGAGGATTCTTCTGCTGCCATGTCTAAGCTTACCGGGGGTATGGGCGGATTAGGCGGAGGATTTCCCTTCTAATGGATTATTACAGTAATCAAATTACCAAATTAATCGAAGAATTGTCTAAGCTTCCCGGAGTAGGGGCCAAGTCTGCCCAGCGCCTGGCTTTTCATATTATTAACATGCCAAAAGAGCAGGTGGAGCGATTGGCTGGATCTATGACCAGCGCCCGAAATAATATACGGTATTGCAAAGATTGTTTTACTCTTACGGATGAGGAGCAATGTCCCATATGCAGGAATCAGAACAGGGATCACGGTATCATTATGGTGGTAGAAAATTCCCGTGATCTGGCTGCTTATGAAAAAACAGGCAAATACGACGGGGTTTACCATGTTCTTCACGGAGCCATTTCTCCCATGTTGGGAATTGGTCCTAATGATATCAAGCTAAAGGAACTAATGCAGCGGTTACAGGCGGATGTAAAGGAAGTAATTATTGCTACTAATTCCAGCCTGGAAGGTGAGACAACAGCGATGTATATCAGCAAATTGATTAAACCGACAGGAATCAAGGTCAGCCGGATAGCCAGCGGCGTGCCGGTAGGCGGCGATCTGGAATACATTGATGAAGTTACTTTGCTCCGGGCATTAGAGGGCAGAGTAGAACTGTAACGAAGGAAAGAAAAGCGTTAGGAGATGCAGAAAGATGGATAAATACGAGTTTAACATCAAGGTTGAACAGCTTAAAAAGCTTATCAACAAGGGGGATTATGATACGGCAATGAAAATTGCAGATACCATTGATTGGAGAAGAGTACGCAATGCAAACCTTCTTTCGCAGGTATCCCAGGTATATGAAAAGAACCGCGAGTATCACGAGGCAAAAGAAATTTTGTTAATTGCCTTTGAGAGAGCCCCTATTGGAAAGCGCCTGTTATATAAGCTGACCCAATTGGCCTTAAAAGATGGAGAAATTCAGGAGGCAGAGGCTTATTACCGGGAGTTTTGCACCCTGGCAGAGGACGATTCCAGACAGTATATCCTGCGCTATTTGATTTTAAAGGCTAAAAATGCTTCTCCGGAACAGCTGATTAGTGTATTAGAGACTTATACCAGTGTGGAACTGGACGAAAAATGGCTCTATGAGCTGGCAGAGCAGTATAGCCTGGCAGGTATGGAAAGAGAATGTATTGCTACCTGCGATAAAATAATGCTGATGTTTGGCTTGGGAAAATATGTAGAAAAAGCCATGAATTTAAAAGTCCAATATGCGCCTCTGACAAATTATCAGAGAGACTTGGTAGAAAATCGGGATGTTTATGAAGGAAGGTTAAAAGCGGTAGAACAGGGAAATTATTATATGGAAGAGCCGGATTTTGATAATCAGGCTTATGGCCAGCCTCAGGCATATGAAGAAAACGGATCTTATGGCCAGGAAGCACCGTATGAAGAAGAAAATGTATATAATCACGCTGAATCTTATGGAACAGATGAAACATACGGCCAGGGCGGAGAAGCTTATGTTAGCAATGAGTCCTATGGTCAGGATGGGTTTTATGAAGGGGCGGAGTCTTATGGCCAGGAGGCCTACTATGGGGATGAGGCAGGATACGGCCAGGATCCGGTTTATGAAGAAGAGACTTACCAGCAGCCGGGAACCTATGGCCAGGACGGATTTTACGGAGAAGAATATTATCAGGACCAGACATATGGCGCAGTTCAGGATTATGGCCATGAAGAATACTATGGCCAGGGCGGATATGAGCAGGAACAGGCTTATGCAGAGACTGCCGCAGCATTAGAACCAGGAGGATATTCTCATTATCAAGCCGCGCCGGTTTACCGTAATGACGCGCCGGCTATGCCTGTTAAACAGATTCAGCCGGAAGAAGAGATTCAGGCCCAGATGAAAGAGGCTGAGGCAGAGGAAGAGCTGGCCCAGGAAATGTCCCGCTTGTCTGGTGATAAAAACAACCAGCCGGTCTTAGAAAATCCTGGCGTCAGTTACACCCGTGTTCTCAATAATGTGAAGGATTTAAAAGAAGGCAGCCGTGAAATGGAAAAGACCCGGGTTATTCGCAATATCCAAGAAGCCAGAGCGGCCTATCGGAATGAAACAACAGCTCCTGTCAGAAGCAGAGTGGAGAGGCTGACGCAGCCTAATCATTTAATGATTGAGGCGAATTCTTCGGAAGAGGGGATTGAACTTGCCAAAAATGCTCTTAAAAAGATACATCAGGAGTTGGGAACCAAAAATCCAGCTGCAAAAATCACAGGTACAAAATTAAACGCCAGAGGTTTGTTTGCAGTGGCCGATAAACTGGCAGGAAAAGACCTGATTATTGAAGGCGCGGCAGACATGAACAGCATCCTTTTAGATGAGTTAAACCGCTTAATGGCTTATGATGAAACCGGGATCGTGGTGGTTCTGATTGATACGCCAGAGCGCTTAGAAGCACTTCATAACCAGAATCCGGCTTTAGCTTCCTACTTTGAATGTATCGGAAGTAAACAAACTTCCGAAAAAGCAACAGTGGAAGCTCCGGAGCAGGAAGAGAATGCCCGGCCAGTCCGCATGGTTACTCCAATCCGTGAGGAAGAAGACTCTTACAGAGAAGAAAGCTACAGGCAGGAAGACTCTTACAAGGAAGGAAGCTACGAAGAAGAGGAGCCTTACGAGGAAGAGGGTTACGAAGAAGAGGAATTTTACGAGGAAGAGGGTTACGAAGAAGAGGAATCTTACGAGGAAGAAGGCTACAGAGAAGAGAGGGCTTACGAGGAAGACAACTACGAAGAGGAAGGCTCTTACGAAGGAGATGGGACCTACGAGGAAGAAGCTCCGGAAGAGGAGATGACAATTGATGAGTTCGCACAATATGCCAGCCAGTACGCCAGTCAGATAGACTGCAGTATTACCGGAAAGAGTATGCTTGCCTTGTATGAGCGAATCGAAATAATGGAAGAGAATAATATTCCGTTAACCAGAGAAAATGCAGAGAACTTAATTGAGGAAGCAGCAGACAAAGCAGAGAAGCGTTCTCTTGGAAAGATGATAACAGGGGTGTTTTCTTCCAGATATGATAAAGACGGGCTTTTAATTTTAAAAGAAGAACATTTCATTTAAAAGGACAGGAAAAATACTATGAAAAAAGATATTAAACTAATTTCTTTAGACCTGGACGGGACTCTTTTAGATAGTAAAAAACGTCTATCCTCTAGAAATGAAAAAGCATTAAAGGACTGTATTGCCAGAGGGATACACATAGTACCAACCACGGGACGCACGGTTGACGGCGTCCCGTCCGTCATTAAAGAGATTCCGGGAGTACGATACGCAATTGCTACCAATGGAGCGATTATTTATGATATGAAAGAGCAGAAGGTTATTGACAGCAGGATGTTAGATCATGATAGGGCTTTGGATATTTTGCGGATGCTGGAACCGTATCCGGTTATGTTTGACCCTTATATTAATGGCCGGGGAATCAGTGAAGAGAGATTTTTAAACCATATGGATGAATTTGGTTTGACCAAAGAGCTTCAGGACATGGTTCGAATTACCAGAGATGTGGTGCCCAATATTATCCGACATGTAGAAGAAACTAAGTGTCCTATAGAAAAAATCAATATATTTTTCAAGGAAGCTGTTTTGAAAGAACAGATTCGAGAAATATTAAAGGGATTTTCCGGGCTTATTATAACTTCGTCCATTCCCCTGAATCTTGAAATTAATAATCTGGAAGCTACAAAAGGAAAGGGAATTCTTCGGCTGGCAAGTTATTTAGGAATTTCCCGAAATCAGACAATGGCCTTTGGTGATGGTGAAAATGATATGTCTATGATTGAAGAAGCAGGCATAGGAGTAGTTATGGAAAACGGAATAGAATCCTTAAAGAAAAAAGCTGACTATATAACAAAGAGCAATGATGAAGACGGAGTAGCAGCTGGAATTGAGAAATTTATATTAGCATGAAAACTTGCCGCCGAATAGGCGGTACAACAGGAAAGAGACAGAATGATATTTTTTCAGGAAAACTGGCTGCCGATTTTGGTAGCCGTATATTTGCTGGGAATGGTTTTGCACGGACATTATCGGGGGTTTATCCGGCTTGCCGTATCCTTTACGGCACTGATCATAACATTGATCATTGTTCACGCAGCCCTTCCTTATGTTACGACTTATGTTACTGAGAAAACAGATTTTCGGGAAAAAATAGGAAGCAAGATTCTTCAAGCTGTTGGAGTAGATTCCGGCGAAAAAGATAAAGAGGATTTTTGGCAGTTGAATCAAAGTATGATGCCAGATGAGCAGAGACTTATTATAGAAGGATTAGATTTACCTGATAATATAAAGGAAACACTGATCACGAATAATAATCGCGAAATTTACCGAATTTTGGGAGTAGATGCTTTTTCAGACTATTTAAGCGCATATTTATCTCAGGCAGTCATTCAATCCCTTTGCTTTATTTTTCTATTTATAGCGGTGTTTATTTTGATACAGATAACAGTGAGATGGTTGGATTTGATTGCAAAACTTCCAATCATAAATGGCATAAACCAATTGGCGGGAGCCGTACTAGGCGGAATTCAGGGTTTGCTATATCTTTGGATTGGCTGTATCGTTCTTTCTGCTTTTACCAGTACCCCTTTTGGAATGGCAGTTATGGAGCAGATTGAAAAAAGTACCTGGCTCTATATTCTATATCACAATAACTTTCTCAGTACATTGATGATGGGAGTGGCAAAGAGTATTTTCTAATGTTCAAACAATTGCAACAACAATAGGAACAAAAGACAGATAAGGATGGAAGATTAACCACAAAATATAGTAAAAATAAGGGAAAAATGGCATATATAGTGGATGGAAAAATTGTTTGCAAAATAGCACAAATTCTATTGACAATGCCCTTTTTCTATGGTATATTAAAACTCCACTGGGAAATAAGCGATGGAAACAAAAAATTTAGAAAAAGAAATTGA
>CAJUJM010000066.1 GCA_910586755.1 uncultured Lachnospiraceae bacterium
AGCTGTCAATGACAGCTCTTCGTGTTGGATTACAAAATCTAATTGCCGTTAGTTTGTAAAAGCGAAAATCCCCTGCCAGAAGCTATATGGTCAGACGGTGTGATGGAATGTGTAATGCATCAAGGAATTTCGTTCTTGATTTGTCTTTCCTTACAGCCTCCAAAACAGAAGTATTTTCATCCGTTCATTAGATTAATGCATTTCATCGTCATTTTATTGCAAAAAAGTAAAAAAAATTTTAAAAAAGTTTTTTTCATCTCGCTCAGAGGTTCTGTCAACCACCCCGCCGCTTGCCAGGAAAAAAAATATATGCTATGATGGATACTGCACAATTGTGGAAAAAGACAGGAGAGCTGAGATGAAATGGAAGAAATTTACCCTGACCACCACTACGGAAGCGGTAGATTTGGTCAGCAGCATGTTTGACGAAATTGGTATTGAGGGAATTGAGATCGAGGATAAGATACCCCTGACCGAAAAAGAAACCAAGGGAATGTTTATCGACATCCTCCCTGATCTGGGGCCGGACGATGGAATAGCCAGAGTCAGCTTCTACCTGGATGATCAGAATGACGAGACGGAGATTTTAAGAAAAGTAGAGGAAGGCCTGGATGAGCTGGCAATGTTTACCGACCTGGGGGCCAGAACCATTGCGGCCTCTGAGACCGAGGATAAGGACTGGATTAATAACTGGAAACAGTATTTTAAACCTTTTACTGTGGATGATATTCTGATTAAACCTACCTGGGAGACGGTTCCGGAAGAACACAAAGACAAGCTGTTAATCCAGATTGATCCGGGAACCGCTTTTGGAACAGGTATGCACGAGACTACCCAGCTTTGCATCCGGCAGCTTCAAAAATATGTTACGGGGGAGACAAGAGTCCTGGACGTAGGCACCGGAAGCGGAATTTTGGGAATTGCTGCTTTAAAGCTTGGGGCCAAAGAGGTGCGGGGTACAGACTTAGATGAAAATGCTATCAATGCGGTGGGAGAAAATTTAAAGTCAAACCAGATCCCGGCAGAGAAATTTGCTGTGATTCAGGGCAACATCATTGACAGCAAAGAGATTCAGGACTGGGCCGGATATGAGTGGTGCGATGTGGCTGTGGCTAACATTCTGGCAGATGTTATTATTATGCTTCAAAAAGAGATTCCGGTACACATGAAACACGGCGGCATTTTTATCACCTCCGGTATTATTAATATGAAAGAACAGGCAGTCCGGGATGCCTTTGCCGCCAACAACCAGTTTGAGGTAGTAGAGGTAACCCGCCAGGGAGAGTGGGTTTCTGTAACTGCCAGGAGAAAATAGTATGCATCACTTTTTCGTTTCCCCTCAGGCAGTGAGGGAAGACAGAGTCACGATTACCGGCCCGGACGTAAACCATATCAGAAATGCTCTGCGGATGCGTCAGGGAGAATCCCTTCTCATCAGCGACGGGGAGGGCAATGATTACCACTGTCAGATTTCCTCTATGGAAAACGGTTTGGTAGAAGCCCGGATTGCAAAACGCCGGGAAAGCAGGGAACTTCCGATGAGGCTTTACCTTTTTCAGGGGCTTCCCAAGTCTGACAAAATGGAATTAATTATCCAAAAATCCGTAGAGCTGGGGGCTTACCAGGTGATCCCTGTTATCACGAAAAATGCGGTAGTAAAACTGGACGCCAAAAAAGAAAAATCCAGGCTGGAGCGGTGGCAGGCTATCTCAGAAAGCGCTGCCAAGCAGTCTGGCCGCAGCCGGATCCCCAAAGTAGAAGGGATCATGTCTTTGAAAGAAGCCCTTAAAATGGCAGAGAAATTTGATCAGATTTTGATTCCCTATGAAAATCAGACGGGTATGGACACTATGAAAAAAGCCCTGGAAGCGGCAGGTCAGGACACCCGTTCCGTGGCTGTTTTCATCGGTCCGGAAGGGGGATTTGACGAAAGTGAAATTCTTCTGGCAAAGGAGTACGGCGCGGTTCCGGTCTCTCTGGGCAGAAGAATTCTCCGTACTGAGACAGCCGGACTTGCCATTCTTTCCCTTTTTATGATGAAAGCAGAAGGGGCGTTTTAGGGAACAGCTCAGGCTAAAAAGGTTTAAGGAGTAATTATGCCATGATACAGAAGCAAGAGATTTATTTTGACAATTCCGCCACCACCCGGGTACTGGACAGCGTGAAAGACATTGTTGTAAAAACCATGACGGAAGACTACGGGAATCCTTCCGCCAGACACCGGAAAGGGAAAGAAGCCGAGGACTATATAAAAGAAGCGGCTGAAATTATTGCCAGGACCCTAAAAGTTCAGCCCAAGGAGATCCTTTTTACCTCCGGCGGCACGGAATCCAATAACATGGCCTTAATTGGAACCGCTTTGGCCAACCAGAGAAGGGGAAAGCATATTATCACCACCCGGATCGAGCATCCATCGGTGTACAACCCTCTGATTTATCTGGAAGAGCAGGGATTTGAAGTTACTTACCTTTCTGTAGATACAGACGGCCATATCAGTCTGGATGAGCTGAGAGGGGCCCTGCGGCCTGACACGATTTTGGTTTCGGTTATGTATGTAAATAATGAGGTGGGAGCAGTAGAGCCTGTGGAGAATATCAGCGCCGTTATTCGGGAAAAGAGTCCTCAGGCTTTGTTCCACGCAGATGCTATTCAGGCCTATGGCAAATACCAAATCCGCCCTAAAAAGCAGGGGATCGATCTGCTTTCTGTCAGCGCCCACAAGATCCACGGGCCAAAAGGGGCAGGGTTTTTGTATATCAATGAAAAGGTAAAGATAAAACCCATTATCTGGGGCGGCGGCCAGCAGAAAAACCTGCGCTCCGGCACAGAAAATGTCCCTGGCGTGGCCGGTCTGGGGGTGGCGGCCAGGGAAGCCTACACAGATTTTGAGGAAAAGACGGAATATCTGCGGGGATTAAAAGATTACTTCATCTGCCGGGCAGGAGAGATTGAGGGAACGGTGGTCAACAGCAAAAAAGGGATGGACAGCGCCCCTCAGATTGCCAGCGTAAGCTTTCAGGGAGTCCGAAGCGAGGTACTTCTCCACGCATTAGAGGATAAGGGAATCTATGTATCTTCCGGATCTGCCTGCTCTTCCAACCATCCGGCTATCAGCGGTACTTTAAAAAGCATAGGAGTGAAACCAGAATATTTGGATGCAACCCTGCGGTTCAGCTTCAGCCGTTTTAATACCAGACAGGAGATAGATGTCTGCATTGACGCGCTAAAGGAACTTCTCCCAGTGCTCCGCAGATACCAGAGAGGATAAAGGTTTACCAGGAAAGCCCGATGCCGGGCATGTAAAGGAAGGAAACATATGGAATATCAATCTTTTTTAATTAAGTATGCTGAGATCGGTATTAAAGGCAAAAACCGCTATCTCTTTGAAGATGCCCTGGTTAAGCAGATCAACCACGCTTTAAAGAGAGTGGACGGCGGTTTTTTGGTGAGCAAGGAATCGGGCCGGATTTATGCTCAGGCCTCTAAACCATTTGATTATGACGAAGCGGTTGAGGCCCTTAAGAAAGTATTTGGCATTGCGGCAATCTGCCCTATGGTGCAGATTGAGGACAAGGGCTACGATGATTTAAAGGAACAGGTAAAGGAATATGTGGATCAGGTTTATCAGGATAAACACTTTACCTTTAAAGTAGCGGCACGGCGGGCCAATAAGCATTACCCAATCGGCTCTGAACAGATTAACCGGGACTTAGGGGAAGTGATTTTGGAAGCCTTTCCGGAGACCAAAGTGGATGTGCACAACCCGGATGTACTTTTGAGGGTGGAGGTGCGTCAGAAAATCAATCTGTTTTCCCAAACAATTCCCGGGCCGGGAGGTATGCCCATCGGAACTAATGGAAAGGCAATGCTTCTCTTATCCGGCGGCATTGACAGTCCGGTGGCCGGGTATATGATTGCAAAAAGAGGGGTACGGCTGGAAGCCGTTTATTTCCACGCGCCGCCCTACACAAGCGACAGGGCAAAGCAGAAAGTTGTGGATCTGGCAAAGCTGGTTTCTAAGTATGCCGGGCCTGTTTTGCTGCACATTGTAAATTTCACCGATATTCAGCTTTATATTTATGATCAGTGCCCTCATGAGGAATTGACCATTATTATGCGCCGGTATATGATGCGGATTGCAGAACGGATTGCAGAGGCCAATCATTGCCATGGACTGATTACCGGGGAAAGCATCGGACAGGTGGCATCCCAGACCATGCAGTCTCTTGCGGCTACAGATGATGCCTGCAATATGCCGGTGTTCAGGCCGGTAATTGGGTTTGATAAGCAAGAAATTGTAGATGTGGCTGAGAAGATCGGAACATTTGAGACTTCGATTCTGCCCTTCGAGGATTGCTGCACTATTTTTGTGGCCAAGCATCCCGTGACCAAACCCAATTTGGGAATTATCCGGAGATCAGAGGAGAACCTGACGGAAAAAATTGACCAGCTGATGGAGACAGCCATCCAGACAGTGGAGACAGTCTGGTGCCGGTAACCCATGCGTTATTTTAAAAATATCCCACTCCATAAAGAAAAAGCGGCATCCATTTCTGGATGCCGCGCCTTTGGTGTGTTTTAGTCAATGGTATAAGGAGAAAGGGTATTTAAAATCTCCTCAATATTGTTCTCTGTATGGATATTCAGGTCAATGGGTTTGGAAAGATCTAAACTGAAAATACCCATAATAGATTTTGCATCAATAATATACCGTCCGGAAACCAAGTCAAAATCAGCGTCAAATTTAGCTAAGTCATTGACAAAGGACTTTACCTTATCGATAGAATTTAAAGAAATGTGAACAGTTCTCATTGGAAGAATCCTCCTTGTATCTATGTATTATAGTATCGGTTAAATATCACTTAGAACATACATGAATTCTATTACTATACTACAAAGATACCAGCTAAAAGTCAATAGAAAGTTTGCATGAAAAATAAGCCGGGTCCCGGAAAAAAGTATTTTTTCGTCCCATGGATTGTAACCGGGAAACAGCAGCAGACAGGAGTAAAAGTATGAAAACAGCAGCTTTGCACAACCTTGGATGCAAGGTAAACGCATACGAAACAGAAGCTATGCAGCAGCTTTTGGAGGCATCCGGATATAAAATTGTGGATTTTAGCCAAACCGCAGATGTCTATATTATCAATACCTGCTCTGTCACCAATGTGGCGGATAAAAAATCCCGGCAGATGCTTCACCGGGCAAAAAAGCAAAACCCGGACAGCATTGTGGTAGCTGCAGGCTGTTATGCTCAGTCCGCTGAGGAAATATTAAAAAAAGACATGAGCGTGGACATCATGATTGGCAATAATAAAAAGAAAGAGCTGCCTCAGATTCTGGAAGAATACTTTGCAGCTAAAAAGCAGAAAAAGTGTGAACCAGGGCCTCAGGCTCACGTAATTGACATTTCCGGGGCCCGGGACTATGAGGAGCTGCACATTGAAAAGATCGCCGATCATACCAGGGCTTTTCTGAAGGTTCAGGACGGCTGTAACCAGTTTTGCACCTATTGCATCATTCCCTATACCAGAGGCCGGATCCGCAGCCGCCGTCAGGAAGATGCAGTAAAGGAAGCCGCCTGCCTGACCAGAAAAGGTTACAAAGAAGTTGTTCTCACTGGCATCCATTTAAGTTCTTACGGAAAAGATTTTACAGACAGGAAAGAGAACGACGCGCCGGGAGAATTACTGGATCTGATCCGGCAAATCCACAACATAGACGGAGTGGAGCGGATTCGCCTGGGATCTTTAGAGCCTCGGATTGTGACCCGGGAATTTGCCCGGGCATTGGCAGAACTTCCGAAAGTCTGCCCTCACTTCCATCTGTCCCTGCAAAGCGGATGTGAAGCAACTTTAAAACGTATGAACCGCCATTACACTCCAAAAGAATATCTGGAGTGCTGCAGCCATTTGCGCCGTGTATTTGATAATCCTGCAATTACTACGGATATTATTACAGGCTTTCCGGGGGAGACAGAAGAGGAATTTGAAGAAACCAGAAGATTTTTAGAAAAAGCGGCTTTTTATGAAATGCATATTTTTAAATATTCCCGTCGGAAAGGCACCCGGGCAGATAAAATGCCTGATCAGGTACCGGAGGAGATAAAGGCCCGGCGGAGCGACATCCTTCTGTCTTTAGAGAGGCAGATGTCTGAAAAGTACAGGAAAAGCTTTTTAGGCAAAGAGCGCTGCATATTATTGGAAGAGCCTGTGGCAATAGAGGGGAAAAACTATTATATGGGCCATACTCCCGAATATGTCCGCATGGCAGTCCCTGTGGAGGAAACGGATTCTCAAAGATTTTCCGGGGCCAGAGGATTGATAGTACCGGGAACCGCCGTCCGGATGTTGACAGACGAAATACTCCTGCTTCAGGAAAAGTTAAGAAATTAACCACTTGCCGAAACAGAAGTTTTGGTTTAGAATAGAAAAGAATAGTGATTAAGGACGTGATGAAGATGGGCGATATTCAAAATACTCAATATTTTAAAGCTGTACAGGAGACTCCGGTAGAAGTGACCAGAGTCTTAAGAGACGTGTATATTGCCCTTACCGAAAAAGGGTACAACCCTGTCAATCAGATCGTCGGATATATTATGTCAGGAGATCCGACGTATATCACCAGCCATAAGGGAGCCAGAAGCTTAATTATGAAAGTAGAACGTGATGAGATTCTGGAAGAGCTGATGGCGGTTTACATTGATGCCAGACTCAGCTGATTTTACCAGTAGCAGGAGTACCATAAGACGGCAGGGCTTAAAAAGATGAAAAGCAGCCGGATATAGAAGTACAGAAGACAGTTGGTGATGAACCAACTGATTTTGCTGCTTTTTTGTATCAGAGGAAAAGTAAATATGACAAGGATTATGGGATTAGATTATGGTTCCAAGACAGTGGGCGTGGCTGTCAGCGATGAATTGGGAATCACGGCCCAGGGGGTGGAAACCATTACCCGAAACGAAGAGGGAAAGCTTCGCCGGACTCTGGCCAGAATTGAAGAGTTGTCCGTGGAATATGGGATTAACCGGATTGTTTTAGGGTATCCTAAGAATATGGATAATTCTGCAGGATGGCGGGTGAAAAAGACAGAAGAGTTTGCCGCTATGGTACAGCGGCGCACAGGCATTCCGGTAGTATTTTGGGATGAGAGGCTTACTACAGTGTCGGCAGAGAGGGTGCTGATAGAGAGCGGAGTACGCAGAGAGAAGCGGAAGGCGGTAATTGATAAGATTGCGGCGGTATTGATCCTTCAGAACTATTTAGATTCCGGCAGGGGAGGAGAGCAGAAGGCTGCAGAAGAGACGCAGGAGAATACAGTATGAATAATAAAGAAGGAATGATTTCCATGCTTACTGACGACGGAAGCATGGTAGATTTTTTTGTGTTGGAAGAAACCAGAATCAGTGGAAAAAATTATTTGTTAGTTACAGACAGCCCGGAAGATGAGGACGGGGAGTGTTACATTTTAAAGGATATTTCACGTCCTGAGGATTCGGAAGCAGTATATGAATTTGTGGAAGAGGACGGGGAACTGGAATTTTTGTACCGGATTTTTAATGAACTGGTTTCAGACATGGATATTGACTTAATGCCATAAGGCTTATCCCGGAGGCGTGCAGCCGGGAAACAAATAATGACAAAGATCGGAGGTAAATGATTGAAGACAGAGCAAACAGCAAAGACAGACAACGGAGGAAATGAAACAAAGATTCCCAGAACTACCAGACGGCCGAAAAATTACCGTATCAGTAAGAGCCGCAGCTACGGAAACGCCAAAGAAGGAAACATGAAAGAGGGAAATACCAAAGAAGCATCCAGAAGAGAAGGGTTTAGCTATGGAGAACGGCAGGGACAAGCCTATGGGCATGGAGTCAGGGAGCTATCCCTTACCCCCGCGCCTGAGATAACAAAACCGATTCAGAGCAGGAAACCTTCTAATAAGCAGAAAAAGAACTGGGATGGCAGCCAGCCTGCTCCAAAGGTTAAAATAATCCCTTTGGGGGGATTAGAGCAGATCGGCATGAATATTACGGCGTTTGAATGTGAGGACAGCATTATTGTAGTAGACTGCGGACTGGCATTTCCCAGTGATGACATGCTGGGTATTGATTTGGTGATACCGGATGTAACCTATCTGATTCAAAATATAGACAAGGTCAAAGGCTTTGTCATTACCCATGGACATGAAGATCATATAGGAGCCCTGCCTTATATTTTAAAACAGATCAACGCCCCTGTTTACGGAACCAAGCTGACCCTGGGGCTTATCGATAATAAACTGAAAGAGCACAACATGCTCAAAAGCGTAAAGCGCAAAGTTATGAAGCACGGACAGTCGGTGAATTTGGGGGCTTTCCGGGTGGAATTTATCAAGACCAACCACAGCATTGCAGATGCGTCTGCTTTGGCAATTTTCTCCCCGGCAGGTGTGATCTTGCATACAGGGGATTTTAAGATCGACTACACCCCCGTATTTGGGGATACTATAGATTTACAGCGCCTTGCAGAGCTTGGCAAAAAGGGTGTTTTAGCTCTTATGTGCGACAGCACCAATGCTATTCGTTCCGGATTCACTATGTCGGAGCGGACGGTAGGAAAAACCTTTGACTCTATCTTTGCTGACCACACCACCAGGAGAATCATTGTAGCAACCTTTGCTTCCAATGTGGATCGGGTTCAGCAGATTATTAATTCTGCCAATAAATACAACCGGAAGGTGGTAATTGAGGGCCGCAGTATGGTAAATGTGATTACTACGGCCAGCGAACTGGGATATATTAACATTCCTGAGGGAACCTTAATTGATATTGAGCAGCTGAAAAACTATCCAGAAGAGCAGACCGTACTGATTACCACCGGCAGCCAGGGAGAGTCTATGGCCGCCCTGTCCCGCATGGCGTCTTCCCTTCATCGAAAGGTTTCGATTATGCCGGGAGACGTGGTGATTTTAAGCTCAACCCCTATTCCCGGAAATGAAAAGGCAGTATCTAAGGTCATCAACGAGCTGTCCATGAAGGGAGCTGAGGTGATTTTCCAGGATACCCACGTGTCCGGACATGCCTGCCAGGAGGAAATTAAGCTTCTCTATTCCCTGATTCACCCCACCTACTCGATTCCCATACATGGGGAATACCGGCACCGGATGGCTCAGAAAAATCTGGCCGAATCCGTAGGCATCCCCAAAGAAAATGTGGTAATGATTAGTTCCGGCGATGTGCTGGAATTAAATGAAGAAACCTGCAGCATTGTGGATCACGTTCCGGCGGGAGGAATCCTGGTAGACGGTCTGGGCGTGGGAGACGTAGGAAATATTGTACTGCGCGACAGACAAAATCTGGCGCAAAATGGTATTATTGTGGTAGTTCTGACCCTGGAAAAGCACAGCAACCAGCTTCTTGCAGGCCCGGATATTGTATCCAGAGGTTTTGTATATGTCCGGGAGTCTGAAGACTTACTGGAAGAGGCCCAGACTGTGGTGGACGAGGCGGTTGCAGACTGCTTAAATCACCATATTGCAGACTGGGGCAAGATCAAAACCATTATCCGGGACAGCTTAAGCGAGTTTTTGTGGAAGCGTATGAAGCGCAATCCTATGATTCTGCCCATTATCATGGAAGTATAAAGAGGAATACATTATGAGCGAGACGACAAAAGATATCAACAGGGTGACGGGAACGATTATCGGGATTTCTTTCCGGCTGATTTTGTATGCCATTGCGATTTTACTTATCTATAAGGGAGCAACTAAAGGATACGAATTTGGCCATGAGATTTTCTACGCTTCCGCTATGGAGGCGCCGCCGGGCCACAGCATGGAGATTCAGGTGGACGCCGGGGACTCGGTGTCTGCTGTGGGAAAGACGCTGGAGGAAAATGGCCTGATTAATAACCAGTATTCTTTTATTATCCAGGCTATGGTTTACGACTATGAGATTCAGCCCGGAACCTATACCTTAAATACCTCTCTCACTTCCAGAGAAATTTTGGACATCTTAAGTACAGATGTGCAAGAGGAGGAAGAATGACGGAGAGGGAGCGGATTTCCGACTTTATCGTTTCGTTAGAACGGGGCCATGGGGATTTGTGCGACAGCATTGCCAAAAGGGCAAGGGAGGACAGAGTGCCCATTATTCGTGGGGAGACCGCCGCCTTTTTAAAAGCCATGACGGCGGCAGTTTCCCCAAAGGCCATTTTAGAGGTAGGGACTGCAGTAGGATATTCGGCTCTTTTGATGGCCCAGGCAAGTTCCGGTGACTGCGCGATCACTACCATTGAGAAGTATGAAAAGCGGATCCTGGAAGCCAGGGAAAACTTTAGAAAGGCAGGAATGGAGGATCGGATCACCCTGTTAGAAGGAGATGCAGGTCAGATTCTTGCCGGGCTTTCCGGATCTTATGATTTGATTTTTATGGACGCGGCAAAGGGCCAATATATTCATTGGCTGCCTGATGTGCTGCGCCTTCTGTCCCCCGGAGGCATGTTGATATCGGACAATGTTCTCCAGGATAATACCATTCTGGAATCCCGTTTTGCCATAGAGCGGCGGGACAGAACCATCCACAGCAGGATGCGGGAATATTTATTCCAGTTAAAAAACCACAAAGATCTGACCACCTCTATTATCCCCATTGGAGACGGAGTGACGGTCAGCGTAAAAAATAAGGTGTGCATATGAGAAAGACCGAACTGTTAATCCCGGCGGGAAGCCTGGACGTATTAAAGACCGCTGTGATTTATGGGGCGGATGCCGTCTATATCGGCGGGGAAGTCTTTGGTCTCCGGGCTAAGGCCAAAAATTTCTCCAACCAGGAGATGAAAGAGGGGATCGCTTTTGCCCATGAGAGAGGGGCAAAAGTTTACATTACTGCCAACATTCTGGCCCACAATCAAGACCTGGCCGGGGTGGAGGCGTATTTTCATGAGCTGAACGAAATCCGGCCGGACGCCCTGATTATTTCCGATCCCGGCGTATTTGCCATTGCCCGCCGCATACTGCCTGATATAGAGCTTCATATCAGTACCCAGGCCAATAATACCAATTACGGTACTTACCGGTTCTGGTATGAACTGGGGGCCAAACGGGTGGTTTCAGCCAGAGAGCTTTCCCTGGCTGAGCTGAAAGAAATCCGGGCTAACATCCCGGAGGATATGGAGATAGAGAGCTTTATCCATGGGGCCATGTGTATTTCCTATTCCGGGCGCTGCCTGCTGAGCAATTATTTTACGGGCCGGGATGCAAATCAGGGAGCCTGCACTCATCCATGCCGCTGGAAGTACGCAGTGGTGGAGGAAACCAGGCCGGGAGAGTATATGCCTGTCTATGAAAACGAGAGAGGCACTTATATTTTTAACTCTAAAGATCTGTGTATGATTGAGCATATTCCGGAACTTATGGAAGCCGGAATTGACAGCTTTAAGATAGAGGGACGGATGAAAACCGCCCTTTATGTGGCAACGGTGGCCAGAACCTACCGGAAAGCCATTGACGATTACAAAAAGGATCCGGCCCTCTACCGCTCAAACCTGGAGTGGTACAAAGAGGAAATCGGAAAGTGCACTTACCGGGAATTTACCACAGGCTTTTATTTCGGAAAGCCGGATGAGACCACTCAGATTTATGATAACAGCACTTATGTGAAAAACTATACTTATCTGGGAACTGTAGAAACGGTCGATGGATCCGGCCGGTGCCGTATTGAACAGAAAAATAAATTTTCTGTAGGCGAAACCATTGAGATTATGAAGCCGGACGGTAGAAATATAATGGCTGTGGTAAAAGGAATCTGCGATAATGAAGGGAATGCCAGGGAAAGCGCCCCTCACCCCAAGGAGATTCTGTGGGTAGAGCTTAATCAGGAGACAGAAGACTATGATATTCTGCGCCGCCGGGAGCCGTAAGGAACCGGAGGCGCTTCGCCGTATGCGGGTCAAAGTGACAAAGGAGAAAGGAGGAGCTGAAAATGACCGGATTCTTTGGGATTCTGGCAGGCTGCTGCGTAATTTACGGAACCATAGTGGTTTTATATTCCGGGATCAGCAATCTGTGGCTGTGGGCCGGCCTTGCCGCTTTTTTCGGCGGGTTGGCATGGGGATATCACTATTATTCTCTTCATAAAAAGGCAGTTCCTCTGTGGGTTCCGGTATCGGCAGGCACCTTCTGCGTAGCCTGTCTGGTAATTTTCATTGCCATAGAGGCGCTGATCTTTTTGGGGGCATCCGGCAGCTCCCAGCCTAATCTGGATTATGTGATTGTTCTGGGAGCCAGGGTAAAAGAGGAAGGGGTCAGCAACTCTCTAAAAAAGAGGCTGGACACTGCCATCCAATATTCCCGGGAAAACCCGGAGACGGTATTTGTGCTGTCAGGGGGAAAAGGAGAAGACGAGCCGGTTACCGAGGCGGAGGCTATGCGGGATTATATGGTATACAATGGCATATCCCCGGATAAAATTTTATTAGAAACCCACTCTACCAGCACAGTAGAAAATATCGCCTACAGCCGTCTGGTGATAGAAGAAGATCGGGCCCAAAAGAAGGAACGGCAGGCCTCTTCTGTGAATAAAATGCTTCTTCCCTCAGGAGCAGTGGTAGTAGCCCCGGATAAGCCTGTTCAGATAGGAATTTTGACCAATAATTTCCACATGTTCCGGGCAAAAAAAATTGCAGGGAAGTGGGGAATCAAGGATGCGGCAGGGCTTGTGTCCCAGTCGGATCCGGTGCTGTTTTTCCACCAATGCATCAGGGAGGCCCTGGCTATTTTTAAGGACAGGCTTATGGGAAACATGTAAAAATGTGACAGAAAGGACAGAATATGAGCAAATTGGAAGCATTAGAGACATACAGGATTGTGGAGCAGAAAACCATAGAGGAGATGAACTCCAAAGGCTGGGTGCTGGAACATAAAAAAACAGGCGCAAAGGTCTTTCTGATGGAAAATGAGGATGATAATAAGGTGTTTTCCATCGGTTTTCGTACCCCGCCACAGGACAGCACAGGACTGCCCCATATTTTAGAGCACAGCGTCCTCTGCGGATCTGAAAAATTTCCGGTAAAGGATCCTTTTGTGGAGCTGGTTAAAGGCTCCTTAAACACCTTTTTAAATGCCATGACCTATCCTGACAAGACGGTGTACCCGGTTGCAAGCTGCAATGAGAAGGATTTTCAGAACCTTATGGACGTTTACATGGATGCAGTTTTACATCCCAATATCTATCAGGAGCCTAAGATTTTCATGCAGGAAGGCTGGCACTATGAGCTGGAAAGCCCGGAGTCGGATCTGACCATTAACGGAGTGGTTTACAACGAGATGAAGGGAGCTTTTTCTTCTCCGGAGGGAGTGTTAGACAGGGTAACCCGCCAGGTGCTGTTTCCGGGTACTTCTTACACCAATGAATCCGGCGGTGATCCGGCGGTAATCCCGGATCTGACTTATGAACAGTTTCTTGATTTCCACCGCGCCTACTATCATCCGTCCAACAGCTATCTCTATCTTTACGGGAATATGGATATGGCAGAAAAGCTGGACTGGCTGGACAAGGCTTACCTGAGCCATTATGAGAAGCGGGAGACAGATTCTTCCATAAAGCTCCAAAAGCCTTTTGAAAAACCGGTGGAAAAAGAGATTTATTACTCTATTGCAGACGGAGAGCCGGAAGATCATGCTTCTTATCTGTCAGTCAACACAGTAGTGGGAACAGATCTGGATCCCAAACTTTACGTAGCATTTCAGATTTTGGAATACACCCTCATTGATGTGCCCGGCGCTCCCTTAAAGAAGGCGTTATACGATGCAGGAATCGGCCAGGACATTTTAGGAGGCTATGAAAATGGCATCCTTCAGCCCTATTTTTCCGTTATCGCCAAAAATGCCCAGGCGGATCAGAAAGAAGAGTTTCTTTCTGTGGTAAAGGGAACTTTAAGAAAGCTGGCGGACCAGGGCATAGATAAAAAGAGCCTGCTGGCAGGTTTGAATTATTATGAATTCCGTTATCGGGAGGCAGATTACGGCTCTGCCCCCAAGGGATTAATGTACGGCCTGTGGTCAATGGACAGCTGGCTTTATGGCGGGGATCCTATGATGCATCTGTGCTATCAGGAGACCTTTGACTTTTTAAAGGAAGCGGTAAACCAGGGGTATTTTGAGGAATTAATTAAGAAATATTTACTGGATAACCCCTTTGAAGCAGTGGTTACTGTAAAGCCCCGGCGCAACCTGACTGCCCAGGAAGATGCGGCTCTGGCTGCCAGGCTGGCCGAGAAGAAAGCAGGACTTTCCCGGGAAGAGATCGATAAGCTGGTAGCCCAGACCAAGGCATTAAAAGAGTACCAGGAGATCCCCTCCCCCCAGGAAGAGCTGGCCAAGATTCCCCTTCTGAAAAGGGAGGATATCAAAACCAAGGCAGAAAAAATCTACTGGGATGAAAAAGAGGAGGCCGGGGTTACGGTTCTTCACCACAATCTGTTTACCGCCGGAATCGGATATCTTCAGCTTTTATTTAAAACGGGAAATCTTCCGGCAGAGGATCTGCCTTATGTAGGGCTGTTAAAAGCGGTTTTGGGCTATGTGGATACGGAGAATTATACCTACGCAGATTTAACCAGCGAGATTTATCTAAACAGCGGCGGAATCAGTATTTCTACCAATTCCTATCCCAACCTGAAAAAGCCGGAGGAATTTACCGGGGTGTTTACCGCTTCAGTTAAGGTTTTCTATGATAAAATCGGCTTTGGCCTGGGCATTTTAAACGAGGTGCTGACCAAATCCAGGCTGGAGGACGAAAAGCGGCTGGGAGAGATTTTGGCAGAGACCAAATCCCGATCCCGCATGAAGCTGGAAAGCGGATCCCACTCTGCAGCGGTAGCCAGAGCTACCTCCTACTTCTCACCGATTTCCTATTTTAATGATTTAACCGGCGGCATTGGGTTTTATCATTTCCTGGAAAAGGCTGTAAAGGAATACGAGGCCAGTCCCGAGGCAAAGAAAGCCTTGATTGCAAAGCTGAAGGAGACAGCCGCCAAATTGTTTACCAAAGAAAACCTGCTGGTCAGCTATACGGCTGACGAGAAAGGCTATGAGCTTCTGCCCGGGGAACTGGCCGGATTTACGGCTTCTTTAAAGGCTGGAAAGGAACTGGATGCTTGGGAGCAGGAGGCGGCCAGAGAGGCTCTGGCTATTTACGGGAAAGCTTCCTCCTTTGCCCCAGGAAACCGCAATGAAGGGTTTAAAACGGCTTCCCAGGTTAACTATGTGGCCCGGTGCGGGAATTTCCGGGAGAAAGGCCTTTCTTATACCGGAGCTTTAAGGATATTAAAGGTTATTTTAAGTTATGACTATTTGTGGCTGAATCTTCGGGTTAAGGGGGGCGCTTACGGATGCATGAGCGGCTTTGGCAGATCCGGGGAAGGGTATCTGGTTTCCTACCGGGATCCTAATCTGACTGAAACCAATAAAATTTATGAGGGGATTCCGGAATACCTGGAAAACCTTACTGTGGACGAAAGGGATATGACCAAGTACGTGATTGGAACCATCAGTGATGTGGATACTCCGCTGACTCCTTCTGTAAAAGGATCCAGAGGATTGTCTGCGTATCTGTCCGGAGTGACGGAAGAGATGCTGCAGGAAGAAAGGGATCAGATCCTGACTGCCACCCAAAAAGACATTCGGGCCCTGGCGCCTATTGTACAGGCTGTTTTGGATACAGGCAGCTTGTGCGTGATAGGAAACGAAGAGAAAGTTAAGAAAAACCAGGAGATTTTCAAAGAGGTGAAGGCGCTTTTTGGCGCGTGATCTCATATTCTGATACGATAAAGGAGTTATACTCATGGAAAAAAAATCCGGTTTTGTCACCCTGATTGGCCGTCCCAACGTGGGAAAATCCACGTTAATGAACCACCTGATAGGACAGAAAATCGCCATCACATCGGACAAACCTCAAACTACCAGAAACCGTATCCAGACGGTTTATACGGATGACCGGGGACAAATTGTTTTTGTGGATACCCCGGGCATCCACAAAGCAAAAAATAAGCTTGGCGAGTATATGGTAAATGTAGCGGAGCATACCTTAAAGGAGGTGGACGTGATCCTCTGGCTGGTAGAGCCCACTACCTTTATCGGCGCCGGGGAACGCCATATTGCACAGCAGTTAAACAAAGTAAAGACCCCGGTTATTCTGGTCATCAACAAAATAGATACAGTGAAGAAGCAGGAAGAGATTTTAACCTACATCAATGCTTATAAAGATATCTGCCCCTTTGCGGAGATCGTGCCGGTCTCCGCTTTGAAAGAGAGGGGGACGGACCTGCTGCTGGATTTAATGTTTGGCTACCTGCCTTACGGCCCTGAATTTTATGATGAGGATACCGTCACCGATCAGCCTATGCGCCAGATTGCCGCTGAGCTGATAAGGGAGAAAGCCCTGCGCCTGCTGGATGATGAGATTCCCCATGGAGTGGCGGTAACCATTGAGAAGATGCAGGAACGGAAAAACGGCATTATGGATATTGAAGCCACCATTATCTGCGAGAGGGAGTCCCACAAAGGGATTATTATTGGGAAAGGCGGCAGTATGCTGAAAAGAATCGGCAGCGCCGCCAGACGGGAGCTGGAAAAGATGCTGGAGCTTCAGGTGAATCTCCAGCTTTGGGTCAAGGTCCGCAAAGAATGGAGAGACAGCGATATCCTGATGAAAAACTACGGGTATAATCAGAAAGACATATAGGAGGCTTCCATGAGAGATACGGTCACGGTTACCGGTATGGTTATCAAATCGGCCCCGTCCGGGGAATATGACAAACGTCTGGTAATCCTGACCAGGGAGCGGGGGAAGATTACCGCTTTCGCCAGAGGAGCCAGAAGGCCAGGAAACGCTCTGATGGCTCCGGGGCGTCCCTTTGCATTTGGGACTTTCCGCCTCTTTGAGGGGAGAGATGCCTACACCCTCCACTCAGCAGAAATTACCAATTACTTTGACGAGATTGCCATGGACATGGAAGCGGCCTGCTATGGCTCTTATTTTTTGGAAATTGCCGGCTACTATTCCAGAGAAAATGTGGAAGCCACGGATATGCTGAAGCTGATATACCAGTCCCTGCGGGCCCTGCTAAAGCCATCCATTCCCAATCCACTGATCCGCCGGGTCTATGAACTGAAGGTTATGGTGATAAACGGCGAATACACAGAGAACCCTACCCGTCCGGTCTGCGATTCTGCCGTTTACACCTGGCAGTATGTGGTCACATCCCCCATAGAATCCCTGTATCAGTTTACGGTAACCGATCAGGTCCTCAGAGAGTTTGGCGTATGTGTGGAAGATAATATGAACCGTTATATTGACAGGACATTTAAATCTCTGGATATTCTGGAAAGTATGGGGACGCTGGATTAAGGTACAAATTGCAAGGAAGGTATTGAAAATATTCAGGAAAGAGGTTATGATATACCTCATATGGAAGAAACCATATAAGGAGGAGAATATGAAAAAGGCAAAACTGGCAGTTTTGCTCCTTACGGCCGGATTGGCTTTAGGGGCATGTACAGGAGCTGACGGCAGCTTTCGGCCCACAGAGAACAGCATTTATGTGGCCGCCGACGGACAGCTCTCCACCGCCACCATAGAGGCAGTCAGCGGAGAGCAGTACACCGGGGAAACATTTACGGCATTTGTAGAACAGGCAGTCTGTACATTTAATGAAGAAAAGGGCAGTATGGCCAAGGCCCGCAATGAGGAAGGCCAGGAAAGGCTTCCGGCGGCAGTTCAGTCCTGTACCATAGAAGAGGGAAAGGCATCCATGATTTTAGATTATGGGGATCCTCAGTCTGTAGTGGACTTTTCAGAAGAAAACGGGATCCCGGTAACCAGCCTTACTGTAGGCCCGGTGGCAGCAGAACTTCCGGCTCTGAAAAAAGCAGACGGCTCTGCAGCAGATTCCGGTGAAGCGGCAGGTTCCGGCGGAATGATGGTGGAGGCGGAGGGCGCCGTTACCATTCAGACAGAAGGAAAGATCCTTTATATCACAGACGGCGTTACCATGGTAGATGACAGGACCGTCCGTACCCCGGATGGAAAAAGCACTGTAATTTTTAAGAAATAATTTCGCCGATTGAGCTGTTACGGCAAAAGAAACCAAACCGGCGGCAGCGCTGACCGGCCAAAATAGAAGGAAAGAGGTTGGATAACTTATGGAAAAGACAATGGAGAAAATCGTTGCCCTGGCCAAATCCAGAGGCTTTGTATACCCTGGTTCCGAGATCTACGGAGGCCTTGCCAATACCTGGGATTACGGCAATTTAGGCGTAGAGCTGAAAAATAATGTAAAAAAGGCCTGGTGGCAGAAGTTTGTCCAGGAGAGCCCTTACAATGTAGGCGTAGACTGCGCTATCTTAATGAATTCCCAGACCTGGGTGGCGTCCGGCCATTTAGGCGGATTCTCTGACCCGCTGATGGACTGCAAGGCCTGTAAAGAGCGTTTTCGGGCAGATAAACTGATTGAGGATTTTATGGCGGAAAAAGGCATAGAGCCGGAGAACTCTATTGACGGCTGGAGCCAGGAAGAAATGAAGAAGTATATTGATGACAACAATATCTGCTGCCCAAGCTGCGGAAAACATGACTTTACCGACATCCGTCAGTTTAATCTGATGTTTAAGACCTTCCAGGGAGTTACCGAGGATGCCAAGAACACCGTATACCTGCGCCCCGAGACTGCTCAGGGTATTTTTGTAAACTTTAAAAACGTACAGCGTACCTCCAGAAAGAAGATTCCCTTCGGTATCGGCCAGATTGGGAAATCCTTCCGCAACGAGATCACTCCCGGCAACTTTACCTTCCGTACCAGAGAGTTTGAGCAGATGGAATTAGAGTTCTTCTGCAAGCCCGGCACAGATTTAGAGTGGTTTGCATATTGGAAACAGTTCTGCATCAACTGGCTTCAGACCTTGGGCATCAAGGAGGATGAGATGCGTGCAAGAGACCATTCTCCCGAGGAATTGTGCTTTTACAGCAAGGCCACGACGGATATTGAATTCCTGTTCCCCTTTGGCTGGGGCGAGCTTTGGGGGATTGCAGATCGTACCGACTATGATTTGACCCAGCATCAGAACACATCCAGCCAGGATATGACCTATTTTGATGATGAGAGCAAGGAAAAATACATTCCTTACGTGATTGAGCCGTCCCTGGGCGCAGACCGGGTAACTCTGGCCTTTTTATGCGCCGCTTACGATGAGGAAGAGATTGGAGAAGGAGATGTCCGCACAGTTCTCCATTTCCATCCGGCTATCGCACCGGTTAAGGTAGGGGTTCTGCCTCTTTCCAAAAAATTGAATCAGGGAGCTGAGAAGGTTTATGCAGAGCTTTCCAAATACTACAACTGTGAATTTGACGACAGAGGCAATATCGGGAAGCGCTACAGGAGACAGGATGAGATCGGTACGCCTTTCTGTGTAACCTATGACTTTGACTCGGAAGAGGATCAGGCAGTAACCGTCCGCGACCGTGATACCATGGATCAGGTGCGGGTGCCTATCGCAGAACTTAAGAACTGGCTGGAAGAGAAATTCCGCTTCTAACATAGCAAACTTATAAAAGGTGATAGGAGCTGCCGCCTTTCGATTTGCCGTAAGGCAGACGGGAGACAGCAGCTCCTTATTTTAAGCTTATGGATAATAACAATGAATTTTTAACCAGGCAGCCTTCCCAACTATTTTTTTCTTATCTGATTCCGTCTGTCAGCGCAACTTTGGTAACCTCCGTCTATATTTTGGCAGATACCATGATGATTGGAAAAGGGGTGGGAGCTGTGGGAATTGCTGCCCTGAATCTGATGCTGCCCATCTTTTCCGTTTATATAGGAACCGGAATTTTATTCGGCGTAGGGGGGAGCGTGCTGTTTTCTGTGTCGAAAGGACGAGGAGAGGACCGGAAGGCTCGGGAATATTTTACGGTTTCCGTCTCTTTGGCGGCTTTGACCAGCGCCCTTTACATGTGGCTGTTTACCCGGTTCTTTGATCCCATTACGCTAATGTTGGGAAGAAATCCGGGGACAGAAGGGTATGTCCGGGAATACGGGCGTTTCCTCCAGATGACCCCGGCTATATTTTTGTTTTCTTCCTTTCTCCAGGCTTTTGTCCGCAATGACAGCGACCCGAAGCGGGCTATGGCAGGAGTCATTACGGGAGGCGTGACCAATGTATTTTTGGATTACCTCTTTATCTTTCGGTTCCAGTGGGGAATGGCAGGAGCTGCTTTTGCCACGGTGTTGGGATACGGATTGACTACCGCCATTTTATGCACTCATTTTCTCTCCAGGGCCAATACTCTGGCTTTGGTAAAGGTACAATCTCCGGGCCGCAAGTGCTGGGAAGTGGCGCGCCATGGATTTTCCAGCTTTCTCCTGGAAGAGTCCAGCGGCGTGATTATGGTGATATTTAACCGGCAGCTCCTTCACTATGTGGGGGAATTGGGAGTGGTGGTATATGGAATTATTTCCAACAGCGCTCTGGTGGTAAGTTCCATTAACAACGGCATTTCCCAGGCAGCCCAGCCGATTCTGGCAGTAAACTATGGGGCAGGCCAAAAGAAAAGGGTGGCATTGGCTATGAGGTATGCTTCCTGGGCAGCAGTGGCTGCTGGAATCTTTTTCACCATTGCGGGTCTCCTTTTTCCCAGACAGATTACCGGCTTTTTCGTGGAGGCAGGGCCGGAGATTATGGATATGGCAGTGGGGGCAGTCCGGATCTATTTCCTCTCCTTCCTGCCTCTGGGAGTGAATATGCTCTGCACTACCTATTTGCAGAGTGTCATGGAGCCAAATCAGGCCATGACTATATGCCTGCTGCGGGGATTCGTTTTAAGCGGAATTCTGGTGCTGATATTGCCTGTAATATGGGGAGTAAACGGTATCTGGGCTGTTATGCTGGTTACAGAACTTCTTACATTAACCGTATCCCTGACCTTTCAAAGGAAAGCGTCCGGGAGGATATAACAATTAGAAAAACCTGAGGAGATTTTATGTCATGAAGGACACCACAGCAAAATCATACGAGATGGATATGTGCAGCGGCCCTATTTTGGGAAAGGTCCTGATTTTTGCCCTGCCGTTAATGCTTTCAGGAGTATTGCAGCTTCTGTTTAATGCGGCGGATATAATCGTAGTAGGACGGTTTGCCGGAAAAGAGTCTTTGGCGGCGGTGGGATCCACCAGCTCCCTGATTAACCTGCTAATCAATCTGTTTATCGGCCTTTCCGTAGGCGTAAATGTTCTGGTTGCCAAATATCATGGAGCAAAGGACGAGGATGAGGTCAGCGCCACCGTGCACACCGCTATTGCGGTCAGCCTTATCAGCGGGCTTTTCCTGGTGGTCTTGGGGATTGGGGCAGCCCGGCCTTTACTGGAGCTGATGGGAACTCCGGAAGATGTGATCCATAAATCCGTCCTTTATATGCGGGTGTATTTTGCAGGAATGCCGGTGGTAATGCTGTATAATTTTGGCAGCGCTATTCTTCGGGCTATCGGAGATACTAAACGGCCTTTGTATTATCTCATCATCGCTGGAGTAGTCAACGTAGTACTGAACCTGTTTTTTGTTATCAGCCTCCATATGGATGTGGCGGGCGTGGCTTTGGCAACGGTGACGGCCCAGTGTATTTCCGCAGGGCTGATTATCCGCTGTCTGATAAAGAGCCAGGGCGGGCTGAGGCTGCACATAAAGCGTCTGCGGGTTAATATGAAAAAGCTGGCCCAGATCGTCCGAATCGGTCTTCCGGCGGGAATGCAGGGAGCGATTTTTTCGATTTCCAATGTGCTGATTCAATCCTCTGTCAACTCCTTTGGTTCTGTGGCCATGGCAGGAAATACGGCGGCTTCCAATATAGAAGGCTTTGTTTATACATCTATGAACGCGGTTTACCAGACCAATTTAAGCTTTACCAGCCAAAATATAGGGGGAAGGAAGTTCAGCCGCCTGAACCGGATTCTTTATACCTGTATGGGGGTGGTAACGGTTACGGGACTGGTTTTGGGCCTGGGGGCCGTGGCAGGGGGAAACATGCTGCTGGGGATTTATTCTTCGGATCCGGAGGTAATCGCGTATGGAGCGAACCGGCTTTTGCTGATTTGCGTTCCTTACTTTATCTGCGGCCTTATGGACACGGCGGTGGGAAGCCTGCGGGGAATGGGATACTCTATGCTGCCTATGATCGTATCCCTTACCGGCGCCTGCGCGTTCCGGGTGGTATGGATCTTTACGGTGTTTGCAAGTTTTCGATCCCTTGCAGTGCTGTACATATCCTACCCTATATCCTGGAGCATCACCACCGCAGTTCATCTTTTCTGCTACTTTAAGCTGCGTAGAAAACTTCCCAGGGAGGATGTTCAATGAAAACGGATATGACGGAGGGAAGCATCCAGGGCCATCTGGCGCGCTTTGCCATACCTCTGATATTAGGAAATATGTTTCAGCTTACCTACAACGCGGTGGACTCCATTGTAGTAGGCCGGTTTGTGGGAAATGAAGCCCAGGCGGCAGTGGGAATTGCCAATCCTCTGATGAATGTGCTGACCTTTTTTATTGTAGGCGTATGCAACGGCGTTGGCGTGATTATCAGCGAATATTACGGAGGAAGGGATGAAAGGCGGCTGCGGCTGGAAATGGGGACCGCAACGGTCTTTGGAAGCCTGGTATTTGGCAGTCTGTCTGTTGTGCTGTGGATAGGAGCATCGGCAGCCCTCAGGCTCCTCAGGACTCCGGAGGAGATTTTGGGAATCACCTCCGGCTACCTGCGGATGATTGCGCCGGGGCTTTTGTTTATCTTTGTATATAATCTTTATGCAACGGCGCTCAGGAGCATGGGAGATGCCAAAACACCGCTGTACTTTTTGATTTTTTCCTCGGTGCTCAATGTATTTTTGGATATTCTGCTGGTAATATTCTTGAAACTGGGCATTTACGGGGCAGCCGCAGGAACCTTGCTGTCTCAGATAAGCGCTTCGGTTTTATGCCTGTTTTATGCCAGAAAAAAGGCGGATGTTTTAAAACTTTCCCCAAAAGAATTCCGCATTGACCAAGGGATCCTTGAAAGGACCATCCGGTATAGCTGGACTACGGGAATGCAGAAAATCACCTTAAACGTGGGAAAGCTTTTGATACAAAGCTTTGTCAATCCCCTGGGGGTAAATGTGATTGCCGCATTTAACGCGGTAAACCGGATCGAGGATTTTGTTCTCCAACCGGAGCAGAGCATTGGGGCGGCCATCACCACCTTTGTGGCCCAGAACCGGGGCGCAAAAAAAGGAGAACGGGTGTACCTGTCCTTTAGGGTAGGGATGCTGATGGAGGTGATTTACGGCATTTTTATCGGCATTGTGATTTTTGCCGGGGCAGAACCGGCCATGAGACTGTTTTCCCCAGCTCCGGATAACGTTATGATTCCTTTAGGGATCAGCTATCTTCATATTATGGCAGTCATGTATACTCTTCCCGGGGTCACCAACGGACTTCAGGGTTATGTGAGAGGATGGGGAGCAATGAATCTCTGCCTCGTAAGCACGTTTTTGCAGATTGGAAGCCGGGTGATTTTTGCCGCCTTTTTAATCCCCATGTTTGGCATGCCGGGGATTGCTTATTGCTGCCTTATGGGGTGGTTTATTATGCTGGGCTATGAGGCTCCTTACTTTCTGAGGCATAAAGAGGCGCAGTTTACTTTGAGAGATTAGCGCCGGCATACGAATTAATTAAGATAGGAGGTTGCGCCAAATGAGAAAACAGGTCCCAGAGAAGATAAAAGAACGATTAAATAGAATAGAGGAAGCGGTAAAAGATACTCCCAATACTGTCCCAAATGAAATGCGGACAACATTTAATTTTAAAGGGCGCAAGTCTCCGAATATAGCTGAAAAAGTAATAGAAGCAGTGTGCAGCAGCGAAGATGTTATATATGATCCTTTTATGGGATCTGGCTCATTTGTATATGCGGCGATGGGAAAGGTAAAAAGGATTTATGCAACAGAGCTGGATAACTACACGTTTCATGCAGTAAGCGTATTGATGAATAAAGTGGATATGCTTAAACTAGGCGAGCTATTTAATAATGTAAAAAAAGACGCATATGGGGAAATAATGGCATTATATGAAACATCATGCTGCGGTCATAGGAATTATATAAGTAAACTTTTGTTTGATCCTGAAGAAGGGAAAGAAGGATACTTTAACCCTTCTGGAAATAGAGAAATATTAGATGGAAAAAATGTTAAACTTGTAGAAAAATGTCCTGTTTGCGGGGAAAAGACGAAAAAATTTGATGAATGTGATTATGAAAAACTGGTTAGTCTTGAAAAGGTAAATGTGGAGAGATTCCCTAAAAAGCAATATATTGTAAACAGCAGAATTAATATTACATCATCAACCGGCGCAGATAAATATGACAGGATATTTACACAGAGAAATAAGATTGCTCTATTGATTTTACAGGATGCCATTAACAAACTTGGTCCAAGTAAGGGGGATCCGTGATAATTAAATCTACGCCATTATTCGGTATATCTTCTTCTGTTATGAATTGACTTCCCTTTTGCATTAATAAACACTTTCCAGGTGAAAGCAACTTATAGGATTCAACAATTTTTGAAGCAGCATAATTTTCCTTCATAAAAGGTATGACATGATAAAAATTTTTGATTTTCCTGGTATAGACATCAAGAATATTTTTTTCAACACAATCACTTTTAGGTATCCATAATGGCCATTGAGAATTGGAATGTTTATCAGTTATTTTGCACAGGTGCAAGATAGACATCAGGATATACTTTAATATGTCCTGATATTCAGGATCATAGTGATGAATAATGTCAAGTATTTCGTCCAGGACAGACAAATTACGCCCTGTAAATATATTTTTGATATCATCGTTTTCAGTCACTGCTATTTTGGTGTTATGTAACAAGCCAGTATTTTGAATATTTCTAAATCTTTTTGTAGTGATTAATTTAACATAATCATCTTTATCCGGAGATTTGATTCCCTTCTTGGTACAAGTACAAGTATAATTTATAGACTTTATTACTATTTTTGAGCTGGTACGCTCAGGTTTATCAAAAATTACTTTTGTAATAGTTCCTTTTTTTGGCATAATGGACAAGTTGTTTCATAATAATGCTCTAAAGAACAGAGTTCTTGTATAAAAGCATCAAGTACATCTTCTATATTAGGAGTGTCATTAATGGACAATAGTAATTTTGAGATAAATATAGGAACGTCGTTAATGTCACAGCCGATAGCACAACGTGATAAATCTGTTTTGATAGCTTCAAGTGTTGTCACACCGGAACCAAGAAATGGATCAAAGACAACGTCTCCTCTGTTTGATAAGGCATCTATCAGGGTATCACAGATATTATAAGCTTTTTGAGACCAATACATATGCGAATTATACATAGGATTGTTTTTGCTGGGAGACAGGCCGCATAAAGCATTTTTTAATAAATCTATACGAACTTGATTGATATTTTTATCCCCGCATAATATCAAATATTCCAGAACTTTTTTCTGCTCGCTATTACGATGATTGGCATGATTATAGTTTTGTGTTACAACATTAACCCGGGAGTTTGTATAGTGCTTTTGGGCAAGCGCAATTAATTCGTCTATTGAAATCGTATATCTGTCAGTAGCTTGCATTTCTCTGTCCTGAGGATAAGCATAGCTAATTGCAAGGTTCGTGTGATTCTGTGCACAAAAGCGAATTAAATTCTCTAACGATTGCTTTGCAGAACTACGCTGACTCAATTTCGATTGATAACGCCCTTCCGTATATAATCCTTTTGTATAGCCGTTTTTGGTAACAGTTAATGCTGGATAATCGTACTTTGCAGCAACATTTAAGAGGTGATAATATCTGGAATATTGCATGTCCGTATAAGGCGGATCCGCATAAACTAATCCAACATTGGAAAAAAGCTTTCTGTCCAATAATTCTTCAAAATTTGAATTAAACACGGTGTTTGTTCCGGAAAATTTGGAAAGAGGAACCGATATATATTCTTTGAACTTTTTAACAAACAATTCATAAACATTTTTTTTCCTTTGAATAAATAGACGGCGTTGATTTTTCTCAAGACTAAGCGGTTGGGCCATATGACCATCTTTGGAAAAAACAGTTTCCTTCATTGCATAAAATAGACAGGAAAGCAGTACATTTTTATATTGAGAAAAGCTATTATGTATAATTTTAATCAGGCAGTCAATATCAAGTGCTTGAATGATTCCATAATAGTTAGTTGCGTAATAGGTAGTAAATAAGTAAAAATCATTGGTTTGCTTTACGCTGTTAACAGTTAATTCACATTTTGTTATAGAAGAGAACTGATTATTCCATACAGTTGGATAAGAATGATAAAGCGTAATTAATTCGCTATAGCTTTCGTGGTCTAATGCCAGTTGTTCTTGCCGTACCAAGCCAATAATAGGTTTCGCAAGTTTTTTGATAGTAGCAGAATATTCTATATCTAGTGAATGAAGCAGGTCCGAAACAGATTCTATGTCTGGCTGATTTAAAACGGCATCTGCAATTACACTTGCATAGAATTCAACATCGTTGGCAAAGACTTGATAGTTGTCCCTGAATATGTTGCTGACAGCAGCAGAACCTGAAAAAATATCAAAGATAGCCTTCCCATCTTGTATATATGGTTCAATGTTTTTTTGTATAAAACTGCTAAGGCTATGTTTACTTCCCTGGTAGTTTAAAACAGTAAAATTCTCCATGATAAAATCCTCCGCTTTCTATTATAATAATTCAGAATGAAAAAGACAATCACAAATGGAAAAACAATAATATAATTTCTGCATCGCTAAAGTGGCAAATAATTAATTTGTATGTATAGATGCTATTTTCAATATAAAAAAATAGAATATCCATAAATTGTTTTAAAAATTTAGAAAATTAGGCCGAAATAATGTATTAAAATAAGAACAATTGTAATAAATTAATACAATAATACTATTAACAAAAAACAAAAAGAAAAATACAAAAAAGTATTGACAAAATAGGACAAAAATAGTATACTAAAACCATCAAGAAAAGCATTACAAAAGAAACAAAATCTAAGAAAAGGAGGTACGGACCGCCGAACACATAAGTAAGGGCTAGTTATCAGACAATGATAGACTTTGGCCAGGGAACCATCATACCGAAACAAAAAGCCTGTAAAAGAATTATCTCGGAACAATCGAAGCCTAAAGAAAACGGCTAATACGAAACCAGATAAAAGATGAAAATAAAAATGAGCAGATTATGGGTGAGTTTGTAAGAGGAGATGGAAAAAGAGAAAACTTTATATAGATCGTATCAGTTGTGAGAAACAACAAAATGATACAAAAATTGGAACGCTAGGCGATAGAAAAAGATGGTAGGTGCACTCTCCCAGAACACAAACCAGCATTACAAATCGCAAAGCAGTAAGACAAACAAAGATAAGAAAAGAGAGGTTTTACAGTCCAATGGATGAGATAGCTTAAAGGCGGATATCGAAGTAGAAAAGGTTCGATATCCGCTTTTTAATATTATTCTGCGGGATTTGACCCTTGCGGCAACCATAAAGTATGCATGTGAGCATACACGATTGGCTCATTGTTCATGGGAATAAATGAAACCAAAATCCCAGAAGCATATGAAAATGCGGCGAATTATGGTATATTTTGGGATAGAAAAATTTTTCAATTTTTCTAAAAATGTGGTATGCTAGTCTTAGAGAAATATGACGGATAACGGGAGGTGAAATCATGCCGTTAAATATGAAGGAACTTTTATATTTGTACCGTAGGGAGTTAGAAGCCGTTTCTGATGGGCATCTAAAACAGATGATTTTATATGGTTCTTACGCTAGAGGTGATTTCAAACCAGATTCCGATGTAGATGTTATGATTTTGCTGGATTTGGACGATTCTGCACTTTATCTCTATGAGAAGAAAATCTGCGATATTACCTATGATTTTAATATGGAACATGAAACAGATATTATGCCTGTGGTAAAAAATTTCGACCATTTCAATTATTGGAAAAACGTATATATGTTTTATCACAATGTAGAAACAGAGGGGGTGGCAATTTGACACATGAAGATTCAATCGGAAATTTTATAGATGTGGCACACCATAAACTAGAACAGGCGAAAGACGATTTGGATACAGCAAAGTTACTGTTAGAAGCAGGAAAATACAAAGCTGCCAATAATCGAGCCTACTATTCTTGCTATCATGCTATTGATTCCGTATTGGCACTAGAGCCAAAAGCCTTTAAACGTCATAAAGACACGCTGGCATATTTTAACAAAAATTATGTACATCCAGAAATATTTCCAAGGGAGCTGGGGCGTAACATTTCAAGACTGGAAGTGATTCGCCATAAAAGTGATTATGACGATTTTTATATTGCCAGTCAGGAAGAGGCAGACGAACAGATTGCAGTGGCGTCAATGGTTGTCACATTAGTTGAGGATTATATAAAAACAAGATTATAGAAAACATCGGATTAAAAAGTATTTTCTGTAAAAAAGCAGAATATCCTCAGTGAATAAAGGCCCCTAGTAAAATATGGAAAAATCAAAAAAATCCCCCGCCCACCACATAGCTGTAATGAACAGGGGATTAAAAAGGGGAGGATAAGTAGTTAAATTTCTCTTTTGTTTACATCCATAGTATTAACCTGTCCGGAAATTTTATACACAGAAATTACAAATTATTTTTTCTCCAGCTCAGAAAGACTGCGGATAAGCTCAATATCCGAGGCAGTCAGCTTTAAATTGGCGGAAAGGGTTTCCCCTCCCGGCGGTATAATACTTACCTCCATTATGGTTCCCTCGGCCAGATTCCGGCGGGAAACGGCCCGGAGAAAATTGATGAATTTGGGATGGCTTTCTTTAAAATTCAGGGCCTTGTCTTTTAGCTGCATTAGTTCTAATGGGTTCATAGAGTTCTCCTTGTCGTAAGTTTTCTGCTCTCTACAGTCTACCACATCTTTCCATAAGTTAACAGCCGCAAGAGCGGAATTTAAACAGCGAATTTAAACAGCTGTAAAATCACAACCTGTCCTTCCACTTCATATTATATAAAAAAGAGTAAGGACAGGACTATGAAAATCTGTTTAGACGCAGGTCATTATGGAAAATACAACCAGAGTCCGGCGGAGCCGGGGTATTACGAGTCGGAAATGACCTGGAAGCTTCATCTGCTGCAGAAAAAATACCTGGAAGCCTATGGAATCCAGGTAGTGCTGACCAGAGAAAAGCAGGAAAATGATAAGGGATTGTATGCCAGAGGAATGGAAGCAAAAGGGTGTGATTTGTTTATCTCCGATCATTCCAACGCAGTAGGGAGCGGGGTAAACAACAGTGTAGATTACCCGGTTTCGTATTGTGCCATTAACGGAAGCGCAGACGGTATCGGTATGGCTCTCGCCCAGACAGTGAAGGTGGTTTTAAACACCAGAGAGCCGGCCAGAATCGAACACAGAAGAGGAAAGAACGGAGATTATTACGGGGTGCTGCGGGGAGCCACGGCGGCAGGGGTTCCGGGGCTGATACTGGAACATTCCTTCCATACCAATGCTGCCATTGCGCGGTGGCTTTTGGATCCGGGCAATTTAGACCGGTTGGCCAGGGCAGAGGCGGCCGTGATTGCCCTTTACTACAACATTGATGTGCCAGAGCCTGAAAAACGTTCCGGATGGTATCAGGAGGAAGGCGGCTGGCGGTTTTACCTGGGAAATACCGGGGAACCGGTTCGAAACAATTGGTATAAGGACGGCAAGGACTGGTACTGGTTTGACGGCGCGGGAATGATGGTCCATGATACATGGAAAACCGATTCCAAAGGTCTCTGGTATTACCTGGGGACCAGTGGAGCTATGGAAAAGGATACATGGATAGTGTGGAAAAATGAGCTGTACCGCTTGAAGGAAGACGGCAGCATGTTTCAGGGGGAAATCTATCTGAAAACGGATGAAAAGGGAGCTTTGATTACAGAAGAGGAGATAGAAAAGCTAAGGATTGTAGCGGGGCCGGAAAAGAACGGCAAAGAAAAAAGGCGCGGATCGCGGACCATAGGAAAGGCAAAAAAGAAAAAAGGTTTAAAGAGAAAAAAATCCACAAAAAAGAAGAAACCTAAAAAGTGACAGGAATGAGATGGGGATAAGGCGCAGGAGAGGAATCAGGTGATTCTCCCCTTGCCAATCCCCTTTCTTTGGGCTACAATAAAGCCATAGAAAAAAAGGAGAAAAATACCTATGAAAAAGAATATCATCGTTGGCCAGTCCGGCGGCCCAACCGCAGTAATTAATGCCAGCCTGTACGGAGTGATCCGGGAAGGCCTCTCACGGGGAGATGAGATTGGGAAGGTTTATGGTATGATTCACGGAATAGAGGGCTTTATGGCTGGAAGAGTGATGGAATTATCCGCCCTGCCGCCAGAAGAGCTGGAGCTTTTAAAGCTTACCCCTGCGGCCTATCTGGGTTCCTGCCGCTATAAGCTTCCGGAAGACCTGAGTCATATCTGCTATCAGGAACTATTTGAAAAATTCCGCCAGCTGAATATCGGCTATTTCTTCTATATAGGCGGTAACGATTCTATGGACACCGTAAGCAAGCTGTCCCGGTACGCCGCCTCCCACCATATTGATGTAAAAGTTATGGGAATCCCCAAGACCATTGATAATGACTTGATTATGACCGATCATACCCCCGGATACGGAAGCGCCGCCAAATATGTAGCAGCCACGGTTCGGGAAATTGTGCTGGATTCCTCGGGGTATCAGCAAAGATCCGTCACCATTGTGGAGCTGATGGGCCGCCATGCGGGCTGGATTACTGCCGCCAGCGTTTTGGCAAGAAAATATAAAGGGGACAATCCGGCGCTTATTTATCTTCCTGAGGCGGATTTTGACATGGAACAATTTGCCCACGATGTAGAACAGGCTTTATTAAAACAGCCCAATGTGATTATTTGCATTTCAGAGGGGATTTCAGATTCCAGAGGCCGGTTTATCTGCGAATATGCAGAGGAAGCCAGAGTGGATACCTTTGGCCACAAGATGCTGACAGGAAGCGGAAAGGTGCTGGAGAATTTTGTCCGGGACCGGTTTGGCGTCAAGGCAAGATCCGTGGAATTAAACGTGAGTCAGCGCTGTTCGGGTATGATTGCCTCGAAAACTGATATTGAAGAGGCGGCGATGGCGGGGGCCTGGGGCGTGAAAAAGGCTCTTGAGGGAGTAACTGGCCAGATGGTTACATTTTGCCGAAAATCAGACAACCCTTATGAGATAGAGTGCGGCACAGTGGATGTTAATCAGGTTTGCAATCAGGAAAAGAAATTCCCGGCAGAATGGATTACCAGAAAAGGAACCGATATCGGAGAAGAATTTTTTGCCTACGTTCTGCCCCTGATTCAGGGAGAGACGGATCAGAAAATGGAAAATGGAGTGCCGATATACGCATACAGGAAATAAAAAGCTTTACAACAATCATAGTTTTGTTATATACTAACCTTTAGAGGTTTTACCCTGAATATATACAAAGAAGGATGGATAGTTTAATGGCAATTTTAGAGACCTGGAGAAACCTGGCATATGGCGATGGTTTAGATGATAAAAAGAGAGAAGAGCTGTGGACCGGCTATTTCACCATTGAGAAAGGGATCTATGAGCAGATCCTTTCCAATCCCACAGAGGTCATTACCGGTACGGTAAAGGAGCTGGCTGAAAAATACAACACAGAATTATTAATTATGACCGGATTTTTAGACGGCATTAACGAAAGCTTAAAGGGATACCAGAACCCTATTGATACCATGGAGGAAGACACAGAGGTTCGGATTGAGATTGATCCGGAGAAGCTTTATTACAACATGGTAGAGGCAAAGGCAGACTGGCTGTACGAGCTTCCCCAGTGGGATGCAATCCTTTCCGAAGAGCGCAGAAAAGAGCTTTACAAGGAGCAGAAAGCATCCGGCACCATCCGCAAGGAGCAGAAGGTATACCCGAATGATCCCTGTCCCTGCGGAAGCGGCAAGAAATATAAAAAATGCTGTGGCAAGAACGCGTAAAAGCTGATTGATATTATATCAGACTGCAGTTAAGGACAAGCCCGGGAGGAATCTCTCGGGCTGTTTTTCACCCATAGAAAAAGTCTATCCGCAAAAGGGATGGGAGACAGGAGGATAAAATGGATGCTTACACAAGCTTTGCGGCAGTTTACGATTTATTCATGGATAATATCCCCTATGAAGAATGGTGTGCCTATCTTACAACCCTTTTAAAAGAGAGAGGGGTTGGGAATGGCCTGGTTTTGGATCTGGGATGCGGCACCGGAAGCCTGACGGAACTTCTGGCAGCAGAAGGCTACGACATGATTGGCGTGGATAATGCGGCGGATATGCTGGAAATTGCTATGGAGAAAAGGATTGCAAACGGAAGGGACATTCTCTATCTGCTTCAGGATATGCGGGAGTTTGAACTGTACGGCACTGTGGCGGCTGTAGTCAGCATCTGCGATTCCATAAATTATATTCTGGATTATGAAGACTTGGTTCGGGTCTTTTCGCTGGTGAATAATTACCTGGATCCGGGAGGCGTATTTATTTTTGATTTCAATACAGAATATAAATACCGGGAGCTGCTGGGGGAATCCACCATAGCGGAAAACCGGGAAGAAGGCAGCTTTATCTGGGAAAACTATTTTGATGAGGAAACCCGGATTAATGAATATGATTTGACTTTATTTATCCGAAAGGAGAATAAGCCGGAATCCCTGTTTCAAAAATTTGAAGAAACCCATTATCAGCGGGCCTATTCACTGGAAGAAATTAAAAAGGCTCTGAAGGAAGGGGGCCTGGTTTTTGAGGCCTGCTACGATGCTTTTACCAAAGAGCCGCCTAAACAAGACAGCGAAAGAATCTACATTGTCGCCCGGGAGCAGGGCAAGAAATAGCCTTATTTTGTTAGAAATACAACATAATCAATGAAAAACCAACAAAGAGAGGAATAAAAATGTCTGATTATATCATTCGTGCAACTGCGGCCGGGGGAGAGATTCGCGCCTTTGCCGCAACCACAAGAGAACTGGTAGAGCATGCCCGCCAGGCCCACAATACCAGCCCGGTGGCAACAGCCGCCCTGGGCCGCCTTCTTACAGCAGGGGGAATGATGGGGATAACCATGAAGGGGGAGGAGGATCTTCTGACCTTAAAGATCCAGGGGGACGGCCCCATTGAAGGGCTGACCGTTACTGCCGATTCCCATGGAAACGTAAAAGGCTATGCTTATAACCCTGCTGTCATGCTGCCTCCCAATGCCAGGGGAAAGCTGGATGTAGGAGGAGCTTTGGGAGTGGGAGTATTAAGCGTGATTAAAGATATCGGTTTGAAAGAGCCTTATGTGGGCCAGACGATTTTAGTTAGCGGAGAGATTGCTGAGGATTTAACCTATTACTATGCAACCTCTGAGCAGACGCCGTCCTCCATCGCCCTGGGAGTTTTGATGAATAAGGACAATACAGTCCGTCAGGCCGGAGGCTTTATGATACAGCTTATGCCCGGGGCATCAGACCAGATTATCGACAAATTAGAGGGACGTTTAGGAGAAATCATTTCCATCACGGCATTGCTGGATGAAGGAAACTCTCCGGAGAAGATTTTGGAGCATATTCTGGGAGACTTTGGATTAGAGATTAATGAGACTGTGGAAACAAAATTTTACTGCAACTGTACCAAAGAGCGGGTGGAAAAGGCCCTTGTAAGCATTGGAAAAAAAGAGCTTCAGGAAATGATTGACGAGGGAAAAGAGATTGAGGTGAATTGCCATTTCTGCAGCCGCCGCTATGGATTTTCTGTAGAGGAGTTGAGAGAGCTTATGAGCCGCGGGGCTCGTTAAGGTATGGACTGCAACATTCTTTTCGGGGCCTGTGTACCAAAAAGAACCGGTATCTATGATACCGGTTCTTATTTGTAATCATTGAATCCAATATAACTTTATTTCAATTACATAAACATGATCTATATGATTGAAAAAGGTACACTGCTGACTAGATGATTATAATTTGGTAACGTTAGTTGCCTGGGGTCCCTTTGCACCGTTAACTACGTCGAATTCAACCTCAGCGCCCTCGTCTAAAGACTTGAAGCCTTCCATGTTTAATCCGGAGTAGTGTACGAATACATCGTTACCCTGCTCATCGGAAATGAATCCGTAGCCCTTCTGATTATTGAACCACTTAACTGTACCTTTCATTATGATACCTCCAAAAAAATAAGAAAAATTACCCCGCAAGTTATTTTGCGGATGTCCTAAGAATATCACAGTTTTAATCAGGTGTCAAATGGTTTTGGTGTCAATTTTTGGAAATCCGTGGAGGCTGCTACTGTTCCTCCCGTCCCAATTTTGCCTTGTGCCATCGTGGCACAGATCAAATTCTACGTAACAGTTCAGACGGGCGTCTTCTTGCCCGACTGCGTCGGACAAGAAGCGTCGGATGTCCATCCGATGCGGAATTTGAGATGAAGTTTTACTTACAAGCGGGCTTGACGTAAAACTTCATCTCAAATTCCCCGCCGTCTGAACTGTTACAGGGAATTGCATTTTGGAGAAAAACTGTTATACTGGTAAAAAGAACAAAACCAGGTACAACTGAAGGGAGGAAAGTGCATGGAATTCAGAAATATAGGCAGGCATTTCTGCACGATTACAGAGCATAAGCTCTTAGTTATGAAACACTGCTTTATGGTAGGGTTGTACCGGCAGGGTTTACTTCATGATTTGTCTAAATACAGTCTGGAAGAATTCTGGACCGGAGTCCGGTACTATCAGGGGAATCGAAGCCCCAACGCGGCGGAGCGGGAGCTGTTAGGCTTCTCCAAAGCCTGGCTTCACCACAAAGGACGGAATAAGCACCACTTTGAATATTGGATTGACGTATCCAAAAATAAAGAAGAAGGGCTGATTGGTAATAAAATGCCTTTAAAATATGTAATTGAGATGGTAATGGACAGAATAGCGGCCTGCAAGGTCTATAAGGGCAGAGACTATTACGACGGAGCAGCCTGGGAATATTATGAGAGAACCAGGCAGTATATTACCATTCACCCGGAGACCAGAGCACTTTTAGAGAAACTCCTCTGGATGCTGAAACAAAAGGGGGAGAAAAAAACCTTTTCTTACATCCGTAAGCTGCTGAAAAAAGGAGATTATTGATCCAACGGGATTTTGGGACATAAAAGCTTTAAAACGCTGCGTAAATAAAGATTGGCATTGTCAGGGCTGTGAAAAAGCTCCGGAGAGTACCGGACATAAGTCTGCTTTTCCTTATAGGCTTTTTTAAACACCGGGGTCCACATGGGCCGGGGCTGGGGAAGAAAAAGGCCGAAGGTTTTGGTATAACAGGTTGCAGCGGTAGCCTTTTTCCTGGCGGAGCGATCTACAAATTCTCCCAGGCTTTTATGGACAGCAGTATCCTCCTGGGGAAGATAATAATAATCCTTATAATCCGGATAAAAATATTTCAGCTCCCCCTCTGTGAGAGAAATGCTGCATACCAGGCGGTTTCCGTCACAGGACAGGGTAAATGTCCCGTCAGAGACGGACCAGGGCGCCGGGACAGAACAGGGACTTTCATAAGTGAGCTCCAGACAGGTTTCCGGCGATCCGAAAATATCGTGAATCGTGTGGCTGCTTTGTCCCGCAAAGGAAAAGCGGCCTTCCAGCATATCGCAGTAATTTAGAATAGGAAGAATCAGGGGCATCCCCTCCAAATCCTCTTTGTTGTGGAGAATCAGCATATTGTAAAGAAAATCCTCACCGGTAGTCAGGTAGTCCTGGTATACCTTGATAAGCTGGCCGCCGGAGTAGGGATCTGTGCGAAAGATTCCCAGAAATTGTTCAATGGCTTTTTGCTTTAAGCTTTCTAACCCTAAAAGTTCTTTGTATGGCTTGATTTTACGGTAAATATCCAGGCTTGTGACACCGGAAAAATCATAAGGCAGGCCATAATGGCGGCAGCGCTTTATCAGATAGGGAATGTCAAAGCTGTCCCCATTAAAATGAACCAGGATAGAAAAGTTCCCCAGGAAGGAGAAAAAGGCGTGAAGAAGTTCCGGCTCCGCTTCTTCGGTGTCGGCAAACCACTGATAAAGCTGCCAGTGATTTTCTCTGTAACAAGCGCAGCCAATCAGATAAAGGGATGAAGTTTCGCCGGAAAAACCGGTAGTTTCGATATCAAAAAACAGCAGATCCGGCAAGGGGCCAATCCGGTTAAGAGGATAGGCGGCGGGAAAATCTATGGTATGGCGAATGGTAATCATAAGTATGAAATCCTCCTGAGGCAATGGATTCTATATCAGCAATTATACGGAACAGAAAAGAGAAAGTCAATGAGAAGAGAATATTTGTTCGATTGAGGTTGCATTGAAAACTTGTCTATGATATGATGAGACTTAAAAGATTACAAAAGGAGAAGCTATGATTTCTTATATTAAAGGCCCGTTGATGGAGATTGACGGGGACTTGATTGTAATAGAGGCCGGAAATGTTGGATTCGGTATCCGGGTGCCCTTATCTCTGCTGGATGAACTGCCCGGGATAGGGGAGACAGTAAAAGTTTATACTTATTTTCAGGTCCGGGAGGACGCCATGAGTCTTTATGGCTTTTTGAATCGCCAGGACAGGGAAATGTTTAAGCAGCTTTTAGGAGTGAATGGAGTGGGCCCCAAGGGAGCTTTGGGGATTCTGTCTGCTTTAAGGCCGGACGATCTGCGGCTTGCCATTATTTCCGGGGATGCCAAGGCCATCTCCAGAGCCCCTGGCATTGGGACAAAGACTGCCCAGCGGGTAATTCTGGATTTAAAAGACAAAATTTCCTCAGAGGATTTGTTTTCTCCGGCAGGAGACGGGGGATTTTTGGAAGATTCCGGAAATCAGGCCGCCGCAGACTCTCATGGAGATGCGGCCCGGGAGGCCATCAGCGCCCTGGTGGCTCTGGGTTATTCCAATATGGAGGCGGCCAGAGCGGTGAGGAAGGCAGAAATAACAGAGGAAATGACGGCAGAGGATGTACTGAAAGCCTCCCTGCGCCACCTGTCATTTTTGTAAAATACCTTTTGACCCCAACATCATTTTTATAGAGGTGAGGATCCATGGACAGGAGAATTATTACCACCGAGATAACCGAAGAGGACAAGAAAATTGAGACCAGCCTGAGGCCTCAGCTTCTTTGTGAGTATATTGGCCAGGAAAAGATTAAGACCAATTTAAAAATCTATATTGATGCCGCTAAATCCAGAAATGAAGCTCTGGATCATGTGCTGTTTTACGGCCCTCCCGGTTTGGGAAAAACTACCCTGGCAGGGATTATCGCCAAAGAAATGGGAACCAATATGAAGGTTACATCCGGACCTGCCATTGAAAAACCAGGGGAGATGGCGGCGATTTTAAATAATCTCCAGGAGGGGGACGTTCTTTTTGTAGATGAGATTCACCGGCTTAACCGCCAGGTGGAGGAGGTGCTTTATCCGGCTATGGAGGATTACGCCATAGATATTATGCTGGGAAAGGATTCCTCCGCCAGATCTATTCGCCTGGATCTGCCGAGATTTACTCTGGTAGGCGCTACCACCAGAGCCGGTCTTTTGACTGCTCCTCTGCGGGATCGGTTTGGCGTGGTCCAGAAGCTGGAGTTTTATACCCCGGGAGAGCTTACAACGATTGTGCTTCGATCCTCCATGGCTTTAGGAGTGGAGATTGACGCGGACGGGGCGGCGGAGATCGCCAAAAGATCCAGAGGAACCCCCCGGCTTGCCAACCGTCTGTTAAAGAGAGTCAGGGATTTTGCCCAGGTAAAGTATGACGGACGGATTACCAGGGAAGTGGCGGATTTTGCACTGGACATTCTGGATGTGGATAAGCTGGGACTGGATCAGAACGACCGGAATATTTTACTGATGATCATTGAAAAATTTGGCGGCGGCCCTGTGGGCTTAGACACTCTGGCGGCGGCCCTGGGGGAAGATTCGGGGACTCTGGAAGATGTATATGAGCCATACCTTTTGATGAACGGGTTGATTAATCGTACCCCCAGGGGAAGGCTGGCAACGGAGCATGCCTACCGGCACCTTGGCATCAGCAGAGAAGAAAACAGTTAAACAATTAAAATGTAACTTTTCTTGACAGTGGGAGTGTGTTATACTATATGGATAGAGGGCTATGGCAAATTTGCCTGTCCAAACCTGCATGCGCCCGGCGGCGGACAAACACCGCACATGAAAGTTTGGCGCATGGGGCATACCTGAATGCATGCCGCCTGCCGGCGGCGGACCTCTATAGTAACCAAACAGGAGAACAACCCTTATGGATTCGAAAAATTATGCAGAAGTATTAATAGACGGCAATGTATACACTCTGGCTGGTGTGGAAGAAAAGAGCTACTTTCAAAAGGTTGCCGCATATATCAACGAAAAGATTGACCAGTTAAAGTCTCAGCCCGGCTTTACCAAGCAGAGCGACGACTATCGAAATGTTATGGTGGAGCTGAACATAGCAGACGATTATTTTAAAGCCATGGACAAGCTTAATGCCATGGAGACTCAAAAAGTTGACATGGAACGGGAGATATACAGCCTGAAGCATGAGCTGGTCAGCACCCAGATGAAGCTGGAGGCAGCTCTCAGAAGCCTGGATGATTTCCAGAGAAAACAGATGGGGCAGGAGGCGGAGCTTAAAAAGGCGCTGTCCAGGGTAAAAGTCAGTGAGGAGCTGGCAGCGGCGGCAAAAGAAAGCGAAGAAAAGGCCGCTGCGGTAATGGCAGCTTCAGAGGCGGCAAAAAATGCTGAATTTACACCGTCTGTTTCCCAGATTCCGCCTTCTCAGAAGGGCGGACACGGCAACAGAAAAGGTAAGAGGTAGAAATACGTAACAGTTCAGGGGGCGCTGGAAAGGTAGGCCCCCTGTTTTATCACACCGGAAAGGAGAATGGCAGTGGTAAGGGAAAAGAGCGTAGAGCTTTTAGCTCCGGCCGGGAGCTTTGAGAGTATGAAAGCTGCCGTGGCAGCCGGTGCGGATGCGGTTTATATGGGAGGCAGCCGGTTCGGGGCCAGGGCTTATGCGGATAACCCGGACAAGGATAAGCTGCTGGAGGCCATCGATTACGTTCACATTCATGGACGCCGCCTTTATATGACGGTCAACACCCTGTTTAAAGAGAAAGAACTGGGCGAGTTGTATGACTATCTGCTTCCCTATTATGAGCAGGGAGTGGACGGAGTGATTGTCCAGGATCTGGGAGCTTTTATGAAAATACGGGAATGGTTTCCCGATCTGCCCATTCACGCCAGCACCCAGATGACGGTTACTGGTGTTTACGGCGCTAAGGTTTTAAAAAATTTAGGGGCTCAAAGGGTGGTAACGGCCAGAGAGCTGTCTTTAGAGGAAATACGAGAGATTCATCGCCAGGTTCCAATAGAAATCGAAAGTTTTGTTCATGGCGCCCTGTGCTACTGCTATTCCGGCCAGTGTTTAATGAGCAGCCTTATTGGCGGGCGCAGCGGCAACCGGGGAAGGTGCGCCCAGCCCTGCCGCCTTCCTTATGACGTAAAAAGGGACGGAAAATCGTTTTATAAAGGGAAGGAGTCTTATGTACTGAATCTGAAAGATCTGTGTACATTGGACTTAATTCCGGATATGATAGAAGCCGGAGTCTATTCCATGAAGATAGAGGGACGGATGAAAAGCCCAAGATACACGGCCGGGGTGGTAAGTATTTACCGGAAATACGTGGATATGTACAAAAGCCGGGGCAGAGAAGGATTCCAGGTGGATCCGGAAGATAAAAAGCTTTTGCTGGATCTGTTTGACAGAGGTGGTTTTTCTCAGGGGTATTACGAGAATCACAATGGCCGCCATATGGTGGCATTAAAGGAAAAGCCTTCCTTCCGGGAGGGAAACCAGGAGCTTTTTGACCGGTTAGACAGAGAATATGTAAACGCGGCGGTACAGGAGCCGGTTGTTGGTTCCGTGGTTCTGGAGGAAGGACGGCCTTTAAGCCTGTCCCTAAGCCTGGAACCTCCGGGGCTTGATCCGATTACTGTTACGGTGACAGGACAGATGTCTCAAAAGGCCCAAAATCAGCCAATTACAGAGGAAAAAGTAGCAAAGCAGATAAGAAAAACCGGGGGAACCCCCTTTACCATTTCCCGTTTAGATGTCAGGATTGCCGGGGAGCTGTTTCTGCCTGTTCAGGCCTTAAATGAACTTCGCCGGGATGGCCTGGAGACCCTTGAAAAAGCAGTTTTAGTGCCTTACCGTCGAACTGCAGTCCCCCAGTCCGGCGGGGAAATCCAGACAGTCAGCCCTGCAACTGGGCAGTCCGGCCAGGTAACCCAGCCAGCCAGCTCTGCAATACCGCTGGAAGAAGAAACCGGACGGCGGACGGATCCGGCCTTCCGGCTGTCCTTTGAAGAGCCATCTCAGCTGGCGGCTGTCCTCTCCTGGCCAAAGCTGGAAGAAAACAGGGTCCGGATTGACGAGGTTGCCATAGACAGCGCCGGTTTTCCGGCAGAACAGTGGCCGGAATGGGTGCAACGGGTTCACAATAAGGAGATTTCCTGCCAGTTGATCTTGCCCCATATTTTTCGGACAGAGGCCAGGGAGTATTTAGGCCATAACCTGGATAAATTAAAATCAGCCGGTTTTGACGGCGTCATAGTCCGGGCTATGGAAGAGACAGAGTGGTTAAAAGAAATGGATATCACCTGCCCTATGGTTTTTGACGATACTATGTATACCTGGAACCGGGAGGCCGCTTTGGCTATGAAAGCCATGGGAGCGGAGCGGGTTACCCTTCCTCTGGAGCTGAACAGCAGAGAGATGAAAGAAACCGGAAGGACAGACCCGCCTTCTGATCTGGTGGTTTACGGCCGCCTTCCTATGATGGTTTCCGCCCAGTGTATCAAAAAAACCACATCAGGCTGTGACAAACGCCGGGAAACTATAAATTTAAAAGATCGGACCGGCAAACTGCTTCCGGTGAAAACCCATTGCCGGTTCTGCTATAATACCATCTATAACCCAAGTCCCTTAGCCCTTTTTGGCTGTAAAGACCAGATACGGGCCCTGAAACCGGACGGGCTTCGGATGAAATTTACCACTGAGACAGAAGAAGAAACCATAAGGATCCTGAAGGCCTTTCTTGAGGAAGGAAAAGAGAAGGAGGTTTTACCTGTTCCACTGAAAGACTTTACCAGAGGGCATTTTCGCCGGGGAGTGGAATAGGAAAATAGAATGACAACCCTGATTATTGAGATTTCCAAATATCTTATGATTCTTTTAATGGCCTTTTACACATATTTTAACTTCCGGTTCTTCTCGTATCAGGACCCGGAGGATAAAAAGGCGGTCTGCGGCCGTCAAAACCAGGCCATGTTTTTAATCCATCTCCTGGCTTTTCTGGTAATTTACCTGAAAAGCCAGGAGGAAGCAGTCATCGGCTTCTATCTGGCCCAGGTAGTGTTCTTTGCCGGCTATATCGGTGGATTCCGCTTGCTGTACCGCAATGTATCCAGACTTTTGGTTAATAATACCGCCATGCTTTTATGCGTGGGATTTATTATCCAGACCCGTTTGTCCATACAAAAGGGGCAGACCCTGGCGGGAAAGCAGTTTATCGCAGCGGTCTTAGCGGCGGCTGTAAGTCTTTTAATCCCCTTTATTATAGACAGGATGTGGCAGCTCTCCAAGATTCCCTGGGTGTATGGAATAGGAGGCCTGGTTTTGCTGGCGGCAGTGTGGATAAAGGGAAATACCAGCTACGGAGCTCAGCTTTCCCTGACTCTGGGAGGAGCATCCTTTCAGCCCTCCGAATTTGTAAAGATTACCTTTGTATTTTTTACGGCAGCCATGTTTTACCATTCTACCAGCTTTCCCACTGTGTGTATTACTACGGCGGCAGCAGCGGCCCATGTGCTGGTACTGGTGATGTCTAAGGACCTGGGCGGAGCCCTGATTTTCTTTATAACTTATGTATTTATGCTGTTTGTGGCCACCTCCAGCTGGATTTATCTGGGAGCGGGAATCTTAAGCGGAAGTGCGGCGGCAGCGGCGGCCTACCATCTGTTTTCCCATGTCCGGATCCGGGTGGAGGCCTGGGCCAATCCCTGGGCGGATATTGACAACCGGGGCTACCAGATTACCCAGTCCCTCTTTGCTATCGGCACAGGAGGATGGTTTGGAAGCGGCCTTTTTCAGGGAATGCCTTATAAGATCCCTGTCGTGGAAAAGGATTTCATTTTTGCGGCAATTTTTGAAGAAATGGGAGGGATTTTTGCAATCTGCGTTCTGCTAATCTGTCTGGGATGCTTTATCCAGTTTATGATGATAGCAGCCAGGATGAGGGCGGCTTTTTATAAATTAATTGCTTTTGGGCTGGGTATGGTATATATTGTCCAGGTATTTTTAAATGTAGGGGGAGTAGTAAAATTTATTCCCTCCACCGGCGTGACCCTGCCTTTTGTCAGTTATGGGGGGAGCTCTGTTTTCAGCACATTTTTTCTGTTCCAGATTGTTCAGGGGCTTTATATTTTAAAGCAGAATGAGGAGGAAGAAGATGAAGCGTAATTCTGGCTCTCCGGGTTCCAATGGAAATATTTTGATCTTGACGTATCTGATCTCAGCGGTATTTGTGCTGCTTACAGGGTATCTGGTCTGGTTTATAGAGGCGCAAAGCGAAAATGCCCTTAATAATTCTTACAATGCCAGGCTGGAGCATTTATCTGATAAGGTGATCCGGGGAGAAATCTTAAGCAATGATGGAAGAATCCTGGCCCAGACATTGGTGGGAGAGGACGGAGAGGAAAGGCGCGTCTACCCTTATGGTCCTTTGTTTTGCCACGCAGTGGGCTGGTCCACCAGAGGAAAGACGGGAGTGGAGGATCTGGCCAATTTCTACCTTCTTTCCTCCCATGACAATCTGGCGGAGAAGGTGCTTAGAGAGCTGATGGATGAGAAGGATCCGGGGGATGATGTGGTTACCACCCTGGATGTGGAATTGCAGCAGACTGCCTATGACGCCCTTGGAGACAGAAAAGGGGCGGTTGTAGTGATGGAGGTCGATACAGGAAAAATCCTGGCCATGGTTTCCAAACCGGAATTTGATACCAACCAAATCAATACTCTGTGGGACAGTCTGGTATCCGGAGACATAGGGGAAGGACTTTTATTAAACCGTGCCGCCCAGGGAGTTTACCCGCCGGGATCCACGTTTAAAACCCTGGTACTTCTGGAATATATGAGAGAGAACCCGGAGGATTACCAAAATTTTCATTTTGACTGTAATGGGATATACCAATATGCAGAATACACCATACGCTGCTATCACTCTACAGCTCACGGAAGTCAGAACCTGGAGCAGGCCTTTGCCAATTCCTGCAACGGGGCGTTTGCCAGCATGGGCCTTAACCTAAACCATGGCAGAATGAAAAATCTGGCGGAAGATATGCTGTTTAATCAGGAGCTTCCTCTGTCTGTTCCTTACAGCAAAAGTACTTTTGCTCTGGGGGACGGGGCCTCTGACTGGGAGGTGCTTCAGACCTCCATCGGCCAGGGAGGAACCCAGATAACCCCTGTCCACAACCTGATGCTTACCGCTGCAATCGCCAACGGGGGAAACCTTATGAAGCCTTATTTTATCGACTATGTGGTAAATGCCAATGGGGAGATGGGACAGAAATTTCTGCCGGAGTCCTGGGGAAGCCTTATGAGCGCCAAAGAGGCGGGAACTCTGGCCGGGATGATGGAGCTGGTGGTGACGGAGGGAACCGGCTTGGCCCTCAGGACAGAGGCATACAGGGCGGCAGGAAAGACCGGCTCCGCTGAGTTTGAAACCGGAAGGGAAAGCCATGCCTGGTTTACCGGTTTTGCGCCGGTAGAAAATCCTCAGATCGCCATTTCCGTGGTGATGGAGGAAGGAGGCAGCGGCGGCCGGGAAGCAGCTCCCATCGCCAGGGCTGTGTTTGACGCCTATTTTGTGAAGCAGGCCCAAAGTGGAAATTAAGCGGAAATTGCGGCAAAGCTTAAAAAATTCTGCTAAATTGTCGATATAATAATAAAGCGCACCGTCAAAAGGAATATATTTTCAAGGAGGATTACGTTATGGCAATGACTGTAGGCTATAAACCTTACACAGGCGCAATTAACACAAACAGCCCGCGATACAAACGTGCGAAAGCAATGTATGACGAAGGACATCCAGGCGGAGAAAAAACGAAGTCTGCTGCAGAAGCAAAGGCTGAACAGGATTTGCAAAGCCTGAAAATGCTGAAACAAATCCTTGGGCAAAAGTATGACGACCTTGATTTTAAACTGAAAAATCCATTTGAGGCAGATGAAGAAACATTTATCCGCAATTATATGGGACTTTTTGATGAGGACGGCGATCTGGTAAATTGCTATGGTGTAGCGGGAATGGACATTACAGGGAAAGACCCGTCTGAATTCCATAAAATAATAGATGTTTCCGAAACTGCGCGGCAGGATATGTTTGATGAAACAAAGCGCCATTTCATACAAGAAAAAGGAATCGACAATGGGGATACAACAAAACGTACTGAGGTTTTTACGCGCTATCAGTTAAGCGTTAACAAATCAGACAGACTAAGCGGCACATGGACGCTTGGACAATATGAGCGGATGTACACAAAGGCCTTTTACGAAGCGGTAAGAGAAGCATCCCCCGGCTGGCAGCCCGGACAGCCATTTGATACAAGCATTGTACGCGGCATTACCCGCGAAGATGTAGAAAAACGCATTGTAAAAGGCAGCAGCGAATTTTCATTAAAGCCGGGGCCATCTTTGGATATTAAGGTATAATCTGTTACAGCGGGCATGTCGATGTATCAGCCGTTTTCAGATACCCCCTTGCAATACACCTGAAAAAGAGTTATACTAAAAAACAGGTAAAGAGACACACCAGCGACCAGGAGGGATTGCGATGATAGAAGCAACTAGCTGCGGCGGTGTGGTTATATTTCGAGGTAAGATACTCGTCCTGTACAAAAATTATAAGAATAAGTACGAGGGCTGGGTCCTTCCCAAGGGAACTGTAGAGCAGGGAGAAGAATTTAAAGAGACGGCGCTCCGTGAGGTGAAAGAGGAGACAGGCGTCAGCGCTTCCATTATTAAATATATCGGGAAAAGCCAATATTCGTTTAATACCCCCCAGGATGTGGTGGAGAAAGACGTGCACTGGTATTTGATGATGGCGGACAGCTATTACAGCAAACCACAGCGGGAGGAATATTTCATTGATTCCGGATATTATAAATTTTATGAGGCCTACCATCTGTTGAAATTTTCCAATGAAAAGCAGATTTTGGAGAAAGCCTATAATGAGTATCTGGAGCTTAAGAGGAGTAACCTCTGGGGTAATAAGAAATATTTCTGATGCAGGAAACATGGAAACAGCAGGGGCTGATGCGGATACAAAGCGGGAGAGATCCCGAAGTTTTATCTGCATCAGCCCCCTGCTGTAACCGTTTAGAACGGTTAGCATTTTTTGCATTTCTTTTTTCGATTAATCTTGTAATATGGAGGGAATTGCGCTACAATAATTAAGAAAAAAGAATTTTTTATGGAAAGAAAGGGGAAAAACGATGAAAAGTTGGAAGAAGTTTGGCGTATTGGTAGTGCCTATGGTATTGTCCATGGCTTTTCCCGCATTGGCAGGCCAGTGGGAAAAGGCAGATGTAACCTGGAAATACCAGCAGGATGACGGCAGCTATGCGACGGACACCTGGCAGTGGATTGACAGCAACGAAGATGGCCTGGCTGAGTGCTATCACTTTAATGAGAACGGACTTCTGGACTTAGACAGTGTGGTAGACGGCTGGATTGTCAACGACAAAGGTGAGTGGACCTGGGGCGGTAATCCCCAGCAGTTGGATCTGAAGGCAAGCGCAGATGAGATAGGAGCTATTTATCTGGCTGCTACACAGAAGGCAGACAACCTGGACGATTTTGATGCAGATGTTGACGCAGTCATGACCATGACTATGGACGGAGAATCCCTTAAGATGCTGTTAGATATGGATATGCAGATGAAGGGCGCAAAATCCGGAAACCTGCTCTTCCTTTGTGACATGGCAATGGCCGCTGAAGGAGAGTCTGTGACTATGACCATGTTCTATAAGGACGGCTATATGTACATGGCAATGGATGATTTAAAGATGGCAATGCCCATGGACATGGACGAGATGATGGAAGAGAGCAAGTCCCTTACCTCCAATCTTCAGCTGGCTTCCAATCAGATGTATGGGATGACCAATTTGAAGATGTATCACAACGGCGATGCCAAGACGGTTACCTACGATATGGATGTTGCGGAACTGAACAAGGCAGTGAATGAAGTTATGGCTCTTATGGGAATGGATTATTCCACCCTGGGATATCAGTATCAGGTGAACCGTGCAAGCGGAACCATCCACATCAATAAAGACGGCTATGTGAATGAGGAAAGCGTTTCTATGGATATGACCATGGAAATGATGGGAATGACCTTAAATATGACTATGGATATGAACATGGTATTTAAGAATCCGGGACAGCCGGTATATATTACCCTTCCTTCTACAGAAGGATATGTGAAGATGAATGACCTGTTTGTATGAGATGAATGAATTTCGGGGACACTCAGTATTGAGTGTCCCTTTTCGAGTATGGAGACAGCACACTGGAAGGCGACGCGCAGGCGGCCCGTGCCGGTACAGCTGAAAGGAGATTAGGAAAAATGAATGACAGTTTTAAACAATTAAAACCTTATCTGGATAGGGCTATGGCGATACAGACAGCATTGGTACTCTTTGAGTGGGATGACGCTACGTTGGCGCCTGGGGCGGCAGGCCCTAATACTTCCAGAGTGATTGAGATTCTGTCGGGAGAATATTTTCAGGCGATAACCGGGGAAGAAACCAAAGCCTTGATGAAAGCGTGTCTGGAAAACCCGGAAGGGTTAAGTGAGACAGAGCTGGCTCAGGTAAAAGAGCTGGAAGATCAGATAAAACAGATGGACTGTATTCCAAAGGAAGAATACCAGGAGTTTGCCAGGATTTCTTCTGAGTCTGTACGGCTCTGGGAGAAGGCAAAAGAGGAGGACGACTTTAACAGTTTTGCCGGGACTCTTAAAAAAGTGGTAGATTATCAGAAAAAATTTGCCGGATACCGGGCAAAAGAGGGGCAGAAGAAATACGATGCCCTTTTGGAGGACTATGAGAAGGGCTTTTCTATGAAAGAGCTGGATCGGTTTTTTGGAATGATAAAGGAAGAGCTGGCGCCTCTTTTAAAGAAAATCATGGAAAGCAAAGTTTCCATTGAAGATGGGTTTCTCACCGGGGATTTTCCGGAAGAAAAACAGGAAAAGCTTGGCAGATTTCTTGCAGAATATGTGGGCTTTGATTTTGAGAAAGGTGTATTTTCAGTCAGCGCCCATCCCTTTACCACCAATCTCCACAATAAGGACGTGCGGATTACCACCCACTACAGCAATCGCGTAGACAGTTCCCTGTTTTCCGTTATTCACGAGGCAGGCCACGGTATCTATGAGATGGGGATTCGGGATGATCTGACCCAGACCTTGGCAGGGCAGGGAGCTTCTATGGGGATGCATGAATCCCAGTCCCGGTTCTTTGAAAATATTATCGGCAGAAGCAGGGACTTTTGGATTCCCATCTATGGAAAAGTTCAGGAAATTTTTCCGGATCCTTTTGAGAAAATCAGCCTGGATGACTTCGTAAAAGCCATTAATAAGGTTCACCCGGATCTGATCCGCACCGAAGCGGACGAGCTGACCTACAGCCTTCATGTCCTGATTCGCTATGAGATTGAAAAAGCGCTGATAGAGGAGAACCTGGATGTAGAGGAACTGCCCCGGATTTGGGCGGACAAATATGAGGAATACTTAGGAGTCCGCCCAAAGACAGATAAGGAGGGAGTTCTTCAGGATATTCATTGGTCTCAGGGTTCCTTTGGCTACTTCCCATCCTATGCATTAGGGAGCGCTTTTGGGGCTCAGATTTACTGCCATATGAAAAAGGTTTTAGATTTTGAAGGCCTGCTTCGTCAGGGAAAGGTGGAGGTGATCCGGGAATATTTGCGGGAGAACATCCACCAGTACGGCAAGATGAAAACCAGCCGCCAGATCTTAAAGGATATGACCGGTGAGGACTTTAATCCCAGGTATTATATCGACTATTTAAAGGAGAAATACACAGCCCTGTACCAAATCGCCGATTGAAATTTAAAAAAGGTTGTGCTATAGTAATTCCATGGAAAATGCCTGCTTTGTCCGGGAGACAGGGCAGGCTTTCGTTTATGGCAGCAAAAAGGAGAGGTACACATGAAAATCCGTGATATTCTGGCAGAGGGAAAGCCTACTCTGTCTTTTGAAGTATTTCCGCCTAAGACGGCGGACAATTATAAGTCCGTAGAGGCAGCGGCTTTGGAGATTGCAGGAATCGATCCTGCTTTTATGAGCGTTACATATGGAGCCGGAGGGGGAACCAGCCAGTATACGGTGCAGATCGCCTCAACGATTCAAAAAGCAGCCAGAGTGACGCCTCTGGCCCACCTGACCTGCGTTTCTTCCACCCGGCAGCGGGTAAAAGAAATTCTGGCGGAATTAAAGGAAAACCAGATTGAAAATGTTCTGGCATTAAGAGGAGATATCCCGGAGGGAGGCCCAGTTGCCCATGACTACCAGTATGCGTCCCAGCTGATTTATGATATAAAACAGTCCGGAGATTTCTGCATCGGGGCGGCCTGCTACCCGGAGGGGCACGTAGAGTCGGTCAACAAGACCCAGGACATCCTCTACCTGAAAGAAAAGGTGGAAGCAGGCTGCGACTTTGTCACGACCCAGATGTTCTTTGACAATAACATTTTATATAACTATCTCTACCGAATCCGGGAAAAGGGCATTACAGTGCCGGTTATTGCCGGAATCATGCCTGTAACCAATGTAAAGCAGATTAATCGGATCTGTAAAATGTCCGGAACCTATCTCCCTTCCAGATTTAAGGCTATAGTAGACCGGTTTGGAGACAATCCGGCGGCTATGAAGCAGGCGGGAATTGCCTATGCTACGGAGCAGATTATTGACCTGATAGCCAACGGGGTAAACAATATCCATGTCTATTCCATGAATAAGCCGGACGTGGCTGTCCGGATCAAAGAAAGCCTGTCCCAGATTGTAGGATAGGATTGACGCGCTGGCAGTAGTAGAAGCGCTGGCAGATCGATAGCCTCAGTGGATAAGGCGTATGTGCTCTTGTTCACTGAGGGCAGGTTTGAGGAATAAAACAGCAGAAAAAGAGGAAAACAAGGTGGAAATCAGCAGAAACGAAATTTTCCGATATCTGGGCTATGGCAGGATGGAAGCGGATGAAAGGACAAAGGATCTGGCAGAATCATGTTTAAAAGAACTTGAAAGGGAAACCTCTCCTAAGAGCCTTATAAAGGTCTGGCCTCTGACTCTGGGGGAGGAGTATGAGATCGACGGCGGCTGCTTTCAGACCGTCAGCAGGAATCTGTGGAAAAATTTAAAAGATTGCAGCCAGATTGCGGTTTTTGCAGCCACACTGGGGGCTGGGGCAGATAAGCTGATTCAGAAATATGAAAAGCTTGAAATAAGCCGGGCTGTGGTTTTGCAGGCCGCGGCTACAGCCATGCTGGAGGCCTTTTGCGACAGTGCCTGCCAGGAATTGAAAGAAGAATATGAGAGCCGGGGGCTGTACCTGCGCCCCAGATTCAGTCCCGGATACGGGGATTTTCCTCTGGAAAATCAGAGAAATTTATTGGATGCCCTGGAGGCAGGAAAACGGATCGGGATCAAGTTGACAGACAGCCTGCTGATGACGCCGGTAAAATCTGTGACAGCGGTAATGGGGATCAGTAAAAAGGCTTACCGGTGCGACGTAAAGGGCTGTGAAGCCTGTGAGAAGACAGACTGTGCTTACCGGCGGGAAAGCTAGAGCGTGTGCTGTACCGTTGATATTCGGCACATGAGTGATTTAACCCGGAGAACAGGCAGACGGCGAGCCGGGAAGAAACAAAGAAAGAGGAGAGACAGCCATGTACAGGATATTAGAAGAGATGAAAAAACGCCGCCTTTTTTTTGACGGGGGTACCGGAAGTATCCTTCAGGCCAGGGGATTAAGGGCAGGAGAACTTCCGGAAACCTGGAACATCCTTCACCCGGAAATTTTGGTGGAGCTTCACAGAAATTATCTGGAGGCCGGGGCGGATATTATTAATACCAATACCTTTGGAGCCAATGGGTTAAAGTTTCATCCCGGCGGGGAATTTGAGCTGGAGCCGGTGATAAAGGCGGCTGTGGCAAACGCCAAAGAGGCGGTGAGACAGGCAGGAAAAGAAGCATTTATTGCCCTGGACATGGGGCCTACGGGAAAGCTGTTAAAGCCTTTGGGAGACCTGGATTTTGAGGCGGCAGTGGGACTCTACCGGGATATAGCCGGAATCGGCGTAAAAGAAGGGGTGGATCTGGCCCTGATTGAGACTATGAGTGACAGCTATGAGATAAAGGCGGCGGTTCTGGGGGTAAAAGAAGCCTGTGATCTGCCCATATTTGTCACCATGGTGTTTGATGAAAAGGGAAAGCTGCTTACGGGAGGAACCGTAGAGTCTATGGCCGCCTTGCTGGAGGGCTTAAGAGTGGACGGAATCGGCGTCAATTGTGGATTAGGCCCGGTTCAGATGAAGCCTGTTGTGGAAAAGCTCTTAAAAGCAACTTCTCTTCCGGTGATTGTGAACCCCAATGCGGGACTTCCAAGGAGCCAGGAAGGAAAGACTGTATACGACATAGACAGTGAAGCCTTCGCCAGGGAGATGAAGGAGATTGCTTCCATGGGAGCCGTGATCGTAGGCGGCTGCTGCGGAACCACGCCGGAACACATAAAAAGGACGGCGGATCTGTGCCGGGATCTTCCGGTTGTGTGGCCAAAAGAGCAGAGCCGGACTGTGATTTCTTCTTACTCTAAGGCCGTTCTCATTGACCGGGATCCGGTAATTATTGGAGAACGGATTAATCCTACGGGTAAATCCAAATTTAAACAGGCCTTAAGGGATCATGATTTGGAACATATCCTTCGGGAGGCGGCCATTCAGCAGGATAACGGAGCCCACATTTTGGATGTGAATGTAGGACTTCCGGAAATTGACGAGCCTTCTATGATGGAAGAGGTGATAAAAGAGCTTCAGACCATTACCGATCTGCCTCTTCAGATTGACACCTCTAATATAGAGGCTATGGAGCGGGGAATGCGGGTTTACAACGGAAAGCCCCTGATCAATTCTGTCAACGGCAAGGATGAAGTGATGGAGGCAGTGTTCCCTCTGGTAAAAAAATACGGCGGTACTGTGGTGGCCCTGTGTCTGGACGAGGACGGGATTCCCGACACTGCAGAAGGGAGAATCCGCATTGCAGAAAAGATTTACAGCAGGGCGGCCCGGTACGGGATAAAGGCAAAGGATATCCTGGTGGACGGACTCTGTATGACGGTAAGCTCTGACAGTCAAGGAGCTCTCACGACTCTGGAAACCTTAAGAAGAATCCGGGATGAGTTGGGAGGAAAGAGCATTTTGGGCGTGTCCAATATCTCCTTTGGGCTGCCTCAGAGAGAGATTATTAATGCCGCATTTTTTACCATGGCTCTTGAAAACGGCCTCAATGCCGCCATTATAAATCCCAACTCGGAAGCTATGATGCGGGCCTATTATAGTTACCGCGCTCTGACAGGGCTGGATCCTCAGTGCAGCGGCTATATCGGGGTTTACGGTGGACAAAAAAAAGAGGAAATTCCCCTGAAAGAAGAAAAGGAAACCGCTTCTTCCCGACTTTTTTCTGCCATTATAAAAGGATTTAAAGAGGGAGCCGCCAGATCTGCCAAGGCCCTTTTGGGAGAACAGGATTCTCTGGAAATTATCAACCAGACCATGATTCCCGCCCTGGACTTTGTGGGTCAGGGATTTGAGAAAGGAACCATATTCCTGCCCCAGCTTTTAATGAGCGCAGAAGCGGCCAAAGCCGCCTTTGAGGTGATTAAAGATCAAATGCAAAAGCTGGGACAGACCCAGGAGAAAAAGGGAAAGATTATTTTAGCTACGGTTCAGGGAGATATTCATGATATCGGTAAAAACATCGTAAAGGTGCTGCTGGAAAACTACAGCTATGAAGTCATCGATTTGGGCCGGGATGTGCCGCCGGAAACCATTGCAGACCGGGCGGTTTCAGAGCAGGCTCCCATGGTGGGCTTAAGCGCCCTGATGACCACCACGGTTCCCAGCATGGAAGCTACCATCCGGCTTTTGCGGAAAAAAGCGCCCTGGGTAAAAATAATGGTAGGCGGAGCCGTTTTAACCAAAGATTACGCAGAAACCATCGGGGCAGACTGCTACTGCAAGGACGCTATGGCTTCGGTAAACTATGCAGAATCCGTAATATAAGGAGCAGCAACGTGTTATTTTCCAGCATGTCATTTTTAGTGTTATTTCTTCCGGTAACTCTGGCCGGATACTTCCTTTTGCCAAAGGTTTTAAAAAACCTTTGGCTTTTGGCTGTAAGCATGATATTTTACGCATGGGGAGAGCCGGAATTTGTAGTGATTATGGCAGCATGCATTGCCATGAATTATGGATTTGGGCTGGCGGCAGACAGGTTTCGGGATAACAAATATGGAGGCAGAATCGTTCTGATTCTCATGACCTTCTGCAATTTGGGAATTCTGGGATATTACAAATACATGAATTTTTTTGTGGAAAATGTCAACCGCCTGGCAGGAAAAGAGGTCCTTGCGCCTACTGCCATTGCTCTGCCTATCGGGATTTCTTTCTTTACCTTTCAGGCAATGTCCTATGTAATCGACGTGTACCGAAAAAACGGGAAGGTGCAGAAAAACATCTTAAATGTGGGCCTGTACATTGCATTTTTTCCCCAGCTTATTGCCGGGCCCATTGTCCGGTATGAGACCTTTTCGGCCCAGATTAAAGACCATCCGGTTAGGGCTTCCGGCTTTCGGGCCGGGGTGCATCGTTTTCTGTACGGGTTCATAAAAAAGGTTCTGATCGCCAATACTATGGCCGTTATAGCAGACTATATATTTACCCTTCCTGCTGCCGGGGAGCTGACTGTGGGGGCCGCTTGGCTGGGGGCAGTTTCCTATACCTTTCAGATCTATTTTGATTTTTCAGCCTACTCGGATATGGCCATTGGACTGGGGCGGATGCTGGGATTTTCTTTTCCGGAAAATTTCTGTTACCCATATATGGCGGATTCTGTAACGGATTTTTGGAGGCGCTGGCATATTTCTCTTAGCTCCTGGTTCCGGGATTATGTGTATATCCCTCTGGGGGGATCCAGGGTGGATTCCAGATGGAAGCTGGTGCGGAACTTGTTTGCGGTTTGGTTCTTAACAGGAGTCTGGCATGGCGCGGCCTGGACCTTTGTCTGCTGGGGGATTTTTTACTTTGTCCTTTTGACTTTGGAGAAACTTTTTGGACTTCCCCAAAAGGCAAAACAGTATAAAGTCCAGGGGCTTTACCGGCTGTTGACTCTTCTTTTTGTAATGTTTGGATGGGTGCTGTTCCGGTCGGAGAGCCTGGGGGAAGCAGTTCTTTACCTGAAGACCATGCTGGGCCTGACCTCAGCTGCTCCCAAAGTATCCTGGACTCTGTATTACCTGTGGGAATACCGGTGGTATTTCCTTGGCGCAGCGCTGGCCGGCACGCCTCTTGTGGGCCGCCTTCTTCAGTGGGCGGACGGGGAAAACATTCCGCAAGGGGAAAAAAATCCCCCGGGACTCGCAGGGGAACTGGCCCGGCTGGTGGTCCATGGAGGGGTGTTTTTCTTATTTTTGCTGGCGGTTTCTGAGCTGGTGATGGGGGCCCATAATCCATTTATTTATTTTAATTTTTAGTCAAAATCAGTAGGAAAACTGGCTTTTGACACCCACATCATTCTATGTTATGATAAAAAGCATCTGAGCTCATATACAAGGCAGGGAGCTTTAGCCATTTTGAACGGCTGCCGCCAGGGAGGAAAGATGAAACGATATTCTCTTTTAGAGAAAATAAACCGTATGGGTTTGACGGCCGCGTTTCTGGCTGGAATTGCATTTATGGCAGTGTGGAACATACCCGGCGCAGGCTGGGCCATAAATGCCATGGAAAAGGAAGAAGCAAAAAGCCAGAAGCCCTGGGCCGGGATTCCGGGTGTTCTGGATTCCTATTATTCGGAAAGTATCAAAGGCCGTTACCGGTTTATTGAGGGAAACGGTCTGATAAAACGTCTGGCCGGGCTGCGTACCTGCAACGATACGGTACGCCTGGACAACGGCTGTTTAGAGCGTCTCAGTAATGAATTTCATATAGAAGAAACCATAGAAAGTTTGACAGAACTGAACCGGTATTGTAAAGATCTGGGGATTCCCTTTCTCTGTGTCCTGGCGCCCTCAAAGGTATGCAAGTATGAGCCGGGGCTGCCGGTTGGAGTGCCGGATCAGGTAAATCCCGGCGGGGATCAGGTGGTTGCCGGACTGAGGGAGGAAGGGGTTTCCGTAATAGATTTGCGGGAAATTCTTCACGGAGAAGGTCTTTCCCATGAGGAAATGTTTTTCCATACAGACCATCACTGGACTTCTGAGGGAGCCTTTTGGGGCTACCAGAAGCTGGTGGAGCGTTTAAACTCCGATTATGGATATTCCATTGATGAAAGCCTGACAGACAGAGACAATTTCTGCCAGAGGGACTTTCCGGAGGGCTTTTTAGGTTCTTATGGAAAACGTACCGGAAAGTATTTTGGCGGGGTGGACGATATTTCTGTGATTATGCCGGATTTCCCCACAAATCTGCGAATGGAAGTACCGGACAGAGGCTTGGTTCGGGAGGGAGACTTTTCCCAGGCGATTCTGGACTGGAGCCAGATAGAGGATTCCTGGTATTATGACGACAGTCACATTCCCTATGCCGTTTATACCGGAGATGACTACAATTTGATCCGCCATACCAATGAAAATGCCGGGGAGGATAAAGAAATTTTATTTTTAAAGGATTCCTTTGTCCGTCCGGTAGAAAGCTTTCTGAGTCTGGGAGTCCGCCAGGTGGAAGCCATAGATTTGCGGATAGAGCCCAGGATTTCCGTCAGGGACTATGTGGCGGAAAACCGCCCGGATCTGGTGATTTTTATGTGCAGTATTTGGGCGTTAAAGGACTACAATCTCATTGATTTCGGACTGTAGGAAATCACGGCGCCAGAGCAGCGGATTTTTACAGAAAACCTGCATACGCCCGGCAGCGGGCTTATCACCATAAAGGAAAGAGGTAACAGAATATGACAGATATGATTCAGAGGCCGAGAAGGCTGCGTACCAGCCCCCTTTTACGCAAAATGGTTCGGGAGACCCGTATAGATAAGTCCTCCCTGATCTACCCCATGTTTGTAAAAGAGGGAACCAATATAAAAGAAGAGATCCCCACCATGCCGGGTCAGTTCCGCTACAGCGTGGACAGGCTTCCGGAAGCTCTGGAGGAGGTTGCAGAGGCCGGCGTTGCCAGCGTAATGCTTTTTGGTATTCCGGAACACAAGGATGCCTGTGGAAGCGGCGCGTACGCAGAGGACGGCATCATTCAAAAGGCTTTCCGAAAGGCGAAAGAGACCGTGCCGGATCTCTATTATATCGGCGATGTGTGTATGTGTGAGTACACTTCCCATGGCCACTGCGGGATTCTCAATGGGACTTATGTGGACAATGATAAGACCCTGGATTATCTGGCAAAAATTGCCCTTTCCCAGGTTCAGGCAGGAGCCGATATGGTAGCGCCTTCCGATATGATGGACGGCCGGGTAGCTGCCATTCGGGAAATTTTAGACCGGAATGGGTACATGACTACTCCCATAATGTCTTATGCGGCCAAGTATGCCTCAGGCTTTTACGGTCCCTTCCGGGATGCGGCAGGTTCCGCCCCGTCCTTTGGAGATCGAAAGAGCTATCAGATGGATTACCACAACCGGAAAGAGGCGTTAAAAGAGGTTTACTCCGATATCGAAGAGGGCGCTGACATTATTATGATCAAGCCGGCTTTGTCCTATCTGGATATTATTCGGGAGACTGCCGATGCCATAGACCTTCCGGTGGCGGCCTACAGCGTCAGCGGCGAGTATGCCATGATCAAGGCAGGCGGCAGCCTGGGCTATATCGATGAGAACAATTTGATTTGTGAGACCGCTGTCAGTATTTACCGGGCGGGGTGTAATATTCTGCTGACGTATTTTGCAAAAGAACTGGCCGGATTTATGGATGAGGGGAGAATCGGATAATGACGAAATCAGAACAGTTATTTCAGCAGGCAGTAAAACTGATGCCGGGGGGCGTTAACAGTCCGGTCCGGGCATTTGGGGCGGTAGGGGGAAATCCCAGGTTCATTGAGAGGGCCAAGGGCCCCTATGTGTGGGATGTGGATGGCAACCGCTATATTGATTATATCGGATCCTGGGGACCTATGATTTTGGGTCACAGCCATCCGGCCATCTACGAGGCAGTGGTAAAGGCGGCGGAAAAAGGTCTGAGCTTCGGAGCTGCCACTGGTATTGAAAATGAAGTGGCAGAATTGATTAAGGAAATGGTTCCTTCTATGGAAATGATGCGTATGGTAAATTCCGGAACTGAGGCGGTGATGTCCGCAGTCCGCCTGGCCAGGGGCTACAGCGGGCGCAGCAAAATAATCAAATTTGCCGGCTGCTACCACGGCCATTCGGATTCCATGCTGGTGAAAGCCGGATCCGGAGCTATGACTACCGGGGTTCCCGACAGCCTGGGTGTCCCGGCCGGCTGTGCGGCGGATACGCTGACAGCAGTTTACAATGATGTTTCCAGCGTGGAAACCCTGTTTGCAGAGCATCCGGGACAGATTGCAGCCGTGATTTTAGAGCCGGTGGCAGGCAACATGGGAGTGGTGGTTCCCAGGGAAGGCTTTTTACAGGCCATGAGGGATCTGTGTACCAAAGAAGGGGCGCTCCTGATTTTTGACGAGGTGATTACAGGATTTCGCCTAAGCCAGGCGGGAGCTCAGGGGTATTTTGGCGTGACGCCGGATCTGACCACCTTTGGGAAAATTATCGGAGGCGGCATGCCGGTTGGCTGCTATGGCGGCCGGAAAGAGCTGATGGAGATGGTTGCTCCGTCAGGCGGCGTCTATCAGGCAGGCACTTTAAGCGGAAACCCGGTGGCAATGTCGGCAGGTTTGGCAGAGCTTACCATCCTTCATGAGCAGCCGGAGATCTATGATTACATTAATGGCCTGGGAGAGTATTATCGGGCCAGCGCAAAGAAGCTTTTTGAGAAGTACCAGAAGCCCTGGTATGTAACCGGAGCGGGATCCTTAAGCTGCGTATTTTTTACGGATCGCCCGGTTTATAACTATGAGGATGCCAGGACTTCTGATGTGGAAGAATTTGGCCGGTATTTTAACTATATGATCAACAATGGCGTCAGCATGGCTCCATCCCAATTTGAATCTATCTTTATATCCAATGCCCATACCAGGGAACTGATTGATATGACTATGGATATTCTGGAAGGGTATTTGTCAGGAGAATAGGCCATAAAAGCAGCGGTTTGACAAGCCGCTGTTTTTATGTTATCATGGCTATATGAAACAAAATTACATAGATGGAGTTGATTGAGAAATGAGCAATCGGAGTGTTATGGATATTATCTGTGCATCCTATGAGCGCTTTTTTGATGCAGAAAAAAAGATTGCCGATTACATTTTGGATAGTAAAAAGGCAGCTGTGGATATGACGGTAGCGGAGCTGGCCCGGGCCAGCGGCACCAGCGATGCTACGGTTTCCCGTTTTTGCCGCCGGTGCGGATTTAAGGGGTATCAGGATTTGAAAATGGCCCTTGCCAAGGAGATTATGGAGGAAGAGCGGGACAGCCTTCAGGTGTCCAACGAGATTGACCGGGGAAATCTTCCCCAGGCCCTTCAGAATATTCTGGCAAACAAAATAGCCGAGATGACCGGTACTATCGGTATGCTGGATCCGGACAATCTGGAGACCATTTTAAAAATTTTAGAACATGCCCGGATCATTCAGTTTGCAGCGGTAGGAAACACGGTTCCGGTGGCCATGGACGGATGCTTCAAATTCAACCAGTTAGGACTCTGTTCAATATGCAGTACCATCTGGGAGGCGCAGATGGCGGGTACTTATAATCTGGGGCCTCAGGATGTGGTTTTGATTATTTCCAATTCCGGCACGTCAAGGCGTCTGGTAACCCTGGCAGAGGGGGCTCACGAAAATGGAGCCAGAATCATTGTAATTACCAATAATGCTTCCTCCCCTCTTGCCGCCCTCAGCGACTATCAGATTATTACGGCTACCAGGGAAAAGCTTCTCACAGGGGAATTTTGGTTTTCCCGGATTCCGGCCATGCTGATTATTGAGACCCTGTACCTGCTTCTGTTTGTCAGCAAAAAAAATGCGGCGGTCCATATCCGCCGCCATGAAGATGCTATCCGGCCGGATAAGCAGATATAAGAGATAAAAAAAGGACTGTTCTGGAGACGAAACCAGGCAGTTCTTTTTTTTGAGTATCCGGTAAAAACCGTCAGGGGAAACATATTTAGAATGTAAAAAACTGGTCTATAAGAAAAAAAATTTCTTTAAAGATAGTATTGACGAAATAAAACAATTATGTTATTATAATGGCAGATGAAGAAAAATAATTTCATAGAAAGGAGAACTGGAGGAAAAATGATTTATACAGTGACGTTTAATCCGGCTTTAGACTATGTGGTCAGGGTGAAGGACTTTACGCCCGGAGCGGTAAACCGGACCTACAGCGAGAATATCTTTTACGGAGGGAAAGGCATTAATGTATCGGCTGTTTTGGCAACTCTGGGCTTTGAGAGTACGGCCTTGGGATTTATAGCAGGCTTTACCGGGGATGAGATTGAGAGAGGGGTAAAGGAGCTGGGATTTCAGTCCGATTTTATCCGGGTAAAGGAAGGGATGTCCCGGATTAATGTAAAGTTGAAATCTAATGAGGAGAGCGAAATCAACGGCATGGGGCCAGAGATTACAGCGGAAGATGTAAATGCGCTGTTTGAGAAGCTGGAACAATTAGAGAAAGGGGACGTTTTGGTACTGTCCGGCAGTATTCCAACCGCCGTGGATGACCGGATTTATGAGACCATTATGGCGAGACTTTCCGGAAGAGGAATCCGGGTAGTGGTAGATGCGGAAAAAGATCTGCTTCTCAACGTGTTGAAATACCATCCTTTCTTAATTAAACCAAACAATCATGAACTTGGTCAGATGTTCAGCACAGAATTAAAGACAGAAGAAGAGATTGTGGAGTATGCCAGACGTCTTCAGGATATGGGGGCCGGAAACGTTCTGATTTCCATGGCAGGGGACGGCGCTATTCTGGTAACGGAAACAGGGGAGTTTTACCGTCAGGGCGTGGCCAGGGGAACGGTGAAAAACTCTGTAGGAGCCGGAGACTCCATGGTGGCCGGATTCCTGGCCGGATTTTTAGAAAACGGCAGTTATGAACATGCATTAAAGCTGGGAACTGCAGCCGGAGGGGCTACCGCTTTTTCCGAAGGTTTGGGTGTAAAAAGTGAAATTATGAAACTCTATGAGACTTTATAAGCTTTTAATATAGGAGGCAAGGCCATGAGAATTACAGAATTATTAAAGAAGGAAAGCATTGAGCTGGGGGTTTCCCTAAGTTCTAAAGAAGCTGCCATTGATTATCTGACAGGTTTGATGGAAGCGGGCGGACGCTTAAAAGATCGGGCCGGATATAAAGAGGGAATCCTGGCAAGAGAGGCCCAGGGAAGTACGGCAGTGGGAGAAGGGATTGCCATTCCCCATGCTAAGGTGGAAGCCGTTAAGGAACCGGGGTTAGCGGCGGTTACTGTGCCGGAAGGCGTGGATTACGATGCCTTTGACGGATCTCTGGCAAACCTGATTTTTATGATTGCGGCTCCAGCAGAAGGCGCAGATGTCCATCTGGAAGCGCTTGCAAGATTGTCCACCCTCTTAATGACTCCCGGATTTAAGGATGGGCTGTTGGGGGCAACGACCAAGGAAGAGTTCTTAGAGATTATTGACGGGGCAGAAAACGAAAAGTTTGGGCAGGAGGAAGCCGCGTCCTCAGACACAGGAAAGAAAGAAGAATCCGGCGCCCAGGTATTTTCCGGTTACCGTCTCCTTGCGGTGACTGCCTGCCCTACCGGCATCGCCCATACCTATATGGCAGCGGAGAATTTAGAGTCTACTGCAAAGAAAATGGGCATTTCCCTAAAGGCAGAGACAGACGGGTCCGGCGGCGCTCAGAACGTGCTTACCAGGGAAGAGATTGCAAATGCTCAGGCGATTATCGTAGCTGCTGACCGGGAAGTGGAGATGGCAAGATTTGACGGAAAGCCTGTTCTCCAGGTTCCTGTAGCCGACGGCATCCACAAAGCAAAAGATTTAATTGAGAAGGCAATATCCGGCCAGACTCCTGTTTACCACCATGCAGGAGGGGCAGACGGCAGCAGATCGGAATCCGGCTCAGGAGACAGCAGAGGGAGAAAGATTTATAAGCATCTGATGAATGGTGTTTCCCATATGCTCCCCTTTGTAATCGGCGGAGGCCTTCTGATTGCCCTGGCATTTCTATTTGACGACTATGCCATTGACCCGTCAAATTTCGGTAAGAATACACCGTTGGCCGCCTATTTAAAGACCATAGGCGAACAGGCCTTCGGTATGATGCTTCCGGTACTGTCCGGTTACATTGCCATGAGCATTGCCGACCGTCCGGGTCTGGCAGCCGGCTTTGTATCCGGTCTGGCAGCCAAAATGGGCATGACTTTCGGAACTCCGGAAGGCGGAGCAGTAAATGCCGGTTTCTTAGGCGCGCTGTTTGCCGGTTTTGCAGCAGGTTATCTTGTGCTGGGCTTAAAGAAGCTGTTTTCCAAACTTCCCAAATCCTTAGAGGGTATTAAGCCGGTGCTTTTATATCCGGTGCTGGGAATTTTCCTTGGTACAGTTATTACTACCTTTATTAACCCGTATATGGGCGTGATTAATGATGGATTGACGAATTTCTTAAATGGCATGGGCGGCGAAGGCCGGGTAGTGCTGGGAATGATCGTGGCTGGTATGATGTCCATCGATATGGGCGGCCCCTTTAATAAGGCTGCTTATGTATTTGGCACCGCTCAGCTTGCAGAAGGAAACTTTGAGGTGATGGCGTCTGTTATGGCAGGCGGTATGGTTCCGCCAATTGCAATCGCCCTGTGCACCACCTTTTTCAAAAAGAAATTTACCAAAAAGGATTGCCAGTCCGGCGTTGTAAATTATATTATGGGCCTGTCCTTTATTACCGAAGGAGCAATCCCCTTTGCGGCAGCCGATCCTTTGAGAGTGATTCCCTCCTGTGCTATAGGAGCAGCCCTGGCAGGCGGATTATCGATGTTCTTTGGATGCACGTTAAGAGCGCCTCACGGCGGACTTTTCGTACTGCCTACAATTGGAAATCCATTGGGATATCTGGCTGCCGTTGTGATAGGATCGGTTGCGGGCTGTGTGATTTTAAGCCTGCTGAAAAAGAACCTGGACGAGGCTGACCGGTAGTCTAATAAACTTGCCCCCTTTTTATTATTTTTATTAATAGATGTTTTTCTAAAAGAGCTGTTGGAAAAAGGCTTAAAGGCTATTTTTTAACAGCTCCTTTATTTCAAACCAGTGACGCCCGCTTGTAAGATATAGACAAGGGAAACCGGCCATGTTATAATAGGAACACTTGGCGAGATTCTATCAAGTCTGATGACAATTGTGAAAGAGGCACAGTTTATTATTCCAAGGAGGAGCAGCGTTAATGGCCACAAGTCAAAAAAGGAATTCCACAATCCGTTTTCTCATATACAGCTTTATCGGACTCTTGTTCTCTGGCATAGTTATTTTCAGTGTATTGGGAATTTATATGAACAGAAAGAGCAAAGAGACGATTTATGAAGTGGGAGAAATCTACATGTCCGGAATGAACGAGCAAATGTCCAGACATTTTGAAAGTGTCATCAGACTGCGGTTCGATCAGGTTGACGGCATCACTTCTGTGGTTTCAGAAAGAAACAAAGATCGGGAGAGTATATACACAGAACTGATCTATCGGGCGCAGATCCGAAATTTTGAGTATTTAGCCCTGTGTTCCCAAGAAGGACACTTTGAAACCCTTTATGGAGAAGACATACAGCCAATTAATCCGGAGCCTTTTGCGGATGCGCTGACCCATGGAGAACAAAGAGTTGCCGTAGGTGCAGATGCCGCGGGGAAAAAAGTAGTATTGTTTGGCGTTGAGGCCAATTATCCTCTGCAGAACGGCGACGAAAGCATTGGCCTGATAGCTGCTGCTCCTTTAGAATATATCACAGACTTTCTTTCCCTGGAAGATAAAGGGCAGCTGATGTACTATCATATTATTCGGCCGGACGGCAGTTATGTAATTCAAAATCCTCACAGTGAATTGTGGCAGTTTTTAAGCCTGTTACAAAATCAGCCGGAATCTGCGGAAAACGACTATGTTTTAGAAAATACAGCTGAAGAGCTTGCTTCCGCGTTAGAAGAGCATCAGGAATATACTACAACACTTAATATAGATGGAGAAGAACAGCAAATTTATGTGGTGCCTTTGCCATGCTCTGAGTGGTTTTTAGTAGCGGTGATGCCGTATGGCACATTGGACGAGACCATAAACACGTTAAGTGTTCAGCGAGTGGTTATTACGATACTGGCCTGTGCTTCTATTTTAATCCTCCTGTCATTGATTTTCCGCCAGTATTTTGTCATGACGCGCCTTCAATTAAAGGAGGTGGATAAGGCCCGTCAGGAGGCGATTGAAGCGAGTAAAGCCAAGAGTAAATTCCTGGCTAACATGAGTCACGATATCCGCACCCCTATGAATGCAATTGTAGGAATGACTGCCATTGCCACAGCTCATATAGACGACAAGGAGCAGGTGCAGACATGTCTGAGAAAGATCACGCTGTCAAGTAAACATCTGCTGGGGCTGATTAATGATGTTTTAGACATGTCTAAAATTGAAAGCGGTAAATTGACCCTGACAACAGAGCAGATTTCTTTAAAAGAGATTGTCGAGGGAATTGTCAGCATTATGCAGCCTCAGGTAAAGGCAAAAAGACAAAATTTTGACATTCATGTAGAAAATATTATAGAAGAAAATGTATGGTGTGATGGCGTACGTTTAAACCAGGTTTTGCTGAATCTCCTTTCCAATGCGACTAAATATACGCCGGAGGGAGGATCCATACGGCTGTCCTTGTTTGAGGAAGAATCTCCAAAAGGAGAAGATTATGTCCAAATCCATATTGTAGTGAAAGACAATGGAATCGGCATGTCGCCGGAATTTTTGAAACGGATCTATGATTCTTACAGCCGGGCGGACGGAACCAGAATACATAAAACCGAGGGAGCCGGTTTGGGAATGTCCATCACAAAGTATATTGTGGACGCAATGGAGGGAACCATTGATGTGCAGAGTGAACCGGATAAAGGTACAGAGTTCCATATTACGGTGGACTTTGAAAAGGCTGATACAATGGAAGTGGATATGGTCCTTCCCGCCTGGAATATGCTGATAGTGGATGATGACGAATTATTATGCCAAACTGCCGCAAAGGCTTTGGATTCCATTGGAATTAAGGCGGAATGGACATTAAGCGGAGAAAAGGCCATAGAGATGGTGATGCAGCACCACAGAAGGAGAGATGACTATCAAATTATCCTGTTAGACTGGAAGCTGCCGGGTATGAACGGAATTCAGGTTGCCAGAGAGATTCGGAATAATTTGGGAGATGAAATTCCTATTTTGCTGATTTCCGCATATGATTGGGGCGAATTTGAAACAGAAGCCCGAAAGGCGGGGATTAATGGTTTTATTTCCAAGCCCCTGTTTAAATCTACTTTATTTTATAGCTTGCGCCAATATATGGGTATTGAAGAGACACAGGAGGAGGTATCAGATACGGAAGTCGATCTTTCCGGACGCCGCATCCTTCTTGCTGAGGACAATGAACTGAACTGGGAGGTCGCCAAAGAATTGCTGTCCGACCTGGGACTGGAACTGGACTGGGCAGAAGACGGTCAGGTATGCGTGGAGAAGTTCCAGAAATCGTCAGAGGGGTATTATGATGCAATACTTATGGATATCCGAATGCCGCGGATGACAGGATATGAGGCTACAGAAGAAATCCGAAAACTGGATCATCCGGATGCCTTATCAATCCCTATTATTGCCATGAGTGCAGATGCTTTTTCCGATGACATTCAGCACTCTCTGGAGTGCGGTATGAACGCTCATATCGCAAAACCTGTTGACGCCGTAGAATTGGCTCGTTTATTAAAACGATACCTTAAGGCTTGAGGTTAATCCTCAAGCCTGTTTTCTTTTTTCTCCAGCCTTTTCAGAGCAATGCAGAACAGCAAAAGCCCTGCACATGGCACAATATTAGATGCCATTCCTACCTGAATACCGCCGTGCTCTGCTACAACTCCAATAATCCAGGGCATCAGAATAGCGCCGCTGCTGGCAGCCGGGAGCATAACGCCCATACTGGTGACGCTGGTCATTCGCCCGGCGCTTGCCACTGCTGTGGGGTTTAAACCTGCCATAGAAAATGCAAAGGCAAACAGAAGAAGGATTGCCGTCATTTGAGTATTTGCCGCCATGAGACCTATGTAGAAAATAATGCAGCCTACAGACATTTTAATCATGGAAGCCGCCGCATTTTTAATGGGAAAAACAAACGCAATCAACATTCGGGCAATGAGAGTGGCTGTCCACATAACGGTTACCGTGTATGCACTTAAGGCGCCGGACAAAATTCCGCTGCCCTTAAAATAAGTAACCATCCAGCCGGTAACGCTGGTCTCCGCCGCATTTTGACAAAACAGCAGGCCCGTCAGGAGCCAGAATTTCCAGCTTTTTAAAAAGCTCCAGTCTGTGGTTCCTTCCTTTTGCTGAGAGCGGGTTTTTAAAGAAACGGAGGTGAAGGAAAACCACAAAGACAGGCCGAAGAAGGCCAGGACAAACATGGGAAGACGCTCTCCGATACTGGCGGCGGCAGCAATGAGAAAGGGACAGAGCAGGGCTCCCAGGGCATAGCAGCTGTGCATCAGATTCATGCCCTTGGTCCCGTTTTCTGAGTTATCCCGCACCAAGATAGTGCAGATATTGATAGTGCTTCCCTTGGCAACGCCTGCTATGAAAAAGGCCAGCATGAGAAGGGCCATCCATGCAGAAATCCCCATAAGGAGATAGCCTGCAAAGTAGCCAAAGGTCAGGATCAAAACAGTCGGTTTTAATCCGATTTTTGCAGGAAGGATTCCCGCGGCAAAGCCGGCTAAAAGGTTGCCGGTACTCATGAAAGACAGAAGAGTCCCGGTCATCCCATAGTCAAAACCATAGGTTTCCTGAAGAAGGCTTACCACAACGCCGCTGCTGATAGCGCAGATTCCGCTGATAAAAAAGGCAAAGAAGCCTATGTTCCGTTGTTTTGCAGATTTTGTTTCCATATTGTTATTCCTCTGTAATAGTATGATATGGCGTAAAGCCTATACGATTGTACGGTAACAGTTCAGACGAGCATCTTCTTGCCCGGCTACGCCGGACAAGAAGCATGGGATGTCCATCCGATGGGGGATTTGAGATAAAATTTCCCTTACAAGCGAGCTTGACGTAAAACTTCATCTCAGATCCCCCGCCGTCTGAACTGTTACGATTATATAATAAAATCATGAGATTTGGAAGCTTTTTATTCCTGCGGGCGACGAGCTTGTGCGGATATTTGACTTAAGGGCCGGGAGATTTTGTAACAGATCAGACGGGGCAGCTTCTTGTATATGGAAAGAAATAGTGCTATAGTTACCCTTAGCGGCGAATGGACTATAAAATTTTCCCGTAAGGAAAGGCAATAGGAGGATTTGTTATGTATCAATTCTGTATATTTGATTTGGATGGAACGTTACTGGATACCACCAGAGCCCTGCAGAAGGCCACCAACCTTACTATGGCTCGGTTTGGCTTAGGCCCGCTGACCGTGGATCAGATAAAAAGTATTGTAGGAGACGGCTATAAAAAGCAGATGGAACGGGCTTTGAAACTGTGTGGGGACGAGAAACTTAAGCATTATGAAGAAGCTCTGGCCGTTTATATGGAGGTTTTCGGGGAAAACTGTATGTATCAGGTGGCCCCTTATGAAGGGATCCGGGAACTTCTGAAAGCCATAAGTGAAAATGGAATGAAAGCAGCAGTATTTTCCAATAAGCCTCATGCCCAGACGGTAGAGAATATTACAGGGATTTTCGGAAAGGATGCATTTGCGGTTATAAGGGGGCAGCAGGAAGATACGCCCAAAAAACCGGACCCCGCAGGGGTTTTTGCCATTATGAAGGAGCTTGGGGCTGCGCCGGAAAACTGCCTGTATTTTGGCGATACCGGAACGGATATGCAGACAGGAAAAAATGCAGGAATTGACACGGTAGGGGTACTGTGGGGGTTTCGGGGAAGAGAAGAATTAGAACAATTTTTCCCTGAATATATCATTACCCGCCCGGAAGAGGGAATCAGGATTTTTTGCGAAAAGTAAGGTTTTCTTTCGTATTGCCATACGTGTGGTTTAGGAGTATAATACCCTCAGTGGACATGGCGCGTGTATCCCGTGCCCGCTGAGAAACGCCGGTTTTCAGACCGGAAGCAGATGTTATGTACGCGGAGAAAGACATGGAAAAAAGAAAATTACCCAGGCGTCAGCTATCTCAGACCCAGTTTATCGCATATGGCTTTATGGTAATGATTGTAATCGGAACGTTGTTGCTGATGCTGCCCTGGTCCAGCAAGTCCGGGGAGAGCCAGGGATTTTTAGATTGTCTGTTTACGGCAGTCAGCGCTTCCTGCGTAACGGGGCTGATAGTGGCGGATACCTGGAGCAACTGGACCATTTTTGGCCAATTGGTGATTCTGACCATGATACAGATTGGCGGTCTGGGATTTGTTACTATCGGAGTATTTATCTCCATTGTTTTGAGGAGAAAGATAGGGTTAAAGCAAAGAGGACTGATGCAGGAGAGCGTCAATACCCTTCATTTAAGCGGCGTGGTAAAGCTGGCCAGAAAGATTATTTTCGGAACCATAATCATAGAAGGAACTGGAGCGATCCTGCTGGCACTGCGTTTTATTCCGCAATTTGGCCTGGCACAGGGGATTTACTATGGGGTATTTCACTCGATCTCTGCGTTTTGCAATGCAGGCTTTGACCTGATGGGGTGTGCTTCCCCTTATAATTCTCTGGTGGATTACAGCGGGGACTGGCTGGTAAATCTGGTAATTATGAGTTTGATTGTAATTGGCGGTTTAGGCTTTATTGTGTGGGATGATATCAGCCGTCATAAGCTGGACTTTAAATCCTACATGCTCCATTCCAAAATTGTTTTGCTGACCACTACTGCTCTGATGTTTGCAGGCGCTTTGCTGATTGGCATTTCTGAGAGAAATAATCTTATGGCTCAGATGGGAGCAGGGGAGAAGATTTGGACTTCCCTTTTTGCGTCTGTAACAGCAAGAACAGCCGGTTTTAATACCATTGATATTGCCGCTATGCGTCCGGCCAGCAAGCTTGTCACCATCTTTTTGATGTTTATTGGCGGAAATCCCGGATCCACTGCTGGCGGCGTAAAGACCACCACCATAGTGGTTATGATTCTATATGTGTTTTCCACAATCCGGGGGACCAATGGGGTAAATGTCTTTGGACGCAGGCTGGAGGAAGATTCGATTAAGCGGGCAAGCTGCATCTGCACCATCAATTTGTGCCTGGCTTTGACCGTATCCACAATTATCCTGATGATTCAGGATTTAAACGCTATGGATGTGCTTTTGGAGACTTTCTCTGCCATCGGCACCGTAGGAATGTCAGCGGGAATTACCAGAGATTTAAACGTTCTTTCCAGACTTCTGGTTATCTTGCTGATGTATTGCGGAAGGATTGGAAGCTTGTCCTTTGCCCTTACCTTTACCCAAAATATGAAAACAGCTAAGGTGCGCCTTCCTGAGGGAAAGATAACCATAGGCTAGAAGAGGAGTGAAAATGAAATCAATTTTGATTATCGGAATGGGCCGGTTTGGTCATCACCTTTGCCAGAACCTGGCAGAGCTTGGCAATCAGATTATGATTGTAGATGAGGTGGAAGAACGGCTTGAGCCCATGCTTCCCTATGTAGTCAGTGCAAAAATTGGAGACTGTACTAATGAAGCAGTTCTGGAAAGCCTGGGAATTTCTAATTTTGATATTTGCTTTGTGTGTATTGGAACCAATTTCCAAAGCAGCTTGGAGATTACCAGTATGGTAAAGGAGATGGGGGCCAAATGGGTGGTCAGCAAGGCCAGCCGGGATATCCACGCCAAATTCCTGCTGCGAAACGGCGCAGACGAAGTGATTTATCCGGACAGAGATTTGGCAGAAAAAATGGCAGTGCGATACAGTGCAAACCATGTGTTTGATTATATTGAACTGACGGACGAGTTTTCCATTTATGAGATTCCTCCCATGAGCCAGTGGGTAGGCAAGAGCATTAAGGAATTAAGTATCCGCAACCGCTATAACATCAATATTCTGGGTACCAAGGAGCATGGGGAAGCCAGACTGATGCCCGGGCCGGATTATGTGATTCGGGCCAATGAGCATTTAATGATTATTGGCAGGAAAGAAGATGTGGATCGGATTTTGGCCCAGATTGAATCGTAATATATGCCTTGCAGGCAGATTTGGAGGAATCATTCATGACAAAGATTGATATTGTTTCCGGCTTTTTAGGGGCCGGAAAGACTACATTTATTAAAAAGCTTTTGGAGGAAGCCATTGCCGGTGAACAGGTGGTTCTTATAGAGAACGAATTTGGTGAGATCGGCATTGACGGAGGATTCTTAAAGGATTCAGGCGTTGAGATCCGGGAGATGAATTCCGGCTGTATCTGCTGTTCCCTGGTAGGAGATTTCGGCACCTCTCTGGAAGAGGTTTTGAAAAACTACAAGCCGGACAGGGTAATTATTGAGCCTTCCGGTGTAGGGAAGCTTTCCGATGTTATGAAAGCAGTCCGGGATGTATCTGCAGACATGGACGTAGAGCTGAACAGCGCCGTTACCATAGTAGACGCATCCAAATGTAAAATGTATATGAAAAATTTTGGCGAATTTTTTAACAATCAGATTGAAAATGCCGGAACCATTGTGTTAAGCCGGACGGATGCGGCAGACGAGAAAAAAGTGGAAGCTGCCGTGGAAATGATCCGGGAACACAATGCCAAAGCATCCATTGTCACGACTCCCTGTGCCCGGCTTACCGGAGCTCAGTTATTAGAGATTATTGAAAAGCCGGATACCATGATGGAAGAGCTGATAAAGGAGGTGAAGGAGCGCCAGGATTCCCACCATCATGAAGACGGCCAGTGCTGTGGCCATGATCATCACCATGAAGGCCATGACCACCATCATGAAGGCCATCACCATGACCACCATAGCCATGACGATCACGGCGAGGGCTGTACCTGCGGCTGTCACGATCATCACCATGATCATCACGCCGACGAGGTATTTTCAAGCTGGGGAATGGAGACGATTGTCTCCTGCAGCAGGGAGAAGCTGGAGGCAATTCTGGAAGACTTATCCGAGACCACGGTTTACGGCGATGTATTAAGAGCCAAAGGGATGCTTCCCACCGGGAATCCGGGTCAGTGGCTGTATTTTGATCTGGTTCCGGAGGAATATGAAATCCGGGAGGGGAACCCCGGCTATACCGGCAAAGTATGCGTCATCGGCGCACGCTTAAAAGAAGATGAGTTAAGCAAAGCATTTGGAAGAAGTTAAGGATCAGGAGTGTTATAAATGGGGAAAATGATTGAAGACGAAGTAATGCCTTTATTTCTTATTAACGGATTTTTGGAGGCCGGGAAAACCCAGTTTCTCCAGTTTACCATGCAGCAGGAATACTTTCAGGCAGAGGGACGAACCCTTCTTATTGTCTGTGAGGAAGGCGACACGGAGTATGACCAAAAGATATTAAAAAACAGCCGTACAGACGTGGTTTACGTGGAAGATCAGTCCCAGCTTACTCCAGAGTTTTTAACGGATTTGGAGCTGATGCACAATCCGGAGCGGGTATTGATGGAGTGGAACGGAATGTGGAACCAGGATGAGCTGCGCCTTCCGGGGGATTGGCAGATATACCAGCAGATTACCATTATTGACGGATCTACCTTTGACCTGTATGTGGCAAATATGAAGCCTCTTTTAGGGGCAATGGTGAAAAACAGCGAGCTGATTATTATGAACCGCTGTGACGGCATTTCTGATGAAAAGCTGACCGGATACCGCAGAGGCTTAAGAGCTATGAGCAGAAGCAGTGAGATTGTGCTGGAAGATGAGAACGGGGAGATCGCCCAGGAATTGCTGGAAGAGGATCTGCCCTATGATCTTCAGGCTCCGGTTATTGAGGTGAAGCCGGAGCATTACGGCATCTGGTACATTGACTGTATGGATAATACAGAGCGCTATGAAGGGAAAACCGTAAACTTTACCGCTATGGTATTAAAATCTGAAAACTTTCCAAAAAACTATTTTGTTCCCGGACGGATGGCTATGACCTGTTGTGAAGCGGATATGACCTTTTTAGGCTTTATCTGCAAGGCCAGGGAAGCCAGACATCTGGAGACCCGCCAGTGGGTACAGGTTCGGGCCAGGGTGGCAAAGGAATATTGGCAGGATTACGGCGGCGAAGGGCCGGTTCTCTATGCAGAAAGTGTAGAACCGGCAGAAGAAATTAAAGAAATTGTACAATTTTAGGTAACAGAACAGTACGATTTTAAACTGACAAAAAAGAGAGGTACAGAGTGATGAAAAAGGCAGTATTATGGCTTACAGTGGCTGTCCTCAGCTTTGGAATTTCCGGCTGTGACAGCGCAATCCCTATCCCGGGACTGGGAATAGGGAAAGAGGCAGAGGAAGAGACAACAAAGGAAGAGACAACAGAGGAAGAAACAACAGAGGAAGAAACGGAAGCAGGAGCAGCAGCTGACGACTATACCAAATATAATGCCTATATTGATGTCAACAATATGATGTTAGATCGGTTAGACTTTGTCATTGGAAGTTATTTTGACGATGTGGATTTCCAGGAGGAATTCACTCCATATGAAGAGGATTACTGGTGCAATTCCCTGGGAGATTATTATATTGAGACGATTGATGAGGCGTATGCCCTGGTGGATCAAAAGCCGGAATACCCGGAACTGGATAAGGCATACAAAGAGCTTTATCCGGTTATGCGGGAGCTGATGGAGGATTTAGACGCAGTTCATGAGTATACAGACTTAAAGTCCTACCTGGATGACGATTATGCCAAGGGAGAAGAGCTTCACGCGGCGATCTGGAAAAATGTAAACCTCTATTTCATTCTCAGCGATACTTTTTATGAAGAGATGAACGAAGTTGCAGACGAGCAGAGAGAGATTGATTTGGCTGCGTATAAAGAAGAAGGACTCATGGCTCATTACTATTCTATGAAGGTGCTTGTAACGGCTCAGGAAATTCAGTCTGCTATCTATGATCAGGGAGTAACAGACGAAAATATTATTGAGCTGGATATTGAAGCTTTGAGGCCTTTATACAATCAATTTGTAGAAGAGGTAGAAGAGTGTCTGAAATATTTTAATGATGACGATCAGCTGGCAAAGGAAGGGTACTACGGTATCTCCAGCATTTATACCAGCGCCCTTAAAGACACCAAGGTGTCCTTAAGCGAGCTGTTTAAGCGGGTAGAGGAGCAGAGACCTTTAAGCGAAGTGGACTGGATGAGCCATGAGGCCATTCCCAGAACAGGAACTATCAGAGAGTTTGAAAGTGAGTTAAGCGATCTGATTGATGAGTATAACCGGTTGTAAAAGACAATACAGAAGGGGCCGTTGCAAAATAGATGAGTAATCATCTATGGAGCAATGGCTCTATTCTTATGGTCTTGCCATGAACATGGGTTTGCGATAGAATAGAAACGAAGTATGGTTTGCCCTGAGCAACAGTCCGGGTAACAGAAGGGCGGTGCAGACAAATGCGAAGAAAGAAATTTCCGATAGGAATTGAGAGTTTTGAAGAAATCCGAAAGGAAGGATTTTATTATGTGGATAAGACGGGGCTGCTCCGGGATTTATTGGACAACTGGGGGAAAGTAAACCTGTTTACCAGACCGCGGCGTTTTGGTAAAACGCTGAATATGAGTATGCTGAAATGCTTCTTCGAAATCGGAGCCGACAAGACACTGTTTGACGGTCTGGCCATCTCCAGGGAAACAGATCTGTGTGATATGTATATGGGTAGGTTTCCTGTGGTGTTTCTGTCACTGAAGGGTGTGGATGGGCTGACATTTGAAGATGCGTATGGAATGTTGCGCCGTTTACTGATTTCGGAGGTACGGCGTTTTAGCTGCCTTTCAGATAGCGAAAGGATTTCAGAAAACGATAAAACTGCATTTATGCGTATCTTGAGAGAGCAGGAAGGTATGGATGATGTGCAGGACAGCCTGCGTATCCTTTCCGAATTACTCTATAAACACTATGGAAGGAAAGCCATTCTGCTGATTGATGAATATGATGTACCATTGGACAAGGCATTTCAGCATGGCTACTACAGAGAGATGGTGGCGCTGATCCGCAGCCTGTTCGGACAGGCTCTCAAGACGAATGATTTTTTGCAATTTGCGGTGCTGACCGGCTGCCTGCAGGTGTCCAAGGAGAGTATCTTTACCGGACTGAACAATTTTGATGTAAATTCGATTGCAGATATAAGATATGATGAGCATTTTGGTTTTACGGAGAAGGAAGTATTGGCTCTTCTGCAGGCATATGGTTTGGAACAGGCAGCAGTAACCATGAAAGAGTGGTATGACGGGTATCGCTTTGGCAATGCAGATGTATACTGTCCGTGGGATGTTATCAATTATGCAAAAAAACTACAGGCAGATTCCCAGGCGGAGCCACAGGCATTTTGGATCAATACCAGCGGCAATGACCTGGTGAAGCGCTTCATTGACAGCGCAGATAAGACAACGCAAAATGAAATCGAAAGGCTGATTGCAGGAGAAATTATTGAGAAGATGGTTCGTCTGGAGTTGACCTACGACGAGATTGACAACAGCATAGATAATCTGTGGAGCGTCCTGTTTACGACAGGATATCTCACACAGATGGAAAAGGCCAAAGAAGGTGTGTATAAGCTGGCCATTCCCAACCGGGAAGTGCGGGAAGTTTTTATCCTCCAGATTCAGGAATGGTTTAGAGAAACCATCATACAGGACGGAAAGCCAATGCAGAAATTCCATCAGGCATTTTTAGCAGGAGACGCGGACGAGATCGCAAAGCAGCTGACGATGATTTTAGGCAGAATGATCAGTGTTCTGGATACGAAAGCACGGGATAACCAGAAGGAGAATTTCTACCACGGTCTGCTTCTGGGACTTTTGCGGAGCGAACCGACCTGGCTGCTCTTGTCCAATGCAGAATCAGGCGAAGGCTTTTGCGATATCCTAATTGAGCCGGAAGACCCGAATACGGGGATTGTCATCGAAGTAAAATATGCAGCCAGTATTGCGGGACTTGATGCGAAGTGCAAAGAAGCGATGGAACAGATCAAAGTGCGCCGTTATGATGAAAAACTGCGAAATGACGGCAGAGATAATATTTTTGGATATGGCATTGCATTTTACAAGAAGCGGTGCAAGGTGGTATGGGAGAAATTATAGGGCATGTCACATTTTCGGACAAG
>CAJUJM010000067.1 GCA_910586755.1 uncultured Lachnospiraceae bacterium
ACCTCGCCAAGTGTTCATAGTATACCATGGATACTAAGCTCGAAAACACCTCACTAAGTATCCAGGCATGCATTCTCACTAGGCTCGATAAGACCTCGCCAAGTGTTCATAGTATACCATGGATACTAAGCTCGAAAACACCTCACTAAGTATCCAGGCATGCATTCTCACTAGGCTCGATAAGACCTCGCCAAGTGTTCATAGTATACCACAATGCTGCGGCAACGTAAATGAAGAAAAAACAGGCAGCAAAGATTTTACTCTCCGCTGCCCGCTCTTTTTACAAAACTATTATGTTGTAACAGTCCAGACGGGGTATCGTTTTATTCTTCCGGAACAAATACTTCTTTGCCCATACCGCAGAGAGGGCATACCCAATCCTCCGGAAGCTCCTCAAATGGAGTCCCTGGCGCGATTCCGTTGTCCGGATCGCCTGCCTCCGGATCATATACATAGCCGCAAGGCTCGCAAACATATTTCTGCATGGTCACAACCTCCTTTTCCATCATCTTAACCTGATTTGTGGTTTTTATTCATCCTTCATAGCTGCTCTGGCTTCTACTTCTTTCTTCTGTACATCGCCGGGAGCCTGCTCGTAACGTGCGAATTCATATTCATAAGTACCGATGCCGCCGGTCATGGAACGGAGGTCGGTATTATAGCCGTAAAGCTCAGACATTGGAATGTCCGCCTCAATAATCTGTTTTCCTTTGTGATCCGGATTCATACCCAGCACACGGCCGCGGCGGCGGTTTAAGTCGCCCATAACGTCTCCCGTAAACTTATCCGGAACCGTAACCTTCAGGGAAGCAATGGGCTCTAAAAGAACCGGGCCTGCATCCATAAAGCCCTTCTTAAAGGCCAGGATCGTAGCCATCTTAAAGGCCATTTCAGAGGAATCTACCGGATGATAGGAACCGTCTACCAGAGTAGCCTTTAAGCCCACAACCGGATATCCGGCCAGAGGACCTTTCTGAACACATTCCTGAAGCCCCTTCTCCACTGCCGGGAAGTAGTTCTTGGGAACGGATCCGCCAAAGATCTTCTCTTCAAATACATAAGGAATCTGCAAATCGCCGGAGGGCTCAAATTCCATCCAGACATCGCCAAACTGGCCGTGTCCGCCGGACTGTTTCTTGTGGCGTCCCTGAACCTTTACTTTCTTTCTCAGGGTCTCCCGGAATGCAAATTTAGGCTTCTCTAATACAATATCTACCTTGTAGCGCGCCAGAAGCTTGCTGGAAACCACCTCCAGCTGCTGATCGCCGATAGCGTACAGTAAGGACTGACGGTTCTCCGGATCCCCTACTACGCGGAGGGTTAAATCCTCTTCCATCATCTTGGCCAGGGCGCCTGCAACCTTGTCATCCTCGCCCTTATTCGCGGCCCGGAATGCCATATAGGTATAAGGAGTGGAAATCTCCGGCTTATGGTAAACAATGGGGGCGCTCTTTAATGCAATGGTATCGCCGGTCTGGGTTACAGAAAGCTTTGCAACCGCGCCGATATCGCCGGCCTTCAGCTGGTTAACCTCAATCTGCTCCTTGCCTCTTAACACGTAAATCTTGCCGATCTTTTCCTCGGTATCCTTGTTCACATTATAAATCGTGCTGTCCGGCTTTAAGGTGCCGGTGCAGACCTTCATGAGGGAATATTTTCCAATAAAGGGATCCACAATGGTCTTAAACACCCTTGCAGACAGGGAAACGTTATCATCATATTTGGCTGTAAACCGCTCTCCGGTGGAAACATCCACGCCGATGCACTCATAGCGGTCCGGTGATGGGAAATATTTGTCAAATGCCTGAAGCAGTACGGAAAATCCCTGACAATTGATTCCAGATCCAAGCATAATGGGCACGATGTTGCCCTCAATAACGTGACTTCTCAATGCATTAGAAATCTCTTCCTGAGTAAATTCCTCGCCGGAGAAATAACGCTCCATATATTCCTCACTGGTCTCTGCCACTGCCTCCATAAGGGCTTCTCTGGCAATGCCCAGGTTCTTTTCTACATAGTCCGGAATCTCGCACTCTACGTAATTGCTCAGCTCTGTAAAACGGCGGCCTTTCATCTTTACTACGTTTACAAAGCCCACAAACTTCTCGTTTTCACGGATAGGAAGCTGGAAGGGAGCGATCTTACGGCCGAAGCGGGTTTCCAATTTTAATACCAGTTCCCGGTAGCTGGCGTGATCGTCATCCATATTGGTCACAAAGAACAGTCTGGGAAGATTGTATTTTTCACACAGCTCCCATGCCTTCTCGGTTCCAACCTCAATGCCTGCCTTACAGTTTACTACAATAACGGCTGCGTCTGCGACGCTGACAGCTTCCTCTACCTCCCCCACGAAATCGAAGTACCCGGGAGTATCTAACAGGTTGATCTTAATGGGACCGTTCTCCCCTTCATATTCCAACGGAATTAAAGAGGTGGAGATGGAAAACTGCCGCTTAATTTCTTCCTTATCGTAATCACTGATGGTGCTGCCGTCAGTAACCTTACCCATTCTCTTTGTAACTCCGGTAATTAATGCCAAAGCTTCTGCAACTGTAGTCTTTCCTGCGCCGCCGTGGCCCAATAATACAATGTTGCGAATCTGACTGGTTCCATAAACATTCATAGAAATTCCCTCCTGTACAACCAAATTTAGTCCATGCGTATATTTTACTAAAAAATTCAGAAATTTTCAAGCAGAATATGCAAGTTATACAAAGATTCCATAACCGTTCAGGCGGCGGGGGATTTGACATGGATTTTGACGTCAAGCTCGCTTGTAAGGCAGAATCCATGTAAACCCCGGCAAGCACTTTGCGCCGTTAAACTTTAAAGTGATAAATCATTGACATTTTTCTTTCCTTGTTTTACAATGTAACACGAAGTTTTAGAAAAATGAGGTTAATGTTATGATTATTATAATGAAACCAGGCGCTTCCCAGGAAGCCATTGCAAACGTAACCCGCCAGATTGAGGACAGAGGTTTAAAGCCCCATCTGTCTCAGGGTACACAGGTAACCATTATCGGCGTAGTAGGCGATAAAAGCCTTTTATCCGGCTGCAACATGGAACTGTCGGAAGGTGTGGAAAAAATTGTTCCGGTTACAGAATCTTACAAACTGGTAAATAAGAAATTCCACCCGGATGATTCTGTGGTTCCGGTAGGTCCCACTGCCATCGGCCCGGGCACTCTAACGGTTATGGCCGGACCATGTGCTATCGAGAACCATGAGCAGCTTTTAGAGACTGCCTTTGCGGTAAAAAAAGCGGGAGCTACTTTCCTTCGGGGCGGCGCATTTAAGCCCCGCACCTCCCCCTATGCATTCCAGGGCCTGGAGGAAGAAGGACTTAAGTATATGAAGGAGGCCAGAGAGGCCACCGGACTTCCGGTGATCTGTGAGGTTACCAGCGAGCACGCCATTGAAAGCGCGGTTAAATATGTGGATATGCTTCAAATCGGCGCCCGGAATATGCAGAATTTCGAGCTGTTAAAGGAAGTCGGCCGGGCCGGGATCCCTGTTTTATTAAAGCGGGGCCTTTCCGCTACCATTGACGAGTGGCTCAATGCTGCCGAGTATATTTTAGCCGCCGGAAATCCCAATGTGGTCCTCTGCGAGCGGGGGATCCGAACCTATGAGACAGCCACCCGCAATACCCTGGATTTAAGCGCCGTTCCGGTAATCCGCTCCAAGAGCCACCTTCCGGTAATCGTGGATCCCAGCCACGCCACCGGCTGCCGGGCTTATGTGGAGCCCCTTTCCAAGGCTGCCTTAGCCTGCGGCGCTGACGGCCTTATGATCGAGGTTCATCCCTGCCCTTCCTGCGCTCTTTCTGACGGGCCTCAATCCCTTACATTCCCGGATTTTGAAAAGCTGATGGAAGATATCAAGCCTTACGCCAGACTGGCAGGACGGGGCTGATTATGGCAGAACAAACCATTGCTTTTATCGGCCTGGGCCTTATAGGCGGTTCCATCGCCCGCGGGATAAAGCGGGCAAATCCGGATATCCGGATTATGGCTTATATGCGGACCCGCCGCCGTCTGGAGCAAGCCCATGCCCAGGGGATTGTGGATGTGATCCTGGACGGGATTGACGGCCATTTAAGCCAATGCGACATGATATTTTTATGTACGCCGGTAGAGTATAATGCAGATTATTTAAAGTCCATCCGTCCCTATTTAAAACCCGGCGCTATTCTCACGGATGTGGGCAGCACCAAAACCAATATCCATGAGGAGGTAAGGCGCCTTCACATGGAGGACTGTTTTGTGGGGGGCCACCCTATGGCCGGATCGGAAAAAACCGGCTATGAAAATTCCACGGATCATTTGCTGGAAAATGCTTACTACATTGTGACCCCTTCCGAAAAATCCACCTCAGAGCAGGTGGAGCGGGTGGCAGAGATTGCCAGAACCTTAGGGGCTATCCCCATGGTTTTAGATTACCGGGAACATGACCGGGCGGTTGCCGCTATCAGCCACCTGCCTCACCTGGTAGCTTCCACTTTGGTTAATTTAGTCAAAGCCCGGGACAATTCTGCAGAAACCATGAAGCAGATTGCCGCAGGCGGTTTTAAAGACATTACCCGGATTGCCTCTTCCTCCCCGGAAATGTGGGAACAGATCTGCATGGCCAACAGCGGGCCTATCGGGGAGATTTTAGAACAGTATATCGCCTCCCTTTCTTCTATTTTAGAGGCAATAAAGAGCCACAGGGAAGGGGCGGTTTTTGACTTGTTAAAAGAGTCCAGAGAATACCGGGATTCGATTACAGACCGGGCAAAAGGAGCGATTGAACCGGATTATTCTTTCTCCGTTGATATTGTAGATGAGGCCGGCGCTATCTCTACTCTGTCGGTTATTTTGGCCGCCAAAGGCATCAGCATAAAAAATATCGGCATCAACAATAATCGGGAACGGGGGGAAGGGGCCCTGCGGATCACCTTCTATGATGAGGAATCCTTAAATGCTGCCTGGACTCAGCTTACCCGCTACCATTACGAATTATTCCGCCAGTAAGCCTGCACGCCGCCTATTCGGCGGCGGATTTTCACAGGAAAGGAAAGATGTTTTATGGAATTTCAAAGAGCCTCCCGCTTACAAGGCCAGGTCACGGTTCCCGGTGACAAATCTATTTCTCACCGCAGTATTATGTTTGGTTCCATTGCCAAAGGGATTACAGAGGTTGACAATTTCCTTCAGGGAGCAGATTGTCTCTCTACCATGGCTTGTTTTCAAAAAATGGGAGTTGAGATCGAGAATAAGGGAAGCCGGGTGGTGGTCCACGGAAACGGACTTCACGGCTTAAAAGCTCCCCTGGGAGATGGTGTTTTAGATTGCGGCAACTCCGGCACTACCACCCGTCTGATTTCCGGAATTTTAGCTGCCCAAAATTTTTCGGTTACCCTTACCGGGGACGCTTCCATTCAAAAGCGGCCTATGAAACGGATTATTTCTCCCTTAAGCCGGATGGGAGCTGATATTACCAGTGTAAATAATACAGGCTGCGCCCCCCTGCTTATCCGGGGGCAAAAGCTTCACGGTATTTCCTATGAAAGTCCGGTGGCCTCTGCTCAGGTAAAATCCGCTGTTCTTCTTGCCGGCCTCTATGCCGACGGGGAGACCCGGGTCAGGGAACCAGCCCTGTCCCGAAACCATACAGAGCTGATGCTTCAGGGCTTTGGCGCAGAGGTATATACGGAAGACACCACTGCTATAATACAGCCCACCCGGGAGCTTTTCGGATGTAAGCTCTCCGTTCCCGGCGACATTTCTTCTGCCGCCTTTTTCCTGGCCGCCGGACTCATGGTTCCCGGATCGGAGATTCTCCTGAAAAATGTAGGCATCAATCCCACCCGGAACGGGATCCTTCATGTGTGCCAGAAAATGGGAGGCAATATTACTCTTCTGAACTTAAAAATGGAAGGCGGGGAATCCACCGCCGACATCCTGGTGCGCCACAGCTCACTTCACGGCACGGTGATTGAGGGCTCTATTATTCCTGCTCTCATTGACGAGCTTCCGGTTATCGCCGCTATGGCCTGTGTGGCAGAGGGAACCACCATTATCCGGGACGCAGCTGAGTTAAAGGTCAAGGAATCCAACCGCATTGAGGTAATGGTGAAGAACCTTTCCGCCATGGGCGCGGATGTAACGGAAACAGAGGACGGAATGATTATCCGGGGCGGCAGAGCCCTTCACGGCGCTGTCATTGACAGCCGCCTGGATCACCGCATTGCCATGACCTTTGCGGTGGCAGCCCTGTGTGCTGACGGTGTTACAGAAATCAAAGGAGCCCAGTGTGTAAATATCTCCTATCCGGAGTTTTACCAGGATTTGAAAAGGCTTTCGGGAAATGCTTAAAATCCCCCAAACCGTTTCAAAGCCCAGGCGGCCAGATGGTACAGAGGAGTCTCATAGGTTTTTACCACTTGCTCCAGTTCCTTTCGTATTGAAATTCCCTGAGGGCAGTGCTTCTCACATTTTCCGCATTTTATGCAGAGAGAAGCATTGCTCTTTTCTTTTTTTATGGTAGTGCACATCACGTACTCCCGTATGCCCTTCCAGTAACCGTCCAGAGCCCCGGCGTTGAGGCATCGGAAAGAACCGGGGATATCCACCCCCGCAGGACAGGGCATGCAGTAGCCGCAGCCGGTACAACCTACCTTTACCTCCCGGTTAATGGCATTTACCACCCTGGAGAACATTTCCTCTTCTTTTTCGGTAAAGGAGCCCGCCTCTGTGCCTGAGGCGGTTTTCACATTTTCCTCCAGCATTTCCATGGAATTCATACCAGACAGAACCACTGTGACTTCCGGCTGATTGAAAAGCCAGCCCAGAGCCCATTCCGCCGGGCTGCGGGTATTATCCGTTTCCGCGAAAATCTTTACCGCCTTTTCCGGCAGTCCTCCTGCCAGTCTGCCGCCCCGAAGGGGTTCCATGATAATTACCGGCATCCCCTTTTTTGCCGCGGCATAAAGGCCCTTCCGGCCGGCCTGGCTGTTCTCGTCCAGGTAATTGTATTGGATCTGGCAGAAGTCCCAGTCATAAGCATCCAACAGCCGGATAAATTCGCCGCTGCCGCCATGATAGGAAAATCCCACATTGCGGATGGCTCCGCTTTTTTTCTTTTCCTCCAGCCACTTAAGCACTCCCAGGCTTTTTAGCCGTTCCCACACCTTCACATCGGGAAGCATGTGCATCAGGTAATAATCAATATAATCGGTCTTTAACCTCTCACACTGCTGGCGGAAATATTTTTCCATATCTTCCCGATTTTTTACAAAATAGTGGGGAAGCTTGGTGGCGATCTTTACCGAGTCCCGAATGCCGTTTTTTTGCAAGATTTCCCCTAAAACTTCTTCGCTTCCCGGATAGATATAGGCGGTATCAAAATAATTCACTCCCGCTTCCACTGCTTTTAATATTTCTCTCTCGGTCTCTGCCTTGTCAATGGCGCCGCCCTTTCTGGGAAAGCGCATACATCCGAATCCCAGCACTGACAGCTTTTCACCGTTTTTTTCATTGATTCGATATTGCATACTATTCTGCCTCTTCCATAAGTCCTGCTTCTTTTTCCAGAATCGCCAAGATCTCTTCTCTTCCCTGCTTGGTCTCTGCGGAAAAAGGAATCAGGATGTCTTCCTTTCCCATCCCCAGCCCTGTGCGGATCTTCTTTACCTGGCCTGCCACCTGGCTGCGTTTTAACTTATCCAATTTTGTGGCAATAATAATGGGTTTCCAACCATTGTGGAGAATCCAGTCATACATCATCTTATCATTTTCCGACGGGTCATGTCGGATGTCTACCAGAAGAAATACTTTTTTCAGCATAGCGGACTTGTTCAGATAATTTTCAATCATCTTTCCCCATTTTGCCTTTTCCTCCAGGGATACTTTGGCATAGCCGTAGCCCGGCAGATCCACGTAATACATATGGTCATTGATCCGGTAAAAATTGATGGTCTGGGTCTTTCCCGGCTGGGATGAGGTTCGGGCGTATGACTTCCGGTTCATGAGCGTGTTAATCAGGGAAGACTTCCCCACGTTGGATTTCCCTGCAAAGGCAAACTCCGGCAAGGTATTCTGAGGCAGTTTACTTTTAATGCCGCACACGGTTTCCAGGTTTACGTTTTTGATAATCATACCAGGGCCTCCTTCAGTACGTCTTCCATAGTCTTTACAAAAAGGATTTTCAGCCCTTTGGTAATTTCCTTAGAAAGCTGGGCAATGTCCGGCTCATTCTTCTCCGGCACCAAGACCGTTTCAATGTGGGCCATTTTGGCTGCCAGAATCTTTTCTTTTAAGCCGCCAATGGGAAGCACCCGGCCCCGCAGGGTAATCTCTCCCGTCATGGCTACCTTGGCCTTGACCGGCCGGTTGATTACTGCGGAAATCATAGCGGTTGCCATGGTAATTCCGGCAGACGGGCCGTCCTTGGGAACTGCTCCTTCCGGAATATGGATATGGATATCGTGTTTTTCAAAATAATCATCTGCCACCTGATACCGGGGACAGGCGGATCGGATGTAGGTTAAGGCTGTCTGGGCCGATTCCTTCATTACATCTCCCAGCTGGCCTGTAAGCTGAAGGTTTCCTTTTCCCGGCATAACGTTAACCTCAATCTGAAGGGTATCTCCCCCTACGCTGGTCCAGGCCAGCCCTCTTACAATGCCTACCTCATCGGTCTCGTTGGCATCGGTAAAGGAAATCCGCTCTTTGCCCAGATATTTTTCCAGACTGCTTTCTGTAATCCGGATAGCCTGCTTCTTATTTTCCAAAAATTCCCTGGCTGCCTTCCGGCACAGGTCGCCGATGCGCCGTTCTAAATTTCTGACGCCAGCTTCCCTGGTGTAATTGTGAATTACTTTCTCAAGAGCATGATCAGAGATGGTAAGCTGCCGGGCGGTAAGTCCGTTTCTCTCCAACTGCTTTTTCACCAGAAAGTCCCTGGCAATGTGAAACTTTTCATTCTCCGTGTAGCTGGTGACCTCAATGATCTCCATACGATCTAAAAGCGGGCGCGGAATCGTCTGAGTGGTGTTGGCTGTGGCCACAAACATGACCTGGGATAAATCAATGGGAATCTCTACATAGTGATCCCGAAACTTTACATTCTGTTCTCCGTCCAGCACCTCCAAAAGGGCTGAGGAGGTATCTCCTTTGTAATCGCTGCTAACCTTGTCGATCTCGTCTAACAGCATCAGCGGGTTGCTGACCCCTGCCTGGCGCAGGCCATCCACCAGACGGCCCGGCATTGCCCCTACATAAGTTCTCCTGTGCCCCCGGATCTCCGCTTCGTCCCGGACGCCGCCCAGGCTGATACGGACATATTTTTTATTTAAGGCTCTGGCCACGGAACGGGCGATGGAGGTTTTACCGGTTCCCGGCGGTCCTACCAGGCACAAAATGGGGCTGATGCCTTTATCCGTCAGGGCGCGGACTGCCAGATGCTCTAAAATGCGCTCCTTCACCTTTTCCAGGCCATAGTGATCTTCATTTAAGATCTTTTCCGCATGGCGGATGTCATGATTGTCTTTTGACACCTTCTTCCAGGGAAGATCCAAAAGAGTCTCTATATAGGTCCGAATCACATTGCTTTCCTGGCTGCTGCCTGGCATGGATTTCAATCGTCCAATCTCCTTGGTAATCTTCTCCTTTACCTCTTTATCCGCCTTTAATGCTTTCAGCTTTTTCTCATATTCTTCAGAGTCAGACAAGGTACTGTCCTCCCCCAGCTCTTCCCGGATAATTCGAAGCTGTTCTCTCAATATATATTCCTTTTGATTTTTGCTGACAGCTGTCCGGACCCTTTCCTGGAACTGCTTTTTAATCCGAAGGATGTCCAGCTCGGAAATCAACCCCCGGACTACTCTCTCATAGCGCTCCTCCAGACTCAGGCTCTCTAATACCTCCTGACGCTGGATATAATCCCAGGGCATCTGAATGGCAGTCTGGTCAAGCAATTCCCCTAAATCTTCTATTACCATCAGGCCAGGCAGAAGCTCTTTGGCAATCTGAGGGCTTTCTCTTCCAAATTCCTCCAGTTTTTCCTTTACAATCCGGAGCATAGCTTCTTCCGCTTCCGGAGATACGCTGTCCATATCCTCCCGGATCATCTCAATCTCGCCTATTAATGCCGGTTCTACGCTGTCAAAGCCCAGAAGCACCGCCTTGTTTATTCCCTCTACCATGACCCGGACCACGCCGTCCGGCAGCTTTACCAGCTGTTTAATCTTAGCTACACAGCCTACGTGGTACAGATCCTCAATAGACGGATCCGCTACATCGCTCTGACGCTGGGCAATTAAAAAAACCTGCTGTTCGCTTACCATAGCCCGCTCTATGGCTGCTTTAGACTTAGCTCTGCTGATATCAAAATGAACCATCATTTGGGGAAGTACCGCAAGTCCACGCAAAGCGATTACCGGTATGGTAATAGTTCTGTCTTCCATCTTATTTCCTCCTAATTTGCCCTGCTCTCCCGGCATACAGGTACACCCGCAGGGCACTGCCTTCTTTTGAAAAGGGGCCATTGCAACTGTGCAACAGCCCCTGCCAAACATCATATTTATGCAATCTCTCCGGTTCTATCTTTCTTTATTCTGGATGTCATCTTTCTGGGAACTACCGTATCACGGTATACAATCTCAGGCTGGCCTTTTCCCTCAATTACGTCCCTGGTAATGGTACAGATTCCAATGGTGTCATCCGAAGGAATCTCATACATAATATCGGTCATGACCTTCTCAATAATGGATCTCAATCCTCTGGCGCCGGTTTTTCTCTCCACTGCTTCCTTGGCAATGGCGACAAGGGCGTCATCCGTAAATTCCAGTCTCACATCATCCAGCTCAAACAGCTTCTCAAACTGCTTGGTCAAAGCGTTTTTGGGTTCCGATAAGATCTTTACCAAAGCAGCTTCATCCAGCAGTTTTAAAGAAACCGTAATTGGCACACGGCCGATAAATTCCGGAATTAATCCATATTTAGTCAAATCCTGGGGCATAACCTGCAAAAGCAGATCGTCTAAATCTCTCTGATTCCGATCCACAATCTCCGCGTTAAACCCAATAGATCCTGTGCTTAAACGATTTTCCACAATCTTTTCCAGTCCATCAAAAGCGCCTCCACAGATAAAGAGGATATTAGTAGTATCGATCTGCAAAAGTTCCTGGTGGGGATGTTTTCTTCCACCCTGAGGCGGAACACTGGCTATGGTTCCCTCTAAGATCTTCAGGAGAGCCTGCTGAACGCCTTCTCCGGACACATCCCGGGTAATGGAAACATTTTCCGACTTTTTGGTAATCTTATCAATCTCATCAATATAGATAATGCCGTATTCTGCCTTGGGAATATCATAATCTGCCGCCTGAATCAGTTTCAGAAGGATATTTTCCACATCTTCTCCCACATATCCTGCCTCAGTAAGGGCAGTTGCATCTGCAATGGCAAAGGGAACTCCCAAAATCCTGGCCAGGGTCTGAGCCAGATACGTCTTGCCGGAACCGGTGGGCCCCAGCATCAGAATATTGCTCTTCTGCACCTCCACATCCAGAGTTTTTCTGGATGTAATTCTCTTGTAGTGATTATAAACAGCCACGGAGAGAACCTTTTTTGCCTCGTCCTGTCCAATGACATATTCGTCCAAAAATTCTTTCATCTCCTTGGGTTTAAGCAAATTAATATCGCCTAAATCCTGGGAAGAGTCCAGCTCATCTCCCAGCTCCTCCTCCAAAATCTCCCCGCAAAGTTCAATACATTCATCACAGATAAAGACATTGTTGGATCCGGCAATTAATTTCCGGACCTGATCCTGGGTCTTGCCGCAAAAAGAGCAGCGAATCTTTTCCTCTGGTCTGATTGGCATACTTCCACCTTTCCTTACTCCGCCCATTAGTGGCTTGCAATTACTGCATCCACCAGACCGTACTCCTTTGCCTCCTGTGCAGTCATATAATTGTCGCGTTCTGTGTCGCGCTCAATGACCTCCAGAGGCTGTCCGGTATTGGCTGCTAATATTTCATTTAATTTCTTTTTCGTTCTTAATATATGGTCGGCCACAATCTTAATATCCGTCGCCTGTCCCTGTGCGCCGCCGGATGGCTGATGGATCATAACTTCCGCATTGGGAAGGGCAAAACGCTTCCCCTTTGCGCCGCTGGATAAAAGGAATGCTCCCATACTGGCAGCTATACCGATGCAAACCGTGGATACATCGCATTTAATATAGTTCATGGTGTCATAAATTGCCATTCCGGCCGTTACGGAACCGCCGGGACTGTTAATATAGAAATTAATATCCTTCCCCGGATCCTCAGACTCCAAAAACAAAAGCTGAGCCACTACCAGGCTGGCTGTCACATCATTTACTTCCTCGCCTAAAAATACGATTCTCTCTTTTAACAGGCGGGAGTAAATGTCATAGGAACGCTCGCCTCTGCTGGTAGACTCAATGACATAAGGCACTAAGCTCATGGTTTTATACTCCTTTCCTTTGGGCTGTTTATTCTTCAGCCCCTGCTAAATCCGGCAAAGCGCGCCGTCACAGCCTTTTGCCGGATACTTCTGTAACAACAGGAAGTTGCAGTCAGGAATCCTGTCTGCAACTTCTCTATACCTGACAAATTAAACTAACTTTGCTTCTGCTACCAGGAAATCAACTGCTTCCTGTACAGCCAGGTCTTTCTTCATCTGTTCTTTTTCGAACTCACCCATGTACTCTCTCAGCTTCTCCACTTCCATCTTGTAAGCGTCTGCCATCTTCTGAAGTTCTTCGTTGATACGCTCGTCGGAAACCTGAATATTCTCAGCTGCAGCTACAGCCTCCAATACCAGTCTGGTCTGGATTCTGCGGACAGCCTGGGGTCTCATCTGCTCCTTTAAGGTATCCGGAGTCATGCCGGTAAATTTCATATACTGATCAAAGGACATCCCCTGGCTCTGCATTCTCCTGGCCGTATCCTGAAGCATATTCATCACTTCATTCTCTATCATTGCGTCCGGCAGCTCCATAGAAGCATTGGCCACAACCTTATCTACCACCCGGTTCTCATTTTCAGTAGCAGCCGCTCTGTCCTTCTTCTCGGCCAGCTTTGCGCGAACATCAGCCTTGTACTCGTCTAAGGTCTCAAACTCGGAAACCTCACTTGCAAACTCGTCATTTAACTCGGGAAGTTCTTTTACCTTAATCTCCTTTACCGTTACCTTAAACAATGCCGGCTTGCCAGCCAGTTCCTTTGCATGGTATTCAGCCGGGAAAGTTACGTTTACTTCGCACTCTTCCCCGATGTTCTTGCCAATCAGCTGCTCCTCAAAGGTGTCAATAAAGGAATGGGAACCGATGGTCAGGGAATAGTCTGTTCCTTTTCCGCCGTCAAAAGCCTGGCCGTCAATAAATCCTTCAAAATCAATAACGGTCTGATCTCCGTCTGCAACCGGCCGATCCTCCACAGATACCAGTCTGGCGTTCTGATCCTGAACCTTTTTAAGCTCTGCCTCTACGTCCTCGTCAGATACGGAAGCATCTGCTCTCTCTACCTCAATCCCTTTATAGTCGCCTAAAGTAACTTCCGGCTTTACTGCTACGGTAGCGGTATAGATAAGATCTTTGCCCTTCTCGATCTGGGTAATATCGATCTCCGGTCTGGAAACAATCTCCAGCCCGCTTTCCTTCATAGCGCCGGGATAGCTTTCATCAATGGCCTCGTTGGCTGCATCCTCATAGAACACACCCGGGCCGTACATTTTTTCAATCATGGCCTGCGGAGCCTTCCCTTTGCGGAATCCGGGAATGTTAAATCTGTTTTTATTTTTGTCATAGGCTGCCTTGATTGCCTTATCGAACTGCTCAGCCGGAACTTCCACAGTCAGCTTTGCCATGTTCTTTTCTAACTTTTCTACTTGTAAACTCATGATATGGGTTCCTCCTTGAATAATATGTGAACCGCCATTTCTCCACAGGGCGTTACACTTCAAGGTACGATTATATCACAAGACCCTGGTAAATGCCAGCACTATTTTTTCTATCTTGGAACAATTTTAAAGCTTACTGTAAGCCGGGCCTCTATTTCCATCTCTCCGGCTTCCACGCTCATAGAAGCAAAGTCTGCAGCGCCTGCCGAGGCTTCGGCCACGGCCGCCGCCTTTGTATTCGCATAGCGGGCTGTTTGGTTTTCTCCGTACTCCTGAATATCGGTTACTTCCAGTACCTGGAAACCTCCGGCCTCCCCCATGGCCTCCGCCTTGGTTTTTGCCGTTGTTACCGCCTTCTTTAACGCTTCCTGATAAACGGCGTCATAATCACTGCACATATATTTTACATAGTCAATGGAATTGGCTCCTGCCGCAACAGAGCCCCCCAGAATATCCCCCACCTTCTCCATGGGAATGCCAGAAACGGTAATCTGAGTCGTCATCTCGTAGCCTGTCAGCACCTGTCCCTGTTCTTCTGTCCACCTATATCTGGGGTTCAGGCTGTAACCGGAAGTTTGGATAGCCTTTTCCTCCAGGCCCTGGGATTTTAAAAATTCTAAGGTTTGGTTTAAAGACTCTTCATTTTTCTGCTGGCACCTGGCAGCGTCCGGGTCTTCGCTATAGACGCTGATGGAAACCTCAGCCACATCCGGCTGTGCCATTACGGTCTCCCGGCTCTGCACCGTTACGGTATCGTCCTCCTGAGTCTGGCGGATATCCAGGACGCTTGGCAACACTATTTCCGATGAGGTTCCTGCGCTGCAGCCTGTGGCCAAAAGGGCCGTTATGACCGCCGTTCCTGCCGCTATGTATACTTTTCTCATTTTCATAATACATCCTCCTAGTATAATAATGGATCAGCACGCTTCTTTCATCAGTTCAGACAGGGCGTCTTCTTGCCTGGCTGCGCCGGACAAGAAGCGCCGGATGTCCATCCGATGGGGAATATGATGCGGAGTTTGATTTACAAGCGAGCTTGACACCAAACTCCACATCAAATTCCCCGCCGCCTGAACTGTTAATTCCTATTATAAGGATTTTGGAAAAATATTGCTTTTCTTTTCCCTTAAAAAATGTTTACAACTTTAGGAAGAAAGGATAATGCAAATGGTGAAGAATTCTGCTGTCAGTCATCCGCTCCTTCCCCCGCCTTTTTCGTTATTTCAATAGAAATTACATTTCCGGTAGCTCCATCCTCCCCGGAAGATACATAGGAGAAGGATACCTCATCGCCTGCGTTCAAAAACGGAAGCTGCTCTGACACGGTAATCAGCGCTGTATAGACCGTGCCGTCGCCTTCCAGCATGAAGTAATAACAGCTGTTTCCGGAAACCACCACATCTGCCACTGACTCTACGATTCCGGAGGCAGTTCTCTCCTCTTCCGTCTCCGTAATCATCTCGTCTTCCAGGTTAAGCGCTGTCCGGTAATTGCGTCTCGCCTCATCAATGGTAACTCCGGTACCTACGATCTGGTATTGGGCCACATCTACAAAGGCGTACATTTTTACCAGTCCCGCCGCATCCTTTAAGGAAATAAAATAGGTGGGACGGTCTGAAATATTTAAAAGCAGCGGGAAAGTTGCCGTATATTTTAAATGCTGCACCTGCCCCTGGGCGGAATCCATTGCAGAATACTCTGTTGCGCCGGGAACCGGATAAAACCTGGTTCCCTTGGTCCTTAAGTTTACCAAAACGAAGCCGATGTTGGATTCGTCCGCAGTAACCGAAGACATACCGGTATACAAATACACGTCATCATCCAGGGCCAGATAGTTATAACCATAGGTGGTGCGGCGCACGCCTCTCTGCCCAAAGATAGAGTTTAAATATCCGTTCTGGTAGCGGCCATTGTCGTCCAGCTGTTCAATAATCAGGTCGGAAGTGTAAAGCTGGTCGATCCACTGAGGCACGTCCTCCTTGGTATAATACTGGCTCTCCCCTGTACAGGCGTCCACTAAAACAGCGCCGGAAATGTCCTTGCCGCTCCACCAGCCAATCCGGTAAGTGATCACCGGAGCCACCCAGTAAGGGGTTCCGTTGTCGTCAATCTCAAATGATACCTGGTCAAACATCAGGGTCGGGTAAGAAAATCTCAGATACCGGTAAATATTGCGGAAAAAGTATTCGCTGGGAGAATATCTCATACCAGACTCCAGCCATACCAGATCCGTATCCTGTGTCACCATATTGACGGTAATATAGGCCGGAAGTCCGTTTTTTTGGTTAAACAGCCATTTAATGGGATCTGCATAGGCCAGGGGTGTAACCCGGTAAGGAGTCTGATGGTAGTTGATCTGGGTATAATGTTCCTGAATCTCAAATTGAGAAACTAATTCCGACATCTCCCCCAGCTTTCTGCTTCCCAGCCTGGAGGCAGTGTCCCGGTCTACCACCGGGATCTGGTTCATGTTGATCTCGGAAACATCGGCAGTAAAATCCCCGTCTGTAATGGCAATCAAATCCCGGTAGCGGGAGGCATTAAAAAACTTGATCCCGATCAGGGACGCCAGGGCCATAAAGACAACCAGAACGGCAATCAGAATAAAGCCGTATTTTAAAGGCTTTGCCAGGCTGACAGGATTTGCGGCTTCCTGCGGATTTACACCGTAAACCGGAGCTCCGGTTATTGGATCGTGTCCTACCACCACAGTACGGCGGCGCTGCCCCAGGTCAGAAAGGAAATTCTTTACATAAGAGAGGAAGTTTACCACCAATACGATAAGAATGGAAATGATCAAAAATATGATAAAGTTTTGATCATGAAGGTTTACTGCTGGCAGCATTATATAAAACAGCAGGAAAATCAATGCCAGAGAAACCAGAATACGGCCTGCAACGGATACAGTTTGTCTATGCTTCATAATTTTTATTTCGCTCCTTTTTATTTATGTAGGTATTGTAGCACAGTTTTCCCTTACTCTTGTATTAAATCTTTCTAAAACAGCATAGCCATTTCTGAAATTTTTATTACTTTTTTGCCTGCTCCTTGACAATTCGCTGCCAGCATGTTACGATATTCCTGCCTCAAAAGAGGGCCAGTAAGGGCTTGTACTGGTTTCGACGGGGGTCATGCAGCTGGTGAAGCTATCCCCATGCAATGGGTCAAATGGCAAACCTAAATATAAACGCTGAAGATAATTTAGCATACGCTGCCTAATTTAGGCAGTTGTCAGCCTCTTGGCACCTGCACTTAGAGAATCTGGCATCGACTATGCAGGAAACGACACAGGCAAAGCTTTGAGCCTGCGGGCGTAATATGAAGCTACTGAACCCATCAGGATGTCTGCTTTCGGATGGCGGAGGGAATGTTAAATAACAGACTATGATAGTAGAAGAACAGGGAATTGATTTTCGGACAGGGGTTCGATTCCCCTCAGGTCCATTTCTAGTCAAGACCACCGGCTTAGCCGGTGGCTTGCACTGCCCCTATAAGGGGCTTTTACCTGCTTGCGCCCGGAAGGCGCACTGAAGGTCTGCCAACTGCACCACATCCACAGCTACCCCTAAAGGGGCTTTTTCAGTGCTTACTTATTCCGGCGCAGCCCCAAAGGGAGCTTGCTGGTTTGCTTTGCTTTCCTACTACCACTCCAAGTGGTCTATTTCTTGTGTTTCTTCACCGGCTCACCCGTAAACGGGTCGATATACTCTACTAATGACATCTGGTCGTATTCTAAATCCTCTTTTAGCTGATTTTGAATATACGCCTTGATTGCCGCCGTATTCTTTCCTACCGTATCTACATAATATCCACGACACCAGAAGTGACGGTTTCCATACTTATATTTTAAGTTCGCATGCTTCTCGAATATCATTAGTGAACTCTTTCCCTTTAGATAGCCCACTATTTCTGATGCTGAGTATTTCGGTGGGATTCTTACCAGCATACGCACATGATCCGGCATACATTCTGCTTCTATTATCTCTATTCCTTTCCTTCTGCATAATGTTCCCAGTATCTGTCCTACATCTGCTTTTATATCCTTGTAGATTGCCTGTCTCCGATATTTTGGTGCAAATACGATATGATACTTGCATTCCCATTTTGTATGCGCTAAACTATTTGTGTCCATTCTTTGGACCTCCTGTGCTCTTTTATTTGTGGTTTTGCAGACCCACTTTTATTTTAGCACAGGAGCTCTTACTTATATCTAAAGATTTTTCCTCCCCCTGCATAGCAGGGGGTTTATTTTTACTGTGACACAAGAAGAGGGTGTCGCAAAATCATCAAATTAGATGATTGAGCGGCACCCCCTCTTTCTGTTTTCAGGCATAAAAACGGAGCCGTTGCTCCTGTAGATTATTCATCTACTATTGCAACAGCCCCTCTTTACTTTCAAAGCCCGCCGCCGGGCACATGCAGGTTTACTTCCAGGACACTTGCAACTGCTTTTTCTGCTTTGCACAGTCAGAAAGATACAGATTGATAAGCGTTTGGTACGGAATTCCGGAAGCCTCACTCTGCGTTTTGAAAAAGCTGATTGTGTCACAGTCAATATTGATTGTGACCTGCTTCTTTAATCTTTTGGAATAGGGATTTTTTCTTGGGTTTAGATTTTCGATATCATATTCATCTCTCATACATCTCACCTCCGGCATAACGGTTATATGTTTTTATTTCATTTTTCGTTGCTTTTCTTGCCGATATAATTCGAATAATATTATCATCCGAGCGATAGCAGTGACTTACAATGCATAGATTTTCATATTTTGAAATACCGAGTATCAGAAACCGCTCTTCCTCCACAGAGTGTTCCGGATCATCAAACAGAATCGCATTGTCATCATAAAAAATCGTTTTTGCTTCCTCAAAATCAATCCCGTGTTTTCTTCGGTTGATTTGATTTTTATTTTCATCCCATTCAAAGCTTATATTCTTCATAATTATACTATAATTATATTTTACTTATATGTCAACGCCCAATTTGAAGGTCCATTTCTAAAAAATCCATCCGTTATTGGTTTAAAATCAATAGCAGATGGATTTTTTCTTCTTCAGTTGTAACTTCCGCCTGCACATCCTCACCCCAATATCGCAATCTCTCCTGGCAAATGCAGTGCGTCACCTTTTTAAAGATCTCCTACAGAATCCCCTTCAGCTTCAGATAATCCTTAATCAAAACCGCCATCTGCTCCAAATCAATTTTGCTGGCATTAATAGGCAGATCATAGTTATTCATATCCATCCAGTCCTTACCGGTGTAATACCTGTAATATTCCCTGCGCTCCTTATCGATTCGTTTAATCCGGCGGATCGCTTCCTTTTCATCAATCTTGGCCACATCCATGGCGCGCTTTATTCTGGTGTCCATCTCTGCATACACAAAGATACGCACCAGATTCTCTACTTTTTCCTGTTCCAGTACATAGTCAGCGCATCGCCCGGCAAAAATACAGGATTCCTCCTTAGCCAGCTTGCGGATTAAAGATGCCTGGAACCGGAACAGGTTCTCCGGGGATGTCAGGTTATCATCCGGGGAAGGTTCGCTTAAATCCGGCTTTACATCCGTGAGAATGCGGTACAGAAGATTATTTCCCGCCTTCTCGTCCGCCATGCGGAAATACTGCTCTCCCACAGCGCTTTTTTCCGAGGTCATTTTTAAAATCTCTTCATCATAAAAGTGGATTCCCAACTCCTCAGCTAGTTTCTTTCCTACAACACGTCCGCCGCTGCCATACTGTCTTCCTATGGTGATAACAAAATGCTTCTTCTCTCCCATCATGTCCTCCTCTGATGCAAGGCATCCTCTATATTCGTAACAATTCAGATGAGCATCTTCTTGCCCGGCCCGGTAATATCCTGCCAAGTGCTCTTAATTTTATTATACCACAGGGCAAAAGAAAACAAAAGAAAAAAAGCGATTCCTCAAAGTGTTTTAATTCCGAAATTTTCCTATTGACAAATCCTTCTGAAAGGTTTATTATTTCACCAACACGAAAACCGTTGAGAAAGAGGAGTAAGCTTCCCAACAAAATCACAGAGAGCCGCAGGCGGTGGGATTGCGGTATGGAGTTGTTAGCTGAATGGACTTTTGAGGGCAGTTCTGAACAAATTTCAGTAGGGACTGACGGATTCCGCACCCGTTACCTATGCGGCGTATATGTTAGTATATGAAAAGTGGGCTGATTGTCATTTCAGACAAATTCTGGCAATTAGTCAATTTGAGTGGCACCGCGGATATGTTTATTCGTCTCAAGGATAGGGTAACCTAGACTTGGGACTTTTTTTGTATCATGGAAACCCTTTCCCGGGATACCAAAATATCCACTCTCCCTCCTCTCTCAAAACGAAGCCAACCCATTATAAGGAGGACTTAATTATGAAAAAATTACACACTGCTGTTCTTACTGCAATTGCTGCAGCTGCTGTCCTTGCCGGATGCGGCTCCAGCCCTTCCGGTGAATCCCCCGCTTCCGGCGGCAAAACCTATACCATAGGCATCGGCCAGTTTGCTGACCACGGCTCTTTGGATAACTGCCGGGAAGGCTTTCTTTCGGGCCTTGCCGAAGAAGGCTTTGTAGAAGGCGAGAATTTAACTGTTCTCTATGACAATGCTCAGACCAACAGTTCCACTGCGACTCAGATCAATACCAATTTTGCCGCCAGGAAAGTGGATCTGATCTGCGGCATTGCCACCCCTATGGCTCAGTCCGCCTATGGCGTGGGAAAGAAAAATAATATTCCGGTTATTTACACTGCCGTTACCGATCCGGTTGCCGCCGAGCTTGCTAACGCTGACGGCACTCCCGCAGGCCAGATTACCGGCACCAGCGACATGCTTCCGGTACAGCAGCAGCTGGAAATGATCCGGGCCATCCTTCCGGATGCCAAAACTATCGGAATCCTTTACACTACCAGCGAGGTAAACTCTGCCTCCACCATTGCCCAGTACAAATTGCTGGCTCCTGATTACGGTTTTACCATTGTGGAAAGCGCCATCTCTTCCAGTGCAGATGTGTCTCTGGCCGCAGACGCTTTAGTCTCCAAGGTGGACTGTATCACCAACTTAACCGACAACACCGTTGTAGCTTCCCTGCCGATTATCTTAGACAAGGCAAATGCCAGGAATATCCCTGTATTCGGAAGCGAGATTGAGCAGGTAAAAATCGGCTGCTTAGCTGCCATGGGATTAGACTATACTGAGCTTGGCAAACAGACCGGACGGATGGCAGCCAAAATTTTAAAAGGAGAAGCCCAGGCCAGCGAGTTAAACTATGAGACTGTCAAAGAAGCTTCTTTCTATGCAAATACCAAGGCAGCGGAAAATTTAGGCATCTCCCTTCCGGAAGATTTAACCGCATCTGCCAAAGAAATATTTACTGACATTACTGCTGATTAGCAAAAACGGAGGAACCTTGATGATTATCCTGTTAGGGGTCCTGGAAGAGGGACTCGTCTATGCAATCATGGCCCTTGGGGTCTATATTACCTATAAAATTCTGGACTTTCCGGATCTGTCGGTAGACGGCACCTTTCCCATGGGCGCCGCCTTTACCGCCACCCTCATTCTCTCCGGCGTAAACCCTGTTTTGACCCTGCCTCTCTCCTTTTTACTGGGCGCCCTGGCAGGCTGCGTCACCGGATTGATCCATGTGAAATTAAAGGTACGGGATCTGTTATCCGGCATTATTGTCATGACAGCCCTTTATTCTATCAACATGCGTCTGGCAGGCGGCCGGGCTAACCTGCCTATCTTCAGCAAGGAAACCATTTTTACCAACAGCCGCCTGACTTCCTCACTTCCAGCAGAAATGGCTCCTTATACAGTGGTTCTCATCCTGTTTATCATTGTGGCAGTCTGTAAAATCCTTTTAGATCTGTATTTAAAAACCCGTTCCGGCTATCTGCTTCGGGCTGCAGGGGACAATGACACTCTGGTAACCTCCCTGGCCAAGGATAAAGGTCTGGTAAAGATCTTAGGCCTTGCCATCGCCAACGGCTTTGCCGCTCTGGCAGGCTGCGTCTACTGTCAGCAAAAGGAAGTGTTTGAGATTACCGTAGGTTCCGGAACCATTGTCATCGGCCTTGCCAATGTGATTATCGGAACCCAGCTTTTTAAAAATATTCCTTTGATAAAGCCTACCACCGCTGTAATTATCGGATCCATTATATACAAAGCCTGTGTTTCCTTCGCTATCTCCCACGGCTTAAACGCATCCGATCTAAATCTGATTATTGCCACCCTGTTTTTGATCATTCTGGTGTGCAGCAACTATGTAAACGGAAATTCTGGAAAGAGAGGGAAAGGCCATGCTCAGGCTGCAAAACATTAACAAATACTATAACACCGGCACGGTCAATGAAATGTGCCTGTTTCAGGATTTTAACTTAACCATTGAGGATAAGCAGTTTGTCTCCGTAGTGGGAAGCAATGGTTCGGGAAAAACTTCCATGCTGAATATTATCTGCGGAAGCATTCCCTTAGACTCCGGTTCCATCTTTATCGGCGGCTCTGATATCACCAAAATGCCGGAGCACAAGCGCCTTAGCCGTATCGGCCGGGTCTATCAAAATCCTGCCATGGGCACCTGCCCTCATATGACCATTCTGGAAAATATGGCGCTGGCCGACAACAAGGGCCGGCCCTTTCACTTAATGCCCGGAACCAACCGAAAGCGGGTGGATCACTACCGTGAGTTATTAAGGACGCTGGGATTGGGGCTGGAAGACAAGCTTCCGGTAAAGGTGGGAGTCTTATCCGGCGGACAGCGCCAGGCTATGGCGCTGTTAATGTCCACCATGACCCCCATTGAGTTCTTGATTTTGGATGAGCATACCGCCGCCCTGGATCCTAAGACTGCAGAAGTTATCATGGAACTGACGGAAAAAATTATTCGGGAAAAGCAGCTTACCACTATCATGGTTACCCACAACCTGCGCTATGCTGTAGAATACGGCGACCGGCTCCTGATGATGCATCAGGGCCATACTGTGATGGACAAGTCCGGATCTGAAAAACAGGACCTTACCATTGACCAAATTCTGTCTCAATTTAATAAAATCAGTATTGAGTGCGGAAACTAAATGTTTTTAATTTTATCCAAATATGGATAATATGCAAAATCGCCCTGCCACTGTTTAATAATGGTAGAGGTGATGAACATGGTGACATACGAAAAACTCTGGGAGACGATGAAAGCAAAAAACATCACCCAGTACCGCTTAATCAAATATTATGGCATCAGCGCTGGTCAGATTGGCCGTTTAAAGAAAAATATGTACGTTTCCACTCACACTCTGGACGTGCTCTGCAACATTCTTAAGTGTCCGGTTGAAGACATTATGGAGATCCGGCTGGATGATGTGGATTATGAACTAAAGCTTTCCGACGAAACAGCTGTTCCCGATGAGAACAGCAAAAATAAGCGGCGGCTGTAATTTTCTACAGAAGATCTGATCCCGGCGGACTTTTTGACACCTGGATATGAAAAGAGGATGTAACCGCTATTTTGGCGGTATACATCCTCTTTTTTGCCTATGGGCAAAATAGGGCTATTTTAAATATGCTTTAAACTATATTCTGCATGAAACCGATGATCTGTCTTATAAACCAAACTAATTACCACTGCAGCCATTGCAATTACCGCCGTCAGTCCCGGTGCAAATCCCACTCCCACTGCTCCGGTGGTAATAAATGTCCCAATCTGGTATACCAGGAATGCTACTGTATAACCGGTTCCCAGCTGCAGTGCAACGCCGCCCCACAGCCATTTCTTATCCTGCATTTCAGAATTCATTGCGCCGATGGCCGCAAAGCAAGGAGGCGTAAACAGATTAAACATCAGGTATGCCAAAGCTGCTGCCTTTGTAAGTCCCATGGTCATAGCCACTTCATTGGATCCACCAATTAAAACCAAGTCTTCTGTGTCAATAAAATTGGTAAGTCCGTAAACCACAGCCAATGTACCAACCACATTTTCTTTCGCAATAAAACCTGTAATGGCCGCCGCTGCCAGCTGCCATGCCCCAAATCCCACCGGAATCAGCAGAACCGCAAAGGGCGATGCAATGGATGCAAGGATAGAAGTATGTTCCATTCCTTCTTCCACCACCTGAAGATGCCAGTCAAAGGTCTGCATGATCTGAACCACAGCATTGCAGACAAGGATAATGGTGCCAGCCTTTACAATATAGGCTTTGCCCCTGGATAACATGGAAAGGACCGCTCTCTTCAGGCTGGGAATCTTGTACTCCGGTAGTTCAATAATGAAAAAAGACTTGCGGAATTTATGTCCGGTCAGTTTGTTCACCAACAATGCGCCTAAAAAAATCAGCAGAATACCGGCAAAGTACATGGATGCCCCCACCCAGGATGCATCTGCAAAAAATGCTCCTGCAAATAACGCGATTACCGGCAGTTTTGCCCCGCAGGGCATAAATGGCGTCAACATGGCAGTGGCCCTGCGCTCTCTCTCATTTCGAATGGTACGGCATGCCATGATTCCGGGTATTGCACAGCCGGTGCCGATTACCATAGGGATAATAGATTTACCGGAAAGTCCTGCTCTTTTAAAAATCGGATCCAATACAACCGTAGCGCGGGCCATATAGCCGCAGTCCTCCAGAAGCGCAATCAAAAAGTACATTACCATTACCAGAGGCAGAAACCCCACAACTGCGCCGACGCCGCCAATAATGCCGTCCACCAAAAGCGCCTGTACAAACGGGTTGGCCCCTTCTGTCAGCCCGGCAGCCCAGCCCTGAAAAACTTCAATTCCCCCTACCAGCCAATCGGCAATCCAGGTTCCCACTGTTGACTGGGATATGTAAAATACGCCGAACATAACAACGGCAAAAATCGGAATCCCGATTATTTTATTCGTAAGGATGGCATCTATGGAATCCTGCTTATTTTTATCCCTGGTAAATACTTTTCGTTTTTCCACCTGCTTTACAATCTGATTTACAAAATCAAAACGCTTCCGGTCTGCCGCCTCCACCTCTGCTTTATTTTGGAGGTTAATGGTTCCCTGATGATAAGGCGCCTGCTGAATACATCCCTTTAAAGCTGCCGCTTCTTTTATCACCAGCTTAAGCCCTGCGTCCCCGGAGACTGTAGATACTGTCTGAACCACCGGGCAGCCCAGCTTTTCAGATAGCAGTTCCACATTAATCTCTGTTTGTTTCTTTTCATTCATATCGCTTTTATTCAGGGCCACTATCACAGGAATACCAATTTCCAGAAGTTGTGTGGTAAAAAACAGACTTCGGCTTAAATTTGTGGCATCCACAATGTTAATGATCACATCGGGATTTTCATTTTTTACATAACCGCTGGTAATGCTCTCCTCTGATGTAAACGGCGACATGGAATAAGCTCCCGGAAGATCAACTGCAATCAGTTGTTCTTCTCCCTCATAAAACCCTCTTTTAATCGGGCTTTCTTTTTGTTCCACTGTTACTCCGGCCCAGTTTCCCACCTTCTCATTTCTTCCTGTCAGCGCGTTGTACATGGTTGTTTTTCCGCTGTTAGGGTTTCCTGTTAATGCAATTCTCATATCCAATCCTCCTGCACTTCTTAAGTTAGTGTTTACTAACCATTTATTTTTAAAAAATAGTGACCGAAATCACTATTTTTTATATGGAAATAGCTTGCGCTAAATCACTATCAATATTATATCTGGCATCTTTAATGGACACCACACAGCCCCCTTTTAGATGGGAAATCACCGTAATCGGTTCGCCGCTGTAACAACCCAGGGAGAACAAAAACGCATTTAAGTCTTCATCATCAGTTGCAATTTTCTTTACAATATATTCTTCTCCCGCATTTGCATTTAATAAATTCATCTTACTCACCTGCATTTCTTCCAACACAGCCCTCGGTACCCGTACTACCTGCCGGTTAGTTATGATTAACTTCATAAATAAGTTTACCACATAGAAAAAACTTTGTCAATTAGTTTCAACTAACTTATTAACAAAAAATGCTTGTTTCGAATCCATGCCGCCAGGCAGGCGGCAGATTTTTATAGCAGCAAAAATCAGAGCCCGCCAACCTGGGCCAGAAAAACTGCCAGAGCTGCTCCTACTGCTACGGTAAGAAGGCTTCTGCCGCAATACGCCAAAGCCACCGCCACTGTACAGCCGGCCGCCGCGCTGGCTACGGATCCGGTGGAATAAAAGATTGCCGGAAAAGTCATTGCTGAGAGAACTCCGTAAGGCACATAGTTTAAAAAGGATCGGATAAACCGGTTGGAAATTTTTTTTCGAAATACTGCCATAGGAACAACCCGAATCAGGTAGGTCATTCCTGCCATAATAGCAATGCTGGCAATTAAATACGCTTTGTCTGCATTTACGCTCATGACTCTCCCTCCTCCCCGTCTTCCCTGACAGGAAATAAAATGGCGGCAGCCGTGCAGGCCAGAATCGTGATCAAAATAATGCTCCATCCCCCGGACAAAAAGGCCAGGGCTTTCGTATAATAGCAGATCATACTGAGGACGGCGGCCAAAACAGCTGTAAACAGCACTGCCCTGTTCTCCTTTGCCGCCGGGATTACCACTGCGATAAACATTCCATACAGAGCGATTCCTAATGCATTGGAAATACTGGCGGGAAGAAGCTTTGTGACAGCGCCTCCAAATAGAGTTCCCCCGCTCCAGCCTAAAACCGGCCCTGTAATCAGTCCTGCCATATAGGCAGCGGATAAGGCTTTGGGATGCTGCATAGCCACTGCAAAAATCTCGTCCGTAATACCAAAAGATACTGCCAAGCGCTGTCCCCCTGTCATCTTGTCTTCCACCTTCTGGGACATGGACAGAGACATGAGGAAATAGCGTATATTAATAATCAGCATGGTCATGGCCATCTCCAGATAAGATCCTCCTGCCAAAATCAAGTTGGTTCCTGCAAACTGGCCTGCGCTGGTTAAGTTTGTAAGGGAAATAATTACTGCCGCAGACAAGGGCAGCCCTGAAAGGACTGCCGTCATGCCATAGGCCATAGATACGGAAAAATACCCCAGGCAGATGGGAATCCCATCCCGTATCCCTTCTTTAAATTCTTTTGTCTGTTTCATTTTCTGTCTATCTGGCCATCTCAAGCTGTGGCCCTGTGGAATAATGGGTCTTAATAATCGTCTCAATCTCATCTAAATTGGAGGATGGCAAATCGCCGGGAATGGTGTTTTTCACCGCGCTGGTAGCATTGCCGTAGCGTACCGCCCTGGCACAGTCGCCGCCGCTGGACAGTAACCCGTAAAGGGCGCCGGAAATATAGGCATCGCCGCTTCCGATCCGGTCTACCACCTCGATATCCCGGTAAGGCTCTTCCTCATAAAATTCATCTCTGGCTGCATCGTAGGCAACGGAGCCAAAGCTGTGGCGCTTAGGACTGTGGACCGTTCTCTGAGTGGCGGCTACCACAGAGATGGGATATTCCTCTGTAAAGCTTTTCATCATCTCCCTGACAGTACCGGTCTTTAAAAAGGTAAGGCGCGCCGTATCCTCAGAGCAGAAGAAAATATCCACATAGGGAAGAATCTGCTCAATACATTCCTTAGCTTCCTGGCCGCTCCACAGATTGCCTCTGAAGTTTACATCAAAGGATACCAAAGTTCCGGCAGCCTTAAACCGTTTGATCATCTCAATGGCAGTCTCCCGAATTTCAGGGCTTAATGCCAGGGTAATACCGCTGGTATGGAAACACCTGGTAGCAGAATACACCTCCGGCGGGATTTCGTCAATATTTAATGAATAAAAAGAGCTGTTGGAACGGTCATAAATCACCTTGGGTTTTCTGGGGTAAGCGCCGTTTTCGTAGTAGTAAATTCCCACTCTGGCAGAGGGAGACTTGTCATAGATAAAAAAGTCGTCGCTGACGCCGTAAGAACGGATCTTGCCCTTCATAAAACTTCCGATATCATGAGAAGGGATTTTAGAAATAATACCGGTGTGAAGGCCCAGCAGGGATACGCCTACCGCCACATTGAGCTCAGCGCCTCCTACCTGCTTTTCAAATACATCACATCGCGTAAGGCGCTCGTTGTTTGGCGGGGACAGGCGCAAAAGGAGCTGTCCTAAAGTAACTAAATCAAAGGTTCTTCCTATATTTTCACTCATATATTTATCCTCCATTACAGCCCGTCCTGGCGGACAAGCTGGAAAAAGCGGCCAACTCCTAAGGGGAATCGACCGCTTTCAGGTCATGTTTTATATAGCAGTTCAGACGGATGTACGAAACATCTGCCAAATTCCCCGCCGTCGAAACGGTTATCGCTCTCTTACCGCTGTACGCGTCCGGAACCGTCGCCGCCTGCCAGATTCTCAACATCTGCACGGGTTACCAGGTTGAAGTCGCCGGGGATGGTGTGCTTTAATGCGGAAGCTGCCACTGCAAATTCCAGAGCTGCCTTCATATCCTTGCCGTCTACTAAGCCACAGACTAAACCTGCCGCGAAAGAGTCTCCGCCGCCTACGCGGTCAACAATGGGGGTGATGGAGTATTTTCTGGAATGATAAAACTCACGGGTCTTTCCATCCATAATACATGCAGACCAGCCATTGTTGGATGCAGAATAGCTCTCACGCAAAGAACTGATAATATACTTGAAACCGAACTTGTCGGCCATCTGGTTAAAGATATCTACATAACCGGCTAACTCCAGCTCACCGGAAGTAACGTCTGTATTGCCCGGCTTAAAGCCCAGAACCTTTTCAGCATCTTCTTCATTGCCGATACAAACATCTACGTACTGCATTAAATTGGTCATAACCTTCTGAGCCTTCTCAGAAGACCATAATTTCTTCCGGAAGTTTAAGTCAACAGAAACGGTAACGCCGTGCTTCTTAGCTGCCTGGAGAGCCTTCTCGGTAAGCTCTGCCGCTGCATCGCTGACAGCCGGAGTAATACCGGTAAAATGGAACCAGTCGGCATCTTTAAAAATCTCATCAAAATCAAACTCATCTGCAGTTGCAGTCGCAATAGAAGAATGGGCTCTGTCATAAACAACATTGGAAGCTCTCATTGCGGAGCCGGTCTCTAAATAATAAATGCCCAGTCTCTCGCCGCATCTTGCAATATGCTTGGTGCCTACGTTGTACTTTCTTAATGCCGCTACCGCGCACTCTCCAATAGGATTGGCAGGTACTGCGGTAACAAACTCAGCCTCATGGCCGTAGTTAGCCAAGGAAACTGCTACGTTAGCCTCGCCGCCGCCGTAGTTAATATCAAACTCATCTGCCTGGATAAACTTCTCATTGTTGGGGGTAGATAATCTTAACATGATCTCGCCCATGGTTACAATCTTTGCCATTTTCGTATTCTCCTTTCAAATGTACCGGCACGCGCCGCTGTGCCCATGCAGGTTTACTTACGTGCTGCTGCCACTGCTGCTACAAACTCCTGTGCTTTCCTGGTTACTGCGTCGAAGTCGCCGGTCTTGGCGCCCTTAGTCAGGCTGCTGCCGGTTCCCACTGCATATGCGCCTGCCTTGATCCACTTGTCAACGTTGTCCACGTCAACACCGCCGGAAGGCATAAACTCACCCTGAGGTAAGGGGCCCTTGAAGGAGCTGATGGCTGCAGGTCCTACAATATTGCCGGGGAAGATTTTGATAATGTCACAGCCTGCTTCCAAAGCGGTAACTGCCTCAGTTGGGGTCATAACGCCGGGAAGCATGGGGACTCTGTAGCGGTTGCACAGCTTAATGGTTTCCACGTTTAAGCTGGGGCTTACTACATAGTTGGCTCCTGCTAAAATAACCTGTCTTGCAGTCTCCGGATCCAGAACAGTACCTGCGCCGATAACCACCTTGTCGTTGTCTTTGTACTTGTCCGCCATGAGCTTGATAAACTCTACAGGGTTGCCCTCGTCCATAGTCATGGTAATCTCAATAAAGTTAATACCGCCTGCAATAATGGCGTCAACTACCTTCTCGCCCTGCTCTAAGTTCTTTGCGCGAACAACGGCTACCAGACAGTCTTCCTTCATTCTTGCTAAAACCTGCTCTTTTTTCATGATGATCTCCTTCTCTCCTTTGGGTGTGTGTCTCCCTTATATTTGTTCGCAAATACGATTTCTTTTCGCATTTGCAATTGCTTACTGTTATTTTAATCAATTGCTCCCGATTTGTCAACAAGAAAACCTTATATTTTACCTAAAAATCCCATTAATTTTGACACTTCCCTGGCCTTTTCCCGGACAGCCCGTCCTAAAGTCTCATAATCTTCGGTGGGCTTGTAAAGGCTGGATACGCTGATGGCCCCCAAAACCTCTCCATCCCGGTTGAAAACTGGCGCTCCCACACATTCCATGTGCTCCTCCACCTCCCGGGCGTCCAGAGCATATCCCTTTTTCTGAACTTGTTCCAGTTCCTTTTTTAAAGCCGCCCGGGTGGTAATGGTCTGTTCTGTCTTTTTGGAAAAAACAATTTTATCCAGAACCTTCTCCCTCTCTTCTTCCTCTGTAAAGGCCAGAATGGCTTTCCCCAGGGATGTACAGTAAATGGGATTTCTGGTTCCTACGGTAGCCGTGGTAATAATGGGGTTTTCCGGCTCAAATTTACACAGATACACAATCTCGTCGTCAGACCGGACTCCGAAGAACACCGTCTTTCCCACTTCTCTTGAAAAAATCTTTAATACCGGTTCAATGGTCCGGATATAGTCCAGGTTGTTGGTATAACTGACACCGATCCGGTAAGCGGTCAGTCCGATTCTGTACCGCTGCTTCTGCCCTCTGGAAACAAGGATCATTCCGGTCTCCACCAGGGTGACCACAATATCGTAAGCGCTGGTCTTAGGCAGATCCAGCTCCTGACAAATCTCATCCAGAGTAATCCCGTCCGGTCTTTTGGATACCAGCTTTAAAATTTGTATTGTACGCAAGGTTGTACGGTTGAGCTTCATCAAAATTGTCCTCCGTGTAACACCGCTTTTGCGATTAGTATTCGTATATCCAATATTATATCCAACTCTGGAAAAAATATCAACCGGGAAGTTTCACAAGAGTTATAACTGTATTTTTTCCTGTATTTATGATAAACTTACCTTCAGCAGGCAAAATTTGTAGAGGAGGAAGGCAAATGCGAAGCATTTCTCAAAATGCCTTCCGACGACTTGGCAGGTGACGCCGAGCGGCGCGTGCCGATACATATTTAGAGGAGGATTGTATTCATGCAGAACACCACCAAACAGGCTCTGGAAGCCTCTTTAAAGAACATGCTTTTAAAAAAGACGCTGGACAAAATCACCATCCAGGATCTTACCTCAGACTGCGGAATCAGCCGAATGGCCTTTTATTACCATTTTAAAGATATTTACGATCTGGTGGAATGGGCGTGTTATGAGGATGCTGCCAAAGCGCTTCAGGGAAAAAAGACCTATGATACCTGGCAGGAGGGCTTTCAGCAGCTTTTTGAAGCGGTCCTGGAAAACAAGCCTTTTATCCTCAATGTTTACCGCTGCATCAGCCGGGATCAGATTGAAAATTACTTATTCCGCCTTACATATGGCCTGATCCATGGCGTGGTGGAGGAAAAAGCCGCCGGTCTTCCTGTCAGTAAGGAGGACAAGGATTTCATTGCCGGTTTCTATAAATATAACTTTGTGGGAATTATGCTGGACTGGATCCGTCAGGGAATGAAGGAGGATTACCAGGAATTGGTGGAAAAGACTGCCCGGACTCTTCACGGGAATATCGCAAATTCTATCCAAAATTTTGCAGCCGTTGAGGCAAAAAAGAATTTGACATAATCTTTATATGTTAACTTTTTTTGCGCTTTACAAAACCGGCCGGATGATAAAAAATTAATCATCCGACCGGTTTTGTAAATTGAAGGAATGGAAAAATGACGCTAGGATATAACTATCAATAAACAAGAAATATTTCAGAAAGGCGGTTATCATATGAAAAAGAACACCACAGCGCTTACGATTGCATCCACAGTACTTGCAGGAGCAGGAGCGGCAGCTTTATTGGCAAAACATTCCGGTGAAAAGAAGAAAGAGGCAGAAAAAAAGGAAAAAGTCCGCAGCTCTTACCGTAATACCGAGCTGGGCGCCCATGAGAAAAACAGCAAGGGAATCTACTACACCAACGGAAACTATGAGGCCTTTGCAAGACCGGAGAAACCGGAAGGCGTAGACGAGAAAAATGCCTATATTGTCGGCAGCGGCCTGGCCTCCCTGGCGGCAGCCTGCTTCCTGGTACGGGACGGCCAAATGCCCGGATCCCACATCCACATTCTGGAAGCAATGGATATTGCCGGAGGAGCCTGCGATGGCATTTTTGATTCCGGCCGGGGATACATTATGCGGGGCGGAAGGGAAATGGAGAACCATTTTGAATGTCTGTGGGATCTGTTCCGGAGCATCCCGTCCCTGGAAAAGCCGGGAGCTTCCGTTCTGGATGAATTCTACTGGCTCAATAAGCACGACCCCAACTACTCTCTCTGCCGGGCCACTGTCAACCGGGGAGAAGATGCCCACACAGACGGCAAATTTAATCTGAGTCAGAAAGGATGTATGGAAATTGTCAAGCTTTTCATGACTCCGGATGAAGACCTGTATGATAAGACCATTGAAGACGTTTTTGATGATGAGGTTTTTAATTCCACCTTCTGGCTGTACTGGAGAACCATGTTTGCCTTTGAAAACTGGCACAGCGCCCTGGAAATGAAGCTCTACTTCCAGAGATTCATCCACCACATTGCAGGACTGCCGGATTTCAGCGCCTTAAAGTTTACCCGGTATAATCAGTATGAGTCTCTGATTCTCCCCATGCAGAAATACCTGGAAGAAGCAGGCGTTAACTTCCAGTTTAACACGGAAGTGACCAATGTAGTTTTTGATTTTAAGAATGGAAAGAAGATCGCCACTGCCATTGAGTGTAAAGTAAACGGCAAAGAAAGCGGAATTCTCCTGACAGAAAATGATCTGGTATTCGTCACAAACGGAAGCTGTACAGAAGGAACCATCTACGGCGATCAGAACCATGCTCCCAACGGAGACGCCGAAATTCGGACCAGCGGCTGCTGGAACCTTTGGAAGAATATTGCAAAACAGGATCCGTCTTTTGGCCGGCCGGAGAAATTCTGCTCGGATATTTCCAAAACCAATTGGGAATCCGCCACTGTTACCACCCTTGACGATAAAATTCTTCCCTTTATTACCAATATCTGTCAGAGGGATCCCAGAAGCGGTAAAGTGGTCACCGGCGGGATTGTCAGCTGTCAGGATTCCAACTGGCTGTTAAGCTGGACCATCAACCGTCAGGGCCAGTTTAAAGAGCAGGATCCGAAAAAGGTCTGCGTCTGGGTATATGGACTATTTACCGATGTTCCCGGCAATTTCGTGAAAAAGCCTATGAAAGAATGTACAGGCAAGGAGATCACAGAGGAATGGCTGTACCATATGGGCGTCCCCACAGAGCAGATCCCTGAGCTGGCGGAAAACAGCGCTGTCTGCGTTCCCACCATGATGCCTTATATCACCGCTTTCTTCATGCCCAGAGCCAAAGGCGACCGCCCGGATGTAATCCCTGACGGCTGTGTAAACTTTGCCTTCCTGGGACAGTTTGCCGATACCCCCAGGGATACGGTGTTTACCACAGAATATTCTGTGCGGACCGCAATGGAGGCCGTTTACGGACTTTTAGGCGTAGACAGAGGCGTACCGGAGGTTTGGGGCAGCGTATATGATATCCGCGCCCTTTTAGACAGCTCCGTAAAGCTGATGGACGGGAAGTCTCCTCTGGACATAGAACTTCCCGGCCCCTTAAATGTACTGAAAAAGCCCCTGGTAAAAGCTATTCGGGGGACCGTTGTAGAGAAGATTTTAAAGGACTATCATATCTTGTAATGGCATAAGAGCCCGCCAAATGGGGGCTGTAAAAAGGTAAGAGATTGAAACCTCTTACCTTTTCACAGCCCCGTAATCCCTTCTAACTTCCATAATTAAACCATTCGGATCATCATCAATTACTACATATAGGCCATTTGCTGCTTTTGGATCTTTCAGCTTATCCGCAATAAACGTGTAATTGACAATCTACACTTGAGACATGGCGGTAGTAATTGTCAAAGCGCGGGATATAGACAACTTCAAATAACATTTATTTATATTGATTACTAATCCACTCGCATAACCAAATACCATTATCATTTACTTTTATACAATGAAGCTTTTCTAACTGTTCGACTATGTGAACTACCCATTGTCTAAAGCCAATGGGCTTCCTGCTTCATCGACCTCGTAACCTACTATCTCCACAGGCGTTAATTCGGGCAGTCCCTGCCCTATACCGTTTCCCTTTACGCTGTCTGCCTTAGTCCTTCTGCTAAAATATTCCTTGCGGCATTAATATCCCTGTCATGTTTTGCACCGCAAACCGGGCATTCCCATTCCCTTACTGACAAATCTTTTGTATCGGCATTCTGATATCCACAGACAGAACATATCTGGCTGCTGGCATAGAATCTATCTATTTTGATGTACTGCCTCCCATTCCACGCTGCCTTATACTCTAATTGCTTTGTCAGCTCATACCATGACACATCCGATATGGATTTTGCCAGATGATGTTTTTTTACCATATTCCTTATCTGTAAGTTTTCCGAAACTATCACTTGGTTTTCGCTGATTATCTCATTGGAAACTTTATGCAGATAGTCTTTTCTGGTATTCGTAATTTTCTCATGGCATAACGCTATTCTCTTTTTCTGTTTCTCAT
>CAJUJM010000068.1 GCA_910586755.1 uncultured Lachnospiraceae bacterium
AGGTAAAGAAAGTTGTCTTATAACTTCTGATGGAGGGGGGAATTCCTCCTTCCGTTATATCTATATAGATTTATTAGATTGGACTTTGTAACTATTAACCAGTAGTCATTCTTGACTACACCATTATTATACTAGGAGAGATGAAAAGAATGAAACCTCATGTCATTATGATTATGGCGGATCAGCTTCGGGCAGATGTATTAGGAAAAGGATTTACGCCTAATATTGACGCCATTGCAAAAGAAGGGGTGAAGTTTGACCGGGCATATTGCGGCTGTCCTTTATGCGTACCGGCCAGGGGCGTGATATTTACCGGCACGTATCCCAACCGCAATGGTTCCCTGATTAATCCGTGGGAGCCACAGGATGCAAAATACGGCAATGTAAAATCGGGAATTACCAATCTTTATGAGCTGATGGAGGAAGAATGGGACAGTATTCACAGCGGAAAGCAGCATCTGTTTACGGAAGGCGGAAAACTGGAAGACCGAAAGGATTCAAAAACCCGGTGGCTTTCTACGGAACAGAGCTATAAAGAATACTTAAAAGAAAACGAAATCTCCATGCCGGGCGGCCCGTCCTTCCGGATGAGGGTTCCGGAGCTGATTAGCGGGAAAGCCACTCATGTGGCAAATTATTCCAATGCCAACACCGGACGGTATGAGCCGGGGGAAGAGTATTATTTTGACCATTATTTTGCCAAAAAGGCGGTGGAAGGAATTCGGGAAAGGGATCCTCTGAAACCTCTTCTGCTAAACGCCATGTTTTTGGCTCCCCATCCGCCTTTGGAGATTCCGGATCCCTGGTACAGCCTGGTAAAGGATACAGATTTTGATTTGCCGGGAAATGTGGGAGTTTACTACTCCAATCAGTCGCCTCTTCAGATGTATAATCTGCCGGGAGTAGTAGGGGCCTGCTACAACCGCGCCCATTGGAAGGAAGCCTGGAGAGTATATCTAGGCCTGGCAGCCATGCTGGATAACTGTGTGGGCCAGATACAAAAGGAATTAAAGGCGCAGGGAATCTATGAGGAAAGCCTGATTATTTTTACCAGTGATCACGGAGAAATGCTGGGTTCCCACGGCCTGTTTCAAAAGATGTGCATGTATGAGGAGGCCGCCAGAGTACCTCTGTATATCAAGTTCCCAAAAGAGAAAAATCCGGGCCGGCCAGGACAGGTAATCAAATCCACAGTGAGCCATGTGGATTTGATGCCTACGCTGTGTGATTATTTGGAGCTGAAACCTGGGCATGGGATGGACGGGGAATCCCTGATGCCGCTGATTTCGGGAAACGATAAGCCGGACAAGGGAGGGCGCGCTTTTCTCCAGTATGACGGCAATGGAAGCTTATCGAATTTCCAGCGCTGTGTTGTCCGTGGAAACCATAAACTGATTCTGGATTTCTTTAAAAATGAAGTTTACTATGAGCTTTATGATTTGGATCACGACAGGCAGGAGACGTGCAACCTGCTGTTTCAGCCAGAATATGACAGTCTGGCAAGGGAGATGGCGGCAGAGTTGGCCCGTCATATGACTGCCACCGGGGATCACCTGGATTTTCCGGCATTTTCACCGGAACGGTTCCGAAAGGCTTATGGAGGCAGAACATGAATACATTAAATACCAAAGAAGATTATCAAAAACTGCTGCTTCAGCTTTTAGAGCCTCTAAAAGAAAAATTCAGTCCCCAGGGCGCAGGAATTTCTTTATATGGGGCGGGCGCCTCTTACCCGGAAAACATTATTGTAATGGAAGCCTTTGCAAGGCCCCTGTGGGGGTTAGTTCCCTTTTGGGCCGGAGGCGGCCGGGATGAGTTTTGGGAGAAAACTTATCAGAAAGGTCTTTTGGTCGGAACCGATCCGAAAAATCCGGAATACTGGGGAAAATGTGAAGATTTTGATCAGCGCTTTGTGGAGATGGGGCCCATTTCCCTTGGCCTGTTGATGGCCCCTCATATTCTGTGGGAGCCTTTTGACCAGAGGCAGAAGGAGAATATCGCGGCCTGGCTGTATCAAATAAATCAACATACCCTTTCCAGGTGCAACTGGTACTATTTTCGCATTTTGGTAAATCTGGCGCTGAAAGGCTTAAGCTGTCCCTATTCACCGGCCCTTTTAGAATCCGATCTGGAATATATGGAATCCTGTTATCTGGGACATGGCTGGTATGTGGATGGAGTATCGGATCAAAAGGATTATTACAGCGCTTTTGCCATGGAGTTTTACAGCCAGATTTATACGGTTTACGGGAAAGATGGGGATCCCAGACGCTGCGCCCGGATGAGAGAGCGGGCCGGTAAATTTCAGGAAGATTTTGTGTATTGGTTTGATGAGCAGGGTCGGGCATTGCCTTACGGAAGATCTTTGACTTACCGGTTTGCCCAGGCGGCATTTTGGCCAGCGGCCTTGTTTTCCGGCGCAGCAGGTGCTTCGGATACGAGTGCCGGACTTAAAACAGGCCAGATAAAGGGAATCATCAACCGGAATCTGCGATACTGGCTGTCAGAGGAAATTTTTCAGGGAGACGGTGTTTTAAGCGTGGGATATGCTTACGCCAATCTTTCCATGGCGGAAAAATACAATGCCCCGGGGAGTCCTTATTGGTGTCTGAAAATATTTTTACTTCTGGCATTAAAAGACGATCATCCATACTGGAGGGAAAAGGAACTCCCCCTTCCCAAACTGGAGAAGGTCCGGCCAATGGGCTATGCGGATATTTTGATGCAGCATTGTGGAAAAGAGACTTGCGGCTATGTACCGGCAATTTATAACAAAAATGTCCTGGGGCATTTTGTGGAAAAGTACGGAAAGTTTGCCTATTCCTCAGAGTTTGGATTTTCCGTATCCCATTCCAGTGAAAAACTGGAGGAGGCGGCTCCGGACAGTATGCTGGCCTTTGTAACAGAAGAGGATCAGAGAGTTTACGTCCGTACCAGAAGCATTTCTTACGAGATTGGTGAGGATTACATAGATTCCCTGTGGAGTCCTGTGAAAGGCATTATGGTAAAGACCAGGATCCGCCCAACCGGTTTTGGCCATGTGCGGGAACATGAGATTACCAGCGAAATTTCCTGCAAAGCTTACGAATGTGGATTTTCTGTGGCAAAATACCAGCCGGGATATGAATGTTTTTTGGGGCCCAATGAGGCGGAAGCGAAAAATCACAGTCATCTCTGCAAAGTGGTTATAGAGGAAATTGCTCCGGAAAGAAATACTCTGTATCCGGTTGTGATTGCAGCAGATCCCAATACCAATGTACTTAATAAAAATACCGTAATTCCGGCAGTAGCTTTTGATATAACGCCAGGTATTACCCGGATAAAAGCCCGGATAGAGAGGAGAATTTATGACAATTCAGGAATTTGAAAAATACCAGGAGATAACTGACGAGGAAGTAGGGCAGGCTTTGGAGACAGCAAGCGCCCAGACCGGTTTTGCCCTGTCCAGGTTTGGCAATAAATTTAAACATATTTTCAGCACGAATCAATTTTATACAGAAGCTCCCAATAACCAGTGGACCAATGGATTCTGGACAGGGGAATTGTGGCTGGCTTATGAACATACCGGAGATAAAAAGTTTTTAGATGCAGCTATGGCCCATACCAGAAGCTTTCGCGAAAGGGCAGAGAAGCGAATTGGGACAGATACCCACGACCTGGGCTTTTTGTACAGTCCATCCTGTGTTGCCGCTTATAAAATCACCGGAGATCAGGAGGCAAAAAAGACGGCCCTTATGGCGGCAGATATGCTGTTAAAACGGTTTCACGAAAAGGGGTAGTTTTTGCAGGCCTGGGGAAAACTAAATGAGCCGGGGAACTATCGTTTGATTATTGACTGCCTTTTAAATCTCCCTCTGCTTTACTGGGCCGGTGAGGAAACCGGAGATTTCATCTATGCAAAAAAGGCCAGGGCCCACATCACTACAGCTTTAAAGGTTTTAATCCGGCCGGATTTTTCTGCTTACCATACCTTCTTTTTTGATCCGGAAACCGGCGCTCCCCTAAAAGGAGTAACCCATCAGGGGTATTCTGCCAGTTCTGCCTGGGCCAGGGGACAGGCATGGGGAATTTACGGGATCGCCTTAAGCTACCGGTATACGAAGCAAGAAGACTATATCCAGCTTTTTGAGAAAGTAACCGGATATTTTCTGGAACACCTTCCGAAAGATTTGATTCCTTACTGGGATTTTATTTTTACCGATGGAAGTGAAGAACCCAGAGATTCCTCTGCCGCCGCCGTGGCCGCCTGCGGTATGCTGGAAATGGCAAACTATCTTCCGGAGGAAAAAGCAAGCTTTTACTCTCAGGCGGCAAGGCGGTTAATGAAGGCTTTATACGAAAAGTGCGGGGTCAAAAGCTCAGAAATCTCCGATGGACAGCTCCTCCATGGAGTATACGGAAGGAAAACACCTTATAACGATTGCATTGATCATGGAATAGATGAATGTAACCTTTGGGGCGATTACTACTATGTAGAAGGTTTAACCAGGCTGTATAAAGACTGGAATCCTTATTGGTAGAGGAAGGGAGCCGGAAAATGGAACATTTATGCAGAAACTTGTTAGGAGAATGGTGCCGCCGCCTGCTGGATCTTCAGATAAGGGGAAGCAAAAGCCCCCGTCTGGACGGCGCCATTTTGTGTCCTGCCTGCGGGAAAATCCATGGGAGATGCGTGGAAGCCATGTATCCGTTTCTGCGGATGGCAAAAGAAGAAGAGTACCAGGGCAGGCCAGGCTGGCAGAAAAGGAGAGATGAGTGGGTAGAAGGGGCAAAAGCACTGTTTTCCTGGGCAGAACATACCGTGTCCTTAGAAGACGACTCTCTGCTTAATGATATTGATTCCCGGTGGACAGGGATCACGGTATTTTATGCAATCCAGCTTTCCGACTGCCTTCGGTTTTGCAGCTCTTTATTAGACGGGGAGACGCAAATGGCCTGGACAAACCGGCTGGAAAAAGCCGCTGAATTTTTATGCAACACCCCTATTCTTATGGAAAATAATATTAATTACCCCCCTCTCCAATGCACTTGCCCTCTATCAGTGCGGAGAGCTTCTAAGAAACGAAAGCTATAAGAAAAAATCAAAAGAGCTGGCAAAGCTGGCTGGTTCTGTCCTTACAGAAAACGGACTCTTATTTGGAGAGGGAGTGCCACGCTTTCAAAGGAGCAGACAGGGCTGCCAGCCTGTAGATATAGGTTACAATATGGAAGAAACCTTGCCGTCCCTGATCTTGTATGCCTGGGAAAGCGGGGACGAAAAAACCTGGGATCTGGCCCAAAAGAGCCTTTTTGCACATCTGGATTTTATTCTGGCAGATGGAGGAATCAACAACAGTTTTGGAACAAGAAACTATAAATGGAGTTATTGGGGGAGCCGGACCTGCGATGGATTTTCCCTAGGATATTTGCTGGCTGCAAAGAAATTAAAGGAATGGGACAGGGACAAACAGGCAAAAATAGAACAGACTGTATGGAAAAATTTAGAGCTTTTACAAGAGTGTACTCAGGATGGATTGCTGTCAGGGGGACCTCACTATAAATCTGCCGGGCAGCCGTCTTGTATACACCATACCTTTACTCATGCCAAGGTCCTGGCTGGGATTTTGGATCGGAATCTGGCGGGAAATACTGCCCATCTCTTAACAGATGAGAAAGAAGAAAACCTTTCTCCCGGCGCCCGCTGGTATCCGGAAATTGCCTCCTGGATCATATCCGCACCGCCCGTGTCTGCCACGATAACCTGCTATGACTGGGAATATATGTCCGGCGGCCACGTGGGGGGAGGAACCCTTTCTTTGCTGCATCATCGAACTGCAGGGCCGCTGTTTTGCGCGGGGATGGGGGAATATACTTTAAAAGAACCCAACAATATGCAGGTTCCATTCAGGGTGCGCCACCGGTGTCTGGCCCTTCGGATTGAGGCGGAAGTAGACGGGAGAATTTACAGCAGTATCTATGAAGATCAGGCGAGAGCGGAAAAACTTTCAAAGGATACTTCCCAAGAACTTTCCTTTCAGATACAAGGCCAGTTAAAAGATATTTCCCACAACCCGCCTGACGGGATTAAGCTTTCCTATAGTCTGGAATATAAGTTTTTTAACAACCAGGTGGAGATGAATATGATCTTTCCCCGGGGCAAGGTCATATGCCCTGTTATCAGTCAGAAAGAAGAGAAACTGGTTTCCTATAAAGCTGCCGGATACTCCATAATAAAAATAAT
>CAJUJM010000069.1 GCA_910586755.1 uncultured Lachnospiraceae bacterium
CCCCTTATTTTTCATCGTTTTTCTTTAGTCTGTTCCAAATTTCCTCTCTTATGCGCCATCTTTTTATATACATTTTTTCTTTTTTGTAGTAAGATATTGGGTAAAATCAAACGCAACAGGAGGCTTTAAATGGAAAAGATAAAAATGACCACTCCCCTTGTAGAGATGGACGGGGATGAAATGACTAGAATCCTCTGGAAAATGATTAAGGATGAGCTGCTGATTCCTTTTATTGATTTAAAGACCGAGTACTATGACTTAGGACTTGAGAACCGGGATGCCACGGATGATCAGGTAACGGTAGATTCTGCCCTGGCTACCAAAAAGTACGGCGTTGCCGTAAAGTGCGCTACCATTACCCCCAATGCTGCCAGAGTAACCGAATACAATTTAAAGGAGATGTGGAAAAGCCCCAACGGCACCATCCGGGCCATTTTAGACGGAACTGTATTCCGCAGCCCCATTGTGGTAAAGGGAATCGAGCCCTGTGTAAAGAACTGGAAGAAACCCATCACCATTGCAAGGCATGCCTACGGCGACGTATATAAGGGTGTGGAAATGAAAATCCCGGCAGCCGGAAAGGCGGAGCTTGTCTATACTGCCGCCGATGGATCTGAAACCCGGGAAACCATCCACGAGTTTACCGGAGCCGGTATCATCCAGGGCATGCACAACATATCTGCTTCTATCGAAAGTTTTGCCAGAAGCTGCTTCAACTATGCCCTGGATTTAAAGCAGGATCTGTGGTTTGCCACCAAGGACACCATCTCCAAGAAATATGATCATACTTTTAAAGACATTTTCCAGGAGATTTTTGATAAGGAATATGCGGACAGATTCCGGGAAGCAGGCATCACTTATTTTTACACATTAATTGATGATGCCGTAGCCCGGGTTATGAAGTCAGAGGGCGGTTATATCTGGGCCTGCAAAAACTATGACGGCGATGTGATGAGCGATATGATTTCATCCGCTTTCGGTTCCCTGGCTATGATGACCTCTGTACTGGTTTCCCCGGAAGGTTACTACGAGTATGAAGCGGCTCACGGCACTGTGCAGCGCCACTACTACAAGCACTTAAAAGGAGAAGAAACCTCCACCAACTCCGTTGCCACCATTTTTGCATGGTCCGGCGCTTTGAGAAAACGGGGCGAACTGGACAGCAACCCGGAATTGGCAGCCTTTGCGGATAAATTGGAGAAAGCCACCCTGGACACCATTGAAGCTGGCTTTATGACAAAGGATCTGGCTCTTATTACCACCATAGAGAATCCCACTGTGTTAAACAGCCAGGACTTTATTAAGGCCATCGCCAAACGGCTGGCATAAAAAATAGAAAGGACGTGTTATGAATGCCGGCATTACAGCCCCAATCTCAAATTATTACTTTAGGGCAGTATGAAGAACTCCCGGAAGATGCCAGGGCCGAAGTATTTGATGGGCAAATCTTTTACATGGCCAGTCCGTCACAAGATCATCAGGCCATTTCCATGGAGCTTTCCACCGTGCTCAACACTTATCTCAAAAGCAAAAATGGGCCATGCCGTGTGTTCCATGCCCCATTTGATGTAAAATTAAATGATACTCCCCTCACCATGGTTCAGCCTGATCTTATGATTGTGTGTGATAAAAATAAACTGGACGGGAAGCGCTGTAATGGCGCTCCCGACTTTATTATAGAAATTGTTTCTCCTGGCAACCCATCCGATGATTATATCCGAAAGCCCTATTACTACAAAAATGCCGGGGTTCGTGAGTATTGGATTGTGGATCCCCGCCGTAAGACTGTAACAGTCAACTATTTTGAGGGAAACATGCTGAACATTCAGTATTCCTTTGATTCCACAATCAAGGTTCATATCTTTGATGATCTGCTTATCAATTTCTTTGATATTGCCGTTTTGCTGAATAGTTAAGCGAAAAGGGCTGTCCTGAATTACGTTTTCAGGACAGCCCAAATCTATTTCATCTCTTAAAGCATAACCTTTCAAGGCTGTGATTGCATGGCGTGGAGCCGCAAGCGCAGGACTTGTTTTGTTATTTCCTTGATGACGGGGAAATTATTAAATTTTCCTTTTTAGAAAAAACATCTATGCGTTGAACAAATTCCCAACCATCAGCGCCCAATTCATTTAATTGTTCCCACAATCTTTATATTTCCGCCATCACGGAATATACCCGAGCAGTTATACTGCCATTTTCCTTTTTTCAAAACGATCTCTTTTGTTAAATCAGTGGAGCCAATAGTAATGCGCTGTTCTTCACCATTTGGGTTAAATAAGAATAAATCCACCGTTCCCCCCTTAATATCCGAAGTAATATTTAAAATGAGTGTTTGATTATCTTCGGCTTGGAATGAGCCCGATTCGGCTATGTTCCTCTGGTCTGCATAATTGGCTATATTAAGAACTGAATTTCCATTGGAACTGCTCTTATCAATATTCACTTGTGAAATACTATTTTGTGGAATTAAGTCAATCGTATTGTTTTCAACGTCATAATTAACGCCATATCCAAGATTTGTCAGCAATTCGTTTACTGGTGCATACACACTTTCATCTTGTTCATTTTCCATAGTAACGGCGAGTAATGGTTTACTAAGCGGAAAAGAAACATGATTAAGCGTAACTTTCATACTGCTTAAATTTACAGATTTAATACTTGAGGCAGCAAATACCGTTGTCACTCCCACTGTGCCAATAATAATCCCGGCAACCAAACTTTTCACATCAAATTTCTTCATATAGCACTCCTCCTTCTAAATTTCCCTTTATCTTTCATTTTATCACAATTCCGAGAGCGTGGAAATAGGCAATTTTCCAAGCAGTTTGGAAAAGCTTACCCCCAGCGGACAAGGCCTCACGTGCCTTATCCGCCAGGGGTAGTTATGATTTTCATAGCCGGAAGCTTCCTGACTCTCCCTTGCTATTTTCTCTATTCTCTATATTAAACGCCCATATTTTCTGGCCGTATCCCGAATTTCCTCTTTTAATTCTTCTGTCAGCTCTTCCTTTCCAATCCGCCATCTCCAGTTGGTTCCCACTGTAGAGGGACGATTTATTCTGGCCTCGTTGCCATAACCCAGATAGTCCTGAAGCGGGATGATACAAAGGTCTGCCCGGCTTCGCATAATCAGAGCAATCATGGACTTATACAAGAGCTTTTCCGGGGTATAGTTGTCGCAGAGATAATCCCGCAGCATAGCCTTTTCCTCATCTGTAATGCTCTTTAGCCAGCCTGCTGCTGTTTCATTATCATGGGTTCCGGTGTAGGCTACACAGTTGCTCTCATAATTGTGAGGGAGATAATCGTTGGCGCAGCCCGTATCCCTGGAATCAAAGGCAAACTCCAGCACTTTCATACCCGGGAAGCCGCTGTCTCTTACCAGTTGGCGCACCGAATCTGTCACATAGCCCAAATCCTCGGCAATCACCTCTTTTTCTCCCAAAGCTTCCCTGACCTTTAAAAACAAATCCAGCCCCGGTCCCTTTTCCCAGTGGCCGTCTCTGGCAGTCTCTGCCCCGTAAGGAATGGAATAATATTCGTCAAACCCCCGGAAATGGTCAATACGCACCACATCATATTGCAGGAAGCAATGTCTCAGCCGGTCAATCCACCATTGATAGCCGGTCTCTCTGTGGTAATCCCACCGGTATAAAGGATTTCCCCAAAGCTGTCCGTCTGCCGCAAAGCCGTCTGGCGGGCATCCTGCCACTGCCACCGGAACATTGTCTTCGTCCAGCTGGAACAGTTCCGGGTGAGCCCATGCGTCAGCGCTGTCCATGGCCACATAGATGGGGATGTCTCCAATCAGTTTAATTCCCTTTGAGTTGGCGTATGCTTTTAACTGGTTCCATTGCTTATAAAAAGTATATTGAAGATACTGATGGAATTCTATTTCAAAATACAGCTCTCTCCGGTAGTAGTCCATAGCATTGTTCCATCTGAGCCGGATATCCTCGGCCCACTCTGTCCAGGGAGCTCCGCCGAACCGGTCCTTTACCGCCATAAACAGGGCATAATCGTTGAGCCACCAGCCGTTGTTCCATACAAAATCGTGGTATTCCCGGCACTGAGAAATATTGCTGCGCTGGTAAGCCAGGCGAAGCAGAGGGTAACGGCTTTCGTATATTTTCTTATAATCAATGTCCGTCTCATCCTCTCCGAAATCTGCCCCGTCACACTCTTCTTCTGTCAGGACTCCTTCCTCCACCAGATCCTCCAGGCTGATAAAATAAGGATTTCCTGCATATGTGGAAAAAGACTGATAGGGAGAATCCCCGTAACTGGTAGGTCCTAAAGGAAGGATCTGCCAATAGCTCTGGCCTGCCTCAGATAGCCAGTCTGCAAATTCATAAGCGCTTTTTGAAAAGCAGCCGATACCGTATTTAGACGGCAGGCTGGTAATGGATAATAAAATTCCTGCTCCCCGTTTCAATTTCATGCCCTCCTAAGCTTATACATGCACTTCTATCATAACTCCGTAGTGGTCCGACACCTTTGGATAATAACTGCCGTTGCAGATGACTCTGGATGAAAGAATTCGTTCTTCCCCCCAGGTCCAGATGCTGTCAATCCGCATCCCTTCCGGGGCGCCTGCTTCTTTTTCCTTCCAGCCGTCAATGGCTTCCTCCACGGTAATTCCATTATCCCGCTCTTCTGCCAGCAGGTACGTATCCTTCCAGCCTGAAGCAGTCACCAAATCGTAGCCCTGGCCTCTTACCTGAGCCGGACTGTTAAAGTCTCCCATAAGCCACAGACCGCATCCAAGCCCCTTCTTTGCCATGAGAATCTGCTCTGTTCTGGCCCACTGATCCGCAAAGCTGTCGTGGTCCTCCCACCAGCCCATATGAATAGTGTAAAACCATGCCCCTCCTGTGCAGATGCCCAGAATCTTGCGGGTCTTCCAGTTAGTATATGCACAATCTTTGCTGATAAGGCCTTCATAGGTTTCCTCTACAGGCCTGCGGCTGAATATCGCCAACCCTTCATCATACCGGCTGTAGCCCATTTTTATGGGAAGCCAGGTCCAGGAGTAGGAAAGATCTCCCTTTAAAAGCAAGGATGCCAGTCTTGCGGCGTGATTGTCCGCTTTAACGCTTATTGCCTTTTGGCAGGGGACATAGCCTTTGAGAAGAGCTATGTCCGCCTCTTCTTTAAGAGCAGTCTGATTCACCTCCTGAAGAGCCAGAAGGTCCGGCTGTTCTGTCAAAATAACACTTGCAAACTGCTGTAATTTTTCTTCATAGCCCGGTTCTATCAGGCTGTGTGTGTTCAGTGTGATAATTTTCATAAAACTCCTTTACAGGATATCATTAATGTCGGATTTCAATACATCCGCCTTAGGACCGTAGATAGCCTGAATTCCATTATCTTTCTTTAGCAATCCCAAAGCCCCTTCCGCTTTCCAGGCGCTAAGATCGGCAACCTTCTCCGGATCCTTTACCGTGACGCGTAGTCTGGTCATACAGGCGTCCACCAAAGTAATATTTTCTCTGCCGCCAAGCAATGCAATTATTCTCTCTGCCTGGCTGTTTCCGGAACCTGATTCAGTGCCGGAGGAAGCCTTTGAAGCAGAACTTTCCTCCCCTTCTCCGCCTTCATCCGTATAATTGCCCAGACGTCCGGGAGTGGCAAACTGAAACTTTCCAATCATGTAGTAGGCAATTACATATCCGATTACAAAGAAAGCTATGACGCAGAAGATAAAGTTCACAATATCGCCGGTAAGTCCTGCCTTTACAGACATGGGCACCCTGGTGGCAAACTCCAGATTTCCAAAAGAGTGAAGTCTCAAATTCACAATACCGGCCATAGCAAAGGCACATCCCTGAAGCACTGCATAAATCAGATACAGAGGCAGCGCACAGAACATAAACATAAACTCCAAAGGCTCGGTAACGCCGGTTAAAAAGACTGCCAAAACTGTAGAGATAAACATGGAACGGTACTGCTTTTTCTTATCCGGATCTACCCGGCGGAACATGGCCAGAGCAATGCCGGAGAGAAGGCCTGTAGCGCCGATCATCTGCCCCACCTTAAAGCGCGCCGGAATTACAGTTGCCATCAGGTTCTCATAAGATGCGGTATCCCCTGCATCCAGGAAATTAATTAAATCGGTAACCCATGCGAGCCACAGCGGATCCTGGCCAAAGACCTGAGTTCCTGCCTGAAGGCCGGTCTGAATGGTATAAGTACCTCCAAAAGAGGTGTAATTCATTGGAATGGTCAACATGTGATGAAGGCCAAAGGGCAGCAGCAAACGCTCTAAGGTTCCATAGATAAAAGGAGCCAATACCGGGGATGTGGAAGAAGAATTGGCGATCCACACGCCAAACGCATTAATTCCTGTCTGAACCACCGGCCAGATAACTGCCATTATCAAGGAAATAATCACGGACCACACAATGACTACCATGGGCACAAACCGCTTTCCATTAAAGAAAGAAAGGGCATCCGGAAGCTTACGGAAGTTATAATACTTATTATACACGATTCCGCCTACAAATCCAGAGATAATTCCCACAAATACACCCATATTTAATGCCGGAGCCCCTAACACGGAGGTAAAGTAACCGTCTACCAGGATTTCCCTGCCAAAAAGAGTATGAGTTACTGCCGCCGGATCTGCCAGCATTTCGCTTGTCACACCGAAAATCGCTCCGGTTATGACGTTAATGAGAATAAACGCAATCACTGCCGCAAAAGCGCCGCCTGCCCGCTCCTTAGCCCAGGAGCCGCCGATTGCCGCTGCAAACAGAATGTGCAGATTGTTAATAATAGCCCATCCAATGTTTTCCATAGTGCTGCCGATCATCAGAATCATGTGGATATCTGCTCCGCCCATCTGAACCAGTTTTCCCAAACTGATCATCAGACCGGCAGCCGGCATAACCGCAATCACCACCATTAAAACCTTGCCAAGTTTCTGAAGGAAATCAAAATTAATTTTCCCTTTCATACTAAAAACCTCCCTGTAATATTTTTGTTTTGCATTCTCTGCATTTTGTTGCGCTATTGTTACGCAACCGCTTGCACTAAATATATTACTATTGCATAAACTTTCCAAGTCTTTTCTTCACACATTTTCTATTTTTTCCGTTATTCACAATTTTTTCCTCGTTTTTCTGTGTATTATGCCATCTTGTTTATGCAACTTTCGCTGTATTTGCATTGTGTTTGCGTTCATTTTCTTGACTTTTCCTCTTCTTACTTCTAAAATAAGGGTATGAGTTCACTTTAAGGAGGAGCCGCTTATGGCTGTTACAATCAAAGACGTTGCCGCCCTGGCAGGGGTCTCCCCCTCCACGGTATCCAGAACCTGCAGCAACAATCCCTCTATCAGTGAGGAAACCAAGGAAAAGGTTCGCCGGGCTATGGCCCAGCTGGGCTATGAGCCCAATTTCCAGGCCAGCAACCTGGCAACCCAAAATTCCCGGGCTATCGGCATTATCCTCCCTGTGTCCGAAAAAGAAGCTTACGAAAACTCCTTTTATCTGGAGGCCATACGGGGGATCAGCCAGTATTGTAATCAAAGACAGTATATTAATACGGTAATAACGGGAAAAGACGAGGAAGAAATTCTCAAAGTGGTAAAGACCATGACCAGAAGCGGCCAGGTAGACGGGTTTATTGTTCTCTATTCCAGACAAAAAGATCCGGTCATCGATTATCTTTACGGAGAGGGTCTTTTGTATGTGCTGGTGGGAAAGGCTTACCAGTTTGCCAATCAGACCGTCTATATCGACAATGACAACCTTTTAGCAGGCCAGGAAGCCACAGAATATCTCTATGAAATGGGCCACAGAAAAATCGGTTATATCGGAAGCGACAGCCAGCTGTTATTCTCCGCAGATCGGAAATCCGGTTATCAATTGGCGTTAAGCCGTTTCGGCCTCCCCTTAAAACCAGAATACTGTGCAGAGGTTTACTCGGTCTCCACAAAGGGAAGCGATCCTATCCGCCGGCTCTTAAGCCAGGAGGACAGGCCCACTGCAGTTATGGTAAGCGATGATATTCTGGCGGTAGCCTTAGAGCGGGTATGTATGGAAATCGGGCTGTCCATTCCGGAGGACCTTTCCATTATCTCCTTTAACAACTCCCTGTTTGCAAGGCTTACCTCCCCTCAGCTTACTTCTATTGACGTAAATTCCCTTCAGCTTGGCATGGAGGCAGCGTCCCAGATGATTAACCACATTGAAAACCCCAATCTTCTGGCCACCAAAATTATTGTTCCTCATTCCATTATTGAGCGGGACAGCTGCCGGGCTTTATAGTTCTCCGGAATCAACTTTTCCCGAATGTTCCGCCAAATCCACCAATTTCTCCGGGTCACAGATAATAATTTTGTGACCCTCCTTTTCGATTATCCCCATCTTTTTTAAACTCAGCATAATCTTAGATACCGTCACCGAATGAACTCCCAGATACCGGGCAAGTTCGGTGTAGTTAAAATAATTCTGAAGCTCCAGCCGGCCCTTTTTCCAATCCGCCAATTGCAGCAGGGTTCTGCACAGCCGTTCTGTAGTGTGTTCCTCCATGGCTGTGTGATTGTGAGTAATCATCTCCATAAAATGTCTGGAAATGCAGGCCCCGATTATGCAGGCAAACTCCGGATCCTCTTTAATCTTTCTCTCCACCACTAAAAAAGGAACCTTGTACAGCACACACTCGGTCTTGGTGTACAAGGAACAATAATGGTACATTCCTCCGGTCCCTCCACTTCCGCCTGCCATTTTCCAGGAGTGAGAAAGGAAAAAGGGCACTCCGCCGATTACATCCCCCTCTTTAAAATAATGATAGATAATCTCCTCCCCGTTCTTTGTAAAGCGTACCAGGGCGCATACTCCGGATACCAGATAGTGAAGCTGATTTTCCTGATTATTGATAGAAGAAAAATACTGATTTTTCTCTTTGCGAAACCGAATCCCTTCTTTTTGAAAAAATTCTTTCACATCCATATCATTTCCGCCTTCTCCTGTGTATATTTCCTTCTGAATGTTTAGTAATTGCTATTTTTTTGCCGCCGGACCTATGATATTATTTTAACAGAATATTTGTACAAATTCAACAGCAAAGGAGAATCGCCATGAATGGTAAAAAAAATTATTACATTCACAGTCTCATCGGTATTTTAATTATGGTTATCTTTGCCTTCCTTCCCCCCTTTGGGCCGGTTACGGAGGTAGGTGTAAAAGTTCTTGGAGTATTCCTTGGAACCATGTATCTGTGGACCTTTGTAGATACCCTGTGGCCCAGCTTATTTGGCGTGCTGATGATGGGGTTAACTGGTTTCGGAAATTTTAATTCCCTCCTATCCTCTACTTTTGGCAGTCCCATTGTGATAATGCTGTTTTTTGTAATTCTTATGACCGGCGCCATTACGGAGGAAGGCGTATGCGAATACATATCCCGCTGGTTCATTACCCGCAAAATCAGCAACGGACGTCCCTGGATCTTTACCGCCTTGTTTTTAGCTGGGGTTTACATGATTTCCGTGCTGACTGCCCCCACTCCCACTATCTTTATCTTCTGGCCCATCCTCTACAGCCTTTTCGCCACTCTGGGCTACAAAAAGGGAGACAAGTACGCAACCTTAATGCTTATCGCCGTTGTTATGGCCGCCTCTTTCGGTTTTGCAACCACTCCTTTTAAGGGCGCTTTAACCGGGCTTTTAGGCAACTACGCCAAGGTAACCGGCGCTCCTATCGAGTACCTTTCCTATATGGCAATCTCAGTTCCGGTATCTTTAGCCGGGCTGGCTGTTATTATTTTATCCATGCGATTTATATTTCGCCCGGACATTACGTTGTTAAAGGATGTGAATGTTGATATTTTCAACAAAAAGCCTTTGCCTCCCATGAACCTGCGCCAAAAGTCCATGACTCTTGCCCTGATTATCTTTATTATCTGGGTACTGTGTCCGCCTCTTTTGCCTGACAGCCCCATTAAGCAGATCCTGACTGCATCCCAGAATGCCATCCCGGTTCTGATTATTGCTGTCTGCTGTTTCTTAAATGTAGAAGGCAAGCCTTTAGTAAACTTTAACGCCATTGCCGCCAAGTATATGATCTGGCCGGTTGTGTTGATTGTAGGTTCCGCTATGACCATTGGAAATGCCCTGACGGACGAAGCTACCGGCATCACCGTTCTGTTAAAAAGCGTGCTGACCCCGGTATTCGAGGGCAAGAGTCCTTTGGTATTTACCATTGCCTGTGTTACCATCGCCTGTATCCTCACCAATGTGTGCAACAACATGGTAGTGGGCATGCTGCTGATCCCCATTATCCATGTGTTCTCTATGGAAATCGGCGCTAGCGCCGCCGCTATCACATCCCTGTCCATGTATATGGTCTGCATCGCTGTGGTAACCCCTGCCGCCTCCACTACCTCCGCGATTCTTCACGGCAACTCTACCTGGATGAATACGGGAGAGATATACAAATACGGCATTATTATGACTGTTTTAAGCCTGATTACCGTATTGGTTGTGGGGCTTCCTATTGCCAGCCTGGTTCTTGGCTGACAGGGGAAATATCCGGTATTTTTGTGAAAAATGAAAAAAAACAGGCCCGGAAAAACCCCGTAAATATAGAAATAAAAATATAGTATTCTTTCCCGTTTTGTGTTACACTACTGCTATGTTTTTAAATTTAAAATACGGAGGTCAATATGAAGAAAGTATACGAAGGCAAAACCAAAGATGTGTTCCAGCTAGACAACGGCAATGTACTGTTAAAGTTTAAAGATGACTGCACTGGTAAGGACGGCGTATTCGATCCCGGAGAAAATTCTGTAGGTTTAACTATTGACGGTATTGGCAAAGCCAATCTGGAAACCTCTATTCATTTCTTTGAACTGTTAAAGGAAGCCGGAATCAAGACCCACTACGTAAGCGCAAACGTTGAGGACGCAACCATGGAGGTGCTGCCTGCTACTGTATTCGGCAAAGGCCTCGAAGTTATCTGCCGTTTAGTTGCCACCGGAAGCTTTATCCGCCGCTATGGTGCATATATTGAGGACGGCACCGAGCTTCCCGGCGGTTATGTGGAAGCAACCTTTAAAGACGACGACCGCTGCGATCCCCTTGTAACCTGCGAAGGTTTAGTTGCCCTGAATATTATGAGCAGAGAGATGTTTGAGTCCATGAAGGAACAGACATTAAAGATTACCAAGATCGTCGCCGATGATCTGGCAAAGAAAGATTTAAAGCTTTATGATATTAAGTTTGAATTCGGTTATAATAACGGAGAGGTTATCTTAATTGATGAGATTGCCAGCGGCAATATGCGGGTTTATAAGGATGGCAAGATTGTAGATCCTATGGATTTGACTTCTATTATTTTAGGGAAATGATGGTAAGAGCAGCAGCTC
>CAJUJM010000070.1 GCA_910586755.1 uncultured Lachnospiraceae bacterium
AGGTAAAGAAAGTTGTCTTATAACTTCTGATGGAGGGGGGAATTCCTCCTTCCGTTATATCTATATAGATTTATTAGATTGGACTTTGTAACTATTAACCAGTAGTCATTCTTGACTACACCATTATTATACTAGGAGAGAACAGTATGAGATTAGTAACCCGCTCAGATTTTGACGGACTAGCCTGCGGAGCATTATTAAAACAGGCAGGAATCATTGACAGCTGGAAGTTTGCTCATCCCAAGGATTTGCAGGACGGCCTGGTAGAGGTGGACGAAAACGACTGCCTGGCCAATGTGCCCTTTGTGGAGGGCTGTGGCCTCTGGTTTGACCATCATTCCAGCGAGTTTGAGAGAAATCAGCTGGAAGGAAAGTATAAGGGCGAGAGCAGACTGGCTCCTTCCTGTGCAAGAATTATCTATGAGTACTACGGCGGGGCAGAGCGATTCCCCCAGTACACAGAGATGATGGAAGCGGTAGACAAAGTAGACTCCGGCAATCTGACCATTGATGAGATCCAGAATCCCACCGGATGGATTTTAATCGGATTTTTAATGGATCCCAGAACCGGCCTGGGGAGATGGAGACAGTTTACCATTTCCAATTATCAGTTAATGGAAAAGCTGATTGACGCCTGCCGGGTTATGACCACTCAGGAAATTCTGGATATGCCGGATGTAAAAGAGCGCATTGAAATCTACATGGAGCAGACCGAGAAATTTAAAGAGATGGTAAAGGCTCACACAAGGACAGAGGGCAGTACCATTATTACGGATTTAAGAGGAGTGGATCCCATCTATACCGGGAACCGTTTCCTGATTTACAGCATGTATCCGGAGCAGAATATTTCAGCCTGGATTGTATCAGGAAAGGGCGGCCGGGGCTGTTCCGCCGCCGTAGGCTACAGTATTCTCAACCGCACTTCAAATATTGACGTAGGAAAGCTGATGTTAAAATATGGCGGCGGAGGCCATAAGGCCGTGGGAACCTGTCAGTTCTCCAACGAAAATATGGATGAAATGCTTCCTAAGATGTTAAAAGAGCTGGTAAATGGATAAGGATAAAAGAAAAGATAGGAAGTAATAGAAAAGGCGCATGGAACAGAAAGTGTAAACCATGCGCCTTTCGCGTCCGGACAAAAGTATAAGCCATGGGCTATAAAACGCAAAAAAATTTGAAGTCAACCGGCTAAAACAATCGTTATAGGGAAAGAAGAGTGCAATAAACCTGTATGCGCCCGCAGCGGACGCGCCACCGCACAGAAAAGCCCGACGGGCACATGGGGCATACCTGAACTTATGCCGCCTAATCGGCGGCGGACTTTTTATCGTAACAGGAGGATTGATTCATGAGTGAGAAGGACAGAGAGCAGGAATTTGACAGACAGATTCAATCGCTTTTAGAGGAAGAACCTGCCGGGAAAAAGAAAAAAGGCAGATTCCGCCGGTTGAGCAAAAAGAAAAAGATTATTTTGGGCTGCGGGGTTGCCGTTATCGCAGCATTTCTGGGACTTAAGCTGTTTGGGGGAAACAAAGAGGTGATCCCCATGGCGGCTACCGCGCCCCTGGAAAAGGGCAATATAGAGAATATCCTTTCCGTCAGCGGCCCGGTTTCCGGAACCGACAGCGTAGATGTGGTTTCCAATATTCATGCGGAGATCAAGAGTATTGAGGTAAAGGAAGGCGACAAAGTGACAGAAGGTGAGCTTTTGGCAGAGATTGACGATTCCGATCTGCTAAAGGAGCTGGAGATTGCCCGAAATTCCTATGATTTGGCGGTAGCTACCAGGGATGAAAACCTGCGGGATGCAAGGAACGGCTATGCCAAAGCACTTCAGGACTATGAGGCAGCCCGGGCAAACTATAACCGTCAGAGCGTTTTAGCCCAGGCAGGGGGGATTTCGGCGGTAGAGCTGGAGGCAGCGGCAAACGCTCTTGAGGACGCCAAACGGGCAGTAAATGGTTATACTCTGGAAAACGGGCAGGTGACGGCAGACAAATCCTATGAGCTGCAGATTAAAAATGCCCAGTATAACCTGGATAAAGCAATGGAGAACCTGGAAGCGGCCAAAATTAAAGCGCCTATTTCCGGAACCGTGGTGAGAGTCAACAGCAAAGTGGGCCAGTTTGCCGACAAACCGGAGGAAAACGAGCCGATTTTCATTATTGAAAACCTGGACACCCTGGAATTGGAAATCAAAATCAGCGAGTATTCTATCGGCAAAGTAAAGGTAGGACAGCGGGCCGAGATTACGGCCGATATTTTAGGAAACGACAGCGTGCAGGGGGAGGTATTATCCATTTCTCCCACTGGCGAGGAAAAAGGGGGCGGCTCCACGGAGCGGGTTATCCCTACGATTATCCGGGTATTAGATGAGGACACCAGCCTGATTGCCGGAATTACGGCCAAAGCCGCCATTGTCCTGGAAGAGGCAAAAAATACCTGGGTGGTTCCCATTTCCGCCCTTCGCACAGAAATGGACGGAACCCTTTCTCTGGTGGCAGTAGAAAACGGCATCTGCCGGATGATCCCTGTAACGACCGGAGTTGAGAGCGATATCAGCGTAGAAATTTTCCCGGCTGAAGGGGCAGTCCTTACAGAGGGAATGTCATACATAATCACACCGGATCCCATGCTGACAGAGGGCAGTAAGGTGACAGAACTGCCCTCTGCGGGGAGAGCCGCTTCCATGACGGAGGAAAGTTCTGCGGCTGTTGAAGGCAGTGAGGACGAATCTGCTTCCGGGACTCAGGAGGAAAGCGCGGAAACGGCTGAAGGCGATGCAGCCGGTTCGGACGCTCTGACAAGCGCCCCTGCGGCAGAGTAGGGGGACGCTTATGAAAATAAGATGGAACCTGCCGGGACGGAAAAAGAATCTTCCTTCCTATCTGACGGAAAATGTGGAAGAAGATTTAATCCGCCTGGAAAATCTGGTAAAAATTTATGATACCGGAGCCATTAAGGTGCTGGGCTTAAAGAAAATCAACCTGACCATTAAACGGGGGGAATTTGTAGCCATTATGGGCCAGTCCGGTTCCGGAAAATCAACCCTGATGAACATTTTAGGCTGCCTGGATCGGCCTACCCTGGGCCATTACTATCTGGACGGGGTGGATACGGCCGCCCTTACCCCTAATGAGCTTTCCGACATCCGAAACCGAAAAATAGGCTTTGTATTTCAGTCCTTTAACCTGATATCCAGAACCTCAGCGGTAAAAAATGTGGAGATTCCCATGATATACGCCCGCAGATCCAAAAAGGACAGAAGGGAAAGGGCGCTGCTTCTGCTGGAAAAAGTAGGATTGGGCCAGAGGTTTGAACACATGCCCAACGAGCTTTCCGGCGGACAGAGGCAGAGGGTTGCTATTGCCAGAGCCCTGGCCAACGAACCGCCTCTGATTCTGGCTGACGAACCTACAGGAAACTTAGACACCGCTTCCTCTGTGGAAATTATGGAGATTTTCAGTGAACTTCACCGGGAAGGGGCCACGGTAGTGGTAGTTACTCACGAGGAAAACATTGCCGCCTTTACCCACCGGATTATCCGTTTTCAGGACGGAAAGGTGGTAAGTGACGAGATGAATCCCAATCCTACTGTTACCGGCAATGAGAACCATATGGAAGGGCTGTACCGGGTTCACTCCCAGGATCCGGCCGGCGGAGCAGAGACAACAGGGAAACAGGAGGAAATACATGCTGATTGAAAATATGTTCATGGCATTTCACGCTATTAAAGCCAATAAAATGAGGGCATTTCTTACTATGCTGGGAATCATCATCGGTATTGGCTCTGTCATCTCCATTGTTTCTATCGGCGATACCATGAGAAGCATGTTTACGGAGATTTACAAGGATGTGGGCCTGACCCAGGCTTATATTTTTATCGGCTATTGGGTGGACGACGTACATCAAAGCGATTACTTTACCCTGGACGATCTGGATCGGATACAAGAAGTCTTCGGGGACGAGATTGCCTATATTGACAGCAACGCTTTTGTGAGTTCTAAGGTTCAGGCAGGAAGAACTACTATGGACTTTAATTTTACAGGGATAGATTATAACTATATTGATGTCCAGCCGGTAACCATCGTGGCAGGCCGGTATCTGAACCAGGGGGATATTCTGGGAAGAAAGAAAAATATCGTCATTGAGGAACAGAGCGCCATAAACCTGTTCGGCACGGCGGAAGCAGTGGGAAAGACTTTCCGCACCACTATTTATGGGAATACGGATGAATACAACATTGTAGGCGTTTACCGCAAAGAACAGAGCGCTTTTGCCGCTCTTATGATGGGCAGCTCAGGGGATAAGGGAACGGCATTGATCCCTTATACCATTCTTACCTGGCCTAATGATTATTTTTATGAATGCCACGTTTTTGCCAGGGAAGATGTGGACCTGGCGGATTTCTTTACCCGGCTTACCGCTTTTATTGCCAAGATGAAGGGAAGAGCGCCCCAGGATTACTATACCATGACGGCTATGGATGAGATGGCAAGCGTAGACAGCGTAATGGGTGGAATCTCTGCCGCAGTAGGAGGAATTGCCGCTATCTCCCTGTTGGTAGGAGGCATCGGCATCATGAACATCATGCTGGTATCTGTCACCGAGAGAACCAGGGAGATCGGCATCCGAAAGGCTCTGGGGGCCAGGACCAGGGATGTTTTGATTCAGTTTTTAACCGAATCTGCCCTGCTGTCCGCCTGCGGGGGACTGCTGGGAGTCAGCCTGGCAGTGGGGCTGGTAAGTCTGGGAGACATACTCTTTGGAATACCGGTGGTGATAAAGCCATCCATTGTAATAATGGCAGTGTCTTTCTCTGCTGTTGTAGGCATCTTTTTTGGCCTCTATCCTGCGTCAAAGGCGGCTAAGGCCGACCCCATTGACGCCCTGAGATATGAATAAATATGCATAAAGGGGACGCTGCAAAATAGCGCTCCCTTTTTTGTATAAAAAAACAGAAAGCGAAACGTGTCTGATTATGTCTGAGAAAAAAATGTAAAAATTTATTCAGATAGGGTCGCCAAGATTTGTTAATTGTGGTATACTAAGGTGATATCTTATGGACAGAGGAGCAGAGCTTATGCTAAATGAAGAAAAAATCAGACTGATGACGGAAATCGCCATGTTTGAGAAAAAGGAAGGGAAGAATATTTTTCCTTATCATAAGTATTTTAAAAGCGATTATATTGGAAGCAGGGTTATGAGAAGCTTCTTTAAATACACCCTGTGCGCTCTGCTCTGTCTGCTTATCTGGGGACTTTACAACCTGGACAGCCTTCTTAACACGGTTAATTTAGGCGATCTTTTTGTCAGAGGGGAGACGCTGATAAAGGTTTATCTGGCGGGCCTGCTCCTTTATCTGATTATAACGGCTGTAGTTGCAGACATCCGTTATCGCCGGGCTCATAAGGGGATGAGAGAATACGCCGCCAAGCTGCGGCGCCTGGAGAAGCGCTATGAATTCCAGAGCAAGACGAAAGAAATAAAGGAGGGCTCAAGGTCATGATGGGGCTGCTTGTCTTAAAAGAACGATTAAAGGAGTTTTACGGGAAATACGATATTTACATTAATCCGGTATTCCGCTTTTTGTTTGGCCTTTCTGCCATATGGATTCTCAATTCGAACCTGGGATTTATGGCGAAGCTGACGGAACCGGCGCCGGTGCTGGTAACGGGGCTTGTGTGTTCTTTCCTGCCTTACAGCATTATTTCCCTGGTGATTACTCTGATTATGCTGCTTCATTTATACAGCGCATCTTTGGAGATTGCTTTGCTGGTTGGCGTGCTGGTAGTGATTATCATTTTGCTTTACAGCGGACTTCAACCCGGAGACAGCTTCCTCTTGGTGCTGACTCCCATGATGTTTTTCCTGAACATTCCTTATGTGCTTCCTCTTTTGGTGGGGCTGGCCGGAAGCCTGACTGCGGTAATTCCGGTATCTCTGGGAATATTGGTCTACTATATTCTCCTGTATATTAAGCAGAATGTAGGAGCTTTAACCGGAACGGTGGCTGCCGCAGACATCACGCAGAAATATGTCCAGCTTATTAAGAGTATGCTTTCCAACCAAACGGCAGTGGTAATGATTGCCGCTTTTGCCTTAAGCATTGCGCTGGTATATATGATAAAACGCCTGTCCACAGATTACTCCTGGTATCTGGCCATTGCTGCCGGAGTGATTGCCCAGTTGGGGGTGATTTTTGTGGGAAATATGATGTTTTCTATAACAGTGCCTATGGGAGATATGGTAGCTGGCATGGCAGTGTCAGTTGTAATTGCTTTGGTATATACCTTTTTCGCCTTTGCAGTGGATTATACCCGCACAGAGTACCTTCAGTACGAAGATGATGATTATTATTACTATGTAAAAGCGGTTCCTAAAATTGCGGTAACCGCCCGGGACGTAAAAGTCCAGAAAATCAATACCAGAAAAAAACGGATGGAATAATCCAAAAAACGGGAAAAGGGGGTGCGGTATTGATATGGCAGATTTGTTAAATGGTTTATACAGCTGGCTTACATTTTTACCTAGAATGACCTTGGCGAATCTGATAGAAATCGTAATACTTTCCGCTCTGATTTATGAAATCCTGCTTTGGATTAAAAATACCAGAGCCTGGACTCTTCTCAGAGGACTGGTAGTAATTTTGGGCTTTGCTATTTTGGCAGAGCTGTTTAAGCTGACTATTATTTTGTGGATACTGGAAAAATCCCTGACCATAGCTGTGACGGCTCTGATTATCATATTCCAGCCGGAGCTACGCAAGGCTTTAGAGCAGCTGGGGAGTCAGAATCTGCTTAGCAATATTTTATCTATTGATGATAAAAAGTCTCAGTCAGGCTTTACAGACAAGACCATCAATGAGCTGGTAAAGGCCACCTTTGAGATGGCAAAGGTAAAGACAGGGGCGCTTATCGTCATCAGCCGGGATGTGCCCTTAAAGGAGATTGAGAGAACCGGCATTGAGGTGGACGGTATTGTCACCAGCCAGCTTCTGATTAATATTTTTGAGCACAATACCCCTCTCCACGATGGGGCGGTGGTGGTTCAGGGAAACCGTGTGACGGCGGCAACCTGCTATCTTCCTCTTTCCGATAATATGAATATCAGTAAAGAATTGGGAACGCGCCATCGGGCCGCAGTGGGCATCAGTGAAGTGACAGATACCATGACCATCGTAGTTTCTGAGGAAACCGGCCGTGTGTCTGTGGCCCGGGGCGGCAAACTGGAAAAGATTGGAAGCGCTGATGAGCTTAGAAGAGTATTAAGAGCTTCCCAGGGAGAGGATAAGGAGGCTGCTGTTAATCGGATTAAGATATGGAAGGGAAGGCTGAGAAATGAAAGAACGATTAAAGAGTAATCTGGGCCTGAAAATCCTGTCTGTTTTCCTTGCATTTTTCGTATGGCTTTTGGTAGTAAATGTGTCCGATCCCAGGCAGAGCGGCGAGAGAAGCGTGCAGCTTGAGATTATCAATGAGGATGTCCTGACAGACGCGGGACTGACCTATGAGCTGGTGGAACGGAGTACGGTAACCGTTGATTACACGGTGCATATGCGGAACAGTTCCCAGATCCAGCCGGCGGATTTCAGGGCTTACATTGATCTTGCAGATTGTAATGTTCTGGGAACCGTGCCGGTTCGGTTAGAAGTATTAAATCACAAAGATATGGTAACCAATGTCCGGGCCAACCCCAGCGTAGTCCATGTGGAGACAGAACCTATCCAAAGAAAAGAATTTGAGCTGAAGATGGAGATTAAGGGGAAAGCAGCCGACGGGTATGAGGTCAACGGCTATACCCTTGCTTCAAAAAGGGTTTGGGTCAGAGGCCCGGAATCTTTAGTAGGCCAGATTACCGCAGTGGGAGTGGAAGTGGACATTGACGGCGCAGAGGGGGATGTAACCGGCGTCACCTCCCCGATATTTTATGACGCCAACGGCAATCCGCTGAATTTAGGAGAAAAGGTAAGCGTAAATCAGACAGAGATAAACTATACAGTACAGATATTAAAAGTTCGTCAGCTTGCCCTGGACTTTGAGGTGGGCGGTAATGTGGCGGACGGCTATCGGTTTACCGGGATTGAATGTGATGCCAAGACGATTTCCGTTGTGGGCTTGCGTTCTCAGCTGGCTTCCGTTACCAGCGTCACCATACCGTCAGAGGTTTTAAGTGTGGATGGTCTGATGGCAGGGAAGGTGGTAACAGTAGATGTAAGCCAGTTCTTACCGGAAGGAGTAAGAATGGTAACCGACAACGGCGATACCACCATCCATATCCGGCTTGATGTAGAGCGGCTGTCCTCCAGAACGTATTCCATTGACAAGGATGCCATTGTTCTTATGGGAAGCCGGGAAGGTTATGAATATACTTTTACGTCAGATACTATGGAAGTAACGGTGCAGGGTCTGGAGGAAGATTTGAACAGTTTGGAAAGCACTGCTATCAAGGCGTCTGTGGACGTGTCTCAGATGGAGGCAGGAACCCATGTGGCAATTATAAACTTTGAAGCCCTGGAACACGGCTATGAGATCCTTGACTATACCCGGATGTCTCTGACTGTCACAGACGGCAGCGGGACTTTGGGGCCGGAAGACGCATTGGAGACGGGGGCGCCGGTCTCTGATGCAGGGGAAAGCAGCGAGAGTAAGGCCGAGCAGGCTGCAGAGGAAAGCTCTGAAGCCTAAATAGTCACTAAACCTGCCTGCGCCCGGCAGCGGACTTCTAATAGTAATCGGGGGAAATATTATGGTGAAGGCAAAAACACAAATTAAGAATCCTACTGGGCTTCACCTGCGCCCGGCAGGGATTTTATGTAAAGAGGCATTAAAATACAAGTCATCTGTTAATTTTTTGTTTAGCAACTCATACAACAATGCAAAGAGCGTGTTAAGCGTTCTGGGGGCATGTGTAAAGAGCGGAGACGAGATCGAATTCATCTGCGAAGGGGAAGACGAGGAAGCAGCGCTGGCTGCAATGTTGAAAGCAGTAGCAGACGGTCTGGGAGAATAACGATTAAAGAGAAATAGTATTTTAAGGAGGTATAAGGTATTATGTTTAAAGGAACAAGTGCATCAGCAGGTATTGGTATTGGAAAGGTAGCCATTGTGGAGGATGTCCAGCTGGTTATCAAAAGGGAAACGGTTTCCAACCCTCAGGCGGAGCTGGAACGCTTTAAAGCCGCCCTTATGCAGAGCATTAAGGAGACGGGAGCTTTGGCAGCGGATCTGGCAACCAGAGTGGGGGAGAAGGAGGCCGAGATCCTGAATGGCCATTTGATGCTGCTGTCGGATCCCATGCTTACAGGGGAGATCGAGAACGCTATTACCAACGAGGGGGTAAACAGCGAGTACGCCATTGAGCAGACCTGCAACACCTATGCGGATATGTTTGCTTCCATGGGGGATGAACTGATGCAGCAGAGGGCAACTGACATGCGGGACATTAAGACTCGTATGCAGAAGGTTCTCATGGGAGTGGAGTCTGTGGACATTGCATCTCTTCCGGCCGGCACCATTATTGTGGCAAAGGATTTGACCCCGTCTATGACTGCCGGGATTAATCCTCAGAGTGTAACTGGTATCGTAACCGAGCTGGGCGGACGGACTTCCCACAGCGCCATCCTGGCGAGAGCCCTGGAGATCCCCGCAGTAGTTGCGGTGGCAGATTTCTTAAGCCATGTAAAAAATGGAGATGAAGTAGTGCTGGATGGCTCCGACGGCAGTATTTATGTAAATCCCGATCCGGCTGTAATGGGAGAGTATGAGGCCAAGAGAGATTCCTTCTTAAAAGAAAAGAAGGAATTGGAACAGTACATTGGCAAATCCACTGTTACTAAGGACGGAGTTCATGTGGAGCTGGTTGCCAACATTGGCAAGCCGGAAGACGTGGATAAGGTACTCCAGTACGACGGCGAGGGCGTAGGCTTATTCCGCACGGAGTTTTTGTTTATGGATCGAAATGCAATGCCTACTGAGGATGAGCAGTTTGAAGCATACAAGAAGGTGGCAGTCGCCATGAACGGCAAGCCGGTAATTATCCGTACCCTGGATATCGGCGGCGACAAGGAGATCCCCTACATGGGCCTTGAAAAGGATGAAAATCCCTTCCTGGGCTACCGTGCAGTGCGCTTCTGTTTAGACCGGAAAGAGGATGTGTATAAGCCTCAGCTTCGGGCCCTTTTACGCGCCAGCGCTTTCGGCAATATTAAAATCATGGTTCCCCTGGTAACCTGTATCGATGAGCTGCGCCAGGTAAAGGCCATTATCAAAGAATTAAAGGAAGAATTGGATTCCTGCCATGTTCCATACAACAAGGATATCCAGGTAGGTATTATGGTGGAGACTGCCGCTGCGTCCCTGATTGCAGATATTTTTGCAAAGGAAGCGGACTTCTTCAGCATCGGAACCAACGATTTAACCCAGTACACCATGTCTGTTGACAGAGGAAACGATAAGGTTTCCTACCTGTACTCCCCGTTAAATCCGGCAGTGCTGAGAAGTATTAAGAGGATTATCTCTTGTGGCCGGGAAGCCGGAATCATGGTAGGCATGTGCGGTGAGGCGGCCAGCGATCCTCTGATGATCCCGCTGCTTCTGGCATTTGGCCTGAATGAATTCAGTATGAGCGCTTCCGCCATCTTAAAGTCCAGAAAGCTGATTACCAGCTACAGCACAGAAGAGCTTCAGGCAGTTGCAGACAAGGCTATGAGCTTTGCAACGGAAAAGGAAGTAGCACAATTTATGAAAGAATTTGTGGAGCAGTAATTGATGATTATTTATTGCGTCTGTTATTTAACCAGCTTTTTGCTGGCCCAGGCCGGATGGTATATCCCATCCGGCCTGATGCTCATTGGGGCCGCCCTGTATATTTACTGGAAGGATTGGAGAAAAACCGGAAATCTCATCCATTTAAGAGGCCTGTTCTTTTTAGGCTTTGTGGGAGGGCAGGGAATCTCCTGCTTTAAACTGAGCCGCCTGCAGACGGAATGGTCTGTGGGGACGTGGCTGTGCTTTTTGACGGCAGCCCTGGCCTTTTATATCGCCTTTTCCCTTACAGAGGACAGGAACCCGGGCAGATGGGATGCCGGTGGGATTGGAAAAAGGATTAAAAAGGATCCTGCGGGTGAGACCCTGCGGGAATCTGGCATGAACAGGCGGAAAAAACGGGTAATTGCGGATTCCGGCGGCCTTATGGCGGCCATTTTAGGTATTACGGGGATATCTGCCGGAGCCTTTCTTCTGGAGGCGGCAGTGCTGGGCTATGTTCCCCTTTTGGTGCGGGGCGTACCCCACGCATACTCCTATTTCCACATCAGCGGGGTTCACTATTTTACGGTCTCCTGTGTGCTGGTTCCGCCTCTGGCAGTGCTGTTTTATCTTGGAAATCCCAGGGCTTCCCGGCTGGAAAAAACCGCTGTTGCCGTTTCAGCTGCTATAAGCCTGGCGATTCCTGTTTTATGCGTGTCCCGGTTCCAGCTGATTTTTGCAGTAGGGCTGTCGGCGTTTTCTTATATTTCAGTAAAACGTCAGATAAATGTAAAAATACTTTTGGGTTTGGGAGCGGCTATGATTCCCTTATACGTTCTTCTTACCATTGCAAGGAGTCACGATGTGGCCTATCTCAACGGGATCTTCGAGATGAAAAACAGCGCCACTCCCATATTTATTACGCAGCCTTATATGTATATTGCCAACAATTATGACAATTTTAACTGTCTGGTGGAAGAGCTGCCCTCCCACGCATTAGGACTCAGGATGCTGTTTCCGGTTTGGGCTTTAACGGGGATGAAGTTTTTCTACCCCTCCCTGACAGCATTTCCCATCTACGTAACCAAGGAAGAACTGACCACAGTAACCATTTTGTATGACGCTTATTATGATTTTGGCATGATAGGAGTCGGAGCATTTGCCGCCTTGCTGGGCTTTTTCTGTGGCTATCTGGTAAAGAAGCTAAGGCATATGCAGAATCCGGCAGGATATCTTTTGTATGCCCAGATTGCCATGTACATGGCACTGTCATTTTTTACCACGTGGTTTTCCAACCCGGCCACATGGTTCTATCTGGCGGCAACCGGGGCAGTATGGGCGCTGTGCGAGGCAGTCCATCGGAGATGAACTCCGGAAAAAGTGAAGAGGAGGAAGAGAGAATGTTTTTGAAAGAATTATTTGGCAGCGGAAAGACAAAGGGACAGATTTTGGCTCCTGTAAGCGGAACCTGCATTCCCATGAGCAAGGTAAAGGATCCCACCTTCAGCCAGGAGATTCTGGGAAAAGGCGTTGCAATCATTCCCTCTGAGGGAAAAATAGTAGCCCCGGGAGACGGGGAGGTAACTATGGTTTTTGAGACCCGGCATGCCATCAGCATTACCACAGGCGGCGCAGAGCTGATTATCCATATCGGCCTGGATACGGTAAATCTTCAGGGACAATACTTTGAAGCTTTTGTAAAATCCGGCGATAAGGTAAAGGCCGGAGACTTGATGATAGAATTTGATCTGGAAAAAATCAAAGAAGCAGGATATGATGTGACTACCCCGGTAATCGTGTGCAACACTCCGGAATTCCCGGACATGGCCTGCCATACGGGAATGGAAGTTCGTGCAGGAGAAGGGATAATCGACTTATAGAGGAAAAGAGGAGAGAAATTATGATTTCAGAAAAAATGAAGCCCTTTGTGGAGAACAATTCCGCCATCCGCGCCATGTTTGAGGAAGGGAAAAAAATGGCGGCAGTCTATGGAAAGGAAAATGTCTATGATTTCAGCCTGGGAAATCCCAGCGTTCCGGCTCCGGCAGCAGTAAAACAGGCCATTCTGGATGTTCTGGAGGAAGAAGACGGGAGCATGGTCCACGGTTATATGAGCAACGCCGGATTTGAGGATGTGCGGGAAACTATTGCCCAGTCCTTAAACCAGAGATTTGGAACCAGCTTTCACGTAAATAACATTATAATGACCGTAGGCGCTGCCAGCGGTATGAATGTGATTTTAAAGTCCCTGGTGGATCCGGGGGATGAGGTTATCGCCTTTGCTCCCTATTTTATGGAGTACGGCGCTTATGTGAGAAATTATGACGGAGTTCTCACCGTAGTTTCCCCTGACACGGAAACCTTCCAGCCGAATCTTACCGAATTTGCAAAAAAAATCACCTCAAAGACCAAGGCAGTGATTATCAACACTCCCAATAATCCCACAGGCGTGGTATATTCAGCGGAAACTCTGGAGGCCATCAGCCGGATTCTGACAGAAAAGAGCAAAGAAACAGGCCGTTCCATTGTGCTGATTTCCGATGAGCCTTACCGGGAGCTGGCCTATGACGGCGTAGAGGTTCCCTATGTAACCAGGTTTTATAAGAATACCGTAGTCTGCTACTCCTACAGCAAATCCCTGTCCCTTCCCGGCGAGCGAATCGGCTATCTGGTAATCCCGGATGAGATGGAGGACAGCAGCCAGGTATTTTCGGCGGCTTCTATTGCCAACCGGGTGTTGGGAAGCGTCAACGCGCCTTCTCTGATGCAGAGGGTGATTAAACGGTGCGTCAACGAAAAGGTAAACCTGGAAGCTTACGATAAGAACCGCAACCTGCTGTACAATAGTCTTAAAAACCTGGGTTTTCAGTGCATTAAGCCGGAGGGAGCCTTCTATCTTTTTGTAAAATCTCCTGTGGAGGATGAAAAGGAATTTGTAAACCTGTGCAAAAAATATCGGGTGCTGGTGGTTCCGGGAACCTCCTTTGCCTGCCCCGGCTATGTGCGGATTGCCTACTGCGTATCCTATGAGCAGATAGAAAGGTCCCTTCCGGCCTTTAAAGAGATTGCAGGAGAGTGCGGCTTATGAGAGGTTGGGAAAAGAATGTAAGAAAGGTGGTTCCCTATGTGCCCGGCGAGCAGCCGGCTTTGGAAAATCTGATTAAGCTGAATACCAACGAAAATCCCTATCCTCCGTCGCCAAAGGTTTTGGAGGCGCTGTCCCGGATGGACGGGGAGAAGCTTCGCAAGTACCCGGATCCGGCGTCCTCAAGATTGACCCGGGCCCTGGCAGAGCGCTATGGAGTGGCGGAGGATCAGGTGTTTGTGGGAGTCGGATCCGATGATGTGCTGGGAATGGCTTTTATGACTTTTTTTAACTCAGAAAAACCGGTTCTGTTTCCGGATATCAGTTACTCTTTTTATCCGGTTTGGGCGGATTTGCTGCGGATTCCCTATGAGACCCGGAAACTGGACGAGAATTTTACCATCCAAAAGGAAGACTATCTGACAGAGAACGGCGGAATTGTCTTCCCCAATCCCAATGCGCCTACAGGCCTTCTCATGCCCCTCTCAGAGGTGGAGGAAATTGTGGCAGCCAATCCGGATGCAGTGGTGATTGTAGACGAGGCCTACATTGACTTCGGAGGCCGATCTGCAGTACCTCTCATTGCGGGATATGACAATTTGCTGGTGGTTCAGACCTTTAGTAAGTCCCGATCCATGGCGGGGATGCGTATCGGATTTGCCCTGGGCCAGGCCCCTTTAATAAAGGCCATGTCGGATATTAAATACTCTTACAACTCCTATACCATGAACCTTCCTTCCCAGGTGGCAGGGGTGAAGGCATTAGAAGACGAGGAGTACTTTCAGAGCACCCTGAAAAAGGTAATAGAGACCAGGGAGAAGGCCAAAACCCGCCTGTCCGCATTAGGCTTTACCTTCCCGGATTCCAGGGCCAATTTTATCTTTGCAAAGCATAAGGAAAAGCCGGCTGAAGAGATTTTTCAGGCCCTAAAGGAAAGGCAGATCTTTGTCCGGCATTTTAACCAGCCCAGAATTCACGATTATCTGCGGATTACCGTGGGGACGGATGAGGAGATGGAAGCGCTGTTTGCCTTTCTTGAGGAATATCTGTAAGTAAACCTGCATGCGCCCGGCAATGGACGTACTACCGCACATGAAAGTCTGACGGGCGCATGGGGCATACCTGAATGCATGCCGCCTAATCGGCGGCGGGCTTTTATAGTGAAGGAAAGAAAGCGGGTGATAGATGATGACAAATGCGGATAAGAAAAATACGGATTTTTATCATTATATCCGGGTTCTGTTAAATATTGTGATTCCGGCCGGAGGGACGCTTCTGGTGTGCTGGCTTTTGCCTAAATTTCTGCGGTTTTTTATGCCTTTTGTGGTGGGCTGGATTATTGCTATGATCGCCAATCCCCTGGTGCGCCTTCTGGAAAGCAAGCTGAAAGTGGTGCGGAAACATGGCTCCATGCTGGTGGTAGTGATGGTTCTGGCGCTGATTATAGGAGGAATTTATCTGCTGATCAGTAAGCTGGCCATGGAAGCCTCCGGCCTGGCCAAAGATCTTCCCAGTCTTTGGGCTGCTTTCCAGACAGAGGCCAGAAGGATAGGGCGCCAGCTTGACCAGATGTTTGCCTTTCTCCCGGATCAGATAGGGGAAAATCTGGAGGCTGTGGCAGACAATCTGGATTCTTATATCGGGGTGGTCCTGCAAAATATGGCCACTCCCACAGTGGAGGCGGCAGGAAGTGTGGCAAAAAGCCTGCCAAGTCTCCTGGTAAATACAGTGGTGATTATTCTGTCCTCGTACTTTTTTATTGCGGAGAGGGACAAAATCTTAAACCTTTGGAAACGGTATCTTCCGGAGAACAGCAAAAAGCATATGGCTCACATGCGCCAGGATGCGGTCCGCCTGGTGGGCGGCTATTTTGTGGCTCAGTTTCGGATTATGTTTGTAGTGGCGGCCATATTGACGGTAGGACTTCTGATTCTGCAGATTCCCTATAGCTTTCTTTTGGCCCTGTTAATCGCCTTTCTGGATTTCCTTCCGGTATTTGGCACAGGTACAGTGCTGATTCCCTGGGGACTGATTAAGCTTTTGTCCGGGGAATATTATCTGGCCGGCGGTTTGATTCTGCTCTATATTTTAAGCCAGTTTATCCGTCAGGCAATTCAGCCGAAAATCATGGGAGATACTATGGGGCTGCCGCCTCTTATTACTTTGATTCTGCTGTACATTGGATTTAAAGTAAGCGGTCTGGGAGGAATGATCCTTGCTGTTCCGGTAGGCTTATTGTTTTTAAATTTGTACAAATATGGAATCTACGATTCTATGATTGACAATCTGAGAATTTTCGTCCATGATATAGAGGAATTCCGAAAGAGGCGAGAAGGAGACCTGACCGATGGAAAATAATTTAGATACTGATCAGATAAAAGAGCTGGTATGGCGGCTGGCGTTTCCGTCCATGCTGGCTCAATTTGTCAGCGTATTCTACAGCATTGTAGACAGGATGTATATTGGAAATATTAAAGAAATCGGAGATCTGGCCCTGGCAGGGGTAGGGGTTTGCGGCCCCATTGTCACCATGATTTCTTCGGTGGCTTTTTGGGTGGGAATCGGAGGAGCCCCTTTGCTCAGCATCCGTCTGGGGCAGAAAAATGAAAAGAAGGCGGAGGAGATTTTGGCCAACTGTTTTCTGCTCCTTTCCGTAATGTCTGTAGCGATTACCATCTTGTCCTTAGGCGTAAAAGACTATCTTCTCAACTGGTTTGGAGCCAGGGGAGCGGTGTTTCCTTATGCGGACGATTACATCACTATTTACCTTTCAGGAACGGTATTTGCCCTTTTGTCTACAGGAATGAACCAGTTTATTATCTGTCAGGGCTTTGCCCGGGTGGGAATGAAATCGGTTCTCATAGGGGCGGTATTAAATATTATCCTGGATCCGGTATTTATCTTCGGATTTCACATGGGAGTGTCCGGCGCTGCTCTGGCTACTGTTATTTCCCAGATGGCGTCCTGCGTCTATGTGCTGCGTTTTCTGTTTGGCAGCCGGCCCATGATCCGGATTACCTTTGGCGGCTATCAGATAAAAGTTATGGCCCGGGTCCTGTTACTGGGCCTGACTCCCTTTTTGATTATTGCATTTGACAATATCCTGATTATTTCCTTAAACGCCACCATTCAGAAATACGGCGGGGCGTCCAGGGGGGACATGCTTCTGACCTGCAATACCATATTGCAGAGCTTTATGCTGATCGTTACCATGCCTCTCTCCGGAATTACAGGAGGAACCCAGACGATTTTGGGCTATAATTATGGGGCCAGAAGGCCGGATCGGATCAAAAAGGCCCAAAAGCATATTTTGATATTGAGCCTTGCTTTCACTGCCATGATGTTTGGGGCGGCACAGTTTCTCCCCGGATACTTTACCATGATTTTTACCAGAGATCCTCAGTACATAACAATGACGGTCCGGGCTATCCGGATATACTCGCTGATGATTATCCCCCTGGCTGTCCAGTATACGGTTGTGGACGGGTTTACCGGAATGGGGATTGCCGGGGTGGCTATTTCACTATCCACCTTCCGAAAGCTGATTTATTTTGCCGGTGTATTTTTGATTCCCCTGTGGTCTGACATCACCAATGTTTTTTATACCGAGCCTGTTTCAGATTTGACTGCCGCTGTGGTGTCCAGCATTGTTTACCTGCTTTTGATGAAAAAGATTGAGGAGGGAATTCTTTGAAAATATTAGTAAGCGCCTGCCTTTTGGGAGTAAATTGCCGGTATGACGGAACCGGCGAGATGCGAGAATCGGTAAAGGAACTGATGAAGGACCACCAGCTGATCCCTGTCTGTCCGGAGATATTGGGAGGACTGAAAACGCCCCGCTGCCCGGCGGAGCGCCAGGGGGACAGGGTGGTAACAAGAGATGGGGAGGATGTAACGGAAGGCTACCGGAGAGGAGCGGAAGAGACCTTAAAGCTGGCAGAACTTTTTGAATGTTCTGCCGCCATCCTAAAGGAGAGAAGTCCGTCCTGCGGCTGTGGGAAAATCTATGACGGGACTTTTACCAAAACTCTGAAAGATGGGGACGGAATCACTGCTCAATTGTTAAAAGCCCACGGGATCCCGGTGCTTGGGGATGCCACGTCTGAGCTGCCGTATTTGGGGAATCTGATGAGGAGAAAGTAGTTGATAGACAGCAGGCATACATGATAAAATGATATGAGATTCATGAGGGCTTACCCTCAGTGAACAAGGGCAACCGTGTGTCCACTTGTCCACTGAGGGTAGAAAATATATGGAAAGCTAGGAGATTGATTTGGAAAAAGAAGGATTGGAGAAGGAAAAGATTCAAAAACCCATAGAAGCAAAGCTGCTGGTCATTGCCGTGGGAGCGGCTGCGGCCCTTTTTTCAGGTATGGCTTCTTATTATATAGTAAGAGCACAGCATTACAGGGAGCGGTTTTTCCCCAACACGGTTATTAACGGCGTTGAGGCAGAGGGGCTTACGCCTGGCGAGGTTATGGGAGAGATTGCTTCCGGACTGGGAAATTATGAGCTGACTTTAAAGACCCGAAACGGAAATGAGGGGATCCGGGGCAGCCAGATTGGGCTTATGGCCCAGTTTGATGAGGATTTGGAAACTCTTTTGGAAGATCAGAACCCCTATGCCTGGGGACTGGGGTATTTTAAACCGGAGGAACATAAAATACCTGCCGTTACAGTATTTGATCAGGAGCTTTTGGATAAAACGTTAGACAATCTGGCTTGCTTTGATCCATCCCGGATAGAAAAGCCGGAGAATGCCCGGATTTCTGATTATATTCCGGGAACCGGCTATGAGATTGTCCCGGAGACTCCGGGAACAGAGCTGAATAAGGATCAGGTAAAGGAAGTTGTTGCCGGGAAAATCATAGGAATGGAGAGGGAAGCCGACCTGGAAGCCGCAGGCTGTTATAAGACGGCAGAGATCCGCCGGGATTATCCTGGCCTGAAGGAAGAGTGCAGCCGGTTAAATCACTACGTCCAGACCAAGGTCACTTACCAGTTTGGGGAAAAAGAAGAGATTTTAGACGGAGATACCATAAACCAGTGGCTCATTCGGGGAGAGGATGGTACAATCTCCCTGGATGAGGAACAGGTAGCCGGATTTGTGGATGAGCTTGCGGATCAATACAACACAGCCTATACCACAAGAACCTTTCAGACCAGCTATGGCCCTGAAGTTAAGGTAAGCGGAAGCTATGGCTGGCGGATCAATAAAAAAGAAGAGACAGCCCGGCTTTTGGAAATTTTGGAGTCCGGGGAGAGCCAGGTAAGAGAGCCGGTATACTTTCAGAAGGCAGCTTCCTATGATGGCAGTGATTACGGAAATACCTATGCAGAGGTCAATTTAACAGCCCAACATATGTTTTTTTACAAAGACGGGCAGATGGTGCTGGAATCGGATTTTGTCTCCGGAAACCAGAGAAGGAACTTTACCACTCCGCCGGGGATATTCGGCCTGACCTACAAGCAGAGGAAAGCAGTGTTAAAAGGACAGGGCTATGCCAGTCCGGTGGATTTCTGGATGCCTTTTAACGGGGGCATCGGATTTCACGACGCCACCTGGAGAGGGAGCTTTGGAGGAAATATCTACAAGACCAACGGATCCCACGGCTGTATCAATATGCCTTATGCCAAGGCAAAAGAGCTCTATGATCTGGTATATACCAATGTGCCGGTAATCTGTTATAATCTGGAGGGAACGGAGAGTGGAAAATCCTCCGCTGGTTCCCAGGGGGGAAGCGGATCCGGGACAAAATCCGGAGGAGGACAGTCCTGGCAGGCGGTTCCGCCCAGTGTGCCGGCGCCTCAGGAAACTCAGCCGGCAGTTTTGCCCAGCACGCCGGCGCCTTCTGAGACACCACCGGCGGTTCCGCCCAGTCAGCCCGCGCCTTCTGAGACACCGCCTCAGCCAGAGGGAACTCTCATCACCCCGGCTCAGCCGGACGGACAGACGCCAGAGGAAAGCCCTGATGTGCCTTCCACCCTTCCGGCAGCGCCTTCTGCACCGGCAGATCAGCCTTCCACACCGGCGGCTCAGCCTGACAGCCCGGTGATTACGCCGGCAGAAGACTTTGGTCCGGGAATGGTTTCTACCACTGCCGCGGACAAACAGCCGGAGATTGGCCCCGGCGTGTAGAGGAAAGGAAATCCAATGAACAGGAAAACATTTATCAGCAGAATGTTGATTTTATCTTTCATAATTTCCCTGATTGGAGGAAATACTGTATTTGCGGCCCCGGCGTGGACCGACGACTCCGGCGTAAGTTTGGAGTCGGAAGCGGGAATTGTTATAGACGCCCAGTCCGGAGCCGTGATATATGGAAAAAACAGCAAGGAACAATATTTTCCGGCCAGCATTACCAAGGTAATGACAGCCCTTTTGGTGCTGGAAAACTGCTCTATGGATGATATGGTGACATTTTCCCATGATGCAGTTTATAATGTAGAATCCGGAAGTACCAATGCAGGAATAGACGAAGGAGAGCAGATGACGGTAAAGGACTGCCTTTACGCTATGATGCTGAAGTCTGCCAATGAGGCGGCCAACGCCCTGGCAGAGCATGTATCCGGCAGCAGGGAGGCCTTTGCGGACTTGATGACAGCCCGGGCAAAGGAGCTGGGATGTGAGAATACCAGCTTTAAAAATCCCAGCGGCTTAAATGATCCGGAACACTATACCACAGCCAGTGATTTTGCCCTGATTGTCCGGGCTGCCTGGAAGCTGGAGGGATTTCGGGAAATAGAATCCAGGCTGACCTATCAACTCCCTCCTACCAGAAACGATCCTGAGGGCCTGATCATCCGCCAGGAGCACAAGATGATGCTGGAGTCCTGGGGCCAGTATTACGACCCTGAGGTAAAGGGAGGAAAGACCGGGTACACTATGCTTGCCGGGAATACCCTGGCCACCGTGGCAGAACGGGACGGAAGGACTCTGATTGTGGTGATTTTAAAAGGCAGCAAGCCGGATCACTATACCACTTATACGGATACCAGAAAGCTTTTAGATTATGGGTTTGAGGGATTTATCAATTATAATCCCGCACAGGAAGAGACAGATTTAACCGGACTGTTTGAAGAGCTAAAGGCTCTGGGAGCAAATCTGGGAGATGAAGCACAGATTACAATAGACACAGAAGGTACGATTACCGTCCCGGCAGGGGCAGCATATTCGGATGCCGCCCGAAGCATCTCCACAGAGCTGGCCGCGGATGCTCCTTTCGGGGCAATCGCCCGCCTGGACTATACTTACGAGGGAAGACCGGTTGGAAGCGCATATATAAAGACAGAACAAAACGTTTCCATTGTCACGGAACCGGAAAACCAGGGACAGGAAAGCCAAAATGCAGACAAAGAGGGCCGGAGAGGGATTCCGGGGATGTGGATTTTCATCGGAGCAGGAATTGCGGTTCTGGTGGCTTTGGCAGCAGGTCTGATTGTTATGCGGAGCCGGCAGGTTAAGAAAGAACGGCAGAGACGGGAAGAGCGGATACAGGCCCGCAGGCGCAGGCTGGAAGAGTCCGGAATTTCCATGGAAGAATTTGAACGCCTTTTAAAAGAGAAGCAGAATAAAGAAAAAGGATCGTAAAATATGAGGCAGGAAGAGTATCATACTCCAAAGAGAAAGCCTGCCGGGGAAGCGGAAGCCGAAAAAAAACGGGTCCGGATCCACCGGGAGGAAGGATACGATTCCAGACAAAATATTCATTCATCTGGCGGCAGACGCGCTGCCGCTGCAGGGAGAAGGAGGAAAAAACCCGGCCGGAAAAAGGGCCAATGGGTGAAGTACCTCTTTCTTGTCCTTTTTATGCTGGCAGCTTCCGGGACCTTGGGTCTCTTTTTCTGGACCTATGCCATGATGAGCAGGATTCAAAAGGATCCGGAAATAAAGGTGGAGGAGATGACCAATCCCCACATTGATACAGACACCAGGCAGGTAATGAGGGAGAACTGGACCATTGCCGTTTTCGGAGTGGACTCCACAGACGGCAGCCTGGGAAAAGGGGCCAACGCCGATGTGATTATGCTCTGCAATATCAATCAGAAAACAGGAGCCATCCGGGTGGTATCGGTCTACCGGGATACCTGTATGAAGGTGGGGGAGAAGAACCCCTACAGAAAGATTAATGAGGCTTATGCCAGAGGCGGCATAAAACAGGCAGTGGAGGCCTTAAACGAAAATTTGGATATTGAAATTGACGATTACATTGCTGTCAACTGGAAGGCGGTTGCTGATGCTGTCAATCTGCTTGGCGGGATTGAGATGGATATCACCAGGGAAGAATTTCGTTATATCAATTCCTATATTACCAGCACGGTAAAAGGATCCGGGGTAGGCTCTTACCAGCTTGAGGCTCCGGGGCCCAATCATCTGGACGGAGTCCAGACAGTGGCCTACGCCAGGCTGCGAAAAATGGATACAGACTTTCAGAGGACCGAAAGGCAGAGAGAGGTTCTAAAGAAGGTGTTGGAAAAGGCAAAAGCCGCCGATTTAAGCGTGCTGAACAATATCCTTATGGGAGTATTGCCCCAAACTATGAGCAGCCTGGAGATGGACAGCCTGATTCCCATTGCGGCCAATTTGAAAAAGTACCATCTGGAGGACACAGCCGGTTTTCCTTTTGATTTGGAAACCAAACGGATTCGGGAAAATCGAAAGGGGATTGACTATGTATTTCCATTGGATTTAGAGAGCAATGTAGGAAAGCTTCATCAGTTTTTATATGGAACAGAAGGGTACGCGCCGTCGCAGCAGGTAAGAGAAATCAGCGGGGCGGTGGAGGAAAAGAGAAGGACCAGTTCTCCCCCGGCAAAAGCGCCGGAAACAAAAGAAAAGTCTGAGAAAGAGACAAAGAGAGAGTCCAAGCCGGAGACGGAGCAGGAACAGGAATCCCGGCCCGATTCCGTCCTCCCCACCACAGAGGCTTTTAATCCCACTGCCCCCGAACTTTTTCAGACGCCGATACTATAAGGAGGATTAGATTTATGTTAGAAGTTGGAACAAAAGCCCCGGAGTTTACCTTGCCGGATCAGGATGGAAACCAGGTGAGCCTGGGGGATTTCAGAGGGAAAAAGGTGATTTTATATTTTTATCCGAAAGACAACACCCCCGGATGTACGGCCCAGGCCTGCGGATTTGGGGAACTTTTTCCACGGTTTCAGGAAAAGGATGGAATTGTGTTGGGAGTCAGCAGGGATACGGTGGCTTCCCACAAGAAATTCCAGGAGAAATACAGCCTTCCATTCCCATTGCTTTCCGATACGGAGCTTGCTGTCATAAAGGCCTACGACGTATGGCAGGAGAAAAACATGTATGGGAAGAAAACCATGGGAGTGGTTCGCACCACCTATATGATAGATGAAGAAGGAACCATTGTACAAGCTTTTGGAAAGGTAAAAGCAAAGGAGAATCCGGCCCAGATGCTGGAGCTTTTATAAAGGCCGTATATGAAAATCATCATTTCACCTGCCAAGAAAATGAATGAAAACACAGACTATTTTCCGGCAGAAAGGATTCCGGTATTTACGGAACGCACCAAAATACTTTTGGAAAAGATAAGATCGCTTACCTTTGAGGAAGCCAAAGAGGTATGGCAGTGCAACCAGAAGCTGGCAGATCTGAATTATAACAGATTCCGCCGTATGACTCCGGACAGTCTCCACAACCTGCCTGCTATGACTCCCGCCCTTATGGCCTATGAGGGGATCCAGTACCAGTATCTGTCCCCCATGACCTTTGAGGAAAAGGAATGGCAGTATACAAAAGACCACCTTCGGATCCTGTCGGGCTTTTACGGTATTTTGCATCCCTTTGACGGAGTGTTCCCTTACCGTCTGGAGATGCAGGCAAAGCTTCCGGCAGATGGCTCCAAAGACCTATATGAATTTTGGGGAAGGCGTCTGTATGACAGCCTGATTTTAGAGGAACCGGACAGGAACCCGGTGATCCTGAATCTGGCTTCCAGGGAGTATTCTCAATGCATAGAACCCTGGCTAAACGGGCCTGTCCGGTTCATCACCTGCGTATTCGGCGAGAGAAAAGACGGAAAAGTCCGGCAGAAGGCCACTCTGGCTAAGATGGCAAGAGGGGAGATGGTCCGGTTCCTGGCCGGAAACCAGATAACCCATCCGGAAGGGATAAAAGATTTTAAAGGACTGGGATTTTCCTATTCCCCGGAACATTCCCTGGTAAAAACCGGAAAGAACGGAGAAATACTGGAGACAGATACGTTTATCAAAGAAGAAGGAAGATTATGTACATAGCAGATTTACACATTCATTCCCGGTACTCCAGAGCTACCAGCCGGGACTGTACCCCGGAATATTTGGATCTCTGGGCGAAAAAGAAGGGGATTGACCTGGTAGGGACCGGAGATTTTACCCACCCGGCCTGGAGAGAAGAGCTGGAGGAAAAGCTGGAGCCGGAGGGAAACGGCCTGTACTGCCTGAAGAAGGAGTATTGTCTGGAAAACCCGACGGCAGGAGGGGGAGAGGCCCGGTTTGTCATCACAGGGGAGATCAGCTCCATTTATAAGAAAAACGGCCGTGTCCGCAAGGTACACAGCCTGATTTTGCTGCCTGGCCTTGAGGATGCATTTCGGGTGTCCAAAAAGCTGGAATCCATCGGCAATATCCATTCCGACGGAAGGCCGATTTTAGGGCTGGACTGCCGGGATCTTCTGGAGATCCTTTTAGAGCTGTCCCCCAAATCCATCTATATACCCGCCCATATCTGGACCCCTCATTTCTCGCTGCTGGGGGCTTTCTCAGGCTTTGACACCGTGGAGGAATGTTTTGAAGACCTGACTCCTTATATCCATGCCGTGGAGACCGGATTGTCATCGGACCCGCCTATGAACTGGCGGCTGTCTATGCTGGATTCTTATCAGCTGGTATCCAATTCCGACGCACATTCCCCGGGAAAGCTGGGGCGGGAGGCCAATCTGTTTCAGATTCCGTTAAGCTATGAAGGATTGTACCAGGCCATTGAAACCGGAGAGGGCCTGGAAGGGACCATTGAATTCTTCCCGGAGGAAGGAAAATACCATTTTGACGGCCACCGTAAATGCCATCTGTGCCTGACTCCGGATCAGACTCTCCAATATGGGGGGAAATGTCCGGTGTGCGGCAAAAAAATTACCATTGGCGTTGCCAACCGGGCCCAGCAGCTGGCTGACAGGCCGGAGGGTTTTGTAAGGCCCGGAGCCAAACCCTTTGAGAGCCTGGTTCCTCTTTTAGAGGTGATTGCCGCCTCCACAAAACGCTCTGCCGCCAGCGTCAAGGTTTTAAACCAGTATGAGGATATGTTAAAAAAGCTGGGGCCGGAGTTTTCTATTTTAAGGGAAGTTCCCATAGAGGAGATTAAAGAAACTTCCGGCCGCCTGATTGCCCAGGGGATTTCGCGCCTGCGGGAAGGAAAGGTGGAGCGGATCCCCGGCTTTGACGGAGAATACGGAACCATACGCCTGTTCGCTCCCGGGGAGATTGAAAAGACAGACGGGCAGATGGATTTATTCGGCAGCTTTGGCGTGGAGATGGCCCAGGCTCAGCCGGCTCTTTCGGCCGCTTCCCTGGGGACAGAGGAAGAAGCCCTTTTAAAAGACCCGCTGTCAGGAGACTCTTTGCCCGAAGACCCGGCCACTCTTACAGAAGAAGCCCGGGAACCGCAGCCAGGAGGACTGAATCCTGCCCAGCAAAGGGCAGTGGAATCTGTGGACCGGGCGGTTGCGGTAATTGCAGGCCCGGGAACCGGAAAGACCAAAACCCTGGTAGAGCGGATTTTGTGGCTTTTGGAAAACCGCAAGGTGGGGCCCTCGGAGATTACGGCAGTTACCTTTACCAATAAAGCCGCAACAGAGATGAAGGAGAGGCTGAAAAAAGAGCTGGGAAGTGTCCGCTCTCTTAACCGAATGCAGATAGGAACCTTCCACTCCATCTGCTTAAAATTTTTAAAAGACAAGCTGCCCTCTTTTTCCGTGGCGGATCCGTGGACCAAAACCCGGCTGGCCGGGGAAGCCATGGAGCAGTTTTCCCTGTCCTCCAAGCCGGATCAATTCTTAAGGGAAGTATCCTTATATAAAGCTTCGGGGGAAAAGGACTGGGAGGCAGAGAAAATCCAGGCCATAGAATACTTTCAGGACAGCCTGAAGAAAATGGATTACCTGGATTATGATGATCTTCTGATAGAAACCTTAAAGCTCCTAAAAAGCGGAACAGATTGGAACCAAAAGGCATTTTCCTACCTGCTGGTAGACGAATTTCAGGATATCAGCCCCCTGCAGTTTCAGCTGATTTTAGAGTGGAATAAAGAGGGCAGAGAACTGTTTGTAATTGGAGATCCGGATCAGTCTATATATGGCTTTCGGGGGGCAGATGCAGGATGCTTTGAAGCTTTAAAAGCCATAGAGCCAAATCTTTCCACCGTCTTCCTCACAGACAATTACCGTTCAGCGCCGCCTGTTGTAAAGGCAGGGGCGGCAGTGATCTCCCATAACCCGGGAGGGATAAGGGAGTTTACGCCCCACCGGCCGGGAGATGAGAAAATCCGGGTGGTTCAGGCATCCGGGGATCTTGGGGAGGCCATATTTGTTGCAAAAGAGATTAACCGGATGACCGGCGGAATTGACATGCTGGATGCGGCAGACAATGTCCGCAGCCGGGAAGGAATGGCAGTTCGAAGCTTTTCCGAGATTGCCGTTTTATACCGGACCAGGCGTCAGGGGGCGATTTTGGAAAAATGCCTGAAAAAGGAGAGTATCCCTTACATAGTAGCCGGACAGGACGATTTCCTCACAGATCCGGCGGTCCAGGGAAGCCTTGCATTTTTCCGCTACCTGTTGCAAAATGACGATAAGCTGGCCCTGGAGCAATGCCGGAGGCTTTTGTGGGAGCCAGAGGAAAACGCCTTATCTCCAATCATATTCCAACAGGGTGTAGAAGAATTGGGGCCGAAAATAAAAAAGGCAGCCCCCGCCAAGTTTCTGGATGCCTGGATAGAAAGGCTGGGAAAGACCGATCACAGGGAGGCCTTAGAGCAGCTCCGATCCTCCTCTCTTTTCTATAAAACAATGGGCGAATTCCTGGATGCCGTGACTTTGGGGACAGAAGGGGACATCAGACGGTGCGGTGGAAAATCCTACACCCCGGATATGGTGACCCTGATGACCATTCACGCATCTAAGGGACTGGAATTTCCGGCAGTGATGATCTGCGGAGTAAATCAGAAGACACTGCCCTTGGAGACAGAAAAGGGGGAGTCAGACTTAGAAGAAGAACGCCGTTTATTTTTTGTTGGAATGACCCGGGCAAAGGAAGAGCTAATCCTGACAGTTTCCGGGGAACCGTCCAGGTTTTTAGACGAAATTCCCCGGGAGCTTACAGAAAAAGAGAGGGCCGGGAAAGGGACAAAGGAAGAGGGAGGAAAGCAGATCAGTTTGTTTGAATTGTTTCCTGCCTTTTAAAAGAGAGAGACCACTGACTGTCTCTCAACAATATCCACATCCATCATCACATAAGAAGGGCTCTGAGTGGCGCCGGTACGGATTTTTTCCAATAAAAGCCTGGTAGCCAACAGGGCCTTTTCCGGTATGTTTTGGGAGATAGAGGTAAGCTTTGGGACTGTGTACTGGCATAATTTTAAGTTATCATAGCCGATAACAGACAGATCAATGGGGATTCGATAGCCGCTTAGGCGGGCGCCTTCCATAACTCCGATAGCGCAAATATCCGCTGTGGTAACCACGGCAGTGATTTCATTCCGGCCGGTGGCAATTTTTTTTCCGGCCAGGATGCCGTCTTCATAGGAGGGGGAGTAGTGGAACACATATTCCGGGCGAAATGGAATACCGCTTTCTTCCAATGCCTGGCAGTATCCATTGAAACGGCTGGTAAGCAGGGCATTACCTTCATAGTTGGCCACAAAACCAATGTGGGTATGGCCGTGGTTGATCATATACTTGGTGGACAGATAAAGGCCTTTCTGGTCATCCGAAGTAATGTTGATCAGATCCGGCTGCTTTAGAGAACTGTCAAAAATCGCTACCGGACAGGCGGATTCCTCCAAAAGCTGGGGCAGATACTCCTGGCAGTCCGGATAGAGAAATATAATACCGTCTACATTCCAATTCTTTAAAAGCGTGGAAAGATCCATCTGCCGGGAAATGGAACGGACCATGGTGTAATATCCGTTTTTCCGAAGCTCCTTTTCAATCGTGCCGATCATGGAGCTGACATAAGGGTTTTCCATCAGGTTAGATTCCTGCTCATCCAATTCAGGGGACAGGATGATCCCAATAATATTGGAGGTTTTATTGGTAAGGCTGCGGGCGCTTAAGTTGGGGACGTATCCGCACTCTTCAATAATTGCATTTACTTTTTCAATTGTCTTTTCTGAGACCCGGTTGTGCTTGCCGTTGATGACATTGGACACGGTCATCATGCTGACGCCGGCTCTGTCTGCAATATCTTTTAATGTCATAATCCAATACCACTTTCTGTGAAATTTTGATTCTCCTGATTTATAAAATGTAGAGACTGAGAGAAAACAAAAGGTTTATAAACTAAAATTGTAGCTATAAGTAGTATAAAATAAATAAAAAGAAATGTCAACAAGGGACGCTTCTACGACTTATAGTAAATATGCATAATAATTTACAAATAAAACTAGATAAAATACCGAAAAAGCAATTACATATTGACAAAAGCACTAGATAATGATACTTTAATTATAGATTTAGCGCTAAACTTAAAACGGGTTAGAAAGTATAGAGAAATTCATGAAAGGAGTATTTATTATGAAAAAGAGATTTTGGGCGGCAATAACAGCGGCAGCTATGACGGCAGTATCTGTGGCCGGATGCGGCGGAGGAAGCAGCACAGCAGGAGGCGCAGGGAATACACCGGCGGCAGAGGTTCCCACAGAGCCCTTTGGCGACACCATAAAATATGATCCCAGTGTTGCCATTAACGATGGAAAAGATATTACGGTTGAGCTGTGGGAGTGGGGAAGCGACGAATTATTCCAGCAGGTAATCGATGGCTATACGGCCATTCACCCCAACGTAACCTTTAAGCTGGTGAATAATCCCTGGGAAGATTACTGGACAAAACTTCCTTTGGCTTTAGACGGAGCCAATGGCCCGGCTCTTTTCAATGTACATAACAGTTACCATGAAAATCTGATTAATTATATGGCTCCCCTGGATATTCCGACAGCAGATTTAGAAACGGATTTCACGGGTGTGGAAGCCCATGTAATTGATGATAAGGTGTATTACATTGACTACGGGATGATGACGGGCTCCGTTTACTACAATAAGGAAATGTGGCAGGCAGCAGGCCTGACGGATGCAGATATCCCCAAGACCTGGGATGAGATGATTGAGGTGGCAAAAAAGCTGACCATCAAAGAGGGAGATCAGATTGTCCAGGCCGGGTTAAACTTTAATGATGACTTCCATCAGAATTACCTGCTGGGCTTAAATTATCAGCTGGGAGAAAACCTGTTTTTAGAGGATGGAAAAACTCCCAACGTAACCTCAGACTCTATGAAAAAGGTAATGCAGATGCTGGTGGATATGTACCAGGTAGAGGGAATTGGATCCCAGGACTTCGGTGAGAAAGGATCCGACAGCTTTGGCCAGGGCCAGTCTGCCATGGTAATTCAGTGGGGTCATTACTACAATACCTTAAATACCACCTGGAGCGATATTGATTTTGGAGTATTTGAGATACCTACCTTTGACGGCAATCCTTACGCATACAACCGCTATAATGGCGAATCCACCTTTGGTATCAATAAAAACGCTCCTGCTGATCAGCAGGCAGTGGCTCAGGACTTTGTGAAATATTTCCTGGCAAACGATGATGCTCAGATTGCCTTTTGTCTGGCTATGAGCGTATTCCCGGCAAAGAAATCTCTGGCAGATAATGAACAGGTGCTGGAGAACCCGTCTTTACAGGTACTTGCGGAGCACATTGACCGTTATATCTGGCCCGGCCCCATGCCCTCTACTATGGAAACCTCTTTAAAGAAGGCTGGCGAGGATATTTTCTTTAACGGAGTAGATATTGATACTGCTTTAAACGAGGCTCAGCAAAACATTATCAAGGATATGGCAAGCAGCAGCTTTGAATCCGTAGAGAACTTATACAAATATGCAGAGTAATCCGATAACGGAGAACAGGAGGGGAAAAAGGAATGTTTAAAAAGTCGCACCCTTTGCAGAGCAGAAGTGAAATCTTATTAAGAAACATTGTAGTACTGATTATGGTAGTATTTTTTACCGTATTCCTGATTGTTCCCATTGGAATTGCCTTTGCAGGAAGCTTCCACGAGTGGAATCCTTTAAGCGGAACCTACCGGTTTCTGGGAATTGAGAACTACTTAAACGTGTTTACCAGCCAGCTGTTTGGAAAATCAATGGTGAACACCCTGATTTTCTCGGTAGTGGTAATCGTATTCCGGGTAGGATTGGGACTGGGAATCGCCTATGCCATCTATTCCGCGCTGATTAAGCATAAAAGTTTTTATCGGGCCATTTACTATATGCCGGTAGTAACTCCTATGGTAGCTGTGGCCTTTGTGTGGAAGTTTATGTATAATCCGCAGATCGGCATTATCAATCAGGTTCTGGGGACGGACATTAACTGGCTGAAAAATCCCCAGACCGCCCTTCTGGCGGTAATGGTCATGACCATCTGGAAGGATTTTGGCTATGCAGTAGTAATGTATATGGCAGGACTTTACTCTCTTCCGGGAGATGTAATGGAGGCAGCTCAGGTGGACGGAGCAAAGAGCTGGCAGAAGTTCCTCTATATTACTCTGCCGCTGCTAAAGCCTATGTCCTTGTTTGTCATCATTACCTCTATTATTTCTTACATCCAGGCTTACGTTCAGATTTTGATTATGACAGAGGGAGGCCCTGGTACGGCTACTTATCTGGCTTCCTATATTATCTATGATGAAGCTTTTGTAAAATATAACTTTGGCTATGCATCTGCTTTATCCTTTGTACTTTTTGTAATAACCGCAGTGTTTACGTGGCTGTCATTCCGGGTTTCCGGCAGTGAAGGTTAGGAGGGCTGGACTTTATGAAACGAAAAATAAGCAGTATTTTGTTGAACCTGGTGCTTCTGGGATTGGGCCTGATTACAGTATATCCCTTTATCTGGATGTTTTTATCTTCTTTTAAGAAAAACAAGGAGATTATGGCCCTGCATCAGACCCTGCTTCCTCAGAAATTCATTTTTACTAACTACGTTACCATGAACTCCCGGTTTAATTTCCTGCGGTTCTTTGCAAACAGCTTATTTATTACGCTGGCAGTGACCGTTATTGTGATTTATACCAGCACCCTTTGCGGATTCGTATTAAGCAAATATAAATTTAAAGGAAGGGATCTGCTGTTTGGCTTTGTCCTTTCCACCATGATGATTCCCTGGTGTGTGACTATCATCCCCAAATACTCTATGATTCAGGCTTTTGGATGGATGGACAGCTATGCTGCCTTGATTATTCCGGCCATGTTCAGCGGCTTCGGTATTTTTATGATGAAGCAGCACATTGCTTCTATTCCGGATGAAATTTTGGAGGCAGCCCGGATTGACGGGGCCAATGAATTTTATATCTTTCACAGGATCGTATTTCCCCTGGCAAAAAACGGCATTTCCAGTATTGCCATCTTCCAGTTTTTATGGGCCTGGGAAGATTATCTGTGGCCCTATTTGGTGATTAACACCCAGGAAAAACAGCTTTTATCCGTTGGACTTAAGATGTTTAACGGACAGTATTCCACCGACTACGGCGCATTATTTGCGGCAACAACCATTTCCATTATTCCGGTGTTGCTGATCTACTTATTCTTCCAGAAACGGTTTATTGCAGGTATTGCTGCTTCTGCCGTGAAAGGATAACATGATGCCAGGGTCAAAAGGTCATGTATGACATGCTTGCATGTCGATACATGAATTTGACCCCAACATCATAACATTCGTAAAACCGAAAGGAGACCGCCATGCAGGACATTTATAAAGTGACAACCAACCCAAAGGCTGAGGCAGAAAATATGGTGACAGGAGAGCGCTACCGGATTACGGTGCTGACAGAAGGACTGCTGCGATTGGAGTACAGCCAGGACGGCGATTTTGAGGACCGGCCTACCCAGATGGCGTTTTTCCGGGACTTTCCCCCTGCGGATTACCGGATTATCCGAAGGGAGGACGGAATTGAGATTCACACCAAACGGCTGCAGCTGATTTATAATGAGAAGGAGTTTTCCAGCTTTGGACTCAGCGTCCAGGTTAAGGGGAATTTAAGCGCTTACCACAGTATCTGGCATTACGGCGAAGAAATAAAAGATTTAGGGGGAACTGCCAGAACCTTAGACGAGGCGGACGGAGCCATAGATTTAGACCGGGGGGTGGTCTCCAGATTCGGTTATTCGGTTTTGGATGACAGCCGTTCTCAGATTCTTTTAGAGGACGGCTGGCTGGAACCCAGAAAAAAGGGAATTAAAGATCTGTATTTCTTTGGCTACGGCCATGACTACAAGGAGGCTTTAGGGGCGTTTTACCATCTGGCCGGAAGAACCCCAATGCTTCCCAGGTATGCTCTGGGCAACTGGTGGAGCCGGTTTTATCCTTACTCAGAAGAAAGCTATCTGGAGCTGATGGATCGGTTTGAGAAAGAAAACCTGCCTTTTTCCGTAGCAGTCATTGATACAGACTGGCATTTGACAGATATTGATCCAAAATACGGAAGCGGCTGGACCGGATATACCTGGAACCGGAAACTGTTCCCGGATCCGGCCGGATTTTTAAAAAACCTTCATGACAGAGGAATGAAGATTACCTTAAATGTCCACCCGGCAGAAGGAGTCAAAGGTCATGAGGAAATGTATGAAACCATGGCAAAAGTTATGGGGGTGGACTATGAGAAGGGAGATCCGGTAAACTGCGACCCGGCGGATCCAAAATACATAGAAGCGTATTTCCAATATCTCCATCACCCCAGGGAAGAGGAAGGGGTGGACTTCTGGTGGATAGACTGGCAGCAAGGGGGAAATTGCAAGGTAGAAGGGTTGGATCCTCTCTGGATTTTTAATCATTTTCATTTTCTGGACAATAAGCGGAACGGGAAACGTCCTATGACCTTTTCCCGGTATGCCGGCCCGGGAAGCCACCGCTATCCGGTGGGATTTTCCGGCGATACCCTGATTACCTGGGAGTCTCTGGACTTTCAGCCTTATTTTACTTCTACTGCATCTAATATCGGATATGGCTGGTGGAGCCACGATATTGGGGGTCACATGATGGGATACAAAGATGACGAGATGGCGGCAAGGTGGGTACAGCTGGGGGTATTTTCTCCCATTATGCGCCTTCACAGCTCATCCAGCCCCTTTAATGGCAAGGAACCCTGGCGTTACAAAAAGGAAGCGGAGCTGGTTATGGGGAATGCCTTGAGAAACCGTCATGAAATGCTTCCCTACCTTTATACCATGAATTACCGAAGCTATGCAGAAAACCTGCCCCTGGTTCTTCCTATGTATTACCAGTACCCGGAAGAGTCCCAGGCTTACCAGGTGAAAAATCAATACCTTTTTGGCACGGAACTTTTGGTATCTCCTATTACCTGCAAACGGATTCCGGGAATCAACGTGGCCCCGGTAAAAACTTGGCTTCCTGAGGGATTGTGGTATGATATTTATAGTGGTATGATGTACGAAGGAGGAAGAAGCCTTACCATGTACCGGGGTCTGGAATCCATTCCGGTGTTGGCAAAAGCGGGAGCAATCCTTCCCTTTACCCGTGAAATCAGCGCAAAGCAGGCCGGATCAAACCCGTCTTCTCTGGCAGTGAAAATTTATGCAGGAGCAAAGGGCAGCTTCTGCCTATATGAAGATGATAATGAGACTTGTGATTATGAAAAAGGGATCTGCGTTTCCACCAGAATGGAATATCAGGAACACCGGGAAGACAACCAGGCAGTATTTACCATTTGTCCGGCAGAAGGGAGTCTGGATTTAATTCCTCAAAAGCGGAGCTGGACATTGGAGTTTGCTGGTTATGAGAGAAAGGCGGCAGACAGCCTGCAGGTATTGGCAGACGGACAGCAGATTCCGGTATCTGTCTGTTACGATTCACGCTTCCAGTCCGTAATAGCAGAATTGCCGGCGATACCGGTGAATAGAAAGATTCAGGCTTTTCTGGATATAGATCTTCAGGCAAAGGAAAATCATCAGGCAGAGGCATGCTTTGAGTTCCTGAATCAGGCGGAGATAGCATTTCCCTTAAAAGATGAGTTGTATCGCCTTATAACAGGCGGAGGACAGGGGATAAGAACCGAAAGGATTCCGGCTTTACTGGGAGAGCTGGCAGCTATGGAATTGGACAAAGATCTGTATGGGGCTCTGGCGGAGATCCTAACGGCGCGGACATTGTAAAAGCAAGCTGGCAGTCAGGCGCAGGAAGGCTTACAGAATAAGGCTTTTTCTAAAATTTAACAAAGTAGAAAGGATACCCTTATGAACAGACAATGGTGGCATAACAAGATAGCGTATCAAATCTATCCCAAAAGTTTTTATGATTCCAACGGCGACGGAATTGGAGATTTGCCGGGAATTATTGAAAAGCTGGATTATCTTTCCTATTTAGGAGTAGATATTCTGTGGCTTTCCCCCATTTACCAGTCGCCCCTGGCTGACCAGGGGTACGACATCTCCGATTACTATAAGATCGATCCCCGCTTTGGCACTATGGAAGATATGGACAGGCTGATTACAGAAGCAAAAAAACGAAACATGTACATACTCATGGATCTTGTAGTGAACCATTGCTCTGACGAGCATCTGTGGTTTCAAAAGGCCATACAGGATCCGGAAGGGGAATATGGGAACTTTTTCTATCTGGCAGATGAGGGGGAGAAAAAGCCCTGCAACTGGCGCTCTTATTTCGGGGGATCCGTCTGGTCCCCTCTTCCAGGAACCGGAAAGCAGTATCTTCATATGTTTCACAAAAAGCAGCCGGATTTAAACTGGGAAAACCCCAGAGTACGGGAGGAAATTTATAAAAACATTAACTGGTGGATGGAAAAAGGCCTGGCCGGGTTCCGGATTGACGCCATTATTAACATCAAAAAGCCCCTTCCCTTTTCCGACTATCCGGCAGACAGGGAGGACGGGCTGTGCAGTCCGGAGGTTATGCTGGCCAATGCCTCGGGGATCGGAGAATTTTTAGGGGAAATGCGGGATGAGACCTTTGCCAAGTATCAGGCTTTTACTGTGGGGGAGGTATTTAATGAGAAGCCGGAGGATCTGGAAAAATTTATCGGAGAAAACGGATATTTCTCCACTATGTTTGACTTCCACGAGGCGGTCATTGGACACAGTCCCAAAGGGGCTTATGATAACCGGCCGGTAACTCCGGAAGAATACAAAAACGCATGCTTTACGGCCCAGGCAAAAATCGGGGATACAGGCTTTTACTCTAATCTTATTGAAAACCATGACGAGCCCAGAGGCGTCAGCCATTATCTGCCGGGCCCGCCCTGTGAGGCGGCCAAGAAAATGTTGGCCGGGTTGTATTTTATGCTTCGGGGAATTCCTTTTATCTATCAGGGACAAGAGATCGGGATGGAGAATACAGAAGTTTCCTCCATTGAACAGATAGACGATATCTCCGCAAGAGGAGAGTATGAGACAGCCTTAAAAGCCGGCCTTTCACCGGAAGAAGCCCTGGCCGCTGTCAGCCTTATGAGCCGGGACAATGCCAGAACGCCTATGCAGTGGGAGGACAGCCCTGGCGCAGGCTTTACCAAAGGCACGCCCTGGCTTTCTGTGAATCCCAATTATCACCGGATCCATGCGGCAGATCAGATGGAAAGGGAAGACTCTCTGTTTCAATTCTACCGAAAGCTGATTGGTCTGAGAAAAGATTCGGACTATGGAGAAACCCTGGTATATGGAAGCTTTGCGCCGTATCTGAAAGAACAGAAAAACCTGATGGCCTATTTCCGAAAAGGGCCGGAAAAGACTTTGCTGGTGATGGGGAATTTTCAAAAGGAACCTCAGGAAGCAGTCCTTCCCGGAGTGGCTGCCAGGATTGTGCTAAATAACCTGCCTCATACGGAGATAAAAGAAAATAAGATCATGCTGGAAGGGTGGCAGTATGTGATTTTAGAAGTGAAATAGTGAAGAGGAAATACCCTGCGGGCATCCCTGTATGCCCAAAAAACAGGGCAATAAGGAGGAAATATGGAAGGAGAACGTAAGCAGGATTGGTGGAAAAATACGGTGGTTTACCAGATCTATCCCCGGAGTTTTCAGGACAGCAACGGTGACGGGATAGGGGATTTGCCGGGAATTGTAAGCCGTTTGGACTATTTAAAGGAGTTAGGGATCGGCGCTGTATGGCTTAGCCCGGTCTGCCGTTCTCCCCAGGCTGACAATGGCTATGATATCTCTGATTATCAGGACATTGATCCGTTGTTTGGCACTCTTGGGGACATGGATACGTTAATTAAAGAGGCCGAAAAGAGAGGGATCCGGATTATCCTGGATCTGGTGTTAAATCATTCCTCCAACCAGCATCCCTGGTTTTTGGAGGCCAAAAAGAGCAAAGAGAACCCTTACCACGATTATTACATCTGGCGGGATGGAAAAGAGGGCTGTCCGCCCAATGACATGAGAGGGGTTTTTGGCGGCTCTGCCTGGGAGTGGGTTCCGGAAATCGGCCAATACTACTTCCATCAATTTACGGTAGAGCAGCCGGATTTAAACTGGGAGAATCCCAGAGTAAGGGAAGACATCTACAAAATGATTAATTGGTGGATGGACAGAGGGATAGGAGGATTCCGGCTGGACGTGCTGGATCAGATCGCCAAGGAGCCGGATAAAAAGATTACCAGAAACGGCCCTATGCTCCACACCTATATTAAGGAACTAAGCAGCCGGACTTTCCAGAGAGGAGACCTGATTACCGTAGGAGAGGCCTGGGGAGCTACCATTGAAAATGCTCCTGTTTACAGCAATCCGGACGGAAGCGAGGTTTCCATGGTGTTCCAATTTGAGCATATTAACCTGGATCAGCAGCCGGACGGTGAAAAGTGGGATCTGGCCCCATTGGACTTGGTAAAGTTAAAGGCGATTCTGGAAAAATGGCAGAAAGGCCTTTACCAAAAAGGGTGGAACAGCTTGTTCTGGGACAACCATGATCTTCCCCGCATTGTGTCCCGGTGGGGCAATGACAAAGAGTACCGGACAGAATCTGCAAAAATGCTGGCAACCATCCTTCACGGGATGCAGGGAACCCCTTACATTTATCAGGGAGAAGAACTGGGAATGACCAATGTAAAGCTTTCGATGGAACAGTACCAGGATGTGGAAACTCTCAACATGTACAAAGAGCGCAAAGAACGGGGATATTCTACGGAATCGATTATGCAGTCTCTCTACGCCAAGAGCCGGGATAACGCCAGAACCCCCATGCAGTGGGACGATTCCGAAAATGCCGGTTTCACCGCCGGGACCCCATGGCTGCCGGTAAATCCCAACTATATAGAGATTAATGCCGCATCCCAGACAGGGGATCCGGATTCTGTATTTTCCTACTATAAAACCCTGGTAGGCCTGCGGAAGGAATATGAAATTCTGGCAGAGGGAGACTTTCAGCTGATTTACAGAGAGGATCCGGATATTTTTGCCTATGTACGCACCCTGGGGAACCAAAAGCTTTTGGTACTTGCCAATTTCCATGGGACAAAAGTTCCCTTTACCGTTCCCGCGGAATTTGACAGCCAGGGAGAGAAAGGCGGAATCAGAACATTGATCCGCAACTATCCGGACAGAGAACCGGGGATACTAAGGCCCTATGAGGCGTTTATGATTTTTGCGGAATTGTAAGTATCGCTGCAGGGCTACTTGCCATAGCCGATAAGTGTAAACCTTACATACAGGCCAGAAAAGAAAGGATAAAAAAGACCCATTCACAAGCTTAGCGGCAATGGATGGGCCGGAAGATGACTGCTAAAGCAGTCATTCAATGTCCGGGGCAGCGTGCTATCGCTGCCTTTTTTCATTTTTATCTTACCACAGTAAACCTGCCATAAAGTCTCTTTTTGTCGATCCTAAAATGGATTAGATTTGTTTCCAATATTGTGGTATATTTAGTATAGTGGGAGCATGAAATGCGGGGCAATCCGCGTATCATAGGGAGCAAAATACCTTTTGCCCCAACATATTTAGAAGGTGCAGATTGTACTAAGAATGTGAGGTAAAAACATGCTTGAAAATAAATTGGGGATTACGGATTCAGCGGAATTAGCAAGAGCAGAAGAAAAAATTAGCAAGCAAAAGGCTGTCGAGATGTATGAAAATGGTTTTTTGGAAAGACTGGAGCCGGGAACCTATAAAAGCCTTGCAATGATTCATAAATATCTTTTCAGTGAAATCTATGATTTTGCCGGTGAGCTCCGCAAAGTCAATATCTCCAAAGGGAATTTTCGATTCGCACCACTTATGTATCTGGAAGCGGCGCTACAAAGTATTGATAAAATGCCCCAGTCAACTTTTGATGAAATAATCGAAAAATATGTAGAAATGAATATAGCCCATCCATTCAGAGAGGGAAATGGGAGAAGTACAAGGATATGGCTTGATATAATACTGAAGAAAAAGATTGGTTATGTTATTGACTGGAGTAAAGTTGATAAAGGAGATTATTTGCTTGCTATGGAGCGAAGTCCAATTAAAGATATTGAAATTAAGTTCCTTTTAAAAAATGCGCTGACAGACAATATTTATGACCGGGAAACCTATATGAAGGGAATTGATCACAGTTACTACTATGAAGGTTATTATGCATTTAAGACCGAAGAATTATAATAGAGCGTTCCAAATGAATGTGGAGTAAGAAAGGAGTTTTCCCCATGATAATCGCCGTTTTATCAGACACCCACGGCCTCCTAAGACCAGAAGTGGTGGAATGGATCAAAAAAGCAGATGCCATAATCCACGGAGGGGACATTAATTCTCAAAGGGTTATTGACGAGATATCAGCCGCTAAAAACCCAGATACGCCCCTTTACATTGTCCGGGGAAACAACGACAAAGAGTGGGCCGGATATCTGCCGGAAAGTCTTGCGTTTACCATAGAAGGAGTAAATTTTTTCCTGGTCCACAATAAAAAAGACGTCCCGGAAAAACTTTCGGGTACACAGATTATTGTTTTCGGCCATTCCCACAAATATTCAGAGAAAATGAAAGACGGCAGGCTGTGGCTGAATCCGGGAAGCTGCGGGAAGAGAAGGTTTAATCAGGAGATTACCATGGCCGTCCTTCATCTGGAAAAGGGAAGATGGAATGTGGAAAAAATAGAGATCTCTCAGGAAGCAGGAGAAAGGGTCCAAAAGAAGCATCCGGATAATTTGCTGCTTCTCATAGAATCCGTTATTGCAGGAATGGAGAGAGGCTGGACCACAGAAAAAATCATAAAAGATTTGCAGGCAGAACCGGAGTTTGTTGACCAGATATGCCGCATTTACGTTACCCATCCGGGGGTTACTGCCAATGGGATTTTGAATAAAATAGAGGCGAATAAGGGGTAGAACAATCGAAGAACAGGGAGGATCTATCTATGAGCATTTTATTTAATGAGAAGGCGGGAATTTTTAAACTGGATGCTTTGGATACCAGCTACATCATCGGTATCTTTGATGAGGACAAGTTTGTTTCACATTTATATTATGGAAAAAAGATCTTAGATTCGGATGTTAATTATCTGTATGGTCCGTTATATCAGGTCCGTCCGTCGGCACTGCCGGGGCAGGCGGGGCGGATTATGGATGCGATACCTTTTGAATATCCGACTTATGGCTGCGGGGATTACCGTGAACATTGTCTGGAGGTGGAAACCATTGACGGCTATCATGCCTGTGACCTGCGTTACGAATCCCATAAGATTTATCCGGGGAAACCACGTCTGGAAGGACTGCCGTCAACCTTTGAGAAAGAGGAAGGCGACTGCAATACATTGGAATTGGTATGCCGGGACAAGGTGCTGAATCTTAAGGTAACACTTTTGTATACCACGTTTGAACACATGAATGTTATTACCCGGGCGGCGATTATTATGAACGAAGACCAGAAGGATATTTATATAAAAAGAGTAATGTCCGGCTGTCTGGAATTTGATCACCAGAATTTTGATGTAATGACGCTTCATGGAAGCTGGGAGAGGGAATGTGGACCGGTGCGTACCCCTCTGCGTCAGGGGAAGGTCACCACAGGAAGCACCAGAGGAGAGTCCGGACCGACAGACAATCCATTTCTGGCGGCGCTTTCTTTGGATGCCACGGAAGATACCGGGGAAGTATTTGCCATGAATCTGGTGTATTCCGGGAATTTTCTCGGGGTTGCGGAAGGACATCATTTCCGGGGGTCCCGGCTTGTGATGGGAATCAATCCGGTCAATTTCAGCTGGAAGCTTCCCCAAGGCCAGTGTTTCACAGCGCCGGAAGTGGTGATGGTTTATTCTGACCGGGGGCTTGGTAAGATGAGCCGAACCTTTCATGATCTGTACAGAAGGCATTTGATCCGTGATGTTTATCCGGATGCTTTAAGGCCGGTTCTTATAAATAACTGGGAAGCAACCTATTTTGATTTCACCGTGGAAAAGCTGATGGGGATTGCAGCTGAGGCGGCCAAGTGCGGGATAGAATTATTTGTGCTGGATGACGGCTGGTTTGGGGACAGAAACGATGAGAGAAGAGGCTTGGGAGACTGGTTTGTCAATGAAGAGAAGGTGCCGGGAGGCATCGGCCGTCTCTCAAGGGAGATCAATCATCTTGGCATGAAATTTGGTTTGTGGATCGAGCCGGAGATGGTCAGCCCTGATTCTGATTTGTTCCGGGCACATCCGGATTGGGCCATCCAGATTCCGGGAAGACACCGTTCCCTGTTCCGCCATCAATACGTTCTGGACTGGTCCAGAAAGGAAGTGCGGGATCATATCTATCGTATGATTTATCAGGTCTTATCCGGCTCCAATGTTGAGTATATTAAGTGGGATATGAACCGTACTCTGACAGAGACGGCATCGGCGGCGCTTCCGGCAGATCGGCAGGGGGAGCTGTGCCACAGATATGTTCTGGGGGTATACGAGATCATGGGGAGACTACGGGAAGATTTCCCGTCCCTCTTGCTGGAGAACTGTTCTGCGGGAGGTTCCCGGTTTGATCCGGGTGTTCTCTATTATAGTCCTCAGATATGGGGATCCGACGATTCGGATGCTATAGAACGGATTAAGATAGAAATGGGCGCTTCCATGTGCTATCCCCTTTCAACGATAGGAGCCCATGTCAGTGCGGTGCCCAACCACCAGACCGGCAGGATTACCTCCCTTGAGACAAGAGGATATGTGGCCATGGCGGGAACCTTTGGATATGAGTTGGACCTTGCCCGGATCAGTGAGAATGAGAAAGAGGTTATCCGCAGACAGGTAGATATCTATCATAAATACTACTGGCTTGTAAAGGAAGGAGATCTTTACCGGATAGAAGATTCTTTCGGAAATCCGGATTATGCATGCTGGATGGTGGTATCTAAGGATAAAAAGGAAGCGCTGCTGACTTATATTCAGATACACGCATTGCCGGGATATTTTGGTGCGGCGAGAAAATTGAGGCTGAAAGGATTGCTGGAGGAAACCCTATATGAAACTACAGTCATTTCTGTATCCGCAGAGGTCAGAAATGAAGAAGCGCATCTGGAAGGAGCGGATGGTATGGAAAAGACCTATGAGACCCTTGAGCTGACCGGATCGGCGCTGATGAATGCAGGGTACTGGATGGATCGCTTGAGAGGCGATTATATGGGGATGATGTTTCATCTGAAAGCAAAATAAGGAAAAGAATCGGGTGCGGACTGCCGCACCCGAAATTTTTTGTAACAGCTTGTAACCGTTCAGACCGGGGCTTCTTGCCCGGAACCGTCTGAAACAGTTATCAGGGATTATAACTGAGGACCAGCCGGAACTAAAGCCTTACCAGCGTCGTTACCCTCATATTTAGAGAAGTTCTTAATGAATCTCTGAGCTAAATCCTTTGCCTTTTCTTCCCATTCAGCAGCATCTGCATAGGTATCCCGAGGATCCAGAATGTTGGTGTCAACGCCCGGAAGCTGGGTGGGAATGTCAAAGTTAAAGTAAGGAAGCTTCTTGGTAGGAGCATCTAAAATGTCGCCGTTTAAAATAGCGTCGATGATGCCGCGGGTATCACGGATGGAGATACGCTTGCCGGTACCATTCCAGCCGGTGTTTACTAAGTATGCCTTAGCGCCGCTTACTTCCATCTTCTTAACTAATTCCTCAGCGTACTTGGTAGGATGAAGCTCTAAGAATGCCTGGCCAAAGCAAGCGGAGAAGGTGGGAGTCGGCTCGGTAATGCCGCGCTCGGTACCTGCTAACTTAGCGGTAAATCCGGATAAGAAGTAGTACTGAGTCTGCTCAGGAGTTAAAACAGATACAGGCGGAAGTACGCCAAATGCATCTGCGGAAAGGAAGATTACATTCTTGGCAGCCGGAGCAGCGGAAACCGGACGAACAATCTTCTCAATGTGATCAATGGGGTAGGATACACGGGTATTCTCGGTAACGCTCTTGTCATTAAAATCGATCTTGCCGTCAGCGTCTAAGGTAACATTCTCTAACAGAGCATTGCGCTTAATTGCGTTGTAGATATCCGGCTCGGATTCCTTGTCCAGGTTGATAACCTTTGCATAGCAGCCGCCCTCAAAGTTAAATACGCCATTGTCATCCCAGCCGTGCTCGTCATCACCGATTAACAGACGCTTGGGATCGGTGGAAAGGGTGGTTTTGCCGGTGCCGGACAGACCGAAGAAGATAGCGGTGTTCTCTCCGTTCATATCGGTGTTTGCAGAGCAGTGCATGGAAGCGATGCCCTTTAACGGCAGGTAGTAGTTCATCATGGAAAACATACCCTTCTTCATCTCGCCGCCGTACCAGGTATTTACAATAACCTGCTCACGGGTAGAAATGTTGAACATAGCGGCAGTTTCGGAATTTAAGCCCAGCTCTTTGTAGTTCTCAACCTTTGCCTTGGAAGCGTTGTAAACAACGAAATCCGGCTCAAAGTTCTTTAATTCGTCCTCAGTAGGCTGAATGAACATGTTCTTTACGAAATGAGCCTGCCAGGCAACTTCCACAATAAAGCGGATTGCCATACGGGTGTCTTTGTTTGCGCCGCAGAATGCATCTACTACGAATAATCTCTTGTTGGACAGCTCTTTTAACGCAATATCTTTAACAGCGTCCCAAGCTTCCTGGGAAGCCGGATGGTTGTCGTTCTTATACTCGTCAGAAGTCCACCATACAGTGTCCTTAGAGTTCTCATCCATAACGATGAATTTGTCTTTGGGAGAACGGCCGGTGTAGATACCAGTCATAACGTTGACTGCGCCCAGCTCGCTGACCTGGCCCTTTTCAAAGCCTTCCAGTTCCGGCTTGGTCTCTTCCTCAAATAACAGATCGTAAGAAGGATTATACACGATCTCTGTGGTTCCGGTAATGCCGTACTTGCTTAAATTAATGTCTGCCATAATTCCTTTACCTCTCTTCTTTTATAGTGATAATAACTGTCGGCAACTGCACGATCTACCCGAAGCAATCGAAAACCGATTCTTCTTAATTGTATTATACATCAAACCATAATAAAAGCAATAAAAAAGTTTTATTTTTAACAAACTTTTTTAACGCCATATTTATACAAAGGTTTCCGGCTTTGAGCCAGACCTTTCCAGAAAAAGAAATCCCGCCATATTGTATAAAAAAATTAATAATGCTATAATGATTAGATTACTTTAAGAATCGCAGCCACACAGGACAAAAGGAGGAACAGAATGGATTTCCTGATACTGATTATCATTATTTTGATTGTGGTAAGCCAAAACCGGGAACTGGACATTCCAGGGCGGCTGAAAGGCTTTTTTGAAAAAAACAGAAGAGCTCCGGGAACAGACGGAATGCGTCCGGATGCGGATTACAGCAATGTGCCGCCTCCAGGGGGACAGGAACCGGAAAGACAAAAGTTTTGGCATCATACATCACCACAGGAAGGAAGCAAAAATATGGAAGAGAATGGAAATAAACCTAAGAAAAAAGGAGCGGCGGTCCGCATTGCAGGTCTGGTTTGCGTCCTGGCAATCGCGGCAGTCTGCGCCATGGACTCCTTTTATATGCTAAATGAAAATACTTATGCAGTAGTTACCACCTTTGGAAGCCCTTCCGTCACCACCACGGCAGGCCTTCATTTTAAGGTGCCTTTTATTCAAAGGGTGCACAAGATTACCAAAAATATTATGGGTATGCCCATCGGCTATGCGGTGGAGGATGCAAACGACCCTACTGTGGACGAAAATTACCCGGCCACCATATTAAAAGAATCAGAGATGATTACAAAAGACTTTAACTTCGTAGATGTGGATTTTTATATTGAATATCAGGTGGTAGATCCTATCCAGGCCTTTGTCCATGCGGATACTTACCAGGAGATTATTAAAAACCTGGCTCAATCCTATATTCGCGACACAGTAGGCACCTACAATGTAGATGACGTTATTACCACAGGAAAGAGCGAGATTCAGTCCAAAGTAAAGGAAAAACTGTCGAATCGCCTGGAAGAGGAAAATATCGGCTATGGTATCTACAATGTCACCATCCAGGACGCCCAGCCGCCTACCGCAGAAGTAACCAATGCCTTTAAGGCCGTGGAGGACGCCAAGCAGGGAATGGATACGGCCATCAACCAGGCAAAGAAATATCAGTCTGAACAGATCCCCACCGCCAATGCTAGGGCGGATAAAGCCATCCAGGATGCGGAAGCTTACAAGCAGGAAAAGATTAACGAGGCCACCGGCCAGGCGGCCCGCTTTAATGATTTGTATCAGGAATACAGCAAATATCCCCTGATTACCAAAAAGCGGATGTTCTATGAGGCAATGGAAGAGATCTTGCCGGATCTGAAAGTAATTATTAATTCCTCAGACGGAACTCAGACCCTGCTTCCCTTGGAGTCCTTTACCAGCGCAGGAACAGGCGGCGGAACGGGAAGTCTTGCTGGCGGCCCGGCTCCCCAGGCCGCTCCTGTCAGCCAGCCGGCAGAAGAAACCCAGGCGGATACTGAAGAAGGCAGAATGGAGGACGTTGAAATATGAAGAGAACAATAAAGTGGACATTACTTCCGTTATTTTTAATAGCAGCCGTTATCCTGCTGGCCTCCAGCATGGTAACCACCACCGCCAGGGAATATAAGCTGATCACCCAGTTTGGAAAAGTGGTTCGGATCAGCTCTGAACCGGGCTTAAGTTTTAAGATCCCTTTTATCCAGGAAGTGCAGAGTGTTCCCAAATATAAGATGATTTCCGATCTGGTGCCCAGCGATGTTACCACCAAGGATAAAAAGGTTATGACTGTGGACAGCTTTGTTATCTGGGATATTTCAGATCCTTTAAAATATCTGACCACCTTAAATGCCAATAAAGAAAACGCCGAGGTGCGTATCGGCAATGTGGTTTACAATTCCATTAAAAACGTGCTGGCCGCCACCAACCAGGAAGATATTATTACCGGCCGGGACGGCAAACTGGCGCTGACAATTACGGAGAATATCGGCGGAGCCCTGGACAGCTACGGTATCCGCATCTATGCGGTGGAGACCAAAAAGCTGGATCTGCCTGACTCTAATAAAGAGAGCGTATACGCCCGAATGATTTCCGAGAGAAACAACATTGCCGCCGGTTACAAGGCGGACGGCGAGTATGAGTCCAAGCTGATTATGAACAAGACTGACCGTACGGTAAGGGAGACCGTTGCCAAAGCGGACGCGGATGCGGAAAAGATAAAGGCCGAAGGCGAGGCTGAGTACATGCGGATCCTGTCTGAAGCCTATAACGACGAGTCCAAGGCGGATTTTTATAACTTTGTCCGTTCTCTGGATGCCTTAAAAGCTTCCATGGTCGGTCAGAACAAAACTATTGTTCTGGATTCGGACAGTGAACTGGCGCGGATTTTAAGCGGAAATAATTTTTCTGGATTTTAGTGCGTTGATGTGCTATACTCTTGAGCAAGCAGTGCATTTGCCCCAGAACCCTGCAAAGGAGGAAACTGAAATTGAGTGAAAAGAAGATTATGTTAGGAAATGAAGCCTATGCCAGAGGCGCATGGGAAGCTGGAGTGAAAGTATCCGCCGCTTACCCGGGAACTCCCAGCACAGAGATCAGTGAGAATTTAGCCAAATACAGCGAAGTTTACGCTGAGTGGTCTCCCAATGAAAAGGTAGCTGCAGAGGTGGCCATCGGCGCATCCATCAGCGGTGTCCGGGCTTTGGCTTCTATGAAGCATGTAGGATTAAACGTAGCGGCGGATCCCTTATATACTGCCGCATATACTGGAGTGGGCGGCGGTCTGGTATTGATTGTAGCCGACGATCCGGGTATGTACAGCTCCCAGAATGAGCAGGATACCCGCATGATTGGCCACGCCGCCAATGTGCCGGTATTAGAACCTTCTGACAGCCAGGAGGCCAAGGATTTTGTGAAGCTGGCCTATGACATCAGCGAGAAGTATGATACCCCGGTAATTGTCCGCAGCACCACCAGGCTGTCCCACTCTCAGGGCGTGGTAACTCTGGAAGAACGGGTGGTTCCGGAGGATAAGCCCTATGAGAGAAATCCGGCCAAGTACGTGATGATGCCCGGCAACGCCAAAGGCCGCCATCTGGTGGTGGAGGCCAGAATGAAAAAGCTTTCTGAGGATGCTTCCTCCCTGCCTTTCAACCGGGCAGAGTACAGAGATTTGTCAGTAGGCTTTATCACCAGCGGAATTCCCTATCAGTATGTAAAGGAGGCAATGCCAAATGCGTCCGTTTTAAAGCTGGGAATGGTTCATCCTCTTCCCAGAAAGCTTATTGAGGAATTTGCCTCCAAAGTGGACGAACTCTACATTTTTGAGGAATTAGAGCCGGTATTTGAGGAACAGATAAAGTCCTGGGGAATCAAGGCCCAGGGCAAGGAGATTTTTACCCTTCAGGGCGAATACAGCGCCAATTTAATCCGTACCCGGGTACTGGGCGAGACCATCAAGGCTGCCGAACCGGCCAAGGTTCCGGCAAGACCGCCGATTCTTTGCCCCGGATGTCCCCACAGAAGCGTGTATTCTGTATTGAACCGTCTGAAAATTCACGCTGCCGGTGACATTGGCTGCTACACGTTAGGCGCGGTAGCACCCCTAAATGTTGTGGATACCACCATCTGTATGGGAGCCAGCATTTCCTCCTTACACGGCATGGAAAAGGCAAAAGGAAGGGAATATATTAAAAACTGGGTAGCCGTTATCGGCGATTCCACCTTTTTACATACCGGCATCAATTCCCTGATGAATATGGTTTACAACAAGTCTGCCGGAACCGTAATGATTTTGGACAACTCCACCACCGGTATGACCGGCCATCAGGATCACGCCGCTACCGGTAAAACTTTAAAAGGCGAAACAACCTATGCTATCAGCCTGTATCATCTGTGCAAGGCCATGGGCATTGAACATGTATACGAAGTGAATGCCTTTGACATAGATGCCTTGGCAGAGATTGTCAAAAGGGAAACAGCAAGGGATCAGGTTTCCGTCATCATCACCAAGTCCCCCTGTGTACTGTTAAAAGGAGTGACCTTTGAGAATAAGTGCCGGGAAGTTTCCGACAAATGCAAAAAGTGCGGCCAGTGTTTAAAGCCCGGCTGTCCCGCGCTGACGAAAAATGCAGACGGAACCATCAAAATCAACGCCGCTATGTGCAATGGCTGCGGCCTTTGCAGAAAGCTGTGTAAGTTTGATGCCATTGAGGAGGTAAAAGCGTGATGACAAAGAATATTATGATTGTAGGCGTAGGCGGCCAGGGAACCTTGCTTACCAGCCGGATTTTAGGCGGCATCGCCACGGCAGGCGGCTATGATGTAAAACTTTCTGAGGTGCACGGTATGGCTCAGAGAGGGGGCAGTGTGGTAACCTTTGTCCGTTACGGCGAAGAAGTGGCAGAACCTATTGTAGAAGAGGGCCAGGCAGATGTGCTCATCGCCTTTGAGCGGCTGGAAGCTCTTCGGTATATTCAGTTTTTAAAGCCTCAGGGAGTGATTGTGGTAAATGATGAGCGTATTGATCCCATTACGGTGGTAACCGGAGCAGCAGAGTACCCGGAAGGAATTTTAGATACCTTAAAAGAAGGCCATACCGTCTATTCCGTAGAGGCCGGAAAGAAGGCATTAGAACTTGGCAACAGCCGTACCTTTAATGTGATTGTGCTGGGGGTTGCTGCAAAACATATGGATTTTGCCAAGGAGCAGTGGCTGGAGGTTATTGAAAAGACTGTCCCGCCCAAGACGGTAGAATTAAATAAAAAGGCATTTTTGCTGGGATATGAGATGTGATTGGTTAAGGGAAAGCTGAAAAGCTGAAAAAGATTCCGAAAAAAGTTGACTATTTTCAGAATTATGGTATTATACTATTAGTGGTGAGTCCTACCACAAAGTGGACTGCTAAAAGCGTTAGCAACTCTAATGGAGTTACTACACAAATGGCTATGCGGAAACGTATAGCCATTTTTCATGAGGAGATATATGCAGACGGGTTTTAAACTATACAAAGTGGATATGAAATATATCCGTAATCTACATAATATAGATGATAAAGTGCTTTCTGTTTCACCGCAGGCAGGAAAGGATAACAGGGTTTTCATAGGAATTGTTATTGTCTGTGGAAGCCACAAATACTGCATACCGCTTTCATCGCCAAAAGAAAAGCATAAGAAGATGAAAAACTCTATGGATTTTTCCAAGATTGAAATAAATGGAAAATTATTAGGTGTTTTAAAATTTAATCTGATGATACCCATTGAAGATGAACAAGTACGGCATGTTGATACAACCATATTCAAGAGAGACAGGGAAAACATCAGGTATTACAAGAAAGAGGGGCACAAAATAAACCTCTCTTTATGTTGCATAAATAATATTCATTTTTTACGGGAGATTGACAATGGAAAAGGTAATTGCAATCATAATTTGCTTTGCACTTTCAATGCTATTGACAGGTTGCGAGAAAACGCCTGTATCTGAGAGTGGTGAACCTTCAAACTCTAACAGTGTAATCAAATGGTTTGATTGCCTTAACGGAGATGAAATGAGCTCTGACGGCATTAGAGAATATAATTTGGACGAATTTTCAGGAGTTACCTTCCGGTGGCATTATGTGGAGCTGGAAGCTGTGACGGATGAGGAAATAGTTACACTTTATACTGGAATGCCAATATGGAGCGTCTATTTCTATGACCTGACTGGCGACGGCAATCCAGAGATATGTTCAACGATAAGCTATGGTTCAGGAATGATTGATAATCGAATTATTATTTATGATTATACCAGCGGCATAAGTTACGAACTTTCGGATCGAGGTAATTTTGACTATGTTCTCAATATGCAAGGAGACTCCCTTGTTGTTGAAAAGCGGGTTTATATGCAAGATGAACTGGTTGAATCAGGAGAACTGGTATTTCTGGATGATACAATTCAGATAAAAACAGAAGGATTGAGGTTTTAGAAATGGCAATGTGGAACCCGTGGCGCGGCTGCCGTAAATGCAGCGAAGGCTGTTTATACTGTTACATACATAAAGGTGATATAAAGCGTGGTGTCAATACGGCTGAAATTGTAAAGACAAAGGATTTTGCAAAGCCCATAGAGAAAAAGAAAAATGGCGAGTACAAAATGAAATCAGGAATTGTCTATCTGTGTTTTTCCACCGATTTTCTCATAGAAGAGGCAGACAGTTGGCGCGGTGACTGCTGGCAGATGATAAGGCAGCGGCAGGATTGCACGTTCCTTTTTCTCACAAAACGCATAGACCGGTTTATGGATTGTATTCCCGATGATTGGGGCAGCGGATATGAAAATGTTGTAGTCTGCTGCACCGTAGAAAATCAGAAAAATGCGGATTATAAGCTCAGTATATTTAAAGAACTGCCAATAAAACATAAGTGTATTACGGCACAGCCCTTAATTGAAGCGATTCGCCTTGGAAAATATCTTGATGGTATTGAGCTTGTTGTGGCCGGCGGCGAATCAGACAGAAACGCCCGTCCTCTTGATTACGACTGGGTATTGGATATCCGAGAGCAATGTATTCAGAAAAAGGTCAATTTTGAGTTTCGTCAATGTGGTACACACTTTATAAAAGACGGAAAGAACTACACAATTCAAACAAAGGATTTAACAAAGCAGGCGAAACTTGCCAACATTGATTACAATGTGAATGAGTAACCAGGGTGACAACTTCCCGTTTGTCAATAATCCTCAAAAGGCAGCCGCCCCGTCAAAGCGTCTGCCTTTTCCCTGTCAATAGCGGTGTCATAGTTTATCCCTATCTCTTCATGGCTTTCAATCTGATTTTGGCCGGTTCATAGCCGTCTCTTGCCGCCATGCGGTAATACTTTACCGCGGCTTCTGCCTGGCCCGACACCTCATACCAGGCGCCCAGATTATAAGCGGCCTTGAAAGAGCCGGTCCCTACTACGCCTCCAAGCTCCGGCTGCTCCCCCAGCCTGAGACATTGCAGATAACAGCTCTCAATGCGGGGAAGCAGGCCCACATATCTGGCCACATCAGACAGCACCCGTTTCATATAAAAGAGGCCGCATACAAAACAAAAGTCTGACCAGGAACCAAGTTTCTCATCTTCCCCTTCTATGATTTCGGCAGCCTCATCCAGGCACTGGGGAGTACCCAGATCCAGAAGGGTATAAAGATAGAGAACCGTTCCTTCTGCCCGGTAAGCCGCCTGCGGATCGGCCAGCCGGTAGAAATTACGAAAGTATTCCAGGCTTTCTTCCAACTGCTTCAGATTTCTCAGAGTGGAAGCCAGCTGAAACTGATAGTATCCATCCTCCGGATCCTCGTTTACTGCTTTCCGCAAATAGGGAAGATTCCGTTCTCCTTTATCCTCATACAGATACCCGTCATGGTCTGCCGCCAGAGGAAGGCTGTAGCATGGATAATTTCCCTCCGGCTGTTCATGGATGATCCCGGTGTACCGTACTCCCTTTGGCAAAATCCTGGGGAGCACAGACGTGCTCTGGCTGATTCCGTCCTGATCCAGGTAAGAATCATACCGGGTGATTCCACCCAGCCACATTCCGCTTCGGCCCTTTAAAAGTTTCTCCAAGTTTTTGCGGCTGCAGGGCCGTAAATACTCATCTGCGTCCAGGATCAGATTCCAGTCGGCATCGGACTGATCCAGGGCAAAATTCCGGGCGGCGGAAAAGTCGTTGATCCACGGAAAGTCAAACACCTTTGCCCCCATTTCCTTTGCGATCTGTACAGTTTTGTCTGTGGAGCCGGTGTCTGCAATGATGATCTCGTTCACCAGCCCTCTGGCGGCTTTCAGACATTTCATCAAAGACCGTTCTTCATTTTTTACAATCATCACCAGATTGAATTTCATAGAGTATCCCTCCCCGGCAGATATTATTCCTCTTAATGTACACTAGTTTTTCGCTTTTCGTCAAGTGAAATGTTTGGTTTTATTATAAGGCCTGTAAGCTATCTCCGATATCCGGAGGCAGAAACCACTGCCACTTTGGTTCCCAGGTCATCGGTGATTTCCGTCTCGTAAAAGCAGGCATGGCGGCCCTCCTTTATGGGCCGGGTAACGGAGGTGAGAACGTTTCCTTTTGCGCCGGACAGAAACTGAATTTGACTGCTTAAAGTAACGGTTCCCATTCCCTTAAAATTGGCGGCAGCGGCAAAGCCGAAATCTGCCAGGGTAAAAAGCGCCCCGCCCATAACGGCCCCCACAGCATTGCGGTGATTGTCCGTAATGACCATGGTACAGACAGCGCCGTTTTCATCCAGTTTCTCCAGTACAATTCCCGCTGCACAGGTGGCAAACTTGTCCTTCTGAAAAAAATTTTTGGCTTCTTCTAATGTCATAATGCGCCTCCTTGCGATATCTGATGTTTTGAGTAGCAATTCAGACGGGGCGTCTTCTTGTCCGGCTGTGCCGGACAAGAAGCTGGGATATCCATTCGATGGGGGATTTGAGATGAAGTTTTACTTACAAGCGAGCTTGACGTAAAATTTCATCTCAAATCCCCCGCCGTCTGAACTGTTACGTTCTATTTTACCATAACTGGGAGAAAAAGTATCTTGAAATTATGAATCTTTTATTGTATACTTAGTTTATGTTAAACATGTGATTCTGTAACACCTGGAATGTTCGACACTCTTACGTATTTGAACCTACACTATGACATCGGGATTCCAATATTTTCAGGCGGATGCCGGGCCTCCTTTGAGTGGATGGCAGAAGTCTGATTGAGGTTGCCCACCTAGCTTCGCTAGGGGTCAATTAGTAAGAAACGGCATTTTGGGGTTACAGAAGAGAAAAGCAGCGAGAAATCGCTGCTTTATCTGTACAATAGACTATCCAGAAAATGGAAGAAACGGCGTTTTTTTCCGAAAACCTATGGAGTAATCATCTATGAATAATCAAAAGTTTTACCACTACATTTGTTGGGGAGTGACGGCATTTTTGGTGATAGCCGCCAGCATTGCGTTTTGTTTTGTATTGCTGAAATTCAAAGCGATAAAGGATGCTTTTTCTATGCTTTTAGATATTCTGGCGCCGGTTATTTACGGAGCAGTCCTGGCCTATTTGCTGAGTCCTGTTTTTAACCGGTGCGTATCTAAGACAGAGCCGGTGTTTACCAGATGGACAAAAAATGAAAAGCAGGGGATGGCTCTTGCCAAAGCTCTTGCTACTGTTGCCAGCCTGGTGGTTTTGGCCGCCGTCGTAGTAGGCCTTTTTTCTATGCTCATACCGGAAGTAATAAACAGTATCCAGACAGCTGTCAACAGCCTTCCTGAGAATATGAGGAACTTGTCTGTATGGGTCTCTCATATGCTGGAAAACAATCCGGAGGCAGAACAGATCGCAATCAGCGCCCTGGACCGTTTATATGTATGGGCAAGAGGGGTATTGGAGCCCAATCTGGATAAAATTCTGGGCATTATCGGCAACGTATCCTTAGGCGTTATCAGCGTGCTTATCTGGCTTAAGAATATTCTTATCGGTCTCATCGTAATGATTTATATGCTGAATATCAAAGACCAGTTTGTGGCCATGGCAAAGAAGATCACCTACGGCGTATTTTCTGTGACCTGGGCAAACCGCCTGATTAAAGAGGCCAGGTATATCCATAAAGTCTTTGGCGGATTTATTATCGGAAAGATCGTGGATTCTCTGATTATCGGAGTGCTGTGTTTTGTTTGCCTTTCCTTTATGAAGATGCCCTATACCCTGCTGGTCAGCGTAATTGTGGGGGTGACCAACATTATTCCCTTTTTCGGGCCCTTTATTGGAGCCATCCCCAGCGCTTTTTTGATTCTTTTAGTAAGCCCCATTCAATGCCTGTATTTTTTGATTTTTATTCTGTTGCTGCAGCAGTTTGACGGCAACATTCTGGGGCCGAAGATACTGGGGGATTCCACCGGGATTTCCAGTTTCTGGGTGCTGTTTTCTATTTTGCTGTTCGGCGGCCTTTTAGGATTTGCGGGAATGATTATCGGGGTTCCGGCTTTTGCAGTTATTTACCGGCTTGTCGGGGACATAATCAACGAGCAGTTAAAAAAGAAAAAGCTGTCTGTCCGCACCGCGGATTATGGAGACCTGGACTATGTGGAGGTCAAGGATAAAAGCTATAAGAAATTATAAAAATTTTTCATTATTAACGAGGGAAATATGAGCAAGAAATCATTCATTATCCGGATAATGGGGGTTCTTGCTCTCGTTCTTGTATTGATGGCAGTTATCGTAATTTTAGAGCCGGACCGGCAGACTACGGGCATTACCCGGGCCAGGGCAGCCAAGGCGGTAGCTTTAATGCTGGATTCCAGGGAAGCGGTGCTTGAGTGCAGGAAAGAGGCAGGAGGATCCCATTTTTCCCAAAAGGAGCAGAACAATTGGTATGTCCCTTATATGGATTATCTGTATGACAAAGGGATTTTGCTGGAAGAGCTGACAGAGCCTACGGCTGCGGCGGCTCAAAAGGAAATTACCTATGAAGAAATCAGCCGCCTCACCGGGGCTATCCAAAAGCCTTTGGAGAGCTCTGTAGGCATGGTGCGGAAAAACCGCAGTCATTCCTACCCGGAGGAAGACTTCTGGCTGCTTTATGACAAACTGGCAGAGGTTTCCGGCTCAGAAGGGGAGGAAGGGGTTCAGACCCTGGATATCCTTTTATATGGCACGCCCTCTAATATTCACCCTTCAGAGAGCTGGACGGCCTATACCAGCCAGGGGAATTTTCGTTTTGAAGGATTGGCTCTGGATGCCTACATAGATCGCCGGATTCGGGTTATGGTCCGGGGCAGTGAGATGATTGGGGTCAGAGAACTGCTCTCAGAGGACATTACTTATGAAAACGTATGGCTGGACGACAGCGGGACAGATACATTCCGGGTACATCTTGGAACTGTGGCCCGGACTTTTTCGGGAGAAGGCATTGAAAATTTGGAGCAGTTTCAAAACAATCTGGTGGATCTGGAGTTAAAATCCGGGAAACTGGTAAAGGTTTCCATTAAAAAGGACACGATTACCGGGACAGTCCTGGCAGTAAAGGAGGACGCCATTGAGATTGAAGGCTATGGAGAGATTCCCCTGGACTGGAATTTTAAAGTGCACAAGATTTACGGAGAGTATGAGGAACAGGATCTTTCCGACATTTTGGTGGGGTATGATATCCAGGAGTTTGTTACTTCCGGAGGAAAGCTGTGCGCGGCCCTTACCACCAGGGCTTTTGATGCAAAAAAGATCCGGGTGCTTCTCTTGGATACCGGATTTCAGTCCCCGTTCCACCCTTCTGTCACTCTTACAGTGGATACGGATTCACAGCTGTTTTATGGAAAAAAGGAAGAAACCCTGAAAGCAGGCGAGAGCCTGACCTTAAAACCCGACAGCAAGTACTTAAAAGAAGGACGCCTTACCATTGTTCCGGGGACGGATAAAGGCTGTACCTCCATTACTTCTATTTCCAGAGCCCAGGGGGTTCCGTCTTACCAGGGCAGTATAGAGATTAAGAAGGAGGCAGAGGGCCTTACCATTGTAAATGACCTCTATCTGGAAGACTATCTAAAAAAGGTGGTTCCCAGTGAAATGCCGGGGAGTTATGAATCAGAAGCATTAAAGGTGCAGGCAGTGTGCGCCAGAACCTACGCCTACCGTCACATTTTAGGAAACAGCTACAGCAGATACGGCGCCCATGTAGATGACAGTACAAATTTTCAGGTTTACAACAATACCGAGGAATCCGCCAGGGCTTCCGAAGCAGTAAATGCTACTTACGGACAGATGATGTTTTATGGCGATGAGGCGGTAGAGGCGTTTTACTTTTCCACCTCCTGCGGCCACACCACAGACGGCAGCGCCTGGGGCGGAACCGGGGAAACCACCCCTTATTTGAAGGCCAGGGAGCTGAGAGACAGAAAAGAATGCCTGGATCTGTCCAGCAACGCGGCTTTTTCGGAGTTTATCAAAAATAAAAATTATCCTGCTTACGATCAGAGCTTCCCCATGTACCGTTGGGAGGCGGAGATTTCCGCGGATGCCCTTTTAGAAAAGCTGGGGGATCTGGGAGAAATTACCAATATGGAAGTAAAGAAAAGAGGGGCAGGGGGCATTGCAGAACAGATTGTTATTGAGGGAACGTCTGGATCCAGAGAGTTAAAGGGCCAGACCCAGATTCGAAATGTCCTGGGAAGCAGCAGTCTGGAAATTAAGAGAAAGGACGGAAAAACTCAAAGCGGATTTGCTATTTTGCCCAGCGCTTACATTTCCATAGAAAAGAGGACAGGAACAGACGGCAAAATTTCGTTTTATCTCTATGGCGGCGGCTATGGCCATGGCGTGGGTATGAGCCAGAACGGCGCTCAGGGAATGGCAAAGGAAGGAAAAGACTATAAAACTATTTTAAACTTTTTCTATGAAGGGGCGGAGATACGGGAGAGCCGGTAAGCTGATGATCTGCTGCAGAAACTTGTGAAAACTGAAACACAAAACATATTGACAAAACTTCCATCTCCCCTTATACTTTATATCAGTGTGTTACTGATAAAGAAATTCTATCAGGCATAAACTACCTGTAATATGGCAAAACTTGCTGTAGAAAGGGGGTTTATGCCTTTTTGTCGTCCATTAGGTAGTTTGTGCTGCACAAATTTAAGCAAAGGTAGGTAAAAGAGATGAAAGACAAAATTTTTGGCGTATTGCAGCGGGTCGGACGTTCCTTCATGCTTCCGATTGCGATTCTTCCGGTAGCCGGACTTCTGCTGGGAATCGGCGGTTCCTTTACCAATGCAACCATGATCAATGCGTACCATCTGGAAGCGGTTCTGGGGCCTGGCACAGTGTTGAACGGGTTTTTAAACATTTTAAACAGCTGTGGAAACGTGGTGTTTGATAATCTTCCTCTGCTGTTTGCCATCGGAGTGGCAGTGGGGATGGCAAAGCAGGAGAAGGAGGTGGCAGCCCTGGCCAGCGTGATTGCCTTTTTTATCATGCATACAGCGATTCACGCGATGCTGGTGCTTTCCGGCAAGCTGGTGACAGCTCCGGACGTGATGGATGCTGCCGGTAATGCTCTGGCTGGTATGGTGGGTTCGGTAGAGCAGACCGTAGGGATGCTGGATGGCTCTGTAACAAAGGTCCTGGGCATTTCATCCCTGCAGATGGGCGTATTTGGCGGCGTTATCGTGGGCCTGGGAGTTGCGGCGCTCCATAACAAGTATTATAAGATTCAGCTTCCACAGGTGATCTCATTTTTTGGAGGAACCCGGTTTGTGCCCATTGTCTGCAGCGTGGCGTACATCTTTGTAGGAATTTTAATGTACTTTGTGTGGCCGGTTATCCAGACAGGAATCTACAGCCTGGGAGCTTTAGTTAACAGCTCCGGTTATGTGGGAACCTGGATTTATGGAATTATTGAGAGAGCTTTGATACCTTTTGGCCTTCACCATGTGTTCTATATGCCTTTCTGGCAGACGGCCGTTGGCGGACAGCTGGAGGTAAGCGGACAGATGGTGTACGGCGCTCAGAATATTTTCTTTGCCCAGCTGGCCCATGTGGGAGAAATCGCCCATTTCAGTGTGAATCCCGGAACCCGGTTTATGACAGGCAAATTCCCCTTTATGATTTTCGGACTTCCCGGGGCGGCTCTTGCCATGTATCAGGTGGCAAAGCCGGAGAAGAAGCAGGCCGCCGGAGGTCTCCTTATCTCAGCAGCTCTCACGGCAATGCTGACAGGAATCACAGAGCCTTTGGAGTTCACCTTTATTTTTGTAGCGCCGTTTTTGTACGCGGTTCACAGTGTTCTGGCCGGCGCGGCCTACATGCTGATGCACATTCTCAATGTAGGCGTGGGTATGACCTTTTCCGGCGGTATCATTGACCTTTTGCTTTTTGGGATTCTGCCTGGCGCAGCAAAGACAAGCTGGTACTGGATTCCGGTTGTAGGCGTGGTCTATTTTGCAGTGTACTTTTTCCTGTTTAAATATTTAATTTTGAAATTTGATTTGAAGACGCCGGGGCGGGACGACAGCGAGGAGGTAAAGCTGTACCGCAGAAGTGATGTGGATGCAAGAAAGGCTTCCGGCGACGGACAATCGTCTGTGGATGAGCGTTCTCAGATGATTCTCAATGGTTTGGGCGGAAGAAAAAATGTGGTGGATGTGGACTGCTGTATTACCCGCCTGCGCTGTACCGTTAATAAGCCGGAGCTGGTAAATGAAGGGATTTTAAAGAAGACCGGCGCGGCCGGTGTGATCAAAAAGGGACAGGGAGTCCAGGTAATCTATGGGCCTACCGTTCCCAATATCAAAGCAGATCTGGTGGCCTACCTTCCGTCAGCTCCGGATGTGGAGTACCATGGGGAGGAGCCTGCAGCAGAGGAAAGTAGCGCAGGCGGAAATGAAACAATAAAAAATGATGCAGCAGAGAGCGCAGGGAAAAAGGCCTCTGACGGAAAAAAGACGCCTCTGTACAGTCCTTTTACCGGCCGGGTGGAATCCATTGAACATGCGCCGGATGTCACTTTTGCCCAAAAGATGATTGGCGACGGATTTATGGTTATGCCTTCCACAGGAGAAGTGCTGGCTCCCTGCGATTTGGAAGTGGCATTTGTATTTCCCACAGGTCATGCCATGGGATTGAAGACAAAAGATGGCATGGAGTTTATGCTTCACATCGGCGTGGATACCGTAAAGCTGGAAGGGAAAGGTTTTGAGCCCCAGGTCAAAGATGGAGATCAGGTGAAGAAGGGTGAATGCCTGCTGAAATTTGATCTGGAATATGTGAAAAATAATGCAGTATCAGAGGCCTGTATGGTGATCTATACAGCTTTGCCAGAAGGCGCGTCCATTGTGGTGCCGGAGGAGAAGGAGCTGAAGGCCCTGGATTATGCTGCAGATTTGTTTGGTGTGTAAGAGAAAAGTTTTACAGGACAAATCCGGGGAAATATGTTAATATTAAGATTAAGAGTATGGCTCAGTTATGCGGCATTTTCAGATTAAGAGGTTGTATGGCTGAGCCATATTTTTCCGAAAGAGTAATCAGTTGGCGGGGGATATAGAATATGTATCGTGTAATCAAGGTGTTGAACAATAATGGCGTACTGGTTTACGATATGAAGAGGGAGGAAGAGGCGATCCTGCTGGGAAACGGAATTGGCTTCGGAAAGCGGGTAAATCAGCGCTTTGAGCGGGATGAGAATGCCAAGCGCTATACGATTGTAGACCGGGAGGAGAAAAATAGAAGCGGCCGTCAGGTTTTAAGCGGTATGGATATGGAATTTTTGGAGCTGGCTGGCAGAATCGTGGAACTGGCAAAGACAGAGCTGGGAGAATTAAACCCCAATATTCTGATTCCTCTGGCAGATCACATCGCAGTGGCCGTGGAGCGGATGCAGAATGGAATTCTCCTGAAGAACCCTTTCCATGGAGATATCCGAATCCTTTATCCGGAAGAATATAAGATTGCATTAAAGGGCCGGGACATGATACAGGAGTCCTCCGGCTGTATGCTGTGCGAGGATGAGGTGGGATATATTGCCCTTCACATCCGGGCCGGGCGGATGGATGAGAAGCTGGAAGAGTCCCTTCAGATGATCTCCGTGCTGCGAATGGTGGCATTGATGGTAGAAGAGTCTCTGGGAATTAAGCTGGATCCCCACTCCTTTATGTTTGAGAGGTTTATGGCCCATCTGCGCTATCTGGTGGTCCGGATCCGGGACGGGGAAGCCATAAGCCTGGATATGGATGAGTATGCAAGAACACGATTCCCTGAATCCTATGCTTTGGCAGAGAAGATCTGTGTCCGGCTGGGGGAGGAGCTTCACAGACAAGTGCCCCGGGAGGCAGTAGGCCATCTGGGAATACATATTGAGAGACTGCGGATATAAAGACTATCGGACTATCATGGAACGACTATCATGGAACCAGAAAATTTCATTGACAGCCCCTGATTCCTGTGCTATGATAGCTAAGTATGAGTAAACGCCGAAACTCAGCCGTCCGGAAGACTCCAACCGCGGCTTGGTTTGCGGTAAGTTTTGTTTAAGGAGGATTTTTATCATGATTTCTAAGGAAAAGAAGGCAGCTATTATTGCAGAGTACGGAAGAAAGCCTGGCGACACCGGTTCACCTGAGGTTCAGATCGCGATTTTAACCGCAAGGATTACCGAGTTAACCGAGCATTTAAAGAGCAATCCCAAGGATCATCACTCCAGACGCGGCTTGCTGATGATGGTAGGTCAGAGACGCGGACTGTTAGACTATTTGAAGAAGACCGACCTGGAAGGCTACCGTACACTGATTGAGAAGTTAGGCATCAGAAAGTAAACCTTCATGCGCCCGACAGCAGACGCACCACCGTACATGAAAGTCTGGCGGGCGCATCTGGCATACCTGAATGCATGCTGCCTGTTCGGCGGCGGACTTTTTAAAGTATTTTCGGTTCTGTTAGGGTGGAGATTTATCTCCGCCCTACACTTGTATCATAGGAGTTTTTATTTCAGAAGGATTCTTTGTTAGATATAAAAAAGGAGACACAATATGTTTAAGAGTTTCAGTATGGAATTAGGCGGCCGCACCCTGACCGTTGATGTGGGCAGAGTAGCCGCCCAGGCAAATGGCGCTGCATTTATGCACTATGGCGATACCGTGGTTCTTTCCACCGCCACCGCGTCTGACAAGCCCAGAGAGGGGATCGATTTCTTCCCCTTAAGCGTTGAGTACGAAGAAAAGCTGTACTCTGTGGGAAAGATTCCCGGCGGTTTTAATAAGAGGGAAGGAAAGGCTTCTGAGAATGCCATCTTAACCTCCCGTGTAATTGATCGCCCTATGCGCCCCTTGTTCCCCAAGGATTACCGCAATGATGTAACTTTAAATAACCTGGTTATGTCCGTAGACCCGGACTGCAGCCCGGAGCTTACCGCTATGCTGGGCTCTGCCATTGCGGCTACAATTTCTGATATTCCCTTTGACGGCCCCTGTGCCACCACTCAGATTGGCCTGATTGACGGCCAGCTTATCGTGAATCCCACCAATGCCCAGAAGCAGGTTTCCGATATGGCGCTGACAGTGGCTTCTACCAGAGAAAAGGTGATTATGATCGAGGCAGGCGCTAAGGAAGTTGCCGAGGAGGTTATGATTGAGGCTATTTTTAAGGCTCATGAGGTAAATCAGGAGATTATTCAGTTTATTGACACCATTGTGGCAGAGTGCGGGAAGGAAAAGCATACCTACGAGAGCTGTGCAGTACCGGAAGAGCTGTTTGCGGCAATTCGCGAGATTGTAACTCCTGAGGAAATGGAGGCAGCCGTATTTACGGACGAGAAGCAGAAGAGAGAAGAAAATATCCGCGGTATCACTGCACGTCTGGAGGAAGCTTTTGCAGAGAATGAGGAGTGGCTGCCCTTACTTGGCGACGCCATTTACCAGTATCAGAAGAAAACAGTCCGCAAGATGATTTTAAAGGATCACAAGCGTCCTGACGGCCGGGGAATCAAGGAGATCCGCCCGCTGGCGGCAGAGATTGATCTGCTTCCCAGAGTTCACGGTTCCGGTATGTTTACCCGGGGACAGACCCAGATTTTAAATGCATGTACCCTGGCGCCTTTGTCAGAAGCTCAGAGACTGGACGGTTTAGATGAGAATGAGACTGCCAAAAGGTATATGCACCACTACAATTTCCCCTCCTACTCGGTAGGCGAGACCAAGCCTTCCAGAGGACCGGGACGCCGGGAGATTGGCCACGGCGCTCTGGCTGAGAGAGCCCTGGTTCCGGTACTTCCCAGTGAAGAGGAATTCCCCTATGCGATCCGCACCGTGTCTGAGACCATGGAATCCAACGGTTCCACCTCCCAGGCAAGCATCTGTGCCTCCACCTTATCCTTAATGGCGGCAGGCGTGCCCATTAAGAGCATGGTAGCCGGTATTTCCTGCGGTCTGGTTACCGGGGAAACCGATGATGATTATATTGTCCTTACAGATATCCAGGGCCTGGAGGACTTCTTCGGAGACATGGACTTTAAGGTAGGCGGCACCCACAAGGGTATTACCGCAATCCAGATGGATATTAAGATTCATGGTCTGACCCGCCCCATTATTGAGGAAGCTATTGCAACCTGCCGGGAAGCCAGAATCTATATTATGGATAAAATTATGGCTCCGGTTATTTCTGAGCCGAGAAAAGAATTAAGCAAGTATGCTCCGAAGATTCGTCAGATCACCATTGATCCCCAGAAGATTGGGGATGTGGTAGGAAAGCAGGGCAAGGTAATCAACAAGATTATCGAGGAAACCGGTGTGAAGATTGATATTGAGGACACCGGCGCAGTCAGCGTATGCGGTACAGACGCAGAGATGATTGAGAAGGCAATTCAGATTATCAACAGCATTGTTACCGATATTGAAGCAGGTATGATATTTACCGGAAAAGTTGCCCGTATCATGAACTTCGGCGCTTTTGTAGAACTGGCTCCCAATAAAGATGGTATGATTCATATTTCCAAACTGGCAGATCGCCGGGTAGGCAAGGTTGAGGATGTTGTTAACATTGGGGACGAAGTTACCGTAAAGGTTATCGAAGTAGACAAGATGGGCAGAATCAATTTAAGCATGCGTCCCAGCGATTTAGCGAAAAAAGAAGAAGCCAGGGAAGGACATGCGGCTGATGCAGAGTAACGAATCCCACAGAAGGTGTCACAGATACTTTTGATGGATACTTGGTAATAAAAGGGCCGCTGTCCCTATGGACGGCGGCCTTGCTATTTACAGAAAAGGAAGACAGAATGAAAAAAAAGAAAATTTTTGCAGTAGGTTTGTCACTGATCCTTTCCACAATGGTTCCCTGGTATACGTCCCTGGCGGAGACAGGAGATCAGGCAGCGCCTCCGGCTCTGGAAGCTCCCCCCTCAGAGGAGGTATTGCCGGAGGAAGTGATGCCCCCGCAGGAGGCATTGCCGGAAGGAGAGGCGCTTTCTCAGGAAACACCGACAGAGGGAACTGTTCCTCCACAGGAGTCCGGCCCTGCCGCACCACAGGAGGCGGGACCGGCAGCCGGAATGGAAGAGTTTCAGGGAGGAACCATTTCCCGGGGACAAAACCTGGGGGAAGACTATTCCCAGGTAGGGCCCGGAATGGGAATCAGTACTCCTCAGCAGCCGGGTCAGCCGGATTTTACGTCTCATACAGTGGAAAATCCCATTGTCAAGGCAGTGGAAAAATACTCTTATGAGCAGATGGAGGCGGATATCCAGTCCCTTGAAAAACGCTATGGGACCGCTCATATGCAGGTCAACACCATCGGCAATTCGGCGGACGGCCGCAAAATTTATGACATTGTAATAGGCAATCCTAATGCTGGAAAACATATCCTGATTCAGGGGGCTATTCATGCCAGAGAGTATATGAATCCTTTGCTGATGATGAAGCAAATTGAAGATGGGCTGGCATTTTACGATACCGGATATTATAATGGAAGAAAGCTGTCGGATCTGCTCAATCAGGTGGCAGTCCATTTTGTTCCTATGGCCAATCCGGATGGGGTGGCTTTAAGCCAGTTTGGCCTGGATGCCATTCATTCTGCCCAGCTAAAAGAAACCATTCAAAACGCTTACGCTTCCGACATGGCGGCGGGGCGCACCACCCTGGAGTTTGCCCGCTATCTGGAGCGCTGGAAGGCTAATGCAAGAGGCGTAGATTTAAATCACAATTTTGACGCCCGTTGGATGAATGGCTCCAGTGTGTGGCTGCTGCCGTCTTTTTCCGGATATAAAGGCATGACTCCGGTGTCCGAGCCTGAATCTCAGGCCCTGGTAAACTTAATGAATAATGGCCGTCCCTGGGCGGCAGTATTAAATTACCATTCCATGGGAAGGGTTATCTACTGGGACATTGAGGGCAACAAAGAAACGGCCAAGTCACAGCATCTTGCCCAGCTTATGTCTTCCGCAACCGGAGGTTATCAGATGCTTTACAGCGGCGGAGGCGGCGGATTCAAGGACTGGGTGCAGCTAAAAGACGGGGCAGTGCCCAGCATTACCGTGGAAACCGGCAAGGCAGAATGTCCTATGCCCATATCCGAGTTTGACAGCATTTGGGCGGAGAACCGGGCCGGATGGGCGTTGGTGGCAGATTTTGTCCTGATGTATTAACAAACAGGTTTTAAAGAGGAAAAAATGTTAGAAATTATAGGGATCCAAAAAAAATACCGAAAGAAGACGGTGCTGTCCGGCGTTTCTCTGTCTGCGGAGCCAGGTCAGTGCGTGGGAATTGTAGGCGCTAACGGATGCGGAAAGACCACCCTTTTGTCAATTCTGGCAGGGGCCAGAAAAGCAGATGGAGGAAGCCTTAAGGTAGACGGGAAGGAGCTTTTGGGCCATCCCTCTTTGCAGGCACAAAAGATTGCTTACGTTCCTCAGGAAAATCCATTTATGGAGGAGTTGTCTGTGAAAGATAACTTAAGCCTCTGGTATAAGGGGGATCGAAGATCCATGAAACGGGATTTGGAATCCGGAGCGGCTGCTATGCTGGGGATCCATGAATTTTTAAATACCCCCGTGGGAAAGCTTTCCGGAGGGATGAAAAAACGCTTGTCTATCGCGTCTGCTCTGGCAGGCCATGAAGAGATCCTGATTATGGATGAGCCGGGAGCAGCCCTGGATCTGGTGTGCAAGGAAGTGATCCAGAACTATATAAAACAGTATATCAAGCACGGCGGTCTGGTGCTTTTGGCGTCCCATGAGCTGTCCGAGCTGGCAGTCTGCACGAAAATGTATGTGCTGAAAGATGGAGTGGCCGGGGAGATTCCCTGCGGTCTGACGCCAGCCCAGCTTACCGCCAGGTTTTAAAAAGAGGAGGAGAGTAGTATGAATTGTTCTATATGTAATGCAGAGATCCCCGAAGGCCAGGATAAATGTCCCCACTGCGGGGCAGCGGCACAGCCGGCAGCGCCCCCTGAGCCTGTTAAGGAGCCGAAGAACCTGAAAAAAGGTCTTATTATCGGCGGCGGAGTTCTTGTGGCAGCGGCAGCAGGAATTGGCATTTTTATGGCTTCTTCTAATGCCAAAGATCCCAAGACGGTAGTTGTGGACGCATTAAAAGGCGTGTATTCAGCAGAAAACCTGGATCCGGGGGAAGAGGTCTTCGGCCTGGGTCAGATTTACGGGGAGTTTAGTAAAACCGGCGGTGAGATGGGAGGAAGCCTGGCGTTTGCAGGCTCCAGCGATCCGGATTTAAGCATGCTGACGGGAGCTGGCGTCAGTATTCATGCGGCGTCAGATGTGGCCAATAAAAAGTTTACTGAGACCGTGGGAATCCAGTACAGCGGTATGGATCTGGCAAACCTGACCATTTATGCAGATGATACCTATCTGATGGCGGCTCTTCCGGAATTTACCTCCAAGGTGCTTACCGTCAACTATGCAGACGATCTGATGGGCCAGATTGAAGATTCCCCTATGGCGGCAGAGATTGAAGAACTGTTTACGGAAGAAGAAAAGGAGGCCTTTGAAAACTACATCACCTATCTGACGGATATATATTCCGGAGAAAAGACTCCTTTTGATTTAAAGGCTCTGTGGCAGCGCTATAAAGAAGGCAGCCAGGCCATGAGCAATTTTAAGGAAGCCATGACAGTAACCAAGGCGGACAGCCAGAACCTTTCCTATGACGGAAAGGAACAGAAATGCACAGGCTATGACGTGGTAATCCCCAAAGAAGCAGTGGTTGATTTTGCCAGAACTTCCTCAAAGTTTTTCCTGGAAGACGAAAACTTTAAAAAAGACGTTTTGGAATATTTGAAAGTGGTAATGGAGATGAGCGGAAGCCAGCTCTATGGATTCGCCTTAGACGGAGGGCTTTCCACTCCGGAAGAGATGATTGCACAAATGTGGGAAGACATGGATCAGGGAGTGGAAAAAGCCATTGATCAGCTGGAGAAATCTTTGGAAGGGGACGTAACCATGAAGGTTTACGTAACCAAGTCGGGACACCTTGCATCCTTAGACGGCGCCTGCAGATTTGTCTTTGAGGAAGAGGATTCCCTGGATGTGAAGCTGACTGCTGTTTTAGAAGGAGGCAGCTATCCCACCCAAAATGGTAATTTCAAGCTGGTATTGGAGGATGAAACCGATACTATGACTGTTGATCTGAATAAGGCTGGAGAATATACTGATAAGGTATTAAACAGCAGTTGGGATCTGAATTTAGAATTTGATGATGAGAAGATTCAGGTAACTTATGACAATACTTATGACAGGGCAACAGGAGATTCTCAGATTCGGATATCCGGCGGGGAAGGAGAGGAAGACACGGTTTCCCTTACCATAACCGGTATTGTAGACGAGCTGGAAAAGGGCAAGAATTTCCACTACACATTTGATTCCTTAGAGATAGCAGAAGAAACCTGGGCACTGTCTCTGAAACTGAAGGGAGAGTTTTATTTAAGAAATCTCCAAAGTGAGATTACGGCTCCTGAGGGAGAGCAGATGGATGTGCTGAAAGCCACAGAGGAAGAATGGGAAGCTCTGGGAGAGGAAATGATGACCAACTTGTATGCTCTGATTCTGGGAGGCGGATTCTTCTAAGGACAGAATTGATATCTGGCTGTTTAGCCAGGTATAAAAAACAGGAGAAAATATGCGGACATTTCTGATCTATTTAAAATTGGAATTAAAAAGAGCGCTGCGTATCCTCCCGTGGATTGTTGCAGGGGCAATGGTACTGGCAGGATTGCTGGGCGCCATTGCCCTTTTTGCAGTCCGAACTCTGGAAGGCGGCCAGGAGCTAAATAAATTGAAGGTGGGCGTCATTCTTCCGGAGGAAGACGCTCTGGCTCAAAAAGCGGTTTCCATGCTGGGGTCTCTGGACAGTGTGGAAAATATCTGCCAATTTGTCTTTGTAGACTGGGAGGAAGGGCAAAACCGGATGAAAGACGGGGAGCTGGCCTGTCTTATGACAGTGCCGGACAATTTTGTGGGAAGTATTATAGACGGCAGCAATAAGCCGGTAACCATTTTGTTTGACGGCCCCCTGGGGGTGGAAGAAGAGATTTTTAAAGAGCTGACAGAGGCCGGGGCAAAAACTCTTTCCAGCGCTCAGGCTGGAATTTACGCGGCCAACCATATCCACGGTCTTTACGGAATCCCGGCAGATATTATAGAAGCAGAGAACTATCTGAATGCCAAATACTTGGGCTACAGCATGGACAGAAGCATTCACTTTCGGGAACGCCGGATCTCTGCGGGCGGGGAAGTTTCCCTTGCCTGCCACTACGCCGCGGCGGGAATAGTGTTTCTTTTGCTGTTCTCCGGAATTCCTGCAGCCGGTCTTTTTGCCGGGGAAAGCCAGGCAAAAAGAGAAAAACTGTATCTTTTGGGAATCAGAAGGAGCGGCTGGACAGCAGGAAAAGCAGTCGCCGTGATGGTCCTTTTACTGGCGGCGTCGGCAACGGTGGGGGCGGGAATTGCGGCAGTTTCCCGGACAGGGGCTTTTCCGGCAGTGGAGATGATGAAAGATTTGGCGGAAAAAAGCCGGGGAACCATGCTATACCGGACTATCCTTTTTACCGGGCTTCTTTTTACGGCTTCTTCTCTGATTGTGCTGTGCTACAGTTTATCCGGAACCGGGCTGGGAGGAATGATGCTGCTGTTTCTCGGAACCTGCGTAATGATGGTATTTTCCGGCGGATTTCTGCCCCAGGTTTTCCTGCCGGAAAGCTTTAAGGCAGCAGCCGTCTGTCTGCCCACAACCCTGTTAATGGACGGGGCTAAACAATTTTTCCAAAGCGGCAGTAACTGGAGGCTTTTGGCAGCCCTTTTGGGGACAGGACTGGCGGCCTTGACGGCGGCCGGACTTTTAAAGGGGGGAAGGCAATGAGCAGGATGGGAATATGGTTTTTTCTCTCTGTCAAGCGGTGGCTGCGCCACAAAGGCTTTGCGGCGATACTGCTTGCAATGCCGGTGGTACTCTGGGGAATCCAGAGAATGGAGCCGGAAGAAACAGAAAAGATACGGATTGGGACAGCGTCTGAGGATAAGGGCCTGGGAGAGGAAATTGCGGAAATCTTAAGTCAGGCAGACACCGGGGGCATGTTTGAGTTTGTCCTGTATCAGGATGAGGAAGGGCTGAAACAGGCAGTTGCTTCCGGAAAAGTGGAATGTGCCTACCTGTTTCCAGAGAATTTGGAACAGAAGCTAAGAGAAGGAGAGAGCAGAAGGAGCATTACTGTATATACTGCCCCGTCAACGGTTCTGGAGCCCCTAGCCGGGGAAGTGGTATTTTCCGCCCTGGCTGCCAGATACAATGGAATTATCCTTCAGGACTATATAGAAGCCCGGGCCGGGGAAATGGACTCCGGTAAAAAGGAGTCGGTTCCGGACAAGGAAGAAGTCCTTTTTTGGTATCATACCTATCTGGAAAACGGGAGCACCTTCCGGTTTGAATATCAGGTGCTGGAGGGGGAAGAGATTCCTGTCCCGGCCCGAAATATAAAGGGAGAAAACGATACTCTGGCAAGAAAGCAGATTTTTCCGGTCCGGGGGTTGATTGGGGTATTTGTATTCCTGTCCGCTTTTTTCTCTGCCTGCAATCTGAAAGAAGACGAAAAGAAAGGGCTGTTTTTTCCACTGCCTTTCTATGAACGGCTGCTCTGTAAAGGCGCAGCTCTGGCAGCTCCGGTATTCCTGGCAGTGTGCGCCGGGCTTATCAGCCTGTTTGTGGCAGGGGATTTTCAGGGAATCTGGCTGGAAACGGGAGCTTTGGCTGCCTGCGGTTTTTTCTCTGTCCTGTATGGGGCTGCGGCAGGTTTGGCAGTTCCAAAAGCAGAGGTGCTGGCCATGATGATTCCGGCCCTGGCTCTTGGCCTTTTGCTGGTATGCCCGGTTTTTATTGACGCAGGGAAATGGTTTGACTTTATCGGAAGCCTTCAGCGGATTTTGCCGCCTGCCTGGTATTTGAAGATATTTTAAAAAGAAGTATCGGAGTCTCTACGATGGGGAATATTTTAAGAGGAAACTGCACATTCTAATCCGGAGAGAGGAGAATCGGAACATGAATGGAAATGCAGAACTTTTAAACTTTATTTACCAGAATTCCCAAATGGGCGTGGAGACCATGGAACAGCTTGGAGGGATAACAAAAGACAGCCAGTTCCGGAAGTTTCTGGAAAAGCAGCAGGAGGGATACCTTTTATTTCACAAGAAGGCCAAAGAGCTTCTGTGTGAAAGCGGCTATGATGAAAAAGGGCTGGGTTCTCTGGAAAAGCTGCGAACCTACCTGATGATCAATATTCAGACTATGATGGACAAGAGCACATCCCACATGGCCCAAATGCTGATAAACGGCAGCACTATGGGAGTTACGGATGCCATTAAAAAGATCAACCAGTATCAGGGGGCAGAAACCCGGATCCTGGATTTAATGGAAGAACTTCAGAAATTTGAAGGGAAGAGTCTGGAAAAGCTGAAAGGTTTTTTGTAAAACAGAAGCAGCTTTGACAAAAAACAGGGTAATCCGCCAAGGAACCGGCGAATTGCCCTGTTTTTAAATTACTCGTAATCTGCCATTTATCTTTGGGTGTTTAAAACGCCGTCTGCAATCTCTCCGGCCAGCGCCTTAAGAACATCTTCCTGCTCATCCTTTAAAGCAGACTTTAAGCTGACGGAAGTCTTCAGAATGGTCATATTTTTCATGGATTCCAGAATACTTCTCATATGCTTTGCCGCTGTGCTTGCCCAGGATCCGTTGTCCAGGAGAGCAATGGTACGGTTTTGAAGATTTAAAGCCTTCATGTCCAGCAGAACATGCTCCATAGCCGGATACAATCCGCCGTTGTAGGTGGGGGCGGCCAGGACAATGTGGCTGGCGCGGAAGGACTCGGCAATGGACTGGGATACATGGGTGGAGGAAACATCATAGACGGCAATATTCTTTACGCCCTTTTCTGCCAGCATGGCTGCCAGTACATTGGCGGCGTTTTCTGTATTGCCGTACATGGAACCGTAGAGAATTACCACCCCAGGCTCCTCCGGGGTATAGGTGCTCCAATGCTGGTATTTGTCCAATAAGTAAGGAATCTGGCTTCTCCAGACGGGACCGTGGAGAGGGCAGATGATTTGAATGTCCAGAGCGCTGAGTTTTTTAATAACAGCCTGAACCTGAGGGCCGAATTTGCCTACGATATTGGCGTAATACCGTCTGGCGTCATTCAGCCAATCCCGGTCAAAATCAATTTCATCATTAAAAATAGTTCCGTTTAACGCGCCAAAGGTGCCGAAAGCGTCAGCGGAGAACAATACCTTTTCCGAAGACTCATAGGCGGCCATAACCTCCGGCCAGTGTACCATGGGAGCCATGGCAAAGGTTAAGGTGTGGCTGCCCAGGCTTAAGGTATCTCCTTCCTTTACCAAAACAGATCGCTCAGCCAGCTGGGGAATGGAATAAAACTGGTTTAAAATCTGGAATGTCTTGGCGTTGCCCACCACCTTGGCCTGGGGATAGAGGGTCATAATCTCTGCAATGCCGGAGCAATGATCCGGCTCCATATGATTCACCACCAGATAGTCCAGAGGGCGTCCGTCTAACACGTGGGCTACATTTTCCAAAAACTGGGTCCGGATAGAAGGATCCGCGGTGTCCATCAGGGCCGTTTTTTCATCTAAAATCACATAAGAATTATAAGAAACACCATTGGGGACGGGAAACAGGTTCTCGAACAAAGCCAGCCGGCGGTCATTTCCGCCTACCCAGTGGATGGTTTCGGTTATCTTTCTGGTACAAAACATGGGGATTCCACCTTTCTGCATAAAATATTCACTACAAGTTTGATATTATACTATAAGATTTCCAAAATGTCACGGGTTTATCCGTTTTTTTCCTGCAAAAAAAGGTAATAGTTCAGACTGCGGGGAAATTGCGCCGTCGGTTATAGATTTTTTACTTGCTGCCTGCCCACATTCCCGCTATACTAAGGAAAACGGCACAGGATGTGAAACGATATGGATTATACAATACTAAAGACAAATTTACTGATTTGGGACGGAGGACGCAGAGCAAAGCTGAGAAACGGGCTGGAAGAAGCGGTTAAGGGCTGGAGAGAGCTCTATAACCGGGAGGATGAGTATGACGGCTACGATTACCGGGAGGATTATGGTTTTTATACCGGTGACGATCAAAAGGCTTATTTCCACGGCTGCTTTGCCATAGAACAGCTGCTTTACGAAAAGGAGAAGTTAAGCGACAGGGACTGCCAGTCATGGAAGCAGTCTCTTTTACAGGATACCAGAAATTATTACAGATGCCGGTTTATCTGGAATAGAGATCATGGAAAAAGGGAGCTGAAAATGCTTTTTCAGGCATTGTTTTACTTCCAGATGGGCCGGGAGATTATTAAAATGGTGGACTCTCATTTTGATTCCTGTAAGAAAGATCAGGAAAGGGAAGAGGCCATAGAGCCTTTTCTTGACTTTAATCAGTGGTATGAATGGGTGGGAGATATGGCCCTTTTTGAGGATCAGGATCCGGAGCTGGCACTGGAATTTTACCGTCTGTCTGAGCTTCAATGGGAGTTTGGAAGAGCAGGACAGCATTACCGGGAGAATGACTGGAAAAAATACGAGGAGATTTTCTACGGTAAAATGCCCCGTTCCCAGAGGAAGCCGGAATTCGATAAGGAACCGGGGGCTGATTTATTTGAAGCCGGTTTATTCAACCAGATATGGAACGCTGCCTGCGAGATGGCCCCGCCGGGGACTCTGGCGGAGCTGGGAAACCGCTTTTTGTGCCAATTGCAGCAGTGGGAGGAACGATACGGGAAAAGGGAAGCCGCCTTTATGGCTCACCGGATCAGAAAAATCTGCGGGCCTTCTGCAATTTACTGCCTGGAAAAGGAGAAGAGGGAGATTCAGAAGCGCTGGGCCCGGCCGGTAACAGAAGGTATTCTCAGGGGCTATTTTGAAGGGACAGAACCCCTGGCTTCCTGGCTGGCCTCTGAGCCGTCTCAGAATCCGGAACCGGAACAAAGTCTCACAATTATATTTCAGTATATCAAGATAATCATTGGTTCTGCTCATATCCGCTATCAGTTGTTGGAGCGGGAAATGGATCAGGAGCTGGCCTACTATACTTCCTTAAATACCTTTTCCTACCTGTTGCCAGACAAGGATAAGGATGCCAAGGAGTGGGCCAGGTTTTCCATCATGCACATGGCCTACATGAACGATCCCAATGAGGGAAAAATGCTGCTCCGGTTTTTAAAGGCCGATCAGGAGCCGGGAGGGCCTTACCAGAGGAAACCGGCAGAATACCCCTATGTTTTTATGAAGTGCTTTACATCCCTGATAGATGATTTACCCATGTGGGAAATGTACGGCGATAGGGCGGAGGGCTGTTGCATTGTCCTGGATCCCAAGTGCTTTCGAAACAATCAAAAAGAAGCTCTGCCCCTTTACCGGATTTGCTATATTCGGAAAAATAAGAACTATATGACAGTGAATCAGAATGACAACCCTTTTATTGACGGGAAAAAGCTGAAAGAGATTAAAGACTGGCTGAAAGAGATCCGGGATGCCTTTGAAAAGACCAAAGCCGATCCGGCTGTCTACCGGCTTCTGACAGAGGGGCTGGGGGAAATCCGGTATCTTTTTAAGGACGCAGATTACTGCCATGAGCAGGAGGTACGCATTTTATACCTTTTCCCCGGGCAGGACGACAGCTTTTGCCACACAGGCGGCCAGTTTCCCATGCTCTTTATCAGCCCGGATTTCCCAGTCTCTATGAAAGAAGTAATAACCGGTCCAAAGTTTCCGGAGCTGGCAAAGCGGATGCCCTATTTGAAAGAACAGCTGGAAATACTTTGTAAGGCGAAAGGAATGAATATGCCCAGGCTCACCATGTCTGCAATTGAGTATAAGTAGCTTGAAAAGCCGATCTTTCTATGGTAGAATGGGAAAAATAACTAAAATTAAAATGCTGTTTTTGCGCCCCAAAGGCCGCTTAAAACAAGGAGGAGTCCTGATGATTCAAAAGCTAATAGAAAAAATTCAAAAAACCAAAGCGCCCGTCTGTGTTGGGCTAGATCCCATGCTGTCCTATCTTCCCGATTATTTATTGCAAAGATCCTTTGAGCAGTACGGCGAGACCCTGGAAGGCGCTGCAGACGCTATCTGGGAGTTTAACAAGGCCATTGTGGATGCTACATACGATCTAATCCCTTCCGTAAAGCCTCAGATTGCCATGTACGAGCAGTTTGGCATTGAGGGACTGAAGGTATATAAAAAGACGGTAGACTATTGCCAGGAAAAAGGACTTATTGTCATCGGCGATGCCAAGAGAGGCGACATCGGCTCCACTTCCGCTGCCTATGCTGCTGCCCACATTGGGAATGTAAAGGTAGGCTCTAACGTATTTTCCGGCTTTGGCACAGATTTCTTAACGGTTAACCCTTATTTCGGCACAGATGGGGTAAAGCCCTTTGTGGATGTGTGCAGGGAAAATGACAAGGGATTGTTTGTCCTGGTTAAGACCTCCAACCCTTCCAGCGGGGAGTTTCAGGACAAGCTGGTGGATGGCCGCCCTGTGTACGAGCTGGTTGCCGGCAAGGTGGTAGAGTGGGGCAGCCAGTGCATGGATGGGAATTACAGCAATGTGGGAGCGGTAGTTGGCGCAACTTATCCGGAGATGAGCCGGATTTTGAGAAAATTAATGCCCCATACCTATTTCTTAGTACCGGGCTACGGCGCTCAGGGCGGTACTGCCGAGGACTTAAAATACTGCTTTAATGAGGACGGTTTAGGGGCCATTGTCAACTCGTCCAGAGGCATTATTGCCGCATACAAGAAGGCTCCTTATGACAAATTCGGGCCGGAACATTTTGCAGAGGCTTCCAGACAAGCTGTTTTGGATATGGCAGCAGATATTAACCGGGTATTATAAACACGGGGAGGAACTTTATGGCACAGGTAAAATTAACCGTAACCGTTGCCAGTCAGGAAAAACTGGCGGAAAATATCTACAGCATGTGGATTGACGCAGAACCGGTGGCTGCTCAGGCTAAGGCCGGGCAATTTGTCTCCGTATATTCCGGAGACGGATCCAGACTCCTTCCCCGTCCCATCAGTCTCTGTGAAACAGATAAAGAAAAGGGCCGTATCCGCCTGGTTTACCGGGTGGCAGGAGCCGGAACGGAGGAATTCTCCAGGTATCAGGCCGGAGATCCGATTAGTATTTTAGGCCCCTTGGGAAATGGCTTCCCTTTAGAGGGGATGACTGGGAAACGAGCATTTTTAATCGGCGGCGGCATTGGAATCCCGCCAATGCTTCAGTTAGCCAAAGAACTGGACTGTGAAAAGCAGGCTGTTTTAGGCTATCGGGACGGAGAACTGTTTTTAAAAAATCAATTTGAACCATATACGTCCGTATACGTGGCCACAGAGGATGGCAGTCAGGGGACAAAAGGGAATGTAATGGATGCTGTCTGGGAAAACGGCCTTAAGGCGGATGTAATTTTCGCCTGCGGTCCCGCCCCCATGCTTCGGGCTGTCAAGGCCTATGCTTTGGAACAGGGGATTCTCTGCTACTTATCGTTAGAAGAAAGGATGGCCTGCGGCATCGGCGCATGTCTGGCGTGTGTCTGCCAGTCTAAGGAAGTAGATCCCCACTCCAATGTCCACAACAAGCGGATATGCAAGGACGGCCCTGTCTTTCGGGCAGAGGAGGTGGAGCTGTAATGAATACAAAGGTGACTTTAGCCGGAGTGGAACTGAAAAATCCGGTGATGACCGCATCCGGCACCTTCGGATCCGGCGCTGAGTATGGACAGATGGTAGATTTAAACAAACTGGGGGCTGTTGTGACCAAAGGCGTTGCAAACATTCCCTGGCCCGGCAATCCTACTCCCCGTATTGCAGAGACCTATGGGGGCATGATGAACGCAATTGGCCTGCAGAATCCGGGAATTGAAGTGTTTGTAAAAAGGGATATCCCCTTTTTAAAGCAGTATGATACGAAAATTATTGTCAATGTCTGCGGCAAGACCACGGAGGATTATATTGAAGTGGTGGAGCGCCTGGCGGATGAACCGGTGGACATGCTGGAAATCAATATATCCTGTCCCAACGTCAAGGAAGGAGGCATTGCCTTCGGCCAGGATCCAAAGGCAGTGGAAGCCATTACCAGGGAGGTAAAAAAGTATGCCAGACAGCCGGTGATTATGAAGTTAAGTCCTAACGTCACCGATATTACGGTGATGGCAAAGGCGGCAGAGGCCGGAGGCGCAGACGTTCTCTCTCTGATAAATACCTTAACGGGTATGAAGATTGACATCCACCGGAAAACCTTTGCGGTTGCCAACCGGACCGGCGGTCTGTCAGGTCCGGCCATAAAGCCGGTGGCAGTCCGGATGGTCTATCAGACAGCTCAGGCGGTAAAGCTTCCCATTATCGGTATGGGAGGGATTATGAACGCAGAGGATGCGATAGAATTTATTCTGGCAGGAGCCACGGCCGTGGCCGTAGGGACTGCCAATTTCCACAATCCTTACGCTACAGAGGAAATAGCGGCGGGAATCGAAGAATATAT
>CAJUJM010000071.1 GCA_910586755.1 uncultured Lachnospiraceae bacterium
AAAAAGGGCATAACGTAAATAGGAATCAACAAAAAAACCCAGAAAGATTGAATTTCCTGGGATTTTAACGATCTATCTCATTGATTTTCTGGCTAAAACTGTAAAAGTCAGGTAGTTTGTATTCCTATTTATGTAAAATTTCCGGCATTTGTGTTATAATATGAACACTTAGCGAGGTCTTTCACGAGCTTAGTGCACATAGTAAAATAAGAAGAAAAAGAATCATAAGGAGGGCCAGAATATGCCATTTATAAACTCGAAAGTATCCATTAAGCTTACGGATGAACAAAAAAGTGCAGTAAAAACCCGTTTGGGAAAAGCCATTACCGCCATTCCGGGAAAAACAGAAAACTGGCTGATGGTGGGATTTGAGGATGAATATAGCCTGTATTTTCAGGGAAATCAGAATGGGCCTACGGCTTTTATTGAGGTGAAAATCTTCGGAAAAGCAGCGGCCAGCGACTATGACCGTCTCACCGGACTGTTAAGCATGATTTTTGAGGAAGAACTTAAAATCAGCCAGGATCGGATCTACATTTCCTATCAGGAGGTGGAAAACTGGGGCTGGAACGGGGCCAATCTTTCGTAACAGCCCGGACCGGGCTGCTACAATTGAATGTGGGGAGGGCTACGGCTGTCTTATATGGGATGCCGGCCTTCCCCATTATTTTTAAACCGTCTCCGGTACTCGCGGGGGGAGATGCTGACCAGCTGAGTAAAAACGCGGGTGTAATAATTAGAATCATTAAAACCTACGTGAAAAGCAATATCCCCGATAGAGACATCCGTTTCTACCAGAAAATTTTTGGAAGCCTCAATGCGTACCTTGTTGATATAGGTATTGATATTTACCTGAACCCTCCGTTTAAAAATATGGCTTAAATGGGATTGGCTGCAATGGCAGAAATCGGCCAGCTCTTCCATGGTAATCCGCTGGGTAAAATTTTGACGGATATATTCTGCAGCATGGGAGAGGATGGTATCTTCATTGGAATTGTAGTGGCGTCTTCCGGAAGAATTGCGGGTGGATTCCATGGTGTCATAGGTAAGAGGTAAATATTCTGCAATCAGCTCCATAATGGGAATCAGATCCTCCGGCCGGATAGAGGGAGGAAAGATACTCTGATGGTAAAGGGCAATGGCGGTTTCTTCCTTTAAAGTAGCGGACGCCTGGCAGACATGGCGGATCCGGTTTAAAGAAAGGGCCTCATGTCCGGGGAAAAAGCCGATATTGATGGTGCCGATAACCAGATTCCGGTTGACAATGGGGGTGACATATTCGCATAAACCGCCATGGCACATCCCGAAAAAGGTCTGTCCTTCTTTCTGACAGCGGTGGTTCATTTTTCGGATCATAGACAGACAGCGGTGATAGACCGCTTTTTCAGACTTGATATACATACAAAATGGATTGGTGTGAGCCAGGTAGGGCTGAAGGGCCTCGTCCAGCTCTTTGTTTACCGGGACAAACCCGGAATAGTCCTTAATACAAATCTGAATGTGATATTCTTTTTCTGCAAAAGCAAAAAAATCTGCGATTTTGCTGTATCTGCTGTTCATTATTCCTCTTTTTTGCCCTGATTTTTGGGCATACAGGTATACCCGCAGGGTGTTTCCTCCTTGTATCTTAAACATTCTCATATTATAATACAATATTGCAGAATAATCCAGAAATATAGCAGAAAATTTAATGAAAATCTTCCTATGTAGTGGTAATATATAGAATATAATTTAGAAAAAAGCACAAAAACTTAAGAACTAGCAAAGAAAACAACATTAAAAAGGAGATTATTATGTAAAATTCTGCAAAGGGAGGATTGGGCCGTGATTTATCGGGCAGAAGCAGTGGTAATAGGCGGCGGGCCTGCTGGAATCTGCGGAGCTTTGGCTCTTGCAAGACAAGGGAGAACCACCGCGTTGATAACAAACCGTCCCGTGCTGGGAGGAAATTCCAGCAGTGAGATTCGGGTATGGACCAGAGGCGCTACCGGCGCTGGCAATCTGTATGCGGAAGAGATGGGAATCTGGGGAGAGCTGAAACTTAGAAACCTGTATTTAAACCCGGAGGCCAACCCGGTTTTCTGGGATGATGTTCTGCTGGAGCAGACGCTTCAGGAAAAAAATCTTACTTTATTTTTAAATACCCATGTGGCAGAGGTGAAAATGAGAGAGGACGGAACCATCCGATCTGTTATGGGAAGCCAGATGGGGACGGAGAAGAATATTGAGTTTGAAGGGCAGATATTTATAGACGCCACAGGCGACGGAACCATAGGACAGTTTGCCGGTGTGCCCAGTGTCATGGGAAAGGAAGAACGGCAGAAATACGGAGAAAGCCTGGCGCCGTTAAAGCCGGAAAAGGCTACATTTGGAAATACCATTTTCTTTTTTACCCAAAATGCCGGTAAGCCGGTAGAATATAAGGCTCCGAATTTCGCTTATTCCATGGAACAAATAGAAGGAATGTTGGGAAAGGGAGGAAGGATTGTAAACGAGCAGATGAACGGCTGCGATTACTGGTGGTTTGAAATGGGGGGAATGCAGAATACCATTGACGACGCCCAGGAAATCGGCCTGGAATTAAAACGTCTGGTAACCGGGGTATGGAATTACATAAAAAACAGCGGCAGGTTTCAGGCGGATCAGCTTACCCTTTCCTGGGAAGGCAATGTCCCCGGCAAAAGGGAGAGCCGCCGGATGATTACGGAGAAACTGCTTTGTCAAAAGGATGTTCTGGAGCCGGAAATGTTTCCAGACAGCGCATTTTACGGAGGCTGGTATCTGGACTTTCATCCTTCAGACGGGGTTAACACAGGGGAGGAAAATTGCATTCAGATTCCGGTACAGATTTATCCCATACCTTTGGGGTGTTTATATAATAAGAAAGCAGGCAACCTGATCTTTGCAGGAAGAAATATTGGAGTCAGCCATGTGGCCTTTGCTTCCACCCGGATCATGAATACCTGCGCCCTCTCCGGCCAGGCGGCCGGCAGTCTGGCGGCTAAGTGCCTGGAGTTAAAATGCAGGCCGGAAGATCTGGACAGAGAGGCGGTAAAGGATATCCAGCAGCGCCTTTTAGATGACGACATGCTGATTCCGGGAGTGGATTTTGACGGGGCGAGAAACCTGGCAGAAACCGCTGCAGTAAGGGTTTCCTCAGAGGAAGATACGGGAAGTACATGGGAGGACGGCAGCTGGGATTTGGATAAAGGCGGTTTTTTGGTGTGGCCGAAAGCCGCGGGAAAGGCAGAGATTCTTTTTGAGGCGGAGGAAACGGCCAAAATTTCTTATGAGCTCTATGAGTCCTTTCTTCCTTCCAGGGCAGCTTATGGGAAAAAGACGGGGCAGGGCAGTTTAAATTTGAAGCCCGGAAGGCAATGGGTATCCCTGGAAGAAATGGACAAAGAGGGAGAAGGGTTTGCAACCGCAGTATTCCCCCAGGCCCCCGGAGTAAAGATCATTGCAGGAACAGAAGAGTTTCCGGGCTTTCTCATGGGACACAAAGACCTGGCGGATTACAAAACTCCTTATATTCATCTGGTTACTTCTTTATATAGTGGAGAAAACCTGATAAATAATCAGGCCAGGCTGTGGAAGAGTCCCAATTTGTGGATGTCCAAAAAGGAGAAAAATCCCTGGGCAGAGCTTCATTTTAAAGGAAAAATACAGGTCCGGGAAATCCTGATATTCTTTAACCCGGATTTGAACAAGGAGCTGGTTTCTTCCCGGGCAGATTCCTGGGATGCCCACCACAAATATATTCCCAGAACCGGGATGCCCCCCCCAGCTGGTAAAAAGCGCAAGCCTTTACGGAAAGATTTTAGACGGAGAATGGGAAAAACTGGCGGAGCTTCGGGACAACTGGAGGCGCAGATGGCAGGTAAAGCTGCCAAAGCCTGCGGAGGCGGTTCTGCTCCGGCAGGTACTACAGCGGCTCCGGCAGCTTCTGAGGCAGGAGCTTCTCAGGCAGGAGATAACAAGTCTGGTCAGGAAACGAAGGAGGAGGCGTCTTCCGGGGAGGCCGCAAGTATTGTATGGGCAGGATGGTCCGGAGAGGAAGAGGCCAGCAAGGACATTTTCCAGAAGATGATGGAAACCTATCGAACCAATACAGGGAATGACGTTACCTGGGTAGGCTGGACCTGGGCGGATACGGCTCAGCAGCTTTTAATCCGCACCCAGGGCGGCGAGCAGCTTGACATTGCTCAGGTGGATATCGGGATTTTTAACACCGTAGCCCAGGCGGGGGTACTGGCAGACTTAAATGAGGTTCTGGGGGAGGATTACTTAAAGGGAAATTTCCAGGAATCCGCTTTGGAAGTAGGAAATATTGATGGACAGCAGCTGGGCATGCCCTGGAGTATGGCTTCCATCACCATGGTATATAATCCTCAGATTTTAAAGGAAGCAGGATGGGATACCGTTCCTGTTACCATGGAAGAGTTTGGGCAGTGCCTGGCAGACGTAAAGGCTTTAAACGGGGATGTGATTCCTTACGCAGTTTCTACCAAGGATGCCACCTGTGCAGGCGACTTTGCTCCCTGGCTGTGGACCTTTGGCGGATCCATTTATGACGAAAACGGCGGCGTGGCTTTGGACAGCCCTGAGGCGGTTGCCTGTGTACAATGGTATCAGGACATGCTGGCAAAGGGATACATTTCCATGGACGTAGGCCGGGGCGAGGCCCGTCAGCTTTTTGCACAGGGGAAAGTTGCCTTCTATGACGATGCAGTGCTAGCCAAGGGCCAGGCTGTAAATAACGGCGTTGCGCCGGAAGATGCAGTGAATGTCTGCTCTGCCATGGAGCGCCCTGTATTAAAGGCCGGGGACAAACCTCAGAGCACCATGTGGGGCCATATGCTGGTAATCTTTAAAGATTCCCAGTACAAAGAGGCGGCGGCAGAGCTTGCAAAGACCTTAGTCAGCGATGAGATTGCCATGGATTACTTTACCAACAACGGTATGCCGCCGGTTACCAAGTCTATGGCGGAAAAGGAAGAAGTAAAAAGCGACGCTTACTTAAATGGGTTCTTAAAGTCTACTGAGACTGCCCGTTTAGAGGAAACTGCCAGACTGGCCAATGCCAACGAAGTAAAAACCATTATAACAGAAGAGCTTCAGTATGCTTTACTGGGACAGAAAACTGCGGAGCAGACAGTAAAGGATATGGCGGCAAGAATTGCAGCTTTATAAAACAAGTGGAGGTAAGCTATGAAACAAGGAATCAGACAGCACCGTCTGACAGATGCCCAGGTAGGATTTCTGCTGGTCGTGCCGGGACTCGCAATTTTTGCAGGAATTATTTTATACCCCTTTGTCAGCGCAATTATGATGTCCTTTACAGACCGCTCTATGCTGACTCCTGATTACAAATTTATTGGACTGGAAAATTACCGGAAGGTGTTTGCGGATCCGTATTTTACAAAAACCCTGACAACTACTGTGATTTTCGTCGTTTTTTCCACCATCCTTCCCTTTACCCTGGGATTTATCTGGGCGGTCCTGCTAAACCAGGGATTTAAAGGCTCGGAGTTTTTAAGAGGCGTAACATTGGTCAACTGGATTATTCCCGGAACGGCTATCGGCTTTTTGTGGAGCTGGATTTTTAACGGCCAATACGGTGTGTTAAACGGGATTCTCACCAGCCTTGGGATCCTGAAGGAAGGGATTCCCTGGCTGGGCCAGACCGGCACCGCTTTAGGATGTGTTGTTATTGCCCGTACCTGGCAGATGCTGCCCTGGTATATGGCGTTTCTGCTGGGCGGGCTTCAGGGGGTATCCTTAGAACAGGTGGAGGCGGCCAGGGTGGACGGAGCCAACAACTGGCAGGTCTTCTGGTATATGGTTCTCCCGTCCATGAAAACCATAGCGGTACTGGTGCTGATTTTAGGGGCCATCGGCAATCTGCAGCACTTTGACCTTCCCTGGACCATGGTTCAGGGAGGGCCGACAAGAGCTACCACCACCTTATCCATTGAGGTCTATACCACAGCCTTTAAAAACTGGAATATGGGCAAGGCGGCGACTATCGGAACCATTTGGGCTGTTCTGCTGGCAGGATTCAGTTTTGTCTACTTGCGGCAGGTCAGCGAATCAGAATAGGAGGAGAGGAATATGTTTCGGAAAACACCGGCATTTCGGGCTTTCTTCTGGATCTTTATCATCCTGATCGGAGGTTTTGTATTCCTTCCTCTTTTGTGGATGATCAATACGGCTCTTAAGCCCTCAGCGGAAACCTTTACCCTGGACTTTTTTACAGGAACCAAAACTCTGGAAAATATTATCCGGATTGTAACGGATGAAAAGATTATGGGATATTTAAAAAACAGCTTGATCGTATCCTTCGGAAGCAGCGCCATGGCTACCGACGTATGCGCCATGGCGGCTTACAGCTTTTCTAAATTCCGCTATACGGGACGAAAGTTTATTATGGGCCTTTTTATGATGAGCCAGGCCTTTCCCCAGGCGATTCTGCTGTTATCCATCTATCTTCTGATGCAGAAGATGGGACTTTTGGGAAGCTACTGGGCGCTGCTTATCTCCTACGTGGTATTTACCCTTCCGGTAGGCACCTGGACGTTAAAGTCCTACTTTGATCAGCTTCCGGATTCCCTGATTGAAAGCGCAAAGATTGACGGGGCTGGGAACTTAAAGATTATGCTTCAGATTGTATTTCCCATTACTGTACCGGGAATGATATCCATTGCAATCTATGGCTTTGTGTGGAGCTGGAACGATCTGCTCTACTCCATGACATTGGTAACCGACACAGCCAAGCGCACCCTGGCTTCGGGCCTGGTTATGACTTTCCTGGGAGAGGCGTCCACCAACTGGGGATATATGATGGCGGCCAGCATTGTGGCGGCAATTCCCGTAACCATTATTTTTGTATTCCTTCAGAGATACTTTATCCAGGGCCTCACCTCAGGAGCAGTAAAGGGATAATTCCTTTTTTGTGTCAATTTTCTGCATCATGAATATGATAACAGGAGAGGTTTTTTTGGAGGCAGACAATTGGCACAACAAAGAACGGTTATGATAGATGCCGGCCACGGCGGCGTGGAACCGGGAGCCATCTATGAGGGAAGGCAAGAGAAGGACGATACTCTGCGGCTGGCCCTGGCAGTAGGACAGATTCTGGAGAGAAATGGAGTAAACGTAGTATACACCAGGATTCGGGATGTATATGATAATCCTTATGAAAAAGCGGAGATTGCCAACCGATCCGGGGCGGACTTTTTCGTATCCATTCATCGAAATGCCATGCCGGAGCCCGGCACGGGATCCGGGGTGGCGACCCTGGTCTATGAAGACTCGGGAATCCGCCATATGCTGGCCCAAAATATTAACCAGTCCCTTCACGACCTGACGGGCTACGCCAACCTGGGGATTCAGGAAAGGCCGGGGCTGGTGGTGCTGCGCCGTACAGAGATGCCGGCAGTTCTGGTGGAAGCAGGCTTTATAGACAATGAAGGGGATAACCGGATTTTTGACGAGAAGTTTGACGCCATAGCCAATGCCATAGCCCAGGGAATTTTAAAGACCATTCGGGAGGAAGAAGAATCCACACCGGAATATTATCAGATTCAGGTGGGGGCATACCAGGACAGAAGGTTTGCAGAGGAGGAAGCCGCAAGGCTCAGAGCTCAGGGATTCCCTGTATTCATTGTCTACAAAGAGCCATGGTATCAGGTGAGAGTGGGGGCGTTTCTCAATATGGACAATGCCGCAGCCATGGAACAGAAGCTGCGCCAGTACGGGTATCCTACTTTGATGCTTCAGGAGAGGGCGGTTTATTAAACGGGAATATAGCAATAGAAACAGGGAAAGAATCTGTAAATTAGCGGATTCTTTCCCTGTTTTTTTGGTACAGAGCGAGGTTATCACCTAATAAAACAATTAAAACGGATAAAAAACAGATAAAAACGGATTAAAAAGGTTTAAATCGCTTAAAAATGTGATATAATTATGAAAAAACGGAGGTATGCATATGGAACTCAGAGCAGAAGATGTTTTCCGTCCCGGAGCATTTCCTGAATACACTTACATATCACGAAAATCTGCAGTTTCTGACCTGCCCTATGAATTCCGGCTGATGCAGGCCATCAAGGTATCCGGATTTCTTACTTCTCTGGTAGGTCCTTCCAAAATGGGAAAAACCATTTTATGTGAAAAGGTAATCGGATTTGAACATATTGTGGAGATTTCAGGAGCCGACTTTGATGAAGATACAGATTTCTGGAAGCTGGTTTCTGCCAAAGCAGGGCTTGCATATGAAGGGCAGTTTGCATCCGAAAAGCAGATTCCCAGTACCCGTGATAGATATACCAAAAAAGAAACCTTCTCCCTTACAAAGGATAAGATCATTGAATATTACAGGGAAAACAATCTGGTCCTGGTCATAGATGACTTCCACTATGCTCCTGAGGGAAAGCGGATGCAGATTGCACAGCAGCTTAAAGATGCCATCCGCAGAGGATTTAAAGCCATTGTGGTATCCCTTCCCCACCGGGCAGATGAAGCAATCCGACAGAATGCAGATCTTTCCGGACGCTTAAGCCTTATCAACATGGAACCATGGGAAGTAGACGATTTAAAAGAGATCGCGAAGCTGGGTTTTGGAAAACTGGGGATTTCCATTGAGGACTCTGTTGCGGCACAGATTGCGGTAGAAAGCCTTTCCTCTCCCCAGCTGATGCAGTATATCTGCCTGAACATTTGCACCATGCTGGAAATGTCAAGAGAAGAAAACCGGCAAATTCATCAGGAGATCTTGGAAACCGCCTACCAATATACTACCGCAAACTTTGAATATGGAGATGTGGTCTCCCTGATGCAGAAAGGGCCAAACACCCGCGGCAAAAGCCGGAACACCTTCCATACTGCTGATGGACAGGAGCATGACATTTATGAGCTGATTGTCAAATCTATTGCAGAAAATCCGCCTATTATGAAGCTGGAATTTGAAGATGTTAGGGAACGGATATACCGTCTGATTGCAGATGACTGTAAAAAGCCTTCCCCGCAGATGATTCGGGAAAGCCTGGCAAAGCTAAAAGAGCTTCTGTATGGACGGGAGGATATTTTCAAGGTACTCGATTGGAAGGACGGGAGTCTCTATATCTTAGATCCTCTGTTCCTGTTTTATCTGCGATGGGGAGGCGCTCACGGATATCAATGTTTAATGGTATAACTATAACGAGTATACAGGATGCCGTTACACGGCTGAAAAATGTTAAAGATGGCCAGGAGTTTTCTATTTTGCTGACTGGTTTGAGAAATTTTCTTAAAACACTGGATACCAACCCCCAATATCTGATGGAATTGGAGCAACGGGCATATTATCTCGTAAATGAATACTCGGATAAAGAGACCAGGGATAATCTGGATTCCGCAAGGAAACGCGTCATCGAATATCTGGAAGAGATTATGACTGGTTCCCCTGCAGACAGCCATCTGCTCACTGTCCTTGATAACTACTACCTTTTTCTGGAAAGCCTTCTGGAACGGCCTCCTCACAAACGCGGCGGCATCCAGAAAGAACATTTGTCAGGGCTGAAGATCCAGAATGAATATGATGTCCAACATCTGTTGTATGCCTATCTGAAGCCCCTTTATCCGCTGGCAAGGGCTGAAGTCAGTGAGGATACTGGTTATGGCACGGTACGGACAGATGTTTTTCTGGACCCTGAACATGTTGTTGAAGTAAAATGTACCAGAAGCAACATGAAGCAAAAGAAGCTGATAGAAGAAATTGAGGCGGATATGGTGCATTACAGTGCGGAGCACATTTACTTCTTTATCTACGATAAGGAAAAAATAATTGAGAATCCCCAGCTGTTCCGGAACATCTATGAGAACAAGGTAAAGGGAAAGCAAATACATATCGTGATCCATCAGCCTAAAATACTGTAAACTATCACTACACGCCTGCCTTATGCCCCGGAAAAGGGCCGACAGACTGACAGTCTGTATGCTGCCTATGCAGATTCCCCAAATCAGATATCCCGTCCCAGCTCCCGGTAAAAATAGATGGCATTGTAAAAAAGCGACGATGCCCGGATGGAGCGGGGATCGTGGCCGGTTTTGGCCTGAATTTGTTTGAGGCGGTTCTGCATAGTATTTTTATGGATAAAAAGCTGCTCAGCAGATTTGTTGATAGAACCGCCTGTGTTGTAATAAATCTCTAAAATCTGAACTGCATGAAAGATCTCTTCTTCTCCCATCCCACGAAAGATCTTGTGGATATATTCCCGTTTCACTGTATCAGACAGCTCGTCTGTAAAAAGTTCCATGTTCAGATCATCATAAAAACGGATATTGCTCCGGTGTGTGCGAAGGCAGGCGCTCAGGGCTTTTTTTGCCTGCTTGCATGCCAGGTAAGCAAAAAAATATCCGTCGCCGCCGTGGGAAGAGTGACTGTCAATTCCCACGGCTACCTGTATCTGATAACGATTTGCAATCAGCTTTCTGTAGTCCTCCGCAATGTGAAGCACACTGCTGTCCTCAAGCTCCGGAACGCCTGCGATTAGAAGAGAAGAGGAGGACAGGGAAACGTGGCAGGAGCCATAGGAAGATAGCTGCTGCAGATAGCGCTTGGCGGTTTCCAGTTTGCGAAGGCGGTCAAGGGAGACATTATCAGACGGATCGTAGACTGCCATGGCCAGAAAACGTCTGGGAATGCGAATATCAATGCCAAGAGCCAGCCCTCTTTCAATAAAGGCTTTTGTGATAAGGCTGGGATCGCCGCTTAACCATTCATCCAGATAGCGGTTTTTAATATTTTCTTCCGTTTCCTGCTCTTCTTTAATAGAAAGCTCATGGACCAAAAGCTCGGTCATACGTTTTACGATCTTTGCATAAGACAGAGTTTCGGCATCGGAACCGGTAAGGCCTACCACACCGATAGTTTCTCCATCTACTGTCAAAGGATAGTTGATGCCGGGCCGGGTTCCCAGCATAGAGTCTTCCTCATTAATAATCAGCTCGGAAAGGCCCTGGTCGATGAGCATTTTTGCGCCGGCATGAAAAGTGCCGATTCGCGATTCATCGGTACTGGCAATGATGACACCGTTGGTATTGATGATATTCATTTTGCGGTTAATGATTTCATTGATGTTGGACACAATCTGGAATGCGTTATGCTGAGATAATTTCATGGCAGCTCCTTCTGTTGCGAAAATGTTATTCATAATATATAAATAAATTATATTATGTTTTCTGTAATATAGTCAAGAGAAAGAAAAGTAAGTATACTGAAAACATAAATAAGACAGGAGGAAATTTAAAAACAATGAAAATTGTGATTGCAGTTGATTCCTTTAAAGGAAGCCTTTCCTCCATTGAGGCGGAGCGGGCCGCCGAGGAAGGAATCAAGGCGGCAATGCCAGGAGCAGAAACCGTATTAATGCCTCTTGCAGATGGAGGAGAGGGAACTGTGGAGGCTTTTGTACTGGGGGCAGGAGCAAAAGAAATCCGTCTTACGGTGACAGGCCCGCTGGGAAAGCCGGTTGCATGTACTTACGGGATACGGAAGGAGGAGAAAACCGCTATTATAGAAGTAGCGGCAGCGGCAGGCCTGACATTGACGCCGGAGAAAGAGAGAAACCCTCTTAACACCACAAGCTATGGCGTGGGAGAGATTATCCGGGATGCAATAGAAAAAGGATGCAGAAGATTTATTGTGGGGATGGGAGGAAGCGCTACCAATGACGGAGGCCTGGGAATGTTAAACGCCCTGGGATTTCATTTTAAAAACATTCATGGAGAGTCCGCCGGGATTTACGGAAGGGACTTAGCATCGGTAGAACATGTAAACACCAGTCAGGCGATGCCGGAGCTGTCCCAATGCGAATTTATTGTGGCTTGCGATGTCAATAATCCTCTTTGCGGAGCCAATGGCGCCAGCATGGTATTCGGGCCTCAAAAGGGAGCCGGAAAAGAGATGGCGGAGCATTTGGATCAAAGCCTGCGGCATTTTTCAGAGGTAACCAGGAAAGTTCTTCAAAAAGACATGGCTAAAATGCCCGGAGCAGGGGCGGCAGGAGGCCTGGGATATGCATTTATGACTTACCTCAATGGAAAGATGGAAAACGGGATCGATCTGGTGCTAAAGGCTGTACAGATGGAAACAGAACTTTCCGATGCGGATATCGTTGTGACAGGAGAAGGCCGTATGGATTTTCAAACGGCCATGGGGAAAGCGCCGGTGGGGGTGGCGAGGCTGGCAAAGAAATACGGCTGCATGGTTCTGGCATTTACAGGGGCGGCAACCCCGGAAGCCGGGACCTGTAATGGGAAAGGAATTGACGCTTACTTTCCCATTGTCCGCGGCCCGATAGGGCTTAGGGAAGCCATGGAAAAGGAGACGGCATATGCCAATTTGAAGGATGCTGCAAAACAGGTATTTTCCTTATTGGCAAAGCAGCAAGATACAGTAGAAGGAGGCTACAAATCATGAAACAGGCGGATCAGATTAAAGAAAAGGTAAAACAGTATGAGGCGGATCTCTTAGAATTTGCCAGAGATCTGTTGAAAATTAAAAGCTATACATTTGAGGAGGAAGAAGCGGTAAAACGGGTAATTCAGGAGATGAATAAGCTTGGTTACCATAAGGCCTACATTGACCAATGTGGAAACGCTATCGGCGAAGTCGGGATTGGTGAGGATGTAATTCTGTTTGACGGCCACATTGATACAGTGTTTGAAGGAGATATTAAAAAGTGGACGGTAGATCCCTTTGGCGCGGAGATTAAGGATGGAAAACTATACGGACTTGGGGCTTCCGATATGAAAGTAGCCGGGGCCGTAATGGTATATGCCGCAGCGATTATGAAGGAGCTGGGGCTGCTTCATGGAAAGAAAATTGTGGTCAGCTTTTCGGTGATGGAAGAGGATATGGATGGTGTTGCCTTAGACTATGTGCTGACCCATGACGGTTATCAGCCTAAGGCGGTTGTGATTTGTGAAGCCACTGACTTACGGCTTTGCAGAGGGCACGGCGGACGTTCTATGTTTCGGGTAAATATGCCTGGCATCCCCACTCATTGCAGCCGGCCGGAAGATGGTGTGAATGCTGTGTATGAGATGCAGGAAATTATCAGCAGGGTACAGAAATTAAGCCAGGAATTACTGTCCCAGGAGCGGAAGTTTGGAACCATCGCGCTGTCAAAGATTGAGAGCGAGTCGGCTTCCTTAAACGCCGTGCCATATAACTGCAGTATTTATCTGGACAGGCGTACCACCAGCGGCCTGACGCCCGGGATGCAGTATGCGGAGATGGATCAGCTGGTGGAGGGAACGAAAGCCGTCTGGGAGGTGGTGGATATCCATCATAAGACCTGGTCCGGGTATGACGCAGTGATGCATTCCATACTTCCCGGTTTTGAGCTTGGCAAAGACGCAGAGCTGGTACAGGCGGCATACAAGGCATACAGAGAGATCTTTGACGGAAAAGAAGCGGAGGAGTTCCGGTTTAAGGGCACCACCAACGCGGTGAGCTGTGCAGGCAAATACAATATTCCCACCATTGTGTTTGGGGCTGGCGTGGAAAATATGTGTCATGCAATCGACGAGTATTGCCCGGTGGATCATTTAAGCGCAGTGTGCAGTTTTTACGTCAGTTTAGTTGCCAATTTATGATGGCAGTACATGAGAGAAAGGGGTATATGATGAGTACAAAAACAGCATTGGAGACCAGGAAAAAGTTGACGATCCCCCATATTTTTATCATCCTTCTGGGGATCATGGCGATTGTTGGAGTTTTAACTTACGTGATTCCGGCGGGAGAATTTGATCGTGTAGAAGGCGTAGACGGAAGAATGGTAGTAGTGGCGGAATCTTTTCATACCGTAGAGAGCAATCCCACAACGTTTATGGAGTTTTTTAACGCCATACCGGAAGGCTTTGTAGAAGCAGGCTGGGTTATTGCTTTGACCTTTTGTGTAGGAGGCGGTTTTGTTGTATTAAAAAAGACCGGATTTATCCATGGAGCTATCTCTTCATTGTCTCGAAAAGTGTCAGGAAGAGGAATTATTATCATTCCTATATTGATGATTACCTTTGCGGTAATTGACTGTTTTATTGGCATGTGCGAGCTGTGTATGGTGTACGTTCCCATTATCCTTCCGCTGATGCTGGCGCTGGGATTTGACTCTATAACAGCCTGCGCCGTTGCACTCTGCAGATCCGCGGCAGGATTTACCGCGGCATTGGCCAATCCGTTTACAGTAGGTATCGGGCAGAAAATTGCCGGGCTGCCTCTGTATTCCGGGTGGCAGTACCGTCTGATTGTGCTGACAACCATGACATTGATCGCTATCGTGTACGTGCTTCGCTATGCAAAGCGGGTACAGAAAAATCCTGAACTCAGCCCGGTCTATGAGATTGATAAAACGCGGGAAATTGATATGGAGGCAACCAACGTGAGTCTGACTACCCGGCAGAAACTGGCTGGGGCCAGCGCTGGGATTTTGTTTGGAATTATGATTGCCGGTGTGTTCTGCTGGGGGTGGGATATGCCTCAGATTGGCGCAATCTTTGTGATGATTGGATTGTTTTCCGGCCTAATCGCAGGTATGAAAGGCCAGGAAATCTGCGATGCATTTATGGAAGGCTGCCATGACGTACTGTTAGGTGCCTTGATTGTAGGTCTGGCCCGCGGTATCAGCGTTATTATGAACAATGCTATGATTATTGACACTGTCGTTTACGGACTTTCTGAAATTATCAAAGGTGTTCCCAGCGGACTGGCAGCAGTGGGAATGTTGATTGTCCAGACATTACTGAACTTTTTAGTTAACTCCGAAAGCGGTCAGACTGTTGTTTCCATGCCCATCATGGCGCCTCTGGCAGACGTGGTAGGCGTTACCAGGCAGACGGCAATCCTTGCACTGCAGTTTGGCGACGGTTTCTCAAATATTGTATATCCGGTTGCCGGATATTTGATGGCAACCCTGACCTTGGCCAAAGTGCCTTATGAGAAATGGCTGCGTTTTATTCTGCCGTTGTTTGGCATCTGGTCAGTTACAGCCGCCGGATTCCTGATGATTGCCCAGGCAATCCAGTGGGGGCCGTTTTAACAGGTTTCATTTCTAAATTTTTTAACTGCCGCCTGTTTGACGGGGGGCGGCCATCTTAGAATAGATATCTTTTATTCATACCTGCATATTATCTAATCTCTTTTGTAATTTTTTATCAAAGGTTATGATATTAATTCCTTTTTCCCTCTTATAACCATATAGGAGACAGTCTACAAAATCAAGTCTTGGTGTTTTATCAAAAATTTCCATTGCCCGAAGCAACACATCTGCATATAAAATAACGATGTCATTGTTCAATTTACGGAAACAGTTTATAATATCTTCCCTGGAAATCTGATAAAGTCCTTCTAATACATAACATACCTCTGCCATTACTTCTAATGTTACATAGCAGCTTTTAGTTCTTATCATTTTCTTTATATAGATAAACTGTTCTTCATTATCTCTTAATAAAAACCTCAGAATAGCATTTGCATCCAATAAGCATTTATTTTCCTCCATGCTTTTCTACCATCGCTTTCCTCCAAGCATCTTTTTCCTGCTCAACTAAAGATGCATTTGCATATTGATGAAGCATCCCTGCTGCGGATTCTTCCCAATCCATATCATTTGCTACTGGAATCACAATGACTTTTTGATTTAATGGTAAAGGTTCATTTACACGTATAGCCGTTCCATCATAATACCCTACAATCGACATATCATCCACCTGCCTCCTTGCTTATCTTAGTATTATCATAACATATTCTATACTCTTTGTAACCAACTATTCACAAAATCCTTGCCTCTATTTACCCCACAAAAAAGAGATATTCCATATTGTTTCGCTCCACTTAGTAAAAATATTGACAATTCTACCAAGGTTGAATATACTATAGTTGCAGGCAAAGAGACACTGTCTCCCTGCATTATTGAATTAACCGCCAGCAGGCGGTTTTTTCGTAAGTTTAGAGTTTTGAATTTCAGCTTTCAAATATTAAGACAGAAAAAGCCAAAGGAGAAACGTCGCCATGACCGCCCCCGAAATTTTACATATTTTACAGAAAGACATCCATTCCGTTGTTTTTGCCACTGTAGATGACAGCGGACTGCCCTGTTCCACGGTGATCGATTTGATGCTGGCCGATGAAAAAGGGCTTTATTTTCTTACTGCCCATGGGAAGACCTTTTACAGCCGTTTAACAGAAAAGCCATTTGTCTCTTTAAGCGGTATTAAGGGAGGAGAAACTCTGTCCTCCGCAGCCATTACCCTTCGGGGACCGGTAAAGAATATAGGGAAAGACAGGCTGGAGGAAATCTTTGAAGAAAACCCTTATATGGAAAAGATTTATCCCACGCCAAAGAGCAGAAGGGCTCTGGAGGTATTTTGCCTCTATAAAGGGGAGGGAGAATACTTTGACTTAAGTAAACAGCCCCCGGTGCGTCAGGCCTTTTCTTTTGGAGGGGAAGAGATCCATGAAAGAGGCTACCGCATTGACGGGGAGAGATGTATCGGCTGTCAGGGCTGCAGAAGCGTATGCCCCTCCGGCTGTATCAGCAACACCTTCCCCCGGGTAATTGATGAAAGCCGGTGCCTCCACTGCGGAAATTGTTTCCAAATCTGCCTGCGGAGAGCGGTGCAGAAACTGGCGTAAACCGGTGGAATAGAAGACAGCATATTTTCACAGTAAACCTGCATGCGCCCGGAAGCGGGCGTGCCACCGCACAGAAAAGCCCGGCGGGCGCATGGGGCATCCCTGAATGCATGCCGCCTAACCGGCGGCGGACTTTTACAGTAAGGAGAAATCACCTATGGAATGGACGGACGGAAAATGCCGGTGCAGCTGGGCAAATCCCAAAAACAGGCGCTATATCCGATATCATGATGAAGAGTGGGGCGTTCCGGTTTACGACGATCATAAGCTCTTTGAGATGCTCATCTTAGAATCCTTTCAGGCAGGGCTTTCCTGGGAATGTGTTCTTAACAAGCAGGAAGCGTTTCGCAGGGCATTTGACAACTTTGATCTGGAGGCCGTCTGCGCTTATGGGGAGAATAAGGTAAAAGAGCTGCAGGAAAACCCACAGATTATCCGCAACAAGCTAAAAATCCGCGCTGCCATAACCAATGCCCGGATTTTTAAGGAAATACAAAAGGAATACGGAAGCTTTTCCAAGTATCTGTGGAATTGGACAGACGGAAAAGTCATTTATGAAACCCACCTCACCTCGTCCCCTCTGTCAGACGCTGTGTCGGGGGATCTGAAAAAGAGGGGAATGAAATTTGTGGGAACCACCATTATTTATGCTTATCTGCAGGCGGTAGGGGTGATTTACTCTCATGAAGACGGGTGCTTTCTTGCCTGTAAAGGGCCCGGGCCTGACAGGGAAAAAATTATGTGACAAAAGGAGATAACCCATGCCGGTATTTGATTTCAGCGGCGCGCCAAAGGAAAACACCAGGGCGCGGTGCACTTATACAACCTTTCAATCCAGCCAGCCGGAGGCTACCCCGGAAAAGCCCATTCTTCTCCTGGACAACCAAAAGAGAAAGTGGAAACACCATTCCTGTGGTGTTTTTACCAATCCTGAGAAAGAAACGGCCTTTGAATTTAAGGAAGAGGACGGAAAAATTGCCGCGGATATTTTAAAGGTTGATTCCCGGTTTGTCAGCCTGATAAAGTGGCTGGGGGAAAACCATATCAGTGTCCGCCTGTCCGGGGAGAACCGGGAAGAAGGATACGGGGTATATAAAATCCGGGAGATTGCCTTTGGAGGCGGCGTTAAGCTGTCGGCAGAGGATGGTTTCCTGCAGTTTATGATTGAACGGCTGTTTTCCAGCAACGCGCCGGAGGAAGATGCGAATGAGGAAGAGCAGGAGGAAGCCGGCGACAGCATGAAGCTTACCAGCATCCAGAGCATTACCGACTTTATGACCTGCGCGGGGAATACCATGCCGGACAATATCAGGCTCTGGGCCAGGAGAAACCTGGCGGTTGCCAAGTCCCATGAAGTATCCCCGGAGGAAAGGCGTCACGCCCAGCGCGCCCTGTCCATTATGATGAATATCCAGTGGAAAAATAACTATTTTGAGGCCATTGACCCGCAGAAAGCCCGGCGAATTCTGGATGAAGAGCTGTACGGCTTAGAGAGGGTAAAGCAGCGGATTATGGAAACCATTATCCAGATCAACCGCACCCACACTCTGCCTGCCTACGGGCTTTTGCTGGTAGGTCCTGCCGGAACGGGAAAATCCCAGATTGCTTATGCAGTGGCCCGGATTTTAAAGCTTTCCTGGACGACGCTGGATATGAGTTCCATAAACGATCCGGAACAGCTTACAGGAAGTTCCAGAATTTATTCCAATGCCAAACCGGGGATTATTATGGAGGCGTTTTCCATGGCCGGGGAATCCAATCTGGTGTTTATTATTAACGAGCTGGATAAGGCTTCTGCGGGAAAGGGAAACGGCAATCCGGCGGATGTGCTGCTGACTCTTTTGGACAATCTGGGATTTACAGATAACTATATGGAATGTACAATTCCTACGGCAGGGGTATACCCAATCGCCACTGCCAACGATAAAAGCCAGATCAGCGCTCCCTTAATGTCCCGTTTTGCCGTAATCGATATTCCAGATTACAGCCCGGAGGAAAAGCGTATCATCTTTTTAAAATATGCTCTTCCCAGGGTATTAAAACGTATGAGTATGAAAGAAGAGGAATGTATTCTGACAAAAGAGGCAATGGATGCGGTAATTGAAATTTTTTCAGATACCAGCGGCATCCGGGATCTGGAGCAGGCAGCCGAGCACATCGCCGCCAACGCTCTTTACCAGATAGAAGTAAACCATGTGCCGGAAGTGGTTTTTGACGCCGCCATGGTTCGGGAACTGTTGGAATAACGCCAGCAGTAGATAAAAGAGGATGTTACAGAATGAAATAGAGCAGACGCCAGGTTTCATTTTGTAACATCCTTTTTTATTTCCGTCAGCACCAGCCAAGGGTACACGCTCCCATGCACGCCTGGCGGCTGATGTCTTTCGGCAGCTGACGGATTACGGTCAATGGAATCTCATTTTAATCTCCGCCGGGGCCATCCCTCCGCTCCCGGGTAGATTCGGGAAGAGGTTCCGCAATTTCTTTGGGATCGATTTCAGCATCCCGGGGCTTGGTATTTTTCTCGTGATTTATGGTTTTCGTCTTGTGGCACATCTTATCACCTCCAGGTTTATTATGCCAAAAAGCCTCTTACTTATCCCATTTTCCAGCATGGAAATATACAGAAATTTGCATAAAAAGGCGCAGAACAAAGCATTTTTCTTACAAGAAATTAGCAACTATAATAGAAACAGAAATAAACAAGAGAGGAGGCGCAAAATGCTGTCACCCCGTCAAATTAAGCTGGTTAAAAGCTTGTTTTACCAGGACAGGCCTTATACCAGCGAAGAATTGGCAAAGACCTTGTCTGTATCGGTTCGGACGGTTCAGATGGATATCCAGCAAATCAATAAGCAGTTAAGAAAACTGGGATGTCCGGAAATTCGTATGAAAAGAGGAGAGTGGCAATACGGGCTTTTGGAGGAAGAAAAAATCAGAATTCTTCGCAAAATTTTAGAGCCGGATCTGGGAGAACTGATTCCTTCCGGCCGCCGGTGTCAGCTGATTATATTGTTTCTGACTATGAAGAAACAATATATCACCATCCAACAAATAGCGGAAAAATTGGATGTGAGCAGAAGCACAATCGTAGGGGATCTGAAGCATGTAAAAGCCTTTTGCACCCAGTACGGGATTGAGATTATTACCAAACCCAACTTTGGGATTGCCATGGACGGAGAAGAACTGCGGATTCGGAACGGGGCATTAAACATGCTGTTAGATCCGACAGAGGTATTTGGGCAGAAGTTTGATCTCCATGCCTTGGATCAGACCATAGGAGGCGTTTTGTTTGACGGCGTCGATATTGAAAAACTTCGTGAAACCTTGCTGCTGATACAAAATCAAATGGTTTTCCACTTTAGTGAAGAACAGAGAGACAAAATTCTTATCTACCTGATCATTGCCCTGGGCCGGGCGCGGATTGGAAAGTATATGGATATTCCCAAGGAAGATGTTCAGGCATTAGCAATCACTAAGGAATATGAGACCGTAAAACAGGCATTAGCTTATTTTTTCTCTCCTGGAAAAGATAGCATGACAAAGGAAAAGACATGGACAGAGCTGGGAGAAAAGCAGAAAGAAGAGGCGGCATATCTGGCTATTCTGCTTAAGGGAATGTATTCCTTTGATTTCTATGTGGGGAATATGGACAAATTGGCCGGGATTCAAAAGATTGCGGAAGATATTATAGATCAGATGAAGAAAAATTTAGGAGAAGCGTTTCAAGAAGATGGGGAACTTTATAACGGTCTTATCCAGGATTTAAACCAGATGATTTTCCGCAAGCGCTACTATATCAGAACCAGCGGCGAGCTGTCAGATATGCTGAAAGATTCTTTCCAGTATGTGGAAGCGGCTAGAAAGTCAACGGCCAGTCTGGAGAGCTATGTCCATCAGGAACTGTCCATAGAGGAACTGGAGTTTGTAGCTCTCCACTTTGTAGCGGCCCGAAGCCGGTATCTGGAAAGGCGCAGGCGCACCATAAAAACTTTGGTTATATGCGCTAACGGAGTCGGGACTTCCCTGATATTAAAATCCCGTCTCCAGGAAAATATAGCAATCCTGGACATTGTGGCGGCGGCCCCTTTGACAGAAGCAGAATATTATGTTCAAAAGTACCGCCCGGAACTGATTATTACCACAGTGGCAATAAAGGACTGCGGACTGCCTCAAGTTATTGTGAAACCTTCTCTTCCTGTGGAATCCCTTTTCCGGATTTATAAAGCGATCAGATTTTTGAGGGATGATTTGTCTGCAAAAGGTTTGTGCCGTGGGCCTGGGGAAGTTGATTCGGTGCAGAAGATTATGGATGTCATTGGAAAGTATGCGGCAGTGAAAAACAAAGAATCATTACAAAATGAGTTGGAACAGATTTTGAAAGGATTGGATGCGGATATGGATAAGACTTCCACGGAGGTAAGCTTAAAGGAGGTGCTTACTGAAAAAACAATCCAGCTTGCCTGTGAAGCGAAAAGCTGGAAAGAGGCGCTCTTTATGGCCGCTGGCCCTCTTCTAGAGGAGGGCTGGATTACTATGGAATATGCAGAGGCGGCTTATGAAATTTCTCATACTATGGGGAGCTACATTGTAATAGGGCCGGGGATAGCAATGCCTCACGCCAGGCCGGAAATGGGGGTAAAGCGGCTGTGCATGAGCCTGACTCTGCTTAAAGAACCGGTAGAAATTGCAGAAGGGACAGAGATAGACATGATTTTCTTTTTTGGAGCGGAGGATCAATACAGCCATGTCCATGTGCTGAAATCTCTGATGAATCTTCTGGCCGCCCCAAAAGCCTTGAAAAAAATCCGGAAAGCAGAGAAGAAAAAGGAAATATTAGAATTAATAAAGTCTATGGAAGAGTGCTGAGAAACTTGTATGGCTTGGTTTTATATGGACGGAGGGGAATATGAAAGGACTTATTGAAATAACACAGTTTATCGCAAATAATCTATTTAATCAGCTTGCCATTATGATGGCGCTTATTGCTTTTGCCGGATTGGCGCTGCAGAAAAAACGGATAGAAGAAGCGGTTACCGGAGCTGTAAAAGCCGCGGTAGGAGTGGTGATCCTGACAGTAGGAGTAGGGGTATTTACAGGAGAATTATCTTACTTTACCAACATTATGTCCAGTGCCTTTGGCATGGAGGCTTCTGCCGCATCAGGCAACATGGATTTGTTTATAGCAGAACGGGGAGGGGACATTGCTCTGGTAGTAGCGTTTGGATTCTTGCTTCATGTTTTTGCGGTTAAAATGCTAAACACCAAATACGTGTATCTGACCGCCCATTTAATGTTCTGGTTTTCTGTTTTGGTATGTGCAGCAGTAATGGCTGCCTTTCCGGAGATTGGCTCCTTTGAACTGGTGGCAGTATCCTCCCTGATTATGGCCGCTTATATGACGGTACAGCCCCTTTTTATGGAGCCGCTGATTATGAAGCTGGCAAAAACATCCTCTTTCGGCTATGCTCATACCACTGCTTCCGGAACCTGGCTTTCCATGAAGCTGGGAATGTTCCTGGGAAAAAAGAAGCAGCGCAGCGTAGAGGAGATTAAGATTTCCAAGCGTCTGGACTTTATGAAAGATGTAAACGTATCGAGTGCGATCCTGGTATCCATAGTTATGCTGGTCGCTGTAATTATGGCGGACAAAGAGGTGGTGGCCCAACAGGCCGCCCTATATGACGCAAATATAAATCCCTATGTTTGGGTATTTATGGTTGGATTCCGGTTTGCAGCCGGCTTAGGGATTCTGCTCTATGGAGTACGGATGTTCCTGTCCGAGATCGTTCCTGCTTTTAAAGGAATCAGTGACAGAATTATCCCCGGAGCAAAGCCTGCCCTGGATTGCCCGGCCATCTATCCTTACGCGCCTACAGCAGTGCAGATCGGATTTATTTCCGCCACAGTTGTATACCTGCTGTTGATGGTAGTGATGGCAGCGGCAGGCTGGTTTGCAATTCCGCCTTCTGTTCTGTTTTTTGGAGGCGCTGCCTGCGGCATTGCGGGAGGAGTGTATGGCGGAGTCAAAGGAGCTGTGTTAGGCGGAGCTATTGATGGAATCATGATGGCAGTGGGAATGGCGGTTACCTGGCCTCTTCTGGCTGAGACTGCACCGCAGATTGTATGGATTGCCAACGAAGACTATTTTGTGATGACAATTCTTCTGCGGCTTTTAGGAAAACCCTTTGAGGCCTTGGGAAATGCCGGCGTATGGGCTCTTCCGGCAGGTATCATCATTCTTTCCCTTTGCTATATCGGCTGTTATAAGAGAAAACAAAAAGTCTGAAAGGAGACAGAACCATGATTAGAAAACCGGACGGAACCCCCATTAAGATTCTGTGTGTGTGCGGGTGGGGAATTGGAAGCAGTATGATGTTGAAATTTTTAATTGAAGAGGTAGCAAAGTCCATGAATTTGGATATTGAAATTGAGCATACAGACTATACGTCGGCCCAGGCTATGGCAGAACAGTTTGACATCATCGCCGGCCAGGAAATGCATGTGGAGATTTTTCAAAACCAGGTTTCGGCAGTGGTGGTAATCCGGAATTTTGTAGACAGAGATCCCATCCGTCAACAGCTTGAAGAGAACTTAAAGAGGCTGGGATGGATGGAATAAAGGAGGAGCGCCTTTCAGCGGATAAATGAGCAGAATGGAGAAAATTATGAGAATATTAGACCTATGGGGTACTGCCCTGGGAGATTTAAGAGGCAGGGCTTTGGCAGAAGCAATCTTAGAATCCGAAGGAAGAGTAATGGGGGCAGAGGTGGAAGGTATCGCCAGCGGGATTTCCTGCGGCTATGGAAGGGCAGTAAGCAATGGAGAAATGTCCGCTGCATTTGGCGCAGACTTGATTTTTGTCAATGTAGGGATCCCCTTTCTGGATAAGCCGGTAATATCGGAGTTAGAAAACCTGATTCCTGTACCCTGCGGCTTTCGGGGATTATCTCAGTACCTTGGCAGGCCCTGCGGCCCCATTCTGGAACCGGATTTGCCTTATGTGCCGGAACCAATCCGGGCATCAGAAGAGACGGTAAATAAGGCAGTGGAAAGCGGAGCCGCTTTTATTATTCTAAGCGCCAACCCCTGCCGGGGAGTAATTGGTCATAAGGAGATGGCAGAAAGCGTAAAAACTATCCGCAGGGCTTCCGGGGATATTTTAGTTATAGCTGGAAAAATGCATCATTCCGGGATAAGGGAGGAATACACCTTGGATGCTGCAAAGGCCTATATGGAAGCAGGGGCTGATGGAAGCATTATCCCTGTGCCGGGAACCGTGCCTGGGGTTACGGAAAAAATGGCGGCAGACTATGCCGGGGAAATTCATAGAAATGGGGGGATCGTTCTCTCTGCCATTACTACTTCCCAGGAGGGTTCAGACCAGGAAACCATTCGGCAGCTTGCACTGAGTGCAAAACGGATAGGGGCAGATATCCACCATATCAGCACTGCTGGCTATCCGCTGGGGTCTCCGCCGCCGGAAAATTTATATACCTATTCGGTAGCTGTCAGGGGCGTGCGCCATACCTGGAACCGGATGGCCTGGAATCTTAGAAATCATTGGGGGAATTTATGAAAGAATACTGGGACAGAATAAAGGAACTGACAGAACAGGTCTTTTCAAAAGAAACAGAAATACTTAAACTGGCGTCCGGAAAGGTGGCGGAGGCCGTAGAGGAGCAGCGGGTAATTTATGTATTTGGATCCGGACATTCCGCAATATTATGCGAAGAACTTTTTTACCGGGCAGGAGGGATGGCGGCAGTCTCCCCCATATTTGTACCGGATCTTCTGCTGGCTAACGGAGCAGTCCGATCTTCCCGGGTGGAACGGCTTAACGGGTATGCTAAAACCTTTATGGAATCTGAATCGATTGGTCCTGGAGATCTGGTCTTTGTAATCTCCACCTCCGGAAGAAACGGCGTTCCTTTGGATGTGGCGGCCATTGCAAAGGAGAGAGGAGCCTATGTGATCGGGCTTACTTCCAAAAGCTTTTCTCAAAGCCAGCCATCCAGACATTCTTCAGGGCTTCGGCTTACGGACATTGTCAGCCTTTCTATCGATAATTTCTGCCCTGTAGGAGACGGGTGTTTAACCATGAAGAGCGGTACAGCTTTTGAACCGGCGTCCACTATAATCGGCGGGGTTATTCTCCACACGATTTTTGCCGGGGCAGTTCGGATTTTAGAGGAAAAAGGGGTGGAATGTCCCATATTTGCCAGCGGAAATATAGAGGGAGGGGCGGCAGCCAATTTACGTCTCCTTGAGCAGTATAAAAATAGAATTCCTTTATATAGGTAATAAAGAACGAGGAAAGGAAGGGAACCATGCAGACAGAGATGCGGGCTACCATCAAAAACTCAAATGGAATCCATCTGCGCCCTGCGGTAATGATATCCGAATTGGCGTCCGGGTTTTCCAGCAGGATCCGATTGATAAAGGAGTCGGAAAATACAGAAGCAGATGCCAAATCTACGATTGATATTTTGGGATTGGGATTAAACAGCGGGGACTCCATCTGCGTCAGAGCTTTAGGGCCGGATTCCAGAGAGGCGGCAAAGCAGGTAAAAGAAATGATGGAAAATATAACGGATTGATAAAAGCTGGGGATGTCCTGGAAACGTAATTCAGTGACACCCCGGCTTTTAATTTAGAAATAAGAGTGTTAAGGAAAAAGACTCCGGTCGGTTCTTTGTCGAAACTTGCGGTTGAATTCCATTGCATGTGAGAAAATCCAAAGGCTATAATACATGGTACAGCACAAAGCGCTGGAAATGTTCAAAAAGTGAGGAGGATTTTTCACATGGCAGAATTAAATGTGGCGATTGCAGATGATAACCCGCAAACTTTAGGTTTGTTGCAGGACATAGTAGAAGGAGAAGAGGGATTTCATGTAGTCGGCAAGGCAGATAATGGGGAAGATGCCTATGCCATGATTGTCAGAACCAGTCCGGATATTGTGCTCTTAGACGTAATCATGCCGAGGCTTGACGGAATTTCAGTGATGGAAAAAGTCAAACAAAACCATTCCCTGGGGAAAGTGCCCTCTTTTATCATGATTACCGCAGCGGGAAGCGAAAATGTGACAGCGGACGCTTTTCGCATGGGCGCCAGTTATTACATTATGAAGCCCTTTAACCGGGAAATTATCATTGACAAAATACGCCGGATTGGCAGAGGCTACGGGGCAGTTCCCGATTTCCCGGAGATTAAGAAAGTACGGCCATATATCGATAAAGCAGAGTATATGGAACAGAATCTGGAAAATGATGTTACCCATATCCTGCATGAAATCGGGATTCCTGCCCACATTAAAGGATATCAATATTTAAGGGATGCCATTATCATTTCTGTAGAGGATCATGAAATGCTGACCTCGGTGACTAAGATTTTGTATCCTACCATTGCCAAGAAACACCAGACCACGCCCAGCCGTGTAGAACGGGCCATCCGCCACGCCATCGAGGTGGCATGGAGCCGGGGAAAGATGGATACCATTAACGAACTATTTGGCTACACGGTCAGCAACGGCAAGGGAAAACCTACAAATTCCGAGTTTGTGGCGTTGATTGCAGATAAGATCCGATTAGATTACAAACGAATTTCATAAAAAGTACAGATAAGACTTCCTAAAACCTGAAAAATATTGTATACTGTTAATAATTGAGCATGAACAAAAACAACGATAAGGTGAGGGAGGTTTTTTCATGAAAAAAATTCTATTTGTGGCATCCGAAGCAGTGCCCTTTATTAAGACAGGAGGTCTTGCCGACGTAGCGGGCTCCCTGCCCAAATGTTTCAATAAAGAATATTTTGACGTGCGCGTCATGATTCCTAAGTATCTGTGTATCAAGGAAGAATGGCGCAATAAGATGACTTATGTGAACCATTTTTACATGGACTATCTGGGACAGAGCAAATATGTAGGAATTATGGAATATGTCCATGAGGGCGTTACCTTCTATTTTATTGATAATGAGGGCTATTTCTGCGGAGACAGGCCTTACGGCGACTGGTATAACGATCTGGAGAAATTTGCGTTCTTCTCCAAAGCTTCTCTGTCCGCTCTGCCGGTTATTGGATGGCAGCCGGATGTAGTTCACTGCCATGACTGGCAGACCGGACTGATCCCGGTTCACTTAAAAGATCGTTTCCACGATGGCGAGTTCTTCCGGAATATGAAGTCTGTATTTACTATTCACAACTTAAAGTTCCAGGGCGTATGGGATGTGAAGACCATCCAGAGGCTGTCCGGACTTCCGGATTACTACTTTACTCCGGATAAGCTGGAGGCGTACAAAGACGGAAACATGTTAAAGGGAGGCGTGGTTTACGCAGACGCTATCACCACCGTAAGCGACACTTATGCGGAGGAGATCAAAATGCCTTTCTACGGCGAAGGATTAGACGGTCTGATGCGCGCCCGGGCAAACAGCCTGAGAGGGATTGTAAACGGGATTGATTATGATGAATTCAATCCTGAGACCGATGAATTTATCGTTCAGAAGTATAATGCCAAGAACTTCCGCAAAGAGAAGGCAAAGAACAAAGTGGCTCTTCAGGAAGAACTGGGCCTGATCAAGGATCCGGGTAAGTTTATGATTGGTATTGTTTCCCGTCTGACGGATCAGAAGGGTCTGGATCTGATTCAGTGTGTAATGGACGAGATTTGCAGCGATGACCTGCAGTTTGTAGTTTTGGGAACCGGTGATGAGCGCTACGAGAACATGTTCCGCCATTATGACTGGAAGTACAATGAGCGTGTTTCCGCCAATATTTATTATTCCAATCCAATGTCCCACAAAATTTACGCTGCCTGCGACGCATATTTGATGCCGTCCCTCTTTGAACCCTGCGGTTTAAGCCAGCTTATTGCCCTGCGCTATGGAACCGTACCCATTGTACGTGAGACCGGCGGATTAAAGGATACGGTAATACCCTATAACGAGTACGAGGGAACCGGAACCGGATTCTCATTCGCCAACTACAATGCCCATGAGATGTTAAGCAGTATTCAGTATGCCAAATACGTTTATTACAATAAAAAGCGGGAGTGGAACAAGATTATTGACAGGGGTATGGCAACAGATTATTCCTGGAATACTTCGGCTCTTAAATATCAGGAGCTGTATGACTGGCTGATTGGATATTAAATCTTACAAAAAAGAATGAGAAAAACAGGGCTGTTGCATATGGCCGATAGTAACCCTGCATGCGCCCGGCAGCGGACGTACTGCCGCACAGAAAAGTCTGGCGGGCGCATGGGGCATATCTGAATGCATGCCGCCTGTTCGGCGGCGGAATTTCAGAGTAATCGAAGCGCAACGGCCCTGATTTTGTCCGGACAGAGGAGACGCGAAAAAGATGTGGAAAGAACTGCTAGAAAATCAGGTGCTTATTACTTCAGTAATTGGATGGACGGTGGCACAGGTTTTAAAGACAATGATTGATTTTGCTCTCAACAAAAGCTTTAATGTGGAGAGGCTTACCGGATCAGGAGGTATGCCCAGCTCCCATTCTGCCACAGTCTGTGCTTTGACCACATCTGCGGGACTCTGCTACGGCTTGGGTTCCTTTGAGTTTGCAGTGTGCTTTGTGATGGCGATGGTGGTAATGTATGACGCGGTAGGCGTACGCCGGGAGACTGGCAAACAGGCCAAGCTGTTAAACTGGATGATGGAAGAAAATCCGTTTAAGCTAAAGCTCAATGAGCTCAATGGAGAGGTACTTCAGGAGACTTTAAAGGAGTATGTAGGACATACTCCTCTGCAGGTAGCAGCCGGAGCCATCTTGGGAGTCGGTATTGCTTTTTTAGTGAATTTGCAGTATGCATAAGTAAAAAAATAGCTGGCGGGGGTAAGATGTTTTGGCAGAAATTTGCCGGAAGCATTTTACAACCGCCTGTTTTTGTGCTATTGTGGATACCAGAAAAGATTGATCAGTATGGAAAGGATTTCACTATGATAAAACGATTGGTTCTGGCGTCTTCATCGCCCAGAAGACGGGAGCTGCTGGGCCAGATTGGACTGTACCCGGAAATCATTCCCAGCACTTTGGAGGAAAACGTGACGGACACCGATCCGGCCAGAGTAGTAGAGTGCTTATCTTTACAAAAAGCTGGTGATGTGGCGGAAAAATGCAGGAGAGAAGGGTCCGGAGAAGAAACGGTTATAATAGGAGCCGACACGGTTGTGGCCATAGATGGGATGATTTTGGGAAAACCGGCAGACCGGGAAGATGCCGCGCGCATGGTAACTCTGCTCCAGGGAAGGACTCACCAGGTCTATACGGGAGTTACCTTGATAGCCATGGGAAAAGGAGAGGCGAAGGCGCGCACCTTTTCGGAAGAAACCCATGTGACGGTTTACCCTATGGATGAGGAGGAGATTCGGGATTATGTTTCCTCAGGAGAGCCGGATGATAAGGCGGGGGCTTACGGAATCCAGGGCCGGTTTGCCGCTTATATTGAGAAAATAGAGGGAGACTACAGCAATGTGGTGGGCCTTCCCACAGGGCGGGTTTATCAGGAGCTAAAAACTCTTTCCAAAGAAACAGAAAGCATACGTTAGAGGAGGATAGGTGAACATGACAGGATTCAAACAGTGGCGCTTTCGAGCGGCGGCATGGCTGACAGCTCTGGCCCTTTTGGCTATCCTCTTATCTCTTTCCGGATGCGAAAAAACTGTCCAGGAAAAAGAGGTAATAGAAGCGGAACAATATACCCTTGCCCAAATTATGACCATTGCAGCAACAGAGCGGAATCGGTATCAGAAGGTTTATACCAGCCAGATTTGGGAGGCGGTAACCGATGAAAACGGGACTACCATGAAAGATATGCTGCTGGCCCAGGTGAAGACCTTTTTGGAGGATCTGGAAACTATGAATCTTTTGGCCAAAGAGCAGGGAATTGAGATATCCGGAACAGAGCTGGATCGGCTTCACCGGCTGGGACAGGCTTACTTTCAGGAGCTGACAAATGGGGATCTGGAGTATATCCAGGCCACAGAGCAGGATATTATCCGTCTGTATGAGAAATATTATTTGGCTAACAAACTGGTCGCCGAGCTTACCAAGGACGTGGATTTGGAGATCAGTGACAGCAAGGCCAAGGTCATTGACATTTTGCAGATTGTGCTGGATTCTCTGGAAACTGCCCAGCAGGTTCACCAGGAGGCCATGGCGGAGGACGCAGATTTTGAAGCTCTTGCAAAAAGCTACTCTGTTTCCGATGAGATCCGGCGGACTCTGGGGAGAGGGGAGGAAAGCAGCGCTTTTGAGGAAGCGGCCTTTGCCCTGGAGGATGGCCAGGTTAGCCCCTTAGTGACAGTAAATGGAAAGTATTATATTATAAAATGTATAAACTCTTACAATGAGGAAGAAACCCTGATTCGAAAGAGCGAGCTGTCTTTAGCCAAAAAGGATCAGGCTTTCCGAAGCATTTACGACAGCTTTCAGGCGGAGAACCAGACAGAGATTCCAGACAGCCTGTGGAGTCAGGTGACCTTTGACGGGGGAGAGGAATGTACTACCACTAATTTTTTTGACTTATATAGAGAATATTTTCCGGAATAAAAATCGGAACCAGAAGGAGACCGGCTTATGGAGAAGAGATTGGAAAAGAGACGGGCAGTGGGGGCATATAATGGCCTGGAAAGGGAAAGAAGAGGGGAAAGAAGCCGTCGCAGCAGAAAGCGGAGCAGAAAAAAAAGCGCCTTTCCCAAAGTGCTGGGCATAATGATTTTATGCATTTGCCTGGGGGTTTTAAGCTTTGGAGCGGTTCGCTATGCCCGGGGATTTTCCGGCGGCAGCCAGGAAAGGACTCTGGAAACCAGCCGCCAGGTTATACCGGAGACCTTGCCGGAGAGCGGGGCGGAGACATTTGACTAGAGCGTGTTTCAAGCGCGCTCCAGAGAGTGTCTCCGTTTCCTTATGCCTGGAAAAAGGCGGCAGTTAAAGTATTCAGGGCTTTTTGATCACCTTTATGCATCAGCTCTCTGGAAGAGTGCATAGCCAGGAGAGGAATCCCTGCGTCTACTGCAGGCATATTTAAAAATGCGGAAGAAATGCTTCCCAGGGTGGAGCCGCCCCGCATATCAGAGCGGTTGGAAAACTTTCGGAAGGGAATCTCATTGGCCCGGCAAAGGCTCTCAATCACGCTGACGCAGGAGGCGTCAGTGGCATAGGCCTGACTGGCTGCCAGCTTTAAAACGACGCCGCTTCCTAAAGGAATCTGGTTTTTGATATCGCATTTTTCTGGGTGATTGGGATGAATGGCCTGAGCCACATCCAGGGACAGCAAAAATCCTCCTAACAGTCCGTCTAAAAATTGAGAACGGCTATAGCCCAGGCTTAAATACAGTTTTTCTAAAATCCGTTCTGTCAGATTGGAGGCGGCTCCCTGTTTGGTGCGGCTGCCGATTTCCTCATTGTCGTAGAGGGCGGCAACACGGATGATGGGGGAAGAGTTTTCCCCTTGCCTGCTGTCTTTCAAAGCGTGCTTCCTTGCTGGAGGGAGGCCGTCTTCCAAAAGCCCGCCGGGTTTATAGCTTGCGATAAGACCGGAAAGACAGGCTTCTACAGAGGTCAGATTGTCCAGGCGGGGAGAAGAGTACAGTTCCTCCTGAAGCCCCAAAAGACACCCTTCCTCCCAGGGGTAGAGAGAAATCTCATAGTCCAGTATGGCTTCCGGCTCTACAGAAAGCTGGCTGGCCAGAAAATCCAGAAAATAGCTGTTCTGGTTCAGGCGCTCTGTCAGCACTGCCGCCAGGGGAAGCATATCCACCTGAGGATTTAATTCCACCCCTTTGTTTACGTCCCGATTCATGTGAATGGCCAGATTTGGAATGGTAAACAGAGGCTTTGTGCAGGAAAGAAAACGGATGTCAGGACAAAACGGATCTTCAGAAGCCACACATACCTTTCCGGCCGCAGACAAAGGACGATCCAGCCAGGTGGACAGGATGGGAGAACCATAGACCTCTGCATTTAGCTTTCCATAGCCGTGGCCCGATACCTCGGGGGATGGTTTTAGCTTGAGACAGGGCCAGTCTGTGTGGGCGGCCGCCATACGGACAACAGGGGCGGCTTGCACGGCAGTGCTGTTCTCTATTGTAAAGGCCAGAAGGGTGGAATCATAGGCGGGGACAAAATAAGCTCCGCCGGGTTTTACATTCCAGGGCTTTGAGAGCTCAAGGCGCTTAAAGCCCGCCTTAGAAAGTCTCCGGCATGCCTCTTCAATACAGTGATAGGGGGATACAGAGGCGTCTATCAGGGATTTTAAAGAATCAATTTCAGTCATTTTTCAACAATTCCTCCTGTTATTTCTGCGGGCAAATACCTTGCCAAGTGTTCCCATTATACCATGGTTGGCCGGGGATGGAAAGAGGTCTGACGTTGACAGCAGGACTGGACCGGTGTATCATGAGGAAGACGGCTTAAAAGCCGGGGAGAGACGGAGGTTTTTATGGTAGCACTGAAGATAGAAGATATTAAGACTTGTACGGCAAAGCTTTTTTTGGGAGGAGAATTTGACTTATTTTTAGTAAGAGAGGTCAACATTGTCACCTTTAACCGCTTTACCATAGACGGACATGTCCGGCGGGGCTATTATACAGAGGAAGAGATTGAGGAAGGCGGGATTGAAAGCCTTTCCACCTGGAAGGTTCTGCGGCCCTTTTGCTTTTCCCTGATAAAAGGGAAGAAGCTTCCCGGAAGCTTTTCCATTACCCTGCAGCTGCCTGTTAAGGAAGTAGAAGCTTTTTTAGAGGACAGCGGGCTTCATACGGCATTGGAGACCATACAGGGACTGTGTATGAATATACGCTATGAGGAAGGGAACATGACAGTGGTTACTGCTGCATCTCTGTCATTTTTTACCATGGATAAAACTATCGATACGGAGTGGGAGCTCTATGTTCAAAAATTTCTAAAAAGAAGCGGCATTGCCTTTACCAGGGAGTAATGGGGCTTTCCGCTCCGCTTTTACAATATAAAAAATCAGGAGGTTTTATAATGGCAAAACTGCATTTCCGGTACGGGGCAATGGGAAGCTCAAAGACCGCCAATGCCTTGATGGTAGAATATAATTACAGGGAGAGAGGCAAAAAAGCCTTGCTTGTAAAACCGGTAATCGATTCACGGGACGGAGACAGGACCATCCGCTCCCGAAGCGGCCTTGAAAAGGAAGGGATTTATCTGGAGGAACTGGTAGAAAAAAGCGATAATGAGGTAAAGGAATACGACTGCATTATTGTGGATGAGGCCCAGTTTGCCACCAAATCTCAGGTGGAATTTTTGGTGCACATTGTCGATGATCTGGACATTCCGGTTATCTGTTACGGACTTCGCACGGATTTCAGGGAAGAACTTTTTGAGGGAAGTATGTGGCTGATGGCCTGGGCAGACGTCATTGATGAGGTGAAGACAGTCTGCTGGTGCGGCCGCTCTGCAAGCTGCAACGCCCGGTTCGGGGAGGACGGCAAAATCGTCCGCACCGGAGCTCAGGTGGTGCTGGGAAGCAATGACAAATATGCGGCTCTCTGCAGAAAGCATTATCACCAGGGAAATTTCGGGCCAGATATGGATAAATAAGGAAAGACCGGCGCAGAAAGAGAAAATTCTCCGGATTGCGCCGGCCTTTTCATTAAAGAGTATCCAAAAAACACGCCAGTCAGGCGCTTTGCCAAATTTCGGCATAGGGAGAGAAATGTTGGAGAAAATATTGATTGTGGAAGATGATCCCAGAACAAGACGAACCATAGAAAAATTTTGCCGCGAAGTCAAAGCAGCAAAACAGGCAGAATTCTGCCACGCAGAAAACGGACAGGAAGCCTGGGAGATTTTGATGGATAGTATTGAGAAAAAACTGCCCTTTGACTTGATGTTTTTAGATATGGAGATGCCGGGAATGGGGGGCAGAGAGCTGCTTAACATGTTAGTAAAGCAGGGGGTTCGGCTTGATGTTGTTGTGATCAGCGGATATGACGGCTTCGAGTATACGAGAAAAGCAATTCAATACGGGACAGTAGACTACCTGTTAAAGCCGGTAAACCGGAAGCTGGTTCATGAAATTTTGGAAACTTTGTCCCAACAGGGCGGCGAAGAAAAGGCCAGATTTTATAGGAAAACAGTTTGTGCTTGGGATTCCCATGGGCCAGGAGAAGTTATGGAAAGTATTCGGGCTTATATGGAAGAACATTACGAGGAACCGGTTACGCTGGCAGATCTGGCCGAAAGATTTCACTACAGCCGGGAATATATTTCCAGGGAATTTAAGAAACAATACGGGGTAGGGGTTATCCGTTTTCTCAATGATCTACGGCTGGAACGGGCCAGAATCCTTCTGGAGCAGGGAGTTAGCGTAAAAAAAGCTTGTGAAGAAGCCGGATTTGCCGATGACAGCTATTTTGCCCGGCTGTTTCGGGAAAAATACGGGGCGCCCCCCAAGAAGTATCAAGGTCAATTTTGACCTGTTTTCCCGTCAAATCTGTTCTAAAAAATTTTTAATAGAAATGTTAGGATCATGACATCAAGAGAAAACGGAGGGGATTATTTATGAGACACAAGACACGATTAGCCGCACTTTTCTTAGTTGGAATCATGATCCTTGGAGGATGCTCTCAGGGCGGCCGGAAGACAGAAAACACCGGGCTGGAGACTGGAGAAAGTAGAAAGGACGGACAGGCTGCGGAATCAGAAGGAGATGCAGGGGCAGGCAGCCAATCCGGAAACGCAGGCGAGAAAACAGTTATCCGATTTGAGAACCACGGAGCGAATAAACATGAACTTTTTGCCGAGGCGGTGCAGATTTTTAACGAGTCTCAGGATCAGGTGTATGTAGATTTTCAGACCAATACTCAGGATTGGGAGGCATCCCTGTGGGCGGCCCTGGCAGTAGATGATGCCCCGGATATCATTACCCATATTGCCCAGGCAAGAATTCCCCAGTATGCAGAAGCCGGGCATCTGATGGACTTAAACTCTATGGACTGCGCCGCTTTTATTGATGACGGAGCCAAAGAACCGGTATCCTATAAAGGCGGTTTATATGCCATTCCGGTACAGACCGAGATCTACGGCGTATTTTACAACAAAGATCTTTTTGAAAAAGCAGGAATTACAGAAGTTCCGCGGACGCTGAGCCAGTTGGAGGAAGTGGTGGAAGCTTTAAAGCCCCTTGAGGCAGAGGGGACCTATCCCTTTTCCGCTCAGTACCGGGATTCCGGGCAGCTGAGTTTTTACATGACCTACGGCGGGGCGGCATCCCTTTATAAATCAGTGGGTGAGCAGGGACAGACTTTGGAAGGAGTGACACAAGGGACATATACCTTTGAAAACGACAGGGTGAAAAATATTTTCCGCCTATATCATATCGTTGGGGAAAACTGTCAGCCTAAACCGGAAGACACAGACTATACCACTCATAATACATTGTTTGCTGCAGGAGAATCCGCCATGCTGATTATGGGAAACTGGACGATTGCCCAGCTAAGGGAATTGAACCCGGAAATGAACATTGGCATGTTTGCCCTTCCGGTTTCGGAAGATCCGGAGGACGCGGTGTTTGCGGAGGATTACAATCTGGTTATCAATGTAAATGCTCATACAAAGAATAAAGAGGCAGTAGATGAATTCTTAAGCTTTTTCTGCGACTACCAGCAGCCTACCAGGGAATTTTTCATTAAAAATGCGCTTCCCAGCGGACTTAAAGATTTTGAACAGGTGGTGACCTATGATGATGCTTTAAAAGCGCCTCTGGAAGCAGAAATCACATCCGAATACTTTACCCGGATTCTTCCAAACGGATTTGATCCCGGAAAAAGTATTCAGGAATATATGCTGGATCCCGATATGACCATTGACGAAGCCGCCGCCCTTTTGCAGAAGAACTATATGACCCATATAGAAAATATGAAGAAATAAGGCGGAGAGGCGGAAATCAGATGTTGAATTCAGACAATAAAAGATGGAACCTTTTTCTCTTTTCAGCCCCCTTTTTGATTCTGTATTTCCTGTATTTCCTGACGCCTATGGTTATGGGACTGTGGTATTCTTTTACAGACTGGAACGGGATGGACACAAACTATGCGGTGGTAGGACTGGATAACTTTCTGCGATGCTTGAGAGATGAAAGGTTTTTCCAATCCTTTGGTTTCACTTTTCGGTATGCTTTTTTGTATACAGTGACAGTAAACTGCGTAAGCCTGGGACTTGCGGCGGGCCTTTCAAAAGACAACAGAAGGAACCGGCTTCTAAGAGGCGTCTTTTTTGCCCCCAATGTGCTGAACCTGGCTACTATTGGCTTTATGTGGCAGTTTATTCTAGGAACATTAAATATTGGTTTATATAAAAAGACCGGGTGGGGCATTTTTGGGATAAGCTGGCTCAACGATAAAAACGTGGTTCTGTATACGGTAACCTTAGTGCGGATTTGGGTATCCGCCGGGTACAATATGATTATCTACATAGCCGGAATCCAGGGAATAGACAGCGCAGTGCGGGAAGCGGCGGTAATGGACGGAGCCTGGGGAATGTCTCTGTTCCGCTATGTGACGCTGCCTTTGATTATGCCGGCTCTGACATCAGGAATTTTCCTGTCCCTGATTAACAGCCTGAAAATTTTCCCACTCCTTATGACGCTGACTCAGGGAGGTCCGGGATATTATTCGGAAAGCGTATCTTTGAATATTTACCGGGAAGCCTTTGAGACCTACCGGTTTGGCTATGCCAGCGCCAAAGCTGTCCTCTTTACCCTGGTGATCCTGGCCATCACAGGTATTCAGCTGGGACTTTTTAAGAAAAAGGAGGATGCTGCCCTATGAGATGGAAAAAATGGATTGCGGATGCCTGCTGGGCAGGGGGAGCTCTGATTTTTATCAGCCCTCTGGCAATTGTGGTAATAAATTCCTTTAAAACCTTCCAGGAGATTTTGATGGAACCAGTCGGCTTTCCGAAGGTAATTCAGTGGAAAAATTATATAGAGGTTTATCAAATCACCAATCTTTTGGTAGTGCTCTTTAATACTGTGATTATCATCCTGGCCTCTGTGGCCGGGGTGGTGGTTACATCATCTATGATAGGGTATATCCTGTCCAGAACCAGAGGAAAGCTTCCGGCAGCTATTTTGATGTTGATTTTGATCTCTATGATGGTTCCTTTCCAGATGATTATGATCCCTATGGTAAAGGTCACCCAGATCCTTGGTATGAGGGACAACGCCTTTGCACTGATTCCCGTTTATATGGGGATGTCCGGCGCTATGGCGGTACTGCTGTACCACGGATTTACCAAAGGAGTTCCTGTGGAGCTGGAAGAATCAGCCAGGATGGATGGCTGCTGCGGGATGAATTTATACTGGCGGATTGTATTTCCGCTTTTAAAGCCGGTGACCACCACGGTGATTGTATTGTATGCGCTTCAATTTTGGAATGATATTACTCTGCCCCTGGTGCTTTTAACCCACAAAGAAAATACGACAATTGCCTTATCTCAGCTTATTTTTTACCGGGAGCTGGTGTCCAGCCGGTGGAACTTGCTTTTAGCGGCAGGAGTTCTGTCATCAATCCCCATTTTGGCTTTTTATTTTGTTATGCAGAAAAAAATTATGGCCGGGGTCATGGAGGGAGCTGTAAAAGGCTGAGACAGCTCCCTTAGCTGGAGGAAAAGGAGGAACCGTTTCCATGGGAAGACAGAAGAAAACAAGAAAGACCATGTTTCAGATGGTAATGGTGGATTTTGCCGGGGTATTTTTGGCTCTGGTGCTGATTCTTACCACTATTTTTCTCACCTTTTCCTTCCGGCGGACTCAAAAAGACTATCTGCAGTATAACCAGATGCTGTTAAAAAGTATTGAAAGCCGTTTAGACAGCTATTTTTCCAGTCTGGAGGATTCCTCCCGGTCTATCTTGGCCAATGAAACTCTCTGGGAAGTAGTGACAGGGTTCCGGGATGAGAGCAGAAGGGATTTGGAAGAACAACTCAGGATTGCCTGCAGCAATATGTATTATTATTCCTACCATATTCAGAGCATCCGGCTGTATTTACCAAAGACAAAAAGTCTGTACTCTATGAACCGGGATGTATTAATCAATGACAGGCCTTTTGTCAGGCCTTATGAGACGTTAATGCCGGAGGAAAAAAGATGGATTGAAGCTGCCTCCGGAGAATCCGGAAGCTATCAGTATGCTATGGATCAGGAGGGTGATCTAATGGTGTCCATAGCCCTTTCGGCGCCTTTTGAGAAAAAGACAGCGTTTGCTTTCCAGTACACGTTGGCGGGGAGCTTTTGGAAAGAGTTAATCCGGGATCTGAAGACAGAGGAAGAAGAGGTCCTCATATTGAATAAAAATTATGATTTTTACTACACATCCAGGAATAGTTATAAAAGCTACATCCCTCTGCTCAAAGAGAAAATAGAAAGAGAACAGAAAGAGAAGGGATGGCTGAATATCCGCCTGGAAGAGAAGTGTCTGGTAGAATATACCAACTGGCAGGACTCGGATTGGATAGTAGCAAAAGTGATTCCGATGTCCAGGCTGTACTCTGCTTTTACTACGAATATCTCCATGTACGGCCTCTGCGGCCTTCTGGCAGTATTTTTTATGATTTGTGTGTCAGTAAGCATATCCAAAAAGATTTCCAGGCCGATTGAAAACCTGACTGCCGCTTTAGAAGCTGTGACACCGGAGCATTTTGAACTGGATGCTGTCTACGAAAAAGACAACGAGATCGGCGCTCTTTATAACAAGTGCCACGAGAACATCCGGATGATCCAAAATCTAATTAAAAAAGAATATCAGCTGAATTTAAGCGAAAAGGAGGCTCGTTTAAAAATTCTCCAGCTTCAGCTCAATCCCCACTTTATCTACAATGTACTTCAGCTTTTGAGCAACATTGCGGTGGAATCGGACAACACGGAGATAGAAGAGATTACCGATGCCTTCGGCCTGCTGCTCCGGTATAACCTGGCAAATGAAAACCGGAAGGTGCGGGTGGCGGAGGAAGTGGAAGCCTTAAGACATTATTTCTTTATTATCCAAAAAACATACGGAAAACGTCTGGAAGTATGGACACAGATAGAAGAAGATACAAAGGCTCTGGAAATGATTCCCTTTATTCTTCAGCCTATTGTAGAAAATGCTTTTAAACACGGCCTCTCCCGAAAAGTAGGACAGATAAAAATCCAGGTAAAGGTCTGGAAAGAAAGCGGAATGTTAATGCTTTCCGTCCGGGATAACGGAATCGGCATGGAAAAGGATGAGGTTGATAAAATTAACGGCTTTTCCATTTCGGAAAATGTCAGCGGGGATATTGCAGGGGGAAAAGGAATCCGCTTGATTCAGGAACGGATTGAGCTGGAATACGGAAAGCATTTTGGCGTTTGTGCAGAAAGCTGGTTCAACATGGGGACGGTTATTACAGTGTCCCTTCCCGCACAAGAAATTTCTCAAAAGGAGAATGACATAAAATGAAAGCGATAATGATAACCTTCGACTCCCTTAACAGGAGACTCCTTCCCAACTATGGCTGTAAAGAGGTAATTGCCCCGGGATTTGAGCGCCTAAAACAGCGGTTTACCCGGTTTGACTCCTGCTATGCGGCAAGCCTGCCCTGTATCCCCGCCCGCAGGGAGCTTCACACGGGAAGAGAAAACTTTCTTCACTGCCGCTGGGCGGCTCTGGAGCCTTTTGATGACTCTATGCCGGAGCTCCTGAAAAATAACGGGATCCATACTCACCTGACAACTGACCATACCCATTACTGGGAGGATGAGGGATTCGGATACCACACCCGATATTCTAGCTTTCAATTTTCCAGGGGACAGGAGGGGGATCCGGTTTATGGAAAAGCAGACAGATTAAGTCTGATGGAAGAAATGAAAGATCGGCGCGTCCCTCATCTGAGAGTTCAGGATGCCATAAACCGTCAGAACTCCCGGGAAACTGCTGGTTTTCCTCAAACGGTTACTTTTGACCAGGGCCTGGATTTTCTCAGAGAAAATCACGATTCCAACAATTGGTTTTTACATATAGAAACTTTTGACCCTCATGAGCCCTTTCGCGCTCCGGAAGAATTCCGGAGCCTGTATCACCTGCCGTCTTCAAAGGGACAGGCCTTTGACTGGCCGGACTACCGGAGGACAGACGGGCTTCTTCCGGAACAGATAGAGAGGTATCGGAAGGAAAATATGGCGCTGGTAAGCTTTTGCTCCTGGAATCTGGGCCGTATCCTGGATGCCATGGATACTTATGGCCTGTGGCAGGACACCATGGTAGTGATTAATACAGATCATGGATTCTTTCTTGGGGAACACGGCTGGCTGGGAAAAAACACCGGCCCTTATTACAACGAAGTTGCCAATATCCCTCTGTTTTTATACGATCCCAGGAACACAATTTACATAAAAGAAAGCAGGGATCTGATCCAGACCGTGGATCTTCCCGCCACCCTGCTGGATTTCTTTCATGTAGAATTGCCGGAAAATATGACAGGACTTCCAATTCGGAACGGAAGGCGGATAAAACCCAGGGAAACCGCATATTTCGGACTTTTCGGAGGACAGATCAACTGTACGGACGGCCGCTTCATCTATATGCGCTCCCCCAAAAAGCCGGGATTTCCCAACGCTTATACCATGGCTGGCCAGCACTTTATGAGAAGGCGTGTCCAGTCCGGAAAAGATCCTTACACCATTACTCTGTCCAGGCCGTTTTCTTTCTCCAAAGGCTATCCCTTAATGTGTATTGGGAACATGGGAAATGATTTCCAGACGGTCCAGGGAGAGTACGATGATCTTCTCTTTGACTTAGAGCAGGATCCGGGACAAAACCATCCCATTGATTCTCCGGAAA
>CAJUJM010000072.1 GCA_910586755.1 uncultured Lachnospiraceae bacterium
GGTCATTTTAAGTTAGAGGGATGGAGAGAGAAAGCCTTGAAAATAAAGGGATTTAGAGGTATCAGGTGTCAATACGGTTTGAATCAGAGGGAGAGTTTTCCCGTGTATTTTGCTTCTGTGTTATTTTTGGGAAAAATGGGGCGAGGATATGCGAGATTGCCTTTTGAGGATAATCGGGGTTGCCCCTGAACAAAAGGGAAAACCTATGACCAAATATATATTTGTGACAGGAGGCGTGGTATCCGGCCTGGGAAAAGGAATCACGGCCGCCTCTCTGGGCCGCCTTTTGAAAGCAAGAGGTTTAAAGGTGGCAGCACAGAAACTGGATCCATATATTAATGTAGACCCTGGCACTATGAGCCCTTATCAGCACGGAGAGGTATATGTAACCGAGGACGGGGCGGAAACGGATCTGGATTTGGGACATTATGAAAGGTTTATTGATGAGGATTTGAATCAATACTCCAATCTGACCACAGGAAAGGTTTACTGGAATGTACTGAATAAGGAGCGGAGGGGAGAGTATCTGGGATCCACCGTGCAGGTGATCCCCCATATTACCAATGAGATCAAGGAATTTGTGTACCGGGTGGGAAAGCGGACCGGCGCGGATGTCGTGATTACAGAGATCGGAGGTACTATCGGGGACATTGAATCCCAGCCATTTCTGGAAGCAGTGCGGCAGATTTCTCTGGAAACAGGCAGTGAAAACAGCCTGTTTATTCATGTGACCCTGGTTCCCTATTTAAGCGGCTCAGAAGAACACAAGTCGAAACCAACCCAACATTCGGTGAAAGAACTGCGGGGAATGGGAATTAATCCGGATATTATCGTCCTCCGCTCTGATAAACCGCTGGAAGAGTCTATATTTGAGAAAATCGCCCTGTTTTGTAATGTAAAGCCGGATTGCGTAATTGAAAACAGAACATTGCCCAACCTCTATGAGGCGCCTCTTATGCTGGAAAAATCCGGTTTTTCCTCCGTGGTCTGCAGGGAGCTGAAAATAGACGCCCAAAAGCCGGATTTAAGAGAGTGGGAGCAGATGGTAGAGCGGATTAAAAGCCGTTCAGAGGAAGTCCATATAGGATTGGTAGGAAAGTATGTAAAGCTTCATGACGCATATCTGTCAGTGGCAGAGGCCATGAGCCACGCCGGTTATGAGTGGAAGGCTTTTGTAAAAATTCACTGGATTGACTCAGAAAACATTACAGAGGAAAATGTGAAGGAGACTTTTGCAGGACTCCAGGGCATGATTGTTCCCGGAGGTTTTGGAAACCGCGGCATTGAAGGGATGATTCTGGCGGCAAAATATGCCCGGGAAAATAAGATTCCCTATCTGGGTATTTGCCTTGGAATGCAGATTGCGGTAATAGAATTTGCAAGAACGGTCTTGGGACTGAAGGACGCCCATTCCGGAGAATTTGATGAGCAGAGTCCCCATAAAGTAATTGATTTTATGCCGGGACAGAGCGACAAAATCGACAAAGGCGGAACCCTGCGCCTGGGAAGCTACCCATGCCATATTAAGCCGGGAACGAAAATGGCTCAGTGTTACGGCACAGAAACCATTTGGGAGCGCCATCGCCACCGCTATGAATTTAATAATGAGTATCGGGAAAGCCTTGAAAAAGCCGGTTTGATTATCAGCGGAACATCACCGGATGACCGGCTGGTAGAAACCATAGAAATAAAAGAACATCCCTTTTATGTAGGGGTGCAGTTTCACCCGGAATTTAAAAGCCGCCCTAACCAGCCCCATCCCTTATTCAGGGGATTTATTTCGGCTGCATTAGAAATCTTAAGGAGTAAAAAGGAGTAGGACTATGTGCGGAATAATTGGATATGCCGGAAAAACAGAGGCTGTTCCGGTTTTACTGGATGGCCTGGAAAGGCTGGAATACCGGGGATATGATTCGGCGGGAGTTGCGGTTGTATCCTCAGACGGAAAACTGCAGGTAAGAAAGAGCAGGGGCCGCCTGGCTGTTTTAAGATCCCTGCTGAGCGGAGAGAAACCTTTGTCAGGAGAAATCGGAATCGGTCATACCAGGTGGGCCACCCATGGGGAACCCAACGATGTAAATGCACATCCCCATGTGGGCCAGGAAAATAAAATTGCGGTGGTTCACAATGGAATTATTGAGAATTACCTTGAGATTAAGAATTCTCTGATGCGGAAAGGAATCTCGTTTTCTTCTGACACAGACACGGAAGTCATTGTACAGCTGCTGGAGTATTATTACAAAAAGGACTCCAATCTGATGGATGCGGTATACAGAGTGTTGAGCCGGATCAAAGGGGCATATGCCATGGGAATTCTCTGTTCCGATTATCCGGGACAGATGGTGGCGGTAAGAAAGGACGCCCCCCTGCTAATCGGATTTGGTGATGACGGCAATTATATTGCATCGGACGTTACAGCCCTTCTCTCCCATACCAGAACCGTCACCTATCTGGAAGACGATGAAGTGGCGGTAATCACGGCAGATACGGTACAGATATACGACAGCGACAGATGCTGTACGGAAAAAGAAAAGCATGTGATTGAGTGGGATGCGGCTGCAGCGGAAAAAGGCGGATATGCCCATTTTATGCTGAAGGAAATCATGGAACAGCCGGAAGCAGTACGAAAAACGGTGTCGCCACGATTGGCAGACGGAAAAATTCTGCTTCAGGAATTAGAGGATGCCGGAAATATCATCCAAAATATTTCCAGAATCTATATTGTTGCATGCGGTTCTGCTTACCATGTGGGGATGATTGGAAAATATACATTGGAAAAATTGCTGCACATTCCGGTGGAGGCATGTCTTGCATCCGAATTCCGGTACAGTGAACCGATACTTGGAGAAACTGCATTGGTGATCGTAATCAGCCAGTCGGGGGAAACCCTGGATTCCATGGCCGCCCTTCGGGAGGCAAAGAAAAGAGGATCCAAAGTCCTCTCCATTGTAAACGTGATGGGAAGCTCCATCGCAAGGGAGTCAGACTTTGTTCTCTACACATGGGCAGGGCCGGAGATCGCGGTAGCCACTACAAAAGCATATACCACACAGATGGTCCTTCTGATTATGCTGGGAGTCTTCTTTGCAAGGAAGCTAAAACAGATGGAAGAGTATGACAGGATTATAGAAGCGCTCATTGCCCTTCCGGAAAAGATAAAAGAAGTCTTAAAGGATCTGAATCACTATCAAAAAATAGCGTCCAGATATTTTAACCATAACCGTGTGTTCTATATGGGGAGAAATGTGGATTATGCATTGGGTCTGGAAGGCTCTCTGAAGCTGAAAGAGATCTCCTACATCCATTCCGAATCCTACGCGGCCGGGGAGCTGAAACATGGAACCATTTCCCTGATAGAGCCGGGGACTCTGGTAGTCGCATTGGCCACGTATGCTCCTTTAGTAGAAAAATCATTATCCAATATTGTGGAAGTAAAATCCAGAGGCGCAGAAGTGATAGGAATGACTACGGAAAAGACAGCAGACATCATAAGCAGCCAGGCGTCGGAGATGTTTGTGATACCCCGGACCCATCCTGTTTTGCAGCCTATACTGGGAGTGATACCATTACAGCTTTTTGCATATTATGTGGCGCTAAACCGGGGCTGTGATATCGATAAGCCAAGGAATTTGGCAAAGTCTGTTACAGTGGAGTAAACCTGCATGCGCCCAGAAGCGGACGCGCTGCCATACATAAAAGTTTGGCGGGCGCATGGGGCATCCCTGAATACATGCCGCCTGACGGCGGCGGACTTTTAAAGTAAACCTGCATGCGCCCAGAAGCGGA
>CAJUJM010000073.1 GCA_910586755.1 uncultured Lachnospiraceae bacterium
CTGGCAGCAGATAAAAGCAGCTGCCAGGATGGGCTTTTTAATTAGTCTGTTTCTTCTGTATTTTTATCCCATTCAAAGTCATGATCAATATAGTGGGCGATTGTACGGGCTATAAAATTGCGCTTTCTACAACGGGAGGCGTAATGGGCATTATGATAACAATCATCATCAGGAAGGACAAAACGGATGGAGCGCAGCTCAATATCTGTAGATGAGGGCTGATGGTGGGCCGGAACGGTGATAGTCTTTAAACCGCATTTCGCTTCATTTCCCATATCGTCAACTTCGTTTAACAGAACTGCCAGGGCAACCCGTCTGCCCGGATAGACATTTTTAAGTGTCATCCGGAGCTGGATGATGTGGCCGGTGGATTCCAGATCGACATTGCCTAAATCATAAATAATGGAATCCTGGCATCCCCGAATACCAACCTCAGCTGCATAAGGCATATACTCTACACACTGACGAATGTTACGGTCTGCGGAGGTCTCCTCATTTGCAAGGATAGTTTTATTGGTTTGATTAACTTCCATATTAAAATTCTCCCTATATTTCGGATGCTATTCCCAAGCTTATTAAAAGCCTTAATATATTTTATGTAAAAGGGACAAGATGGGTTCCAGAGATGGCGATCAGACGCTTTCAGAATGTACTTGCGGGAGCGCCTTTTTTGCAGTATTATGAAAATATATTGACGTAGGTTTATTTACCAGGGAATTCAATCAGAGGAGGCAATATGCGGATTATCCATTTGACAGACCTGCATGCAGAGGTTAATAAAAAAACTGATAAAAAGTGGAAAGACCTGAGACAGGCTTTAATAAAAATCAATGGCAAGAGCAGTATTAAGGCTTTGATTGTTACCGGGGATTTTACAGTTCATGGCAGCCGGGAGGAGTTTGCTTATGTAGGGGAAAAGCTGCGCTGTATCATGGATGATCTGGAGCTGAAGGAGAATCAGGTGTTTTTCTGCCGGGGCAACCACGATTCGGATACAGCTGTAAAATCTTCAGAATACCATCATTATAAATGGTTTTTAAAACACTTCTTCCAGAAAGTATGGGATCCGGAAGGGTACCGTCCTATGGGAAAGAACTATGGGGTTATTTCCTTTAACTCCTGTACAGAGACTTCTCTGGAACAGTTTGATGACGCCGTATTGACAAAGAGGGATATTCGGGCAGCCGGAAAGATACCGGATGATGGCCGGTTCCATATTGGTTTGATCCACCACCAGCCAGAGGTTCTGATGAATCGAGAAGAGCTGGCCAAATTGGCTGGAAAAATTGATTTCCTTTTGTCAGGACATCTGCACAGTGATTGTGTGCGCTTATATGAAGAATGTGGGATTCCTGTAGAAAATGGAATCGGCCTTACCCCACATTTGCCGGAACTTCCATCGGGATTTCAACTATTAAAGTTTAAGGACGGAAAACTGGTAAAGGCCAGAGGATATGTGCGGAATAAAAAAGGAAAATATGTAAAACTGACCACTGGCAAATAGAACCGTGAGAGTTGGAATCAGCACCGTAGAAAATTCGGCAAAATGCTTTGGGGAGGCGCTTTGCCGGATTTTCTGTAACAAAATATATTAGTAGATCCTTTATTGATACCATTATGCCTGCTGCGCTTTGTATTGTTTTAATGCCCGTGCCAGCTGGTCCGGACAGGAAGTAGGTCTGGGGCCGCAATGGATGCCGTCCAGGCGGCGGATAGCCTCCTCCACGTCCATACCCTGGATTAAACGCGATACGCCCTGGGTATTGCCGGAGCAGCCGCCGACAAACTCCACATGAGTGATAATGTTGTTTTCCACATCAAAACGGATCTCCCGGGAGCAAACGTTCTGGGTTTTATAATGATTCATAATGCAGGTGCCTCCTTTACTAAAGTGATTCTTGTTATAGCACGTTTTATTATAGCACGGATGGGAGGCAGAAGGAAGACAAATTTAATTCTTTAAAGTTTCCAGTTTACGGACTACTTCGTCACCTACCTGGAAGGTCTTTGCAGTACCGCCAAGGTCAGGAGTAAGAACCGTTTTTTCAGTAACGACTTCCTCAATGATCTCAATCAGCCGGGCTGCCCATTCAGGATGGCCAAAAAACTCAAGCATCTGACTTGCGGACCAGACAGTGGCAAGCGGGTTGGCTTTTCCCTGCCCTGCAATATCCGGCGCGGACCCATGGATCGGTTCAAACATAGAAGGGTACTTTCTCTCCGGGTTTAAGTTGGCGCTGGCAGCCAGCCCCATACCGCCGGAGATTCCTGCGCCTAAGTCAGTTAAAATATCGCCAAACAGGTTAGAAGCAACCACGATTTCAAAGCGCTTGGGATCCTTTACCATAAACATACTGGCGGCATCCACCAGATACATGTGGGTTTCAACATCCGGGTATTCCTTGCTGATGAATTTGTTTGGGTGAAAAATGAAGATGGTTGACACTCCCAAAGCTCTATGATACTATGTGGATATCGCCAAATAAAGAATAAAATTTGGGGAATGAAGTTCTCCCGCGGGAAACCGGAACCGCTTTTTAAAGCTGATGACTTCTGTGATAATTAGATCGCAGGGGGTATCAGCTTTTTTGTCAGGGGCATAAAACAAGTCCCCGGGATACAGAAGGAGGAAACATACAATGCTCACATCATTAGCTCTTATTTTTCTGGCAGGACTTACCATAGCTGCTGTTTGCGGGAGGCTGAGGCTGCCGCGGATTATCGGAATGCTGGCAACCGGAATTATTCTGGGTCCTTATGTTCTGAACCTTCTGGATCCATCTATCCTGGGAATTTCAGCAGATTTACGGCAGCTGGCCCTGATTATCATCCTGCTAAAGGCGGGGCTGTCTTTAAACCTCTCTGACTTAAAAAAGGTAGGCCGCCCGGCTGTGCTTCTGTCCTTTCTGCCGGCCAGCTTCGAAATCCTGGCCTATATCCTCTTTGCGCCAGCGCTGCTGGGAATTACCAAAACAGAAGGGGCAGTTATGGGGGCAGTGCTGGGAGCAGTTTCTCCTGCAGTTGTTATTCCGCGGATGGTCCAGTTAATGGATGAAAAATATGGTACAGAGCAGAGTATCCCACAGATGATCCTGGCTGGAGCGTCCTGCGATGATATTTTTGTTATTGTCCTGTTTACCACTTTTGTTGGAATGGCTCAGGGAGGGGCGGTAAGCGCGGCAGATTTTGTTAATATCCCAGTGTCAATTTTTTTAGGCGTGGCGTTGGGAACAATTACAGGCATTCTCCTGAGTCTGTTTTTTGAAACAGCCTATGTAAAACAGCACTATATAAGAAACAGTATGAAGGTTATTATTGTACTTGGGATTTCGTTTTTGTTAGTTGCATCGGAAGACTGGCTGGAGGGAACTTTGGCAGTATCCGGCCTGCTGGCAGTGGTCAGCATGGCCTGTATGTTAAAGATAAAAAGCACTCCGTCCGTATCTAAACGCCTGTCTGAAAAATTCGGTAAGCTCTGGCTGGCAGCAGAAGTAATTTTATTTGTATTAGTAGGAGCTGCAGTGGACATCCGTTATACAGCGGAAGCAGGGATATTGGCGGCAGCAATGATCTTTCTGGCCCTGGCAGTCCGGGGCATAGGTGTAATGATTTGTATGCTGGGAACCCAGTTAAATAGAAAAGAGAGGCTTTTCTGTATGATTGCCTATCTGCCCAAAGCTACCGTCCAGGCCGCAATTGGTTCTGTTCCCCTTTCACTGGGGCTGCCTTGTGGGAAAATTGTTTTGTCCGTTGCGGTGCTGGCCATTATAATTACGGCTCCTCTTGGGGCCCTGGGAATGGATGCAACCTATAAAAAGCTTCTGAAAAAAGCGGAAACATGACAAATGGAACATTGCTTTTTAACCAGAGGCAGGCTATAATAAAGCAGAGAAAATTCAGGCAGAAAAGGAGAGAAGAGCATGCTAGGAATTATCGGCGCAATGGATGAAGAGGTTCTTGAGATTAAAAACACATTAAAAGACGTAACGGTAGAAACGGCTGCTGGCATGGAATTTTACAGGGGCAAAATAAATGAAAAAGAAGTGGTGGTGGTCCGCTCCGGCATCGGCAAGGTCAACGCCGCTGTATGCAGCCAGATCCTGGTGGACAAGTTCGGAGTAGAGGCTATTGTCAATACGGGTATTGCCGGTTCTTTAAAGGCAGAGATTGACATCGGCGATATTGTGCTGTCCAGCGACTCTGTCCAGCACGATATGGATGCAACCGGGTTTGGATATCCGGTAGGGCAGATTCCCAGAATGGAGACCTTTGCATTTCCGTCAGATCAGAAGCTCCTGGCGCTGGCAGAAAAATGCTGCCATCAGGTAAATCCTGATATCAGAACCTTTGCAGGCCGTGTGGTCAGCGGAGATCAATTTATTTCTGATAAGGGGAAGAAGAAGCAGCTTATTGACAATTTCGGCGGGTTCTGTACCGAGATGGAGGGAGCGGCAATTGCCCAGGTATGCTACTTAAATCAAATTGGCTGCCTGATTATCCGTGCCATCTCCGACAAGGCAGATGACAGCGCCACTGTAGACTATCCGGCATTTGAAGCCAAGGCCATTGAACATTCAGTAAGGCTTTTGCTGGCTATAGCAGCGGAATATTAGCAGCGGTTTACTGTTTCTAAGGCCCTTAAGACTCGTTTCAAGGGAGAAAATGACGAAATATTCTAGGCGTTCTCAACTTCCCAAAACCAAAAAGCTCCGCTATAATGTGACTTACAGCAAAACCGGGTGCGGCAAAAATTCAACAGCCGGGCAGAGTGAAAATCGGGAAAGACCGGTCTCCCGTATCCTTCACTGCCGGCAGGCGCGGACGCGTGCCAAAGGAACAAGCCCACTCAGGAGTTTGCGAGAAAGGGGAGCAAAATTTATGTTGCAATTATTACAAAATGGAACTGCATTGTATCTGCTTATGGCAATCTGCCTGTTAGGGCTGGTAAGCAAGATGATCGCAAAAAACTCCTACAAAAGAATGATCAAAGAGTCTAATAACATGGCAATGACCAAAAACAAGTATTTAAGGAATTTAAAACAAAAGGCAGAAGATTCCTACCGGATCAACCAGGGGATTTCCAATACCAGAGTTTACCTGGAAAAGCAGCTTTTTGACGCCAGGATAGGAGCGATGACTCCGGAAGGCTGGGCAGGATTTTCCAGCCAGATAACCTGGCTGTGCCTGCTGGCAGGCGGGGCATTGTCGTTTCTTTCCTATTGGTATCGCTGTGATTCTTACTATATAGTTCTCTACGGGACGGTAGGGATTTTGGCAGCAGTTTTAAATATGATTGTGGAAAATGGGACAGGCCTGGAAGCCAGACGTCAGCAGCTTATTATTAATTTACAGGATTATCTGGAAAATACTTTATGGCACAGGATGGAGATGGAACGGACTGGAGCGCCATCTGAGGATAGCGCAAGGGTTATTGAAAACGAACCGGCTTCTGCGGCCCGCAGCAATGTACGGGAATTGAGAGAACGTAAAAATGCCCGTCGTACTATGGAGCAACAGACTGCTGCCAGCCGCGAGAGAGGACAGAAAAAAAGTATTTCGGCTAAGGAGGTGTCAGACAAACTTACTGAGTCCGGAGCCCAGGGAGAAAACTGGATGAAAGAGCTGAAACCGGAGGAAATCCGAGTCTTAGGTGAGATTATACGAGAATATCTGGGATAGATTTTTGCAGGTTTTTATGGTATAATAGGAACACTTGACCAGGTATTTTTAATTTTAACAATTAGAAAAAGGAGACGATAGCAATGGGAAGAGAAGTAACGTTTGATTATTCTAAAGCAGCCGGCTTTATTGCGGCAGATGAGCTGTCTTACATGAAGTCAGCCGTTATGGGAGCAAAGGAGGTTCTCACTGGAAAAAGCGGCGCAGGAAATGACTTTTTAGGATGGATTGACCTTCCGGTTGATTATGATAAGGAAGAGTTTGCAAGAATCAAAGAGGCAGCAAAAAAGATCCAGTCTGACTCTGATGTTTTACTGGTAATCGGTATCGGCGGATCCTACTTAGGAGCGAGAGCTGCCATTGAATTTTTGTCCCACAGCTTCTACAATATTCTTCCAAAAGGTGAGAGAAAGACCCCTGAGATTTACTTTGTGGGCAACAGCATCAGCAGTAAATATATCAAAGATCTTCAGGATGTATTAAAGGGCAAGGACTTCTCCATTAATATTATCTCCAAGTCCGGCACCACTACGGAACCGGCAATCGCATTCCGGGTATTTAAGGAACTGCTTATTGAAAAGTATGGGAAAGAAGAGGCTAACAAGAGAATCTATGCAACCACTGATAAGGCCAGAGGCGCATTAAAGAGCCTGGCAACAGAGGAAGGCTATGAGTCCTTCGTGGTTCCGGATGACGTAGGCGGCCGCTTCTCCGTACTGACCGCAGTAGGCTTACTTCCCATCGCAGTCAGCGGCGCTGATATCGACAAACTGATGGAAGGCGCAGCTTCCGGAAGAGAGAAGGCCCTTAACGCTCCTTATGAGGAGAATCCGGCCCTGCTTTATGCGGCAGTCCGCAATATTCTTCTTCGCAAGGGAAAACAGGTGGAAATCGTAGCTAACTATGAGCCCAGCCTTCATTACGTATCTGAGTGGTGGAAACAGCTCTACGGCGAGAGCGAGGGTAAGGATCAGAAAGGCATCCTGCCTCATGCAGTGGATTTAACCACGGATCTTCACTCTATGGGCCAGTTTATTCAGGACGGCGCCCGGATTATGTTTGAGACCGTATTAAACGTAGAAGATTCTCAGGCAGAGGTTCTGTTAAAGGAAGAGGCAGTAGACACGGACGGTATGAACTATCTGGCAGGGAAGAGCGTTGATTTTGTCAACAAGAGCGCTATGAACGGAACGATCCTGGCTCACACTGACGGCAATGTTCCCAACCTGGTGGTAAACATTCCGGAGCAAAATGCATTTTATCTGGGTCAGCTTTTCTACTTCTTTGAGTTTGCCTGCGGTATCAGCGGATACTTATTAGGAGTAAATCCGTTTAATCAGCCTGGAGTTGAAAGCTATAAGAAGAACATGTTTGCGCTTCTTGGCAAGCCTGGCTATGAGGATGAGAGAGAGAAATTGCTGAAGAGATTATAATAGTTCAGTTAGAAATTATAAAAACTTCTGCGGGGATAAATTATCTCCTCGCAGAAGCTTTTTTCATTACGGAATATACGGTAAAGCGTACCGATGACGAGGTTTTGCCGGACTATTCCTCAATCACATGAATCTCCAAATAATCAAAGTCAATACTCTCTACAAAGCTATCCTGATAAAACCGGGTTTTGTCGTGACGTTTAAAGTCCTGAATCGTAGAATCCATCCAGATGGGGTGGCCTAAGTCAAACTGGGAACAGATTTCATCCAGCGCTCCAAAAACCATCTGGGTTCGGGACATGGAGTAGTCAGGCATGCAGATAACCGTATCCTGTAAGAGATGATTGTCTTTCCAGATTTTTCCCCACATTCGGAACATGGCGGCCTCCTTTATCAACATTAGTAAGTCTTTCCTAAGTATATCGGATTTAGCAGAGATTGTAAAGAAGGGAAAAGATGTAAGAATCTGTCAACCACCCCTTGTCGATATCTGTAATTTGTAGTAATCTATACGTAATAGTTCGGATGGGGTGGAATGTAAGATAAACTTTTACGTCAAGAACTGCTACATTTATACAGTGAGAGAAAGAGATTTTCTGGGCTTACAAAGGGGGACCGGATATGGGGCCGGAGATTACAAATTATTCAACATTTTTATCAGATGCAATAAAAGCAGTAGAAGAATTAAACCGGAGCAAGAAAGCCTGTGATGAGCTGGCGATAGAAGAAAGGCGGACAGAGCAGGAGCTGGAAAAGCAGCGGCAGGCTGTGGAAGATGCGATTAATCAAACCGTGAGAAAACGCCGGGAAGATATCAGCGCCAGCTACGATAAAGAGATTAAGGCAGAACAAGAGCGATTGAGAAAAATACGCGCCAAAAGAGAGAAGGCGAAAAACCAGGGAATCAAGGAACGGATTGCAGAGGAAACACAAGTATTGAGAGAACAAAATCAGGAGCTTTCTGCCCAGTTAAAGACTCTTTTTAAGCAGAATGGAGTGCCGGGCTTCTGTAAGACTACCTGGTTTTATGCTATGTACATGCCTGGAAGTATAAAAGAATTGGGATTACTGCTGTTAAGCTTTGGCATCTGCTTTTTGGCAATCCCTTGCAGTATATACTGGTTTATACCGGAGATTAACCGGAAATCCTGGATGCTGATTATAATCTATTTAATTGTCATTCTCATATTTGGCGGCCTTTACGTGACAGTGGGGAACAAGATAAAGGTGCATCATTTGGCAGTATTGAAACAGGGAAAAGATATCCGAAGCCTGATCCGCAGCAATAACCGGAAGATCCGGGTTATCACTACCTCTATCCGCAAGGACCGGAATGAATCTTTGTATAATCTGGAAAAATATGATGACGAGATTTCTCAGATAGAGCAGGAACTGCAGCAGATCAGCAATCAGAAAAATGAAGCCCTTAATACTTTTAATACAGTAACCAGGACGATTATCTCCGATGAAATTATCAACAATAGCAAGGACAGCATTCAGGCCTTGGAGGAGGAACATGCCCGCCTGGAAACCCGGCTGAAGGAAACCCAGATTCATGCCAAGGAGCAGGCGCTTTTGGTGACCAATCAGTACGAGACTTATTTGGGCAAAGAATTTTTGCAGACAGACAGGCTTTCCGAGCTGGCTAAGATTATCCGCAGTGAGCAGGCATCCAACTTAAGCGAAGCCATAACCGTGTACCGCAGCCAGCGAAACCTGTAAAAAATGGAATCATCTACAGAAGAAAAGGCCCTTAGAAACAGGATAGGAGTTATATACCTGCGCTGCTTCTGAGGGCTCTTTCATGTCCATTTAAAGCTTTTTATTCAAATACCGGTAAACGGTGGGCACGCTGACCGAAAGCTGCTCTGCAATTTCAGCAGCAGCCCCTTTTACACTCATTAACCCCTCATCATTGAGACGGTGAACAATCCGGGCCTTTTCATCTAAGCTCATGCGGGTGGGGCTGATGCCGGATTGGGCGATAATATCAGCAATCCGATTATGAACCATGCTTTCCACAGGCGTATCCAGATTTTCGCTGAATTCGCTTTCCGCGGCAGCATTCAGATTAAAGCGGCCAAGCAGGCTTTGTACTGCGTGATTCAGCTCCTGAACGGAAGACATATCCTTGTTGACGCACAGAAGGCCAATTAAGCGGTTCCCATTTTTAATATAATAGGTGCTGGACAAAAAATCCCGTCCTCTGCTTTTTCCCTGGTAATTGGTAAGGTAAGAAGCATCCGTATACATTCCCTTTTCCTGCAATTCCTGAGCCAGATCCGTGAGAGATGCGCCTACCTGTCTGCCGGAAATCGAATTGCGGATGGCCACCAGAGAGTGTTCCGGATTCGTTGCGTCGTGGAGAACCACTTCGCAGCCCGGGCCGCAGACCTCCGCCAGGAAAGGCACTAAATTGCTGTAAAGCTGTAAAAGATCCCTGTCGGTCAAAACGCCGCCTCCCTTTGCGGATCCCATCCGCCAATAATTTTTTGTGATAAAAAAATTATCACAATTAGAATTAGTATAACAAAGGGACAACAAAAATACAATTTGGCAAAATAACCAAAAAATTACGTTGATAATTTACATATTGAACTAATAAAAATACTTGCATTTTGATAAAAAATATTGCATAATAGAGATAAGTAATAAAGAAATTATTAAACCAATAAAAATTATTTCAAAAAAGAAAAGGAGAAACCATTATGTCTAAAACCGTTGTAAGCACCAAAAACGCTCCCGCTGCTATCGGACCCTACAGCCAGGGTATCTTAGCTACCGGCAGTACCTGCTATGTATCCGGCCAGCTTCCCATCGATCCGGCAACCGGAGAATTCGCAGGAAGTGATATCAAGAGTCAGACCAGACAGTCTTTAGAGAATATAAAGGCAATCTTAGCCGAGGCCGGTATGGATATGACAAATGTAGTTAAAGTTACGGTACTGCTTAACGATATTGCAGACTTTGGGGCTATGAATGAGGTGTATGGAGAGTTCTTTACTGCTGATTGTCCTGCACGCGCTGCCTTCCAGGTTGCCGCGCTTCCCAAGGCTGCATTAGTTGAGATTGAGGCCATTGCAGTAAAGTAAAGTACGGAAAACTTGCTGAAAAGCGTTTTCAATATTCCTTCTAAAATATTAATCAAAGGGGGGACGCCGCAGAGTTATCTGCTGGCGTCCCCTTTTGATTTTCTCAGAAGGAAATCTGTGATTCTCACAGTATGAATTTTCATATTCTTAGAGTGAATTTTCACCTTTCTATTGAAAAAAGGGTGAAAATGCTGGTATAATGATAATAAAGCAAAAGGAGGTGCTGTATATGCAATACGAAAGCGAGCGCATTGAATATAAATCCCAAATGATCAATGACATTTACAAGGAAGTGATCGCATTTGCAAATACCGGCGGCGGCATCATCTATATTGGCGTTGACGATAAGGGAAATTTAACTGGTATTGACGATGTGGATGAAACCTATACTCGTCTGACCAATGGTATTCGTGACGCTATTGTACCGGATGTTACTATGTTCGTGAGATATGTTCTCCGAGAGAATAGGATAATTCAGATTGAAGTTGGCGAAGGCAGCTATAAGCCGTATTATCTGAAATCCAAAGGAATGAAGCCCAGCGGTGTATATGTCCGCCAGGGCGCATCCAGTGTACAGGCATCCCCGGATCAGATTCGCAGAATGATTAAAGACTCTGATGGTGATGTATTTGAAGAAATGCGTGCAATCACTCAGGAACTGTCCTTTGATGAAACAGAACGTACCTTCAAGAGATATAAGGTTGACTTTTCCGAAGAGAAGTATATCGCTCTCGGTATGAGGAATATCCATGATGATCAGTATACCAATCTGGCGATACTTCTATCCGATCAGTGTCAGCACACCACAAAGATCGCTGTATTTGGTGACGAAGCCAACATCACATTCAGAGATGCAAAGGAGTTCGGCGGCTCTATCTTTAAGCAGTTGGATGACAGTTATGCGTATTTGACTCTCTGCAACCGTACTGTTGCTACATTCAAGGGTTTGGAGAGGGTTGAACTACCTGACTATCCTGAAGAGGCATTGCGGGAAGCCTTGCTGAATGCCCTTGTCCATCGTGACTATAGCTTTAGCGGCAGCATTATAATTAATGTCAACGATTCCTGCATAGAGTTCATTTCCATTGGCGGCCTGCTGCCCGGTCTGTCTGCGGATGATATTCGTAGTGGTATTTCGCAGCCCCGAAACCGCAAACTGGCAGAAGTGTTCCATCGGTTGAAGCTGATTGAATCCTATGGTACTGGTATCCGTAAAATCTATGCAGTTTATAAAGATTGTAGTGTGCAGCCTCGTATTGAAGTAACTGCCAACACATTCAAACTGGTACTGCCAAACATGAATGCCAATGCAGAAGCAGCGGAAACTGCACTGGCAACAACGGAAAACCCCCCAGTGGTGATTACTCCGCAGATGAAAACCGTGATGGATTATCTGGCAGATTACGGCGAGATGACCGATGAAGATCTGCAGGAACTGCTTAACATCAAAAAGACAAGGGCATATCTGCTTGCCCGCCAAATGCACGAAAATGGGCTGATCGATATTACTGGCAGAGGTGCATCTAAGAAATACAAACTTTGTAACGCATCTCAAGCCTAAATGGAAATCAAATGGTAAGGAATCTGGTTGGCAGTCAGCATCTGTGCCTCCCTCTGGTGACAGGTGAAAATAATAATCTGGCCGGGATAAGCCTTTACCAGCCAGCGAAGGGCTGTCCGCAGCCGCTCGTCATCATATAGGACAAAACTGTCGTCAAAGATTAATGGAAGGGAATCTTCCCCCTTTTGGATCAACTTGGCAGCCGCCAGTCTCAGGGCCAGATAAACCTGATCCATGGTGCCGCTGCTGACCTGATTAAGGGGAACCAGCTTGGTCTTGGTATTCATAAAGACATGGAGGTTTTCGTCAACGCTCATACTGTTATAAATTCCACCGGTAATCTGATCGATAAGCAGGGAAGCCTCCTTGTTCAGATACAGCCCGAAAGAGTTTCGTATGGACGTAGACAAGGAGGTCATGGTCTCCTGGGCCAGGTCAATGGCGGCGATTTCCTGGGAAATCCTGTCATTTTCCGCCAGGACATGGCGGAGAGCCTGGGCCTGATTTTTACAGTTTGATAAATGCTCCAGCTTTTGCTCCAGCTCCCACTGAGCCCGCTGCTGCTGTTCAATTACCTCAGTGCAGGTGATCTGCTGATTCTGGAGAGACCCGATTTCATCTGCCAGGGAGGAAGCGGTTTCTTCCGACTTTACCAGAGTAGTATGGAGTCTGGTATACTCGGCCATTCTCTGGCAAAAGGCATCCATAGCCTGGGAAGAGATGGAACTGTCCCCCAAATGTCTGGAAAAGATCTCCTGTAAAAGCTTAGAGGAATAATTAAATTCTTTTTTTACATTGTTGCGTTTAAAGGCAAGGATAAAACCGATTGTGAGAAGGAGGATGCCAGCTGCCCCGGCGCCCAATGCCAGAGCCGGGCTGAGGCTTCCAGGTGGATTGAAAAAGGTTAATGCCCCACACCCGGCCAGGCAGGCGGCGCATCCTGCAAAAGCTAAAATCATGAAGAATTTAGAAGCACCCCGGGAGCAGGCTTCTTTGGTAACCTGGTATTTCCCGTAGACCGCTTTGGCTTCATTTTCGTAGGCAGCAATAGAATCGCCGTCAGTAAACTGATTGCTGTTTAACAGCTGGCGGCCCCTTGCGATTTTTTGGAGCAGTTCTTCCTTTTCCTGCTGCTTTTCCGCAATAGATTTGGAAACCTGATCCCGCTGCCTGCGGCAGCCGGTTAAGTGATTTTCATATTCCGGAGCAGTGATTTCCTTTTCGATGTTTCGTATCTCGCCTAAAAGGGCGGCATAGCTCCTGGCAGCTTCGGGGACAATCTGGCTTTCCAGTGATTTTCTCTGAGTCTTTAAAAAAGCGGTGGCTTTTGTAATATTTAAGGCCATGTTGCCGGAAGTATTCAGATTGGCAATATAATTACGCAGCTCTGCCACCATCCCGGCGTCGGTTGCACTTTTGAGCTGGCCGATGCTTATGGTATTGCTGTAAGCCGTTTCACTAAGGCCATTTAGCAGGAAATCCATAAAAGCCCTGGTAGGCTCGATTTCACGCCCCAGAGTCTCGTCAATAATGACAAATTCTTTACTGTTCTGAAAATTACGCTCTATGCGGTAGACCTTGCCGTCCTTTTCCAGCCGAAGCCGTCCCTCATAGCCTCCCTTGCTTTCCCAGGGAAGAAACTGGCTGTAAGAGTCTGTTTTGGCGGCCCGGCCACGCAGCCGCTCCATGCCAAAAAGCATACTGCGGATAAAGGTATGAAGGGTGGATTTACCGGCCTCGTTTTTGCCGTAAACAATATTTAATCCATCTTCAAAGGTTATGGATTTATCATGGAATTTGCCGAAGCCGCTGATATATACATCTAATAGTCTCATACGGGACTCCTTTCGTCCGTGGTGCGGAGCAACGCGTTGATGCCGTAATACAGGGCCTTCTTTTCCACCGGATTCATATCATCCTTTTGAAGAGCCTGGATAAAGAATCCAATCATATCACTGGGGTGCTCTGCAAACAAGGCGGAAAAATCATACTGGGGTTCCGAATCATCTACAATCTCCACAATCCGAAAACGGGAGGACAATACATCTAAATCAAAAGTAATATCCGGATCTCTCATGCCGCGGATTAAGAACCGGTAAATATGTTGGGGACCCCGCCGTCCGATTTCCTGAGAAATGCTGGCGGCCAGCTCAGAATTTGTGGTTGCAGGGGTTACGCTGACAGCCAGGGAGATATACTGACATTTGGCGGCCGGAACAAATTCCAGCACAGAGACCCGATGAGTCAGGGAGTTGATTTCACCATAATAAAATCCGTGTTGTCCCAGCTCTGTCTTATCTAAGGGCTCTAAAGAACCGGAAAAAGCGGCTTTTCCTTCCACCACCAGCTCAGGCTTGTGGATATGCCCCAAGGCGATATAATCAAAGGGAAGGGAGGCCAGACCGGCCCGGTTAAAGGGCAGGTGAAGAGAGTCTCCGCCATGGGCCAGTAAAATCCGGATGCGGTTGCCGGGGGGGAGCTGAATCTGAGAAAGCCTGTCCTCGCGGATCTCTGAGGTGTGGTAGCTGAATCCGAAAATTTCCGTATTTAATTCTTCAAAATACACAGAATCCAAATCTTCCCCGGTAAAATAGGTTACATTGGGGCACCAGGAGAAGCTCAAAACCGCGGAGCTGGATCGGATCCGATCATGGTTTCCGGCAATCAAAATTACTCGGACACTGGGAATGGTAGAAAACAGATAATTGATTTCCTTTAAATCCCTGGCTAAAGGCTGTCTGTGGAATAAATCGCCGGACACAAATAAAAAATCCACATCCCGTTCCTTTGCCTGACGGATAACTTCTTGAAAGGAGTCTTTTATAGCCTGGGCCCGTTCCTTGCTCCAGGGCTTGTCACTGTCCGGAGCCATGCCCCAGTGGATGTCAGCGGTATGGATGAATTTCATAGGTTACCTCCAATTCAGAATCGGATATTAGAAAAAGGAGCTGCCGCAAAATGTAACGGAGCAACTGATAACAGAAAGCTTCCTTGTTTCATTTTGCAACAGCCCGTTTCGAATTATAACTCGCAATTATTTACAGTTCTGGGGAAGGGGAGTACATCCCGGATATTGGACATTCCGGTCAGATACATTACGCAGCGCTCAAAGCCCAGCCCAAAACCTGCGTGGCGTGTAGAGCCGTATTTACGCAGATCCAGATAGAAATCATAGTCCTTCGGATTTAAGCCCAGCTCATTCATGCGGGCCAGCAGCTTTTCGTAATTATCCTCTCTCTGGCTGCCGCCGATAATCTCGCCGATACCAGGAACTAAACAGTCTACTGCAGCAACCGTTTTGCCGTCCGGGTTAAGCTTCATATAAAAAGCCTTGATCTCCTTAGGATAATCGGTAACAAAAACAGGTTTTTTATAAATTTGTTCGGTCAAATAGCGTTCATGCTCTGTCTGGAGGTCGCAGCCCCAGAATACTTTGTAATCAAAGCTGTCGTTGTTCTTTTCCAGAATCTCCACAGCTTCCGTATAGGTAACACGGGCAAACTCAGAATTCAAAATACCATTTAACCGATCTAACAGGCCCTTGTCCACAAATTGGTTAAAGAAGTTCATCTCCTCAGGAGCGTTCTCCAATACAAAGCGGATAATATATTTTAACATGCCTTCAGCCAGATCCATATTGTCATTTAAGTCTGCAAATGCGATCTCCGGCTCGATCATCCAGAACTCAGCCGCATGGCGGGTAGTATTGGAGTTCTCTGCGCGGAAGGTGGGACCGAAGGTGTAGATGTTGCGGAAGGCCATGGCGTAGGTTTCCCCGTTTAACTGGCCGGAAACAGTTAAGTTAGTGGGTTTGCCAAAAAAGTCTTGAGTAAAGTCTACCGCGCCGTCACTGGTCTTAGGGATATTGTTTAAATCCATAGTGGTAACCTGGAACATCTCACCGGCGCCCTCACAGTCGCTTCCGGTGATTAATGGGGTATGGACATACACAAAATCCCTCTCCTGAAAATACTGGTGGATAGCGTAAGCAATCAGAGAGCGCACGCGGAATACGGCCTGAAAGGTGTTGGTTCTGGGACGCAAATGAGAAATGGTCCGCAGGTATTCAAAAGAATGACGTTTTTTCTGCAAGGGATAATCCGGTGCGGAAGCCCCTTCTACTTCAATCTCAGTGGCCTGGATTTCAAAGGGCTGTTTCGCCTGTGGAGTTGCCACAAGAGCGCCTTTTACGATAATGGCAGAGCCCACGTTTAACTTGGACACCTCTGCGAAATTTGCCATGGTATCATGGTAAACTACCTGAAGGGTTTCAAAAAACGTACCATCGTTGACTACAATAAATCCAAATGTCTTGGAATCGCGCACACTCCGCACCCAACCGCCTACAGAAATTTCTTTGTCCAGATACGCATCACGGTTTTTATATAATTCTCTTACAGTAACCAAGTTCATGATTGTTCTCCTTTTCTGCGTTTAAAAAATCTAATTCCGGCATATTATGAACGATTGTACTATATTTTTCCTGCGGATTCAAGGGTTTGGTGAATTTTTACCAGCAGATTTTCGGGTGTTTGACAGTTTGATAATGAAAAAGATGCTTACAGGCCTTGTAAAACCTGTACTTTTTTTGTCAAAATTTTTGTTTTATTCTATA
>CAJUJM010000074.1 GCA_910586755.1 uncultured Lachnospiraceae bacterium
CATTTTAAGAAATGCTTCGCATTTGCCTTCCTCCCATATTGTATCGGCACGCGTCGCTGCGCGTCACCTGCCAGGTCGTCGGAAGGCATTTTAAGAAATGCTTCGCATTTGCCTTCCTCCTACACTTCCATGGGAAAGCTGTCATAATCAATTCCTTTTACTGTAAAGGAAACTCTTACACTGTCTTTTTCCCAGGAAAAAGAAAAACCCCGGACGTATTCCGTCCTGGGATTGGTCATTAAAGTTTCTCTGATTGTTCTTTCAATTGCGGATTCCTGAGCCTTTCTCGATGGCTTTCCAAAAGCGGCCGTCATCTCAGCCCCTATCTCGCCGGTGTATGCCAGGCAAGTCCATCGCTCTGTCATAACCGCTTTCATACACCAGGTTTTATACGTCTCCTGCCCATGGCATCCCGGCACTCGTCTGGCTCCGTCCCGTACAAAGTCTCCGGTTTCAAAATCCCATCTATAGGAACGTTTGTACCGGCTGTCATACCGGCTGCTTACTTTTAAATTTTCCTGCCTTGTTATTACCGGAAATAACTGTTGCGGCATTGTATCACCTCCCCCTATATTCTTGTTATGACGCCAATTACAACCGCTTCTTTGCCTGCCCAGGCTACTGCCACCCGATCCCCGGGCTTTAGAACCTGATGGCCGCAGGTACATTCCTCATTTTTACACGGTTCTATCAACAGGTGCTTTAATACCAGCCAGCTGCCCCGGGGGATTGGTACGGAGAATGTATCCGTTACCAGGCTGTAATCGCCTCGAATTTTCCCCAGATCAATAAGCCTGTCTTTTGGCACCTGGCCGGATGCAATTACGCTGATTGCGGTTGCTAAGGCAGAAGCGCCTTTATTCCCTTTGTTTGACATTCTATCACCCCCTTTCCATCTACGGAAATCACTGACTATTATTGTATGAAAAACGGATGGACTAACCAAACGTCCCTGCATCCACCCACCCATACACATTGCTGCTTCTATCACAGTGAATCAGATGATATGGGTGGGCTTTCCCTTCTGCTGTCTTTGTAATCTTTGCCCGGCCCTTTCCTTTTACCGCATAGCCTTTTGCCCCGGCGTCAGAGCTGACATAATGCATGCCTCCTGAAAACGTCACTTCGCTGCCTGCCCCATAGGCCCCTGTTTGCTGGTTTCCTTCTTGTAATGCTTGAATCTGTTCTGCCTTTTTTACTTTAAGGGTCATTGTCCTTGCGCCGCAGTCGTGACTGACGCTTAACACCCGGTAATATCCGTCCGCCTTTTCCAGCCTGTCGCAGTAGATGGCGTCCCCTTTCCTTACATAGGGCACATCCGGAAGCTCTAAGGTCATCTCTTCTTTTGGCTCCCCCTCTTCCTTTAACAGTTCCGCTGCCGCCTGCCTGGCTGCCTCAATCGTCTCGTCACTGTTTCGCTGATAGATTTTTTGGAGTATGCCAAACTCTGTCCGCCCATCCAGCACGGCTTCTACCGGCGCGGCGTTGTCTTTCTTTGACTGCCCCAACACCTTAACCCTGGTTACCAAGTCAGAAATGTTTTCCTGATACGTAACCCGGACGGTGTTGTCTCTTCCAAACAGGTAAACCGTTTTGTTAGAAAAAACGGGGGATACCACGATTTTTCCCTGAACAGCCCGCAATATGTACTCTCCAGCCCCTTTTTTCCTGGCGTCATCCAACAGTTCCAAAAACATTTTTGCCGGGGTTTTGTTCTTCATGGGCATGGCTCCATGAGATACATCCGGGCCATGGTATTCCATCTCAATCCCCCAATCTGCGGCAATCTCCGCAAACACCTGAGCTGTGGTGCGCCCGGAGGAAATATACCGGTTATCCTGAGATTTATCCAGTTGATACAGTGTGTCATACACGGTGCAATCTGCGGTACGGGCTGTAAGGCCGTATGTATGCCGCCAGGTTTTTAAGGTTCCCCGGCATATTTCCTCATCGTTTCCGTCAAATCCTGCCAGCAGAAATACCATCCGGCCATTCCTGCACAGCTCCAAAGCCCCGTCAACATCCGCCAAATGAAATGTAATCCGGGACGCCAGCTCATTTTCGTTCTCCTCATATCCAAGATCCTGAACTACATCCTTTAAATCACACTGCACTCCATTTTCATCCAGCAGAATCAGACGGTATTTAAGTTTTCCTATATCCAACATGTGTTTTCCTCCTAAATCCTATTTTAAAAAGCGGCAGAGTAAAAGCCGGGAACCTGTTCATAAGTTCCCGGCTTCTAATTCTTTGATGTCACTATCAATATTATTTTGGCTGTAATTGCACTTTCCCACCCACAACGATTTCTACTTCATATCCATCTTCCAATCTTACATTCGCATAAACCACTTCCCCTGGCGTAATAAGTTCATGTAAAACATCTCCATAAGTTTTTCCCTGGCTGCACACGCTAACGTACCCTTCTGATACGCCAATAATATCATACTTTCCAGAAGGAATATCCTCTCCAACAATGTATTTTCCTGTCGATAACGCTATACTTTCCTTAATATCCACGCCATCTTCTTCCACTCCTTTTTCTTTGCTTTTGAAATCATCAATTGTCATCATTTCCATTCCGTGATTTTTAGCTATAATATCAAATTCCTCTAATACTTTATCCCTATTTTTATTATCGCCGATAGCAATATATAAAGCTAAATCAAATGCCCTATTTCCTACTTTTCCATATTCTGTATCTTCATCATAATTATTGCACAAATATCCAGCAGATAAGCAAAATGGACCATACAGATCGTCATCTACAATTTCTTCTTCTGATTCAAGTTCACTTCCGCGTCTTGCAAGCTCTTTGCTACTTGTTATAACAATTTCAAAATAATCCTTACTCTCTTCTTCGGAATATGGGATCAAATCCAAAGCATATTTTTTATATATTTCTTTTAACCGAGTGGAAATTTCACTGAATTTTTCAAGATATTCCTCTTCGCTTTTAATCTTCCCATCATCCTCAAGCCTATTATTTCCACGGATACTATCTATTAATTGCTCATAATGAAAGTCTATTTTATCTTCCAAATCAGCATTTTTAAGCATTGCAAATACATATATTGTATTGTTTGACACTATAGAAATAGATTTTGACATAAATTTCCCATCATCTCTGCTTATAGAACAGATGGCTTGATAAGCATCTTGGTTGCCAATATCAAAAAAATTTTCTAACAATATTTTATTTTTATTGAAACTTGTTTCTCCCAACTTGAACATCATTAGATCTGATACTGCGTCACTCGTACATTGCTGCAACTCTATTTTCTTTTTCTCATCCGGTATATCTGAATATTTTTTTCCGTAGATAAAGTCTGTTGTGCTCCAAACCCAGATGTATCCCCCCTCATAATGATAGCATATTCCGCTTTCTGTTTCTTCGCAATCGCCCTCCCATTCCTTTGGAATCTGGTATTCAATATCCCCTATCGTCTTTGTGACAAGTTCCTCGGTTTCATACAAATTCTCAATTTCTTTTTCATCTTCATCCGTTTGGCTTTCAGATTCCGTTTCCGTAACCACACTCTCACTTTGTGTTGGCGTACTTTCTTTGCTCCCGCACCCAGCAAGCATAATGGCCGTCATTAGTAACATTGTTATAAATCGTTCTGTTTTTCTCATAATACCTTATCCCCCTTCGTATAATATATTATTCTACCACAAAAGAGGATTTTGTAAAAGGATTATCCCCGGAAACTACTGGGTATGCCTGTCCAGTTGGTGTTTCCGGACGGACTTCCTTTTACTGTGTAGCCTTCTGCCCTGGCGCCGCCCTTTTCTCCTTGCTATTTCCCCTCCTGGATGGTATCATGAATTTACAGATTATTTCCAGGAGGATACCTTTATGGAAACTATTTTACTTATCTCCACCCTATTTCTCTCAGCCTGCTCAAAACAGCAAGATTCCACCTCTTTTCCTGAAGATCTCGTTGTAGTTCTACCCGATGGGAAAGAACTTTCTTTGTATATGCCCCATGACGATGCGGCTGAGATTCTGGGAGCTACTGACTATACGGATGCTTACTTTTTAGGAGGTAAACAGTATGTTTATGAAGATTTAGGGTTAGATATAGGCTATAAGGATGGACTTCTTGCTTATATACGCGTAGATGCGCTTTCTCCATGTTCTTTAAAAAATGGTCTTAACTCTTCTTCTGGAAAATCAGATTTTGTTAAAGATGGTTTTTCAGAAGATGCTCCTGGAGTTAAATATTATTTGATCAGCGATGGACACTATACCCCAGGTAAAGGCCTTCCTGACACAGAATATTCTTTTCACTCTGTGCCCACTATATTCCTCTTTCCCCCCTATAGCGAAGCCGATTCCCCGTATTTTGACGGTTATTCGATAATAGTTACTGATGACTACTGTTCCAAATATGGATGGGACTAATCAGATGTCCCCCTTATCTATCCGCCCACCCGTACATATTACTGCTTCTGTCACAGTGAATCAGACGATATGGGGGGTTCCCTCTGCTGTCTTTGTAACTTTCTTTTACCTCATAGCCTTTTGTCCCACATCACCTTTTCTTCTTGCTATTTTCCCTCTTGGATAGTATCATTAGCTTACAGATTATTTCCAGGAGGATACCTCTATGAAAAAGTTCTTATTTACTATTTTACTTATCTCTATCTTATTTCTCTCAGCCTGTTCAAAGCAGCAAGATTTCACTGCTTTTCCTGAAGACCTCATTGTGGTGCTTCCTAATGGTAAAGAGCTCTCTTTGTATATGCCTCATGATGATGCGGCTGAGATTCTGGGGGCCGCTGATTACATAGATGATGGATTTTGGGACAGTAAAGTAAGTATTTATGGAGATTTAGGTCTAGAAATAGGATACAACGAAGAACTTCTCTCTTATATATCCATAGATAATACTTCTCCCTGTACCTTAAAAAATGGCCTTAACCCTTCTTCTGGCAAATCTGACTTTATTAAAGCCGGTTTTTCAGAAGAGGCTTCTGGGCTTAAGTATTATATAATTAATGATGGACGTTATATTCCTAGCATAGAACATCCTCATTCAGAATGTTCTTTTCACTCTGCACCTGTTATATTGATCTTTCCCTCTTACAGAGAAGCCGACTCTCCTTCTTTTGAAGGTTATTCGATTATTGTCTGTGATGATTATTGTTCCAGATACGGATGGGACTAATCAAACGTCCACCCCTATCCACCCGTACACATCGCTGCTTCTATCCATAATGAATCAGATGGTATGGGTGGACTTTCCCTTTTTTGTCAGCCTTTTCCTTTCATAGCTTCCTCCAGTAGGATCCGACGGTATCTAAGTTTTCCTACATCCAATATGGCACTCTCCTCCTAACTTCTATGGTATGGTTAAGATACAGCCCGGATAAATCCAATGGCCGTTATCAGATGATGTTTTTCCGTATTTTTTTGCGGTCTCTTCAATGACCGCTGCATTAGCGTCATATATTTTTTTCCAGCTGCTTCCGCCTCTGCCATAAAACCTTCTGGCGATTTTCCACAGGTTGTCCCCGGAAACTACTGTGTATGCCTGACTGGCACGTGTTTCCGGGCGGGTTTCCACTGTTTTGGCCAAGGGTTGGATGTTTTTTTCAGAAACTGTATAAACCTTTAATGCAGATGCTTCCTCCAGTTCTATTGTATACTCAATATCTCCATATGCCCCCAACGCCTCATAGCTTAATGTAGAGATGGTTACATCCAAGTTAACAGGCGCTTCGTCTACAATCAGATTTAAGGTTTTCCCGCTTTTCATGGCATCCTCTAAAAGCCGAATACATTCCGCCGGTTCTTCCCATTGTTGAACCAATACGGTTCTGCGCCGCTTCCTCCCAAAGAATGTGCCAGACCATTTAACAGACTTGATATCTTTCCCACCAGGTATAGACGCCCTCCCGGCAAGCAGGCTGTAGGTCTGATATACCGTTCCCCCGCTGATTCCGATCCGCTCTGGCAGAGACGGAAAGGTAAAAGTATCTAAATAAATCATGCTATCTCACCTCCTGGAATATTCCCATTGGCCCTGAGTACCATTCTGGCTATATCAGCAGCCATCTCATCTAACATACCGAACAAGCTTTGCCGGACTTTTGTTTCCATTTCTCCCTGTGAATCTGTTCCGTTTACCTGAATGATGTTTTGGGGGTTAAAGGACAGCTGTAACTGGGTAGTTCCATTTTCCTTTCCTGTGCGTGTCTGTCCGGGAAAGAACATAGGATCCGGAGATTCTGTCATATTGTAAATAGTGCTTTCCTTGTGAGATCCTACTTCAAGATAATGCCCTTCCACTCCCTTTTACCCCCCTTGGTATCCCTCCTTTTCTCCTTGCTATTTTCCCTCACAGATAGTATCATTAACTTACCAGTTTATTTCCAGGAGGAAACCATTATGAAAAAATTTTTATTTACTGTATTACTTATTTCCACCTTATTTTTGCCAGCCTGCTCAAAGCAGCAAGATTCCACCGCTTTTCCTGAAGATCTCATTGTGGTTCTTCCCGATGGGAAAGAGCTTTCTTTGTATATGCCTCATGATGATGCGGCTGAGATTCTGGGGGTGGCTGATTACACAGATACTGACCTTTTTGGTGGTAAAATGTATATTTACGAGGATTTAGGCTTGGAGACAGGTTATAATGAAGGACTTCTCGCTTATATCTCCATAGATGAAACTTCCCCCTGTACCTTAAAAAATGGACTTAACCCTTCTTCTGGAAAATCAGACTTCGTTAAAGCCGGTTTTTCAGACAATCCTTATGGGATTAAATACTATTCAATCAGTGAGCAACATTATATTCCTAGCGCAGAGCCCCCAGAAGCAGAGTTTTCTTTTCGCTCAGTCGCCACTGTGTTTGTATATCCGGGCTATAAAGAAGCCGATTCCCCATATTTTGATGGTTATTCAATAACAGTTAACGATGGCTACTGCTCAATATACGGATGGAACTAATAAAATCCCCTATCTATCCACCCATATCATCTGCTTCTATTCACAATGAATCAGATGATATGGATAGGCTTTCCTTTCTGCTTTCTTTAGAATGTACCCGACCATTTTAACAGACTTAATGTCTTTCCCGCCAGGTATAGATGCCCTCCCGGCAAGCAGGCTGTAGGTCTGATATACCGCTCCCCCATTGATTCCTATCCGATCCGGTGGCGAAGGAAAGATAAAAGTATCTAAATAAATCATGCTATCTCACCTGGAATATTCCCATTGGCCCTGAGTACCATCCTGGCTATATCAGCGGCCATCTCATCTAACATGCTGGACAAGCTTTGCCGGACTTTTGTTTCCATTACTTCCTGTGAATCTGTCCCATTTACCTGAATGATGTTTTGTGGGTTAAAGGACAGTTGCACCTGAGTGGTTCCGTTTTCCTTTCTTGTGCGTGTCTGTCCGAGAAAGAACACGGGAGCCGGAGATTCTGCCATATTGTAAATGATGCCTTCCTTGTGAAATCCTATTCCAAGATATCGTCCTGTCTTCTGGTATAATTCAAGACCTCTCCTCCGGTATTTCCCAGACAAGGGAATTACCGCTTCCGGCCCATCCTCCCCGATCCAGGATAATTCCGGCCCGGAAGTAAATCCTCCCAATGCCCGCTTACCAGGTTCTTTTCCATGAGTGAGCCTTTTGAATGTATAACCTTCTTTCCTCCTCGGCATGGTTTCCTCAAGCGATGGGCCAGTAAAATCCCATCTGATATTAATTTTTATATCCTCTGGCAGAATATCCAGCTCCTGGTTTAATTCGCCTATGACTTCCAGAACCGGCTGGACATTCTCCTGAATCTCAGCTATTCCGTCCGCCAGCATTTTCATCTTTTCCCATTTCTCATCTTGTTCTGAAAAGCCGGGAAGGACTTGTTCCACCATTCCTGCTGTCTCTGGATCCAATTCACCTGTTAATTTTAAAATCTCATAGGCAGACTGAAAGAGTTCTAATTTTCTCCGTTCTTCATCTAAATTAATACCGGCATCTAGTTCTTTAACTAATACTGAGGAATCATAGTATTCTTTTAGTTGGGCTTTCCGGTCGTTTAGAGCGGCACAGAGCTCGTCTATTTCATCAAGTCTTTTACGGTTTTCTCCTTTCTTTTTTCTTACCTCATCTGCAAAAGCACTCATTTCCCATGCATTAAGAGACTCATTATTATACTCCTCATAAAGTGCATTGGCCTCTTTAATAAGTCTTTTTGCTTCCTCACTTTTAGGATCCAAAGTCTGATACTGTAAAATAATATCCGTCATTTTGTCAGTATAATGATACGATTTCTCCCACTCTGGCTGCAATATTTCTAGTCGAGTCTCGTCTTCCTTATAACCTGATATAATCTCCGGAAGATTTTGCTTCACCTCCTGCAGCCCTACCTTTAGATGGCGGTTCTCCTGCTCCAGTTCCCGCTTAGACTTTTTTTCTATATAATCAAGCTCCTCCCCAAGCTTTTCTATCCTGACATCACTCAGCCCATTTAACTTCTCATACTGAGTAATCATAGCCGGAAACATGTCCTGCAAATCCTTCAAAATCTGTTTCATCCGCACCTGGGCTTCCTCTGCCTTTGTCCCGTCAAATTCTCCGTCATTCAGGCCCTTTTTTAACTCCTCATACTCCCCTAACAGCTCCTTCGCCACATCTACTTTAGAGACCGTTTCGTTATAATTTTCTACCGCCTGCTCCAGATCATCCCCCAGCTCTGTCAGGGCGTCTAATGCCTTCTCCTTATCTGATCGAAACATATCTGACAGGAGATCCCCGCCCCAAAGAGCCGCCAGTCCTCCCATCCCGGCACCCACAAATGTGCCTGCTCCAGGCGCGATTAGGGTTCCTATACCTGCGCCTGCGGCAACCAATCCGCCTTTTGCAAGCCCGGTTTTCATCAGCCTCTCTCTATTCTCTGCTATGGCGGTTCTCCTGGACGCGCGAATGTCTCTCACCGCCGAGCCAAGCCCCATAAGAGCCAGCACTCCCCCGGCAATGCTCGCCATCGTAGAAAGGGAAATCCCTGTCCCGGCTGCAGCCCCGGAAGCAGTTCCCGCTGCTGCCGCTGCCTGGGCTGTTCCGGATGATGCAACAGCGCCAGATGACGGCTGAAGCAACTTCCATATGGATTTTATTGCAGAAAAGATATTCATTGCCCCTTTTCCAATTACCGTTCCCGCTTCTAAACCTTTCAAACCAGCCATACCCACCAGTGCGGTGGAAAGAATGGATGTTCCGCCTCCGAAAAAGGAACTTTTATATATTCTGGATATTGCCTCTTGCAATGCGGCGCTGATTTTCTGTCCCTCAAAGCTTTCTAAAAATCCATCTACAAAGCTTTTTCCCACGGACAGCCCCTCTTCTGCCGCGCCGCTATTTACGACTCCGACGATTGCCAGAATCCCCTGGTTAAATCCTGTTCCCAAAAAGCTGCCCAGTTCTCCGGCTGCTTCTGTTATCTGCTCTTTTCCCTGTGAATTCCACCACTGGGAAAATGGTTCCCCTATTAAGCGATCCCAGGCAATTTCTATTTTTCCAAAAAAGTCTGCGCCTTTCCAAACCGGATCTTCTATTAGCTTTTCCGCCGCTTTTTGAACGCCTTCTATCTGCCTGGTAAGGAAACTGCCAAGCTCTGCCCCCATCTCCTGCAGGCGATCCAGCCACCCCAGGATCTTATCTTCGTTGTCATCCAGCCAACCGGTAACTTTTTCCAGCCCCGGTTTTAATCCTTCCCAAAGGCCTGTCTCCCACTTTTCTATAAGTGTATTTCGGAACTTGTCAGAAACAGTGCCAAGGAAGCCTTTTATACTTTTGGATTCTGTATTTTCCAGGTCAAAGCCAAGGGTAAGGGACAGCTTAGGGCTTTCGCTTTGTTCATAGTCTCCGGCAATATTTGCAGGAGCTGCCATGGCTCCAAAAGCCCCTTCCAGTCCAAAGGTCATATTGCGGACAGATGACAGAAGACTTAAAATTCCCCTGACAGGCCGTGTTACATAATCTGTTGCCTTTAACGTGACATTCCAGGTTTTTCCGGTTAATTCCTTTAAGCTGCTTTGGGTCTTTTGAAGAACAGGAGAAAGGTGATCCCGGGCTTCCATTAAAATTTCGATTCGCTCACGGTTCAGTTCCTTTAACGCCCGCTTCACCTGTTTGCTGGCATTGTCTGCCATATCCAGACCCTTCTTTAATTTCCGGGCAGACTTTTCCATTCCGTCAAAAACGGAAATATCAATGGTTATTGTCTTTGCCACTCTTACTCACCTCCCTGTTCCTGGTTTTCTCCGTCCAGGTTGTTTTCTACAATAATAGATGCTGACAGAAAGGCCCTGTCCACGCAGGAAAGGGCCTCAAACTGGCTTGGCAATAGTTTTAAATCCTGGATTGCCCGATGCCGGATCACGAATTCTTTACATCCGGCCCGGATGAGTTTTTTACGGTGTCTTCCAATGCCTCTTCGTCCTCGTCCCGATAGCCGGAAAGAGCGCTGATGGCGTCTACGATCCGCTCTTTTTCTCCTGCCAGCAATACCTGGTCAATGGTTTCCCATCCGGTTACAACCGGGTACTGGCTCTCCAGGGCCTTCCACAGTTCCTTGTTATCCCAGGTCTCCGTCTTATTGACCGTCGCCTCGTAAATTAACATAGAACGGAATTTTGTCATGTCCGTGTCTTCCGGCATTTTCACCCCATAGGTGCGGTTTTTCTTATAACTGGTGCATTTCTGCCTCAAGTCCTTGCTCTTTTTCTCGGATACCGGCCGGATAACCAGGTTAAAATACTTTACCCCGTTTCTGGATACCTGGATTTCCTGGGTCTCCTCCGCCACATTCCGGGCAGCGGCAATGATGCCTTCCAGGATGCTGTGGGACTGGGCGGTAAGCTCCTCCTGGCTTGCTGCTGTGTTTTCTTCATTATGGATTTTCATTTTGTTTGTCCTCCTGTATAAATTTTGGATTAAAAAAACTGCTTTATAGTTTTTCTATCTTTTCTTCATAAAACCAAATCTTTATACGTATTGCTTTTATACGTATATTATATTATAATCCCCCTTGTAAGGAGGAATAGGAAATGCCCAAAAAGCCAATCGAGATGGAAAGAATCATCCTTTCTGACGGTTGGGTGTTTAAGTCTCAAACCGGTTCACACCGTCATTACATATACCCGATAAAGAATGGAAAAGTTACGATTCCTTTTCACTCCAAAGCATTGCCAAAAGGCACCGAAAATTCCATCTTAAAACAGGCAGGACTGAAATAGTCCTGCCGTCCTATAGGAGGTATATTATATGTTGTCTGTGTATCCTGCTTGTTTCTGTAAAGAAGAAAACGGCTATTCTGTTTTCTTTCCTGACCTGAATTGGCTTTCTACTTGTGGAGATACCCTGGAAGATGCCATGTCTATGGCTATTGATTGTCTGGCTGGTTATCTTTATGAGTGCCAAAAAAATAATGAATTAGTCCCAGTAGCTTCCGAGATTACGACACTCTCTGTTGAAGGACAACTGAAAGAGTTGTATGAAGGCTCTCCTGTTCCTTCTCATTTTGTAAACATGGTATCTGTGGATGTCTGCTCTTATGCAAAAGAGCATTTTGAAAAATCTGTAAAAAAGACTTTGTCCATTCCGGCCTGGTTAAACAAAGCTGCTTTAGAACAAGGTATTAATTTCTCTCAGGTACTCCAAGAAGCTCTCCTTACAAAGCTGAAACTTCACTAATTAACTTCCCTTTATGCTTTATTTATAGCAGAGCGGGCTTTTCATTACCGATCTACCGTAAGCCTGCTCTGCAGCTCCGGAACCTGATTTACGAAGAAGCTCCAGGATCGCTTAATGGCGTCTCCTACCCCGATATTCTGTAAATCAATGGTTCCGGACGGGATTACCTCCCGGTAAACCACCCGCTCCTGGGATCCGTTTCTTCCCTGAAGCACGCCCTGGAAACTCCATTCCGGCATGATCTGCTCATTCATAAAGTCAAATAAATCCTCAATGAACTGATCGTCTTCAATTACCACCTGGCTGGCGGTAAAGGTGATTCCGAAGGTGTTTAATCCTTCATGCTCCTGGGCGTCCCCCAGGACAGAGTATTTTGCATTGTTAAAGGCGGCCTGGGACTGAAAGCTCTCAATTGTCGCTAACAATACCCCGTCACTGCTGTAAAATGCGCCGTCTTTTCCCGTTCTCATATGCCGGGCATCTGCTCCGGCTCTTGTGTTTAACTTCGCCATAAATTATTCCTCCCCTCCGTTAGTGCTGTAGCAAAAATTGTAATATAAGTACAAATGTTCCATACTGTCCTTATCCACTGCGCTGATGAGGAAGTATGCATAATCGGTATCGGCCGTCTTGTCCGGATGTTCCGTTACTGTACAGGAAACCAGCTTTCCTTCCCGGATCATAGCCGCTCCCACTTCGTTTAAGTTGGCAATGACGGTTTCCCGGCCATTTTTATCGTTGTCCACGTTCCCAACCAGGTTATCGGCCGTGGTATTCATACGGTACATTAACTCAAACCGGGTCTTTGTCCGGCGGAGCTTCTTCCAGCCTGCATCTTTATTCTCCGGAAGCTCCACCAGGGTATTAATGGCGTTATCGATCCAGCATTTTCCCGCCGGACTGTTTGACAGCACCAGGCAGCCTTTCGTCTCGGCAGACTCCATCCGGGCCGGGGGCAAAACCTCTTTCAGCTCTGACACTCCCGGCAAAATCTTATGGGTAAGAGCTTTATTACTGGAATAGGAGGCATACATCCCCGCCACTACTGCAGCGGTCTGATATCCGTCCAGATCCTTTTCTGACATTCCCACATGGGCATTTAAGAGATAAATCATTTTCTCATCATTATAGGTAAGGGCGTTGGCAATACGGTCTTCCAATGTCTGACTGCTAAGCTCTGCCACAATGCCGCAGGTAAAAAGGCCATTGTCATAGGCCCCATCTAAGAACGTCTTTAACAGCAGATGCACTGCCGGGTTTTCCGTATCTACGCACAGGGCATTCATGTAGTGGGATTCTAATTTTTCCAGTGCTTCTGAATAGTTCTCCACTGTGGCTTCCGGATCCGTTCCAGCAGTAAATGCCTTTTGGGATACTGGTTCCAGCTGCCCGTCTGTATTTACCTGCGCCGTAAAGCGGGCAGATTTCCTCATAGCTTCCGCCAAAGCCGCCCCTTCCTTGTCTGTGCTTTTTGCAATGACATAACTCTCTATCCGGCGGCTCCCGGAATAGAAACTGATTTCTTTTTTGGCTTTATCAGTAAGACTGTCTTTTACACTGACGGAAAACTCCCTGGATCCGGGATATTTTCCCTTTATGGTAACAATCTCTCCTAACTGAACGGCTGCCTCTGTCCCTTCCGCGCCTACGCGCACTGCCAAAACGGTATCCGCTCCGCCCAAAAAGGCGTATTCAATTGCGTCCACATTTCCTCCATCTCCAAAAATGGGAAAAGCCCCCTCATCCGCGGTAAGCTTCACTACTTTATTGAGAGGGCCAAAGGTTCCCTGGAACACCACTCCCACAATTCCGTCTTTGGCTCCGATAACCTTTGATCCATCATTGGTATTCACATTAAAATAAGTTCCCGGACGGATTTCTGCAACTCCGTCTGTAAAAATTCCTGCCATTTTATTCCCTGTCCTTTCTCTGTTTTACTGGTGTTTTTCCATAATCATTTACTGCTTTTTTCGCCTCCGCCAAGGTATACAGCGATTTTCCGGCCGTTTTTAAGGCTGCTGTTACCAGGGCTGCCCTGCATGGAAAGTGTTCCTCATGGGCTCCGGCCAGCTCTTCCACTGTATAGAGGGATTCTGCCGGACTGGCTTTCTCTGCGCTTTTTGTCTGTTTCCTTCCTGACTGTTTCTCTTCCACTATAACCTCCTGTTAGCTCCTTTTAATTGTCTGAATTGTTATTGATAATTTGATTGAATCTTTCGGATTGCTTTCTTCTTTTCCGTGTTCCTTAAGATTCCATACTGTCCGGTTATCCGCAATTGCCCGGTTGGCAGATAGGTAGGCCCCGGGGTCACAGAAATTTCCTTTACAAAAAACGGCGACCCATCCAGCATGGCAAATTCTTCTTCCATGCTTAAATGTTTCGCCATTATTCTTGTATAGCTGCTTCTGTTTTCCGGGGATTGACATAATACATGAACTGCCAAAGTACAGGTCATCCATGTCACCGCAAAGGTGGACTGGGCCTGATTTTCTTTCTCTTCCTCCAGCCGGACATAGAATACCGGCGACCGGGCGGTTATTTCTTCCTCCTGTCCCGGCTGATCCATCCACAGAACCCTGCTTTCCGGAAAAATATCTTTCAGCCAGGCGTTCAGGCTGTCTACCGGATCCGGTTCCGCAGATAACTGGCACGGATATTCCAGAATATCCAGCTGTATCTCCTGGCTGCAGATGGTTTCTCCTTCTGTAAATCTGCCCCTGCGATTCCAGGCCAGGCAGTATGTACTTTCCCCTTCTGATGTAAAAAGAACGGAACACAAACATTTCCTTATCTGACTGACTGCATTTTCAAAGTCAAAGGTTCCTCTCTTTTCTGCAAACATCGCAAGACTCACACTCCCCTGACTTTTTCGCTCTTCATTAGCTGACAAGTCCAGTGTAAAGACGATTCTTGGATAACCGGGCAGGCCGCCCCATCCCTGGTCCTCATCCCCAGGGGCTTTTGGTGTAAAAATGGCAGGGCTTTCATAAAATCTTGTTAAAAGCCCTGCCACCTCTTTTTCCTCTGACAGCCGTTTTCCTATCAGTTCATGCAGTTCCATTGCCGTTCACCTCAAAAATGTTTTGTAAATCTCCCGATATCAGAAGCTTCCATTCCTCCCGCTTTACCTCTTCTGCCTGAATCAGGTAATGCTTTGCGGTATTTGGGATATCCGGCAAAAACTGCACCAGAATTTCCGTTTCGGAAACCTGGGAGACCAGGCCATTGACGCCTGTTTTCCAGCTTCGGTGTTTTCCATAAATGAAAAATCCCCGGCTGATTGCCGAGGTATCAAACACCGTCCTGTCTTCTGTTTTTAAAAGTTCTATTGATATGCACCTCCGTTATGAAGTGACTTTTGTCAAGAGGGAAAATTAAAAACAACAAACTTTTTCTCTGACAAAGCCCACATTTGTTCCCTGGAGATATCTTGGAGAAGCCCTTTGTTTA